>VGMX01000047.1 GCA_016866305.1 Chlorobiota bacterium | reverse complement strand
CATGGTGAAGCGGTTTCTGGTCAATTGGTCCGGAGTTTGCCGGGCTTGTCCGGCAGACGCGAAGGCAGGAAAGATACGGAAAAGCTGTCCGATATCTTTCCTGCAATGCATGGGGAAGTCGTCCGGGGCGTTACTTGCCGTAAAGATGATAGGTGTTGACCGGCTTGCCCTGCATTTTCAGGTAGTAGAAGAGCTGCGCCTTGTGCTGGTTCAGATGATCGATCATCTGCAGCAGACGCAGGCCGAGGTTCACGTTTTCCGGGCCCCAGGGCGCGGGAGCGGGCTTCGATTCCAGATCTTCCTCGCTGCACTTGCTCAGGGTTTCAAGCGCGAGCGACTTATCCAGAGAGAGGAGCTTCAGGGCTTCGTCAACGGAACGTATCGACTTGAGCTGGTCAGCGGGAGGCGGCATCGTTTTTTCCGTTTTCTTTTCGTTCACGTCGCTGTGGCCGGGCATATCCCACTCTCCCGTGGCGAACCCTTTCATCGGCACGCCGCACGATTTTCCCATATGCAGCAGAAGCTGCCCTGTCGTCATCCAGTTGTCGCCTTCGGAGGGTTTCCACTGAAGGTCCTTTTCGTCGAGAAGCCTGACAAGCCGTTCGGCCACCCTGAAGGCGTCTTCGAGCTGTTGGCGGAGAAGCTGTTTCCAGTTCATGAGCGTGCAGCGTTGTGCGGTTTTGAGAGATGTTTTCTTCCTTCGATGTATAACTAACAGCGAACCCGCACAGGGGGTTCATTTTCCACGGAGAATTTTCCGGAATACCGGTCCGGCACGAAAGTCCGGTGTCCAACTGCTGAGCGCAATCGGGAAATCGTATATTTACGCAGGGGGCCGTCAGTAACATCCGGAGCGGTTTTGCATTGCGCGGATGTGTTGCAGGGCGGTGCCCGGGGCAAATGGGAGATGCTGGCTGCAACGAAACCGGTTGTTTCTCCGTCCATGTACAACAACGGACTTTACGGACTGTTTCGCCTGTTGCGTTTCGAGCTGTCGTTTGCTGCCGGAACGTGCGTGCTGCTTGCCGAAGTGCTTTTCGACGTTGTTGTATTTCATTCGGTCAGTCGGTTGCTCAACCCCGGGATTCCTGACCGGATTGCCGACATCCGGCGGATTTATCTTGGCGGAACAGCAATGATTCTGGTTCTGACCGTCATGCGCCTTGCCATTGATTAGGCTTGCCATTTTCATTTCATTTTTGCTATCACGGATTGTATGAACGACACCATGACGATTCAACGGGCTGCAGCGGGAGATATCCATGACGTTTCGATCATGGTCGGCGAACTGCTGGAGGAAATTATGCAAACCATCGGTGAGCAGGTGTTCGCTTTCAGCTTCAGTGATACGGCTTCGAGGCTCGAGGAGTTCATTGCCCGTGAAAAGTATTTTGTGTTCATCGCCCGATGCAGGCAGGGAAACCCTGCCGGGTTCATCGCCCTGTATGAAAGTTACGCCCTCTATGCCGAGGGGGCGTTCGGCACCATTCCGGAGCTCTACGTCCGTCCGGAGTACCGGAATGCCGGGTTGGGACGCCGTCTTGTTTCGGATGCCAAGGCGTTCGGTGCTTCTCGGGGATGGAAACGGCTTGAAGTGACAACACCGCCGTTGCCGGAGTTCGGGTTGACGCTCGCTTTCTATGAGCGTGAAGGTTTTGAGGTTACCGGAGGCCGTAAAATGAAGGTGCTCCTTCCGTAGGTTCATGAAAGCCTGAGGGTGAATGGATTCTTCCGGGATCGGTGAACCTGAAGGTGTTGCAGCAACGAAAAACAGGAGACGGCAGCATGGAGATGCTTGCGCTGTTCAGGGATTTTGCCCGCTATACCGGGTGGGCCGATGCAGTGGTGTTTGCCTCGATCCGGAGCAGGCCGGAAGCTGGCCTCGATGCGTTGCTTCTTTCAGGAATGCGCCACAACCACCTGGTGCAGAAGGTGTTTCTCGACGTCATCGAGCGCCGGCCTTTCGATCCTGAAGAGACTCGTGCGCTCGGCATGGCTGCGCTCGAGCAGTTCACGAGAAACGTGCACCGCGGCTTTGCCGTGTACCATGACCTGCTCGCTCCCGAGGCCCTCGACGTACCGGTCGAACTGGCCTGGTCCCGGATGATAGGCGAAAAGCTCGGGTTCGAGGTGCACGTTACCACCCTTGCGGATCTGCTCGTGCAGGTTTTCGTGCATACCGCATACCACCGGGGGCAGGTGAATGCCAGGCTCCGGGAGCTTTGCCTGGAT
>VGMX01000046.1 GCA_016866305.1 Chlorobiota bacterium | reverse complement strand
CAAATAACATGCCCGTTTCCGGGCCTTTCCCCCCCCGATGCCCCTGTACTCATGCATCAACGGGCTCCTAATGTATCACCTTCACCCCCCAACTTCCAAACCTTTTTTCCCTTTTCCTTCAGAAAAAAATGAAAAAGGTCATTCACGCTCTCCGCTCTCGACCGACACGAAGGAGGGCATATCGACCGGGCGCTCCCTGGCAGGCTCGACCGGCAGCTCCATCTGCCGTTTACCCTGACTGAACTCCTTGGCAGCAGCAACGAAACCGTTGAAAAGAGGGTGCACCTTCTGCACCCTCGATTTCAGTTCGGGATGGAACTGCACGCCGACGAACCAGCAGTGCCCGGCAATCTCCACAATCTCAACCAGTTCACCGTTCGGGGAGGTGCCGGAAAAGACCATGCCTGCGTCCTCGAAAGCCTTGCGGAAGGTGTTGTTGAACTCATAGCGGTGGCGATGCCGTTCGTTGATCAGGAACTTCTGGTAGACGCTGTGCGCCCTCGATCCGTCCCTGAGAATGCAGGGGTAGCTCCCGAGCCGCATGGTGCCACCTTTCTCCTTGACCTTTTTCTGGTGCTCCATGAGGTCGATAACCGGAAAACGGGTACGCTTGTTGAATTCGGTGGAGTTGGCCTCCGGCATGCCGCAGACGTTGCGGGCGAACTCGATGGTGGCGCACTGCATGCCGAGACAAATCCCGAAGAAGGGAATGTTCTGCTCCCTTGCATAGCGGATGTACTGGATCTTGCCTTCAATGCCGCGGTCGCCGAAACCGGGCGCCACAAGGATGCCGCTGACTCCTTCAAGCTCTTTGCGGAAATCGAATGATTTCCCTTCGGCATCCTCCGCCTTGAGCAACCGGATGTTCACCCGGACGTTGTTGCTCGCTCCGGCGTGCACGAAGGATTCGAGGATCGACTTGTATGCATCGGGGTACTCGGTGTACTTGCCGCAGATACCGATGGTGACCTCTCCATCCTGCGGATGCTTGACCTTGTTGCAGAATTCACGCCAGTAGTTGAGATCAGGATCCCTGAAATGCTTCAACCCGAGCTTCTTCATCACGCGCAGGTCGAGCTTTTCCTGCAGCAGCATGAGCGGCACCTCGTAGATGGTATCGCAGTCGTTGAGCCCGATGACATCCAGATCGTTCACGTTGCAGAAATGACCGACCTTGTTCTTGATCTCGCGTGAAAGCGGCTTCTCGCTCCGGCAGACCAGGATGTCCGGCTGGATGCCGGTTTCAAGCAGCATCTTGACGCTGTGCTGCGTGGGCTTGGTCTTCAGTTCGCTGGCCGCCTTGATGTAGGGTACGAAGGTGAGGTGGATGTTCAGAAGGTTGCGCTCGCCCATTTCGAGCTTCATCTGACGCATGGCCTCGAGAAAGGGAAGCGACTCGATATCGCCGATGGTGCCGCCGATTTCCGTGATCAGCACGTCAAGGTTCCCGTTCCTGGCCTGTTCGGCCATACGGTCCTTGATTTCGTCGATCACATGGGGAACCACCTGTACCGTTCCGCCGAGATACTCGCCGCGCCGCTCCTTGTCGATGACCGACTTGTACACCCTGCCCATGGTGAGGTTCGAGGCCTGGGAGGTCGATTCGTCGAGAAACCGTTCGTAGTGCCCCAGATCGAGGTCCGTCTCCGCGCCGTCATCGGTAACATAGACCTCGCCATGCTGGTATGGCGACATGGTGCCCGGATCGACATTGATATAGGGATCGTATTTCTGGATGGCCACACGAAGACCTCTGGATTTCAGGAGAAGCCCCAGCGAAGCCGACAGAATGCCTTTTCCCAGTGAAGAGATCACCCCTCCGGTAACAAATATATGCTTCACATTTTTCGGTCGCGCCATAAATCCTCTTTCTCGTTGTTTGGTAAAAAATCCACTCCGGCATGCCGGAACCGGCAGCCTGCAGTAAAAGAAATCTCACGTGAGGCTCTTGTGAGCCCCGTCGCAGAACGGCATTCTGGCCGACCGGCCGCAGTTGCAGATGGCCACATTTTTCTCCACCTCGATCTCGACCTTGTAAGGGGTCAGGCCGCTCCCCTTGTGGGAACCGTCGCACCAGGGCCGGTTCTGCGATTTGCCGCAGGCACAGTAGTACTTCGTGCCCGGCTGCTCCCTGACGATTGTCGGTCTGTTCTGTTCCATAAGGCGCATTTTCCTGTTGAAAAAACGTCCGGGACTGCACCGGATAACCGTCCCGAATGAGCACATAACGCTCCGGTCACTCAAAAAGATCGATCTGGCCGTCGGGATCTTCGATCATCGATTCCGAATCGCCATCCTCGTCGCTCTTCGGCACCCTGGCCGTAGCGGAAATCCTGTCGCCGGCATCAAGCCTGATAAGCCTGACTCCTGACGTGTTCCTGCCGAGCACCCTGATATCAGATACATGCTGACGGATGACAATACCGTTTACGGTAATGATGATCAGATCGTCATCATCGTTCACATCGAGCAGACCGACCAGCGAGCCGATCTTTTCGTGAGCCTTGATGGTAATCACCCCGCGCGCACCTCGCTTCGTTATCCGGTAATCATCGACCTTGCTGCGCTTGCCATATCCGTTGTCCGTAACGGCAAGCAGGGTTGTATCGTTGCGTTTGGTGGTAACCATCGAGATGCAGCGCTCCTCATCATCGAGCGTGATGCCCTTGACACCCACCGTATCGCGACCCTGAGCGCGGACTTCAGACTCGGGGAAGCGAACGGCATATCCTGAACTCTTGGCGAGAATGACCTGGTGCTCGCCGTCGGTCAGGCGGGCATCGATCAGTTCGTCGCCATCCTCGATCCTGATAGCATTGATGCCGGTGCGGCGCGGATTGGAGTACTGCTTCAGATCGGTTTTCTTGACGACGCCGTTGGCCGTGGCCATAATGATGTAATGCGGGTCGTCGAAGTTGCGGATGTTGATGTACGCCTTGATCTTCTCATCGGGCCGCAACTCCATGATGTTGGCGAGCGAACGCCCGCGAGCAGCCCTGCCGGCTTCCGGGATTTCGTACACCTTGAGCCAGTAGCACCGGCCGGTATTGGTGAAGAAAAGGATGTAGTTGTGCGTCGAGGCGATGAACATGTGCTCCACAAAATCGTCGTGCTTGGCCTGCGCCCCCGTGACACCGCGTCCTCCCCGCGCCTGGCGACGATAACCCGAAACCGGGAAGCGCTTGATGAACCCTTCGTGGGTGATGGTGATCACCACGTCTTCCTGTGCGATCATATCCTCGATCGAGAAGTCGCCCTCCTGCGGCACGATCTCGGTCCGGCGCTCATCGCCATAAACCTCCTTCACTTTCAGCAGTTCCTCTCGGATGATCTGCATCTGCTTCTCCGGGCTGCCGAGAATGAAACGAAGCTCCTCGATGAGAGCAAGCGTCTCCTTGTACTCGGTATCGATTTTCTTGCGCTCCATGCCTGGC
>VGMX01000045.1 GCA_016866305.1 Chlorobiota bacterium | reverse complement strand
GTCGAAGGATTCAAACAGCTCAACGGTCAATATGCTTTCGCTCTCTGGGACAGTATCGGGCGTAAATTCATCCTATGCAGGGACAGGCTCGGCATATGTCCTTTCTTCTATACCTTCAGTGGAAGCACGCTCTATTTCGCATCGGAAATCAAGGCCCTCCTGACAATTCCCGAACTGCACCGCGAACCGGATTTTCAGGTTCTCCAGGACATCTGGACCTTCTGGACTCCTCTTCCCGGAAAAACACCCTTCAAAAACATCTTTGAAGTACTGCCGGCACATCACTACACCCTTGAAGAGGGCAAACGGGATATAAGAAAGGAGTGCTACTGGCAGCTTGATTTCACGGAAGAGCGGTGGACTGAAAATGCCGCCAAAGAAGCCTTTGCCTCCATTTTTGACGATGCCGTTCGAATCAGACTGAAAGCCGATGTCCCTGTTGCATCGTATCTCAGCGGAGGAGTAGACTCTTCGCTGATAGGAGCGTTCGCAAGCCGGTATGCCTCTACGCTGCATACGTTTTCCATTGCATTCCAGCACCCCGATTACGATGAAAGCGAACACCAGCTGCAGGTTGCCAGGCATCTCGGCACAGCTCACCACGTAACCCGGTGCACAGCAGACAACCTTGCCGCTGCCCTTCGGAAAATGGTCTGGCATACCGAAGTTCCGCAACTGCGGGCAGGACCGGTATCCATGCTCCCGCTTTCGGAAAACGTCAGCAGACACGGCCTCAAGGCAGTCCTTACCGGAGAAGGTGCCGACGAGTTTTTCATGGGATACGACCTGTTCAAGGAAACCGCCGTTAGAAGGTTCATGGCCAAAGATCCTCAATCACCGATGAGGCGCTCTCTGGTAAGCCGTCTCTACCCTTACCTGCCCGGCAGGGACAAGTTCCGAAGTCTGGAACTCGCCATGCAGGACGGGCTCGAACAGAGCGATCACATGCTCTTCAGCCATCTTTTCCGCTGGAACAACACCGCAAGGCTGCAGGGGTATTTCCACCCTGAAATCCGGGCGGAACTCGCACCGCGACCGTATGAAAATCGACTTGCAGAGATCCTCCCCGAAGAATTCGCAAGCTGGGATTCACCGCAAAGGGCACAGACACTGGAGATCATAACTTTCATGACCCCTTATCTGCTTTCATCACAGGGCGACCGTGTTGCAATGGCCAATGGTGTGGAAGGGCGTTTTCCTTTTCTCGATCACCGTCTTGTCGAATTTGCCAACTCGCTTCCTCTGACGCTGAAACTGAGAAGCCTGAAACAGGACAAGTATGTAGTACGAAAAACTGCGGAATCCATGCTCCCGGCCGATATCGCCTACCGGACAAAATTCCCCTATCGAGCCCCGATTCACGACATCTTCAAAAGTTCCTCGTTTCAGCATACCGGTGAACTGCTCTCGGAAGAGAACCTGAAAAAAACCGGCATCTTCTCTCCCCAGGCAGCCATGAAACTTCTCAACAAGGCGAAAAAAGAAAACATGAGCAGTGAAATGGAGCAGATGGCGCTGATGGGCATTGCTACAACTCAGCTCTGGTACGACCTTTTTATCCGGAACAGTTATCCCTAATATTAAAACTCATGACTATGCATTCAGGTTTCAATCCATCTGAAGAGGCCGCTCGTCTTGTCGCCTGGCTGAAGAACTCCTGCATTTCAACCCTGAAGCGCGATGGCGGGGTTATCGGGGTCAGCGGCGGGCTGGACTCGGCGACCGTACTGCACCTTGCCGTCAGTGCGTTCGGCCCCGAAAAGGTTATTGTCGTCATGCTTCCTGACCGGGATTCAAGCCCCGACAGCGCCATGCTGGCAGAAAACATGGCTCTCCGGCTGGGCGTCAAAACGCTTACAAGAGACATTACCCCCGCCCTCAACGGGTTCGGGTGCTATGAGGCCCGCGACCACGCCGTAAAGCAGGCTGTGCCCGACTTTGACCCTTCAGCCGATAAATTCAAAATCGTGCTTCCCCAGAATCTGCTCGGCGAAGCATCGCTGAATATTTTCAGCGCCGTGGTGATCAAACCCGACGGAAAGGAGATCCGGCGTCGTCTTACCCCGTCCCAGGTCAATGAAATCGTTGCCGCATCGAACCTGAAACAGCGGGCAAGAATGATGACGCTTTACCATGAGGCGGAAAGGCGAAACTATGCGGTCATAGGAACCGGAAACAAAAATGAACACGATCTGGGCTTTTTTGTAAAATACGGCGATGGCGGGGTAGATCTTCAGCCGATACGCCACCTTTTCAAAACGCAGGTCTATGCCCTCGCAAAAGAGATCGGCGTCCCCGAGGATATCCTCAACAGGCCTCCGACAACCGACACCTATCCGGCCGACACCACCCAGGAGGAGTTCTTTTACCGCCTGCCCTTCGAGCTGCTCGACGGCATCTGGGAAGCCCATGAAAAAGCTCTTTCAGCCGAAGAGATCGCCTCGACGTTCAGCCTTTCTGTCGATCAGGTTAACAACGTCATTGCAGATATCCGCGACAAGCAGCGCACCACCGAATATCTGCGGCTGGCCCCATTAGTACCCTAAAAACGGAAACCCATTAACATTTCGGAGATAAACAATGCCCTCTCTTACCGGATCTGAAATTCGAGACCAACTCTTAGGTTATCTCAACGACTCATTTCCCCTTTTTATTCCCGACGCCCCGGACGATACACCGATGGCCGATCACGGTATCGATTCGCTTGGCATGACCAATATTGTCGTCCAGCTCGAACAGCAGTTCGGAATTGAAGTCGAGGATGCCGAAATAACCAGAGCCAACCTGGGTTCCGTCCAGTCACTGGTCAATTTTATCGGCAAAAAACTGAATGCCTGAAAGCGGAAGCATGAACCTGTTCGACTATCTGCTTGAAAACGCTGACCTGCAACGGATCGCCCTTATCGAAGAGGGGGCGACAACCTCCTATGGGGAACTGCTGCGGATGGTCGAAGGCGTGGAGCACGCTCTGAAAACCTGCGGGACCGGATTTCAGGAAAAGGTCGGTATCCTTGCCGAAAATTCGGCATTCTGGGTAGCATGCTATCTCGGCATCATCAAATCCGGAGCTGTGGCCGCTCCACTCCCATCCCGTCTGACGGCGGACGATCTCGAAAACTATACGAAGCTTATCCGCTGCCGCACACTGTGCATCGACGACCGTCTGGTCGCACGATATGAGCGCCTGATTACCGAAAGCGGCAATCAGGTGCTCAAAAGCGCCATCATGCCGTTTAAAACCCGGGGCAGTGCCCCTGATACAGAAAGCCGCCCGATAACCGCATCCGTCGATTCCCGAAAAGACCTCGCCGCCCTGATGTTCACTTCAGGCTCCACCGGCCAGCCAAACGCCGTAAGGGTGACGCATCAAAACATCATGGCGAACACAGGCGCGATCATCGCCTACCTTGATCGCAGGACGACAGGATGATGACCGTCCTGCCTTTTCACTACTGCTTCGGCACATCACTCCTGCATACGCATCTCAGAGCGGGGGGATCGCTTGTGATAAACAATTATTTTCAGTACGTCGAAGACGTGCTCAACGAAATGGAAACGTTCTCCTGCACGGGCCTTGCGGGCGTTCCGAGCACATTCCAGAGTCTTTTGAACAATAAAAGCTTCAGAGGACGTCGTTTTGCGACATTGCGCCACGTACAGCAGGCAGGGGGGAAACTTGCCGACAGATATATTGAAGACCTCCGTTCAATACTGCACGGAGATGCCCGCCTTTTCATAAGCTACGGGCAGACTGAAGCCACCGCGAGGCTCTCATACCTTCCGCCTGAAAAACTTCAGAAAAAAACAGGCTCCATCGGAAAAGGGATTCCCGGGGTAACGCTGCAGGTCGTGGACCAAACCGGCATTCCTCTTGAACAGGGCGAGATAGGAGAAATTGTTGCGGAAGGCGATAACGTCGCCGCAGGCTACCTTTTGCCTGATCCTGCCAAAAATCCGTTCAGGAACGGAAAGCTCTACACCGGGGATCTCGGCTATACCGATGAGGACGGGTACATCTATCTTGTGGGAAGAGAAAAGGATTTCATCAAACCCAGCGGCTACAAGGTCATGGCGGCAACAATTGAACACGCCATTCTTGACATGCCCGAAATTGCCGAAGCCGCTATCATAGGCGTTCCTCACGATCAACTCGGGGAAGCGGCAAAAGCCTTCATAGTGCTGAAAGAGAACGAAAGAATTACCGCAGAAACCATACTTGATTACTGCGGGAAAAAGCTCCCCATCTACGCAGTTCCATGCGATATTGAATTCATGACGGCTCTGCCGAAAAACTCAGCCGGTAAGGTCATGAAAAACTCGCTGAAACAAACCCCATAAACCGAGCTGCTACTTCACTTGTACGACATTTTCTCACTGGTTCAGCGCTGAACCGTCAACTGCATGAGATACTGCCCGTACTGGCTTTTCATGAGCGGTTCCGCAAGTTTCGACAGCGCCTCGTCATCAATCCAGCCGGAACGCCATGCGATCTCTTCGGGGCATGCGATTTTCAGGCCCTGTCGCTTTTCAACGATTTGAATGAAATTGCCGGCTTCCTGGAACGATTCGTGGGTTCCGGTATCGAGCCAGGCAAACCCGCGACCCAGCATGGAGCACTTCAGCCGACCCCTTAGCAGATACTCCTCATTAACCGAAGTGATTTCCAGTTCTCCGCGCGCGGACGGCTTGACAT
>VGMX01000044.1 GCA_016866305.1 Chlorobiota bacterium | reverse complement strand
GATCTTTTACAACCGGAAAAGGACTCACTCGGCATTAGGCTATCTGTCGCCGGCTGAGTTTTTGAAGCTTCATTATCAACCGAAGGTTTTGGCCTCTTAACGTGTCCTCTTTTTTGTTGCAAGTTCAGATCTTCCCCACGCCCGTGGGGGTGTTTCAGAAAGTGTACAGCCGCTGGATACCTCGGTTCAAAATCTTCCCCACGCCCGTGGGGGTGTTTCTCCGTGTGACCTTGGCAATCGTCCCGTGCTCAAATCTTCCCCACGCCCGTGGGGGTGTTTCTAGAAAAAGCCCGTCGCCGTCGAACAGCGTGAGATCTTCCCCACGCCCGTGGGGGTGTTTCTTCATTTCACCTCTTGTAAATCTTCCTGCGTTGATCTTCCCCACGCCCGTGGGGGTGTTTCCGTCATCGGCGGCAAAAAAGACGGAGGATGAGTATCTTCCCCACGCCCGTGGGGGTGTTTCTAACATCCGCCGTCCGGATTACCGAAAGGAATGATCTTCCCCACACCCGTGGGGGTGACCCCTTCCTGACCCCTTCCCAGAAAACTGGGCCGTTCTAAAGTAGAGTTTTCCGGCAATGAGTAACTTGAACAAAACAAGGATTCATTGTCATGAAACGCAGCAAATTCACAGAGGAACAGATTGCCTTCGCCCTTCGTCAGGTCGAAACCGGAAACCGTGTTGAGGAGGTTTGCCGGCAGATGGGTATCTCACAGGCGACTTTTTTTAACTGGAAAAAGAAGTTCGGCGGTCTGGGTGTATCGGAACTTCGCCGTCTCCGACAGCTTGAAGAAGAAAATTCCCAGCTCAAGAAGCTTGTCGCCGATCTGAGTCTGGACAAGCAGATGTTACAGGATGTGATAAAAAAAAAGCTGTGAGACCTCGGAAGAAACGAGAACTGGTCATGTATCTCCTGGATGCATACCGGGTTTCGTCTCGACGTGCCTGCAATGCGCTGCAATTGTCCCGAGCAAGCTGTTTTATCGCTCACATCGTCGTGATTCCCGGTTGTTAACGATGCGAATGAGAGAAATTGCCTTTACCCGAGTTCGCTATGGTTACCGGAGAATTTTGACCTTGTTGTGACGAGAAGGATTCAAGGATAATCACAAACGGGTGTACCGGATATATCGGCAAGAAGGCCTGAACTTACGCATGAAACGTCCTCGTCGAAGCCGTATGGGTGCACAGCGCCTCGAACGAGGATGCAGGGAGGGTACACCAGGTCTGGAGTATGGATATTTCGTCAGCGATCAGTTCTTTAATGGCAACCGGTTTCGCATCCTGACAATCGTGGACAATTACAGCAAGAAAAGCCCTGGACTGCTGGTTGATCGACAAATCAAGGGTGCTGATGTCGTTGGTTTTCTCAACTATCTGAAACAGGCTGAAGGCTGCGTGCCGGAGCGATTGCAAGTCGATAATGGCAGCGAGTTTATCTCGAAAGAAATGGATCGTTGGGCTTATGAGAATAAGGTGGTCCTGGACTTCTCCCGACCGGGCAAACCGACTGATAACCCGTATATTGAATCATTCAACGGGAAGTTCCGTGATGAATTCCTGTCAGTGAACTGGTTTCTGGATCTTGACGATGCGAGGCAGAAAATCGAAGCTTGGCGGAGAGAGTACAACGAGGTTCGACCGCACTATTCCTTGAGTTACCTGACGCCCATGGATTTCATTGAACAGCAATAAAATAGGCCGGGAAACTCTAATTATGCCGGTCCAGTTAAGGGGGTTGACGCACAAGCGGATCTTTGCCAAGTAGAAGTGGTCTAGTTTCTTGGGCTCACGTCCACTACGGCATATATTATTTTTTTAATTCAATTTCAACATTCTTTGTCACAAAGTCATCATTTTCATCTGCAATATCTGAAGTTATAAAAATCCATTTTGAATCAAAAGAGTCCCATTTAAGCAACACAACAGCCTTTCGCTTTACCTGCAATTTTCCACCAAGAATCTGTATATACTGTCTATATATATCGCTCCAATTTGCATCATATTTTATCATCAAAATCCTGTAAAGATCAACACCTTTCTCTTTCTTTTCATTCCTTAATACATCTGTAATACTGAATGTACCCATAGGAATTTTTAACCAATTTAAATTTTCCGAATAAACATATTTCTGACCTTTTTCTGTTGGCGATACAGCAATTTTTAAAACAACATTCTTTTCAAGTTGCTCCAAAAAAAGACTCCAACTAAAATAGTCCCCTCGTTTATATCGCTCATAATTTTCATCTATCATTATTTCTACAAGACCAAGCTTATCAAGCGCGACTAACTCTTTATAATTACTTTTTGAAATCGTACCTTTTTGCCAATCATAGCCACCACTAATCACTGTAAAATTGCCACTCATAGGCAAAAGCACACCGCTTTTTGCCCATTCATTTTCAATAATTTTCTTTGCTGATCCATCTGATAATGAATACTTATCACAACCCAATAGTAAAATAACCACAAAATGATATAAAGAAATACGAAACAATAAATTTGACCGCATTTCTCCCTCCTTAAAATTACATCGTTAACTTTGGACAATTAAAAAAATATCACTCCACCCCATACCACACGTCAATCTTCCCCGGCCCGTCAAAATGATAGCAAATGCTGCGGCTTTTCGACATGGTACTCTCCTTGGGACGATCATAGTATTTGTACTCGATATAGAGGTCGAAAGTGCGGCCAAGCGAAAGAAAGCATTACGGTAAAGGTACGGAAATTTTCGGCACAAAGTAAAGCAGGGCAAGCGCCTGGGCACGATACCCGACGCTTTCTGATACGCGCAAGCCCATGCCGAAAATTTGGCACTGAGCCGGAATTTTGCAATCTTCAAGTTGAACTTGAAAATTGCAAAACCATGATTCCACGACATCTTGCCTCTACCCTGAAGTCTCGCGCTGCCCAGTATCCTGTCGTTACCGTAACCGGTCCGAGACAGTCGGGAAAGACAACCCTGTGCAGAGAGTGTTTTCCTGAAAAACCGTACAGTAACCTGGAACGCCCCGACACAAGAGAGTTCGCCCTGTCCGATCCCGCCGGGTATCTGTCGCAGTTTCCAGAGGGAGCGGTGCTCGATGAAATCCAGAGGGTTCCGGAGCTGCTTTCGTGGATTCAGGTGCGTGTCGATGAACACAAAATGGCAGGTGAATTCATTCTTACAGGCAGCCATCAGTTCGAACTGAATCGTCGTATCAGCCAGTCGCTTGCCGGAAGGACGGCCCTCCTCAACCTCCTGCCGCTTTCAATTGCCGAGCTGCATGCATACGGAGCGCATTGCGGCATCAACCGCCTGCTCCATGCCGGAGGCTATCCCCGTATTCATGCCGATGATCTCGATCCGGCAGTGGCTCTCGGCGACTATTTTGCAACCTACGTCGAGCGGGACCTGCGGGAACTCATTCACCTCCGGCACATCCGGGAGTTCGAGCTGTTCGTTCGTCTGGCAGCAGGCAGAACCGGTCAACTGCTCAACCTGCACAGCCTTGCCGGAGACGCAGGTGTTTCAAGCCAGACTGCAAGAACGTGGATCTCTTTGCTGGAAGCCTCGTTCATCGTTTTCCTGCTCCCCCCATGGTTCGCCAATATCGGCAAACGGTTAACCAGGTCGCCGAAACTCTATTTCTGCGATGTCGGACTTGCCTCATGGCTGCTGGGAATCCGCGAGGAGTCGCATCTCGATGTTCACCCGCTGAAAGGACAGCTCTTCGAAAACCTTGTGGTGCTTGAAATCATGAAGCAGTACCTCAATCAGGGAAAACATCCGCAACTCCATTTTTATCGCGACAGCAGAGGTCTGGAAACCGATCTGCTGTTCGAGGAGCAGGACGGCATTGTCCTCACGGAGATCAAATCCGGTCGAACTGTTTCCGGAGAAGCGTTCGCATCGCTTCATAAAACCCGTGAAATCCTCGGAGAACGGGTAAAAAAGATGAACCTTGTCTACGGTGGAACGGAACGGCAGCAACGCAGCGACATCGAGGTGCGGGGATACCTTGAGGCGTCGGGCATCGTGAAGCGATAGTCATGCAATTGCTGTATGACACATAACCGGAAACACACCCGATTACGCCCGTTTTCAGGTTATATGGCAGTCAGACGCAAAGCCGTGCGACCGGCCTCCGAGCAGCAAACCCTGCCGTTTGAAAAAAGTCCTCCACGGATGCATATTACAGGAAAAGGAAGAGTTACGCCGAAACACCCTGACAACCGCATGCCCAACCATAAAATCCGCCTTGCCGTGTTCTGCTCCGGAACCGGCAGCAACTTCAAATCCCTCTACAAGGCCATAGCCGATAGGCCGCTCGATGCCGAAATCGTGCTCTGCCTGTCCAACCGCTCGCAGTGCGGCGCGATGGAGTTCGCGCGCGAGAACGGAATTGCAGCCCTGCACCTCTCCGAAAAGCAGTTCGCGACGTACGCAGAGTTCGTCGAGGCCATGCTCGCCGCGCTCGGCCGGTACCGCGTGGAGGCCATCGCACTTGCCGGGTACATGCGCAAGGTGCCGCAGGCCGTGGTGTCGGCCTATCGCGACCGGATGCTCAACATCCACCCCGCCCTGCTGCCGAAATTCGGCGGCGAGGGCATGTACGGCATCCACGTGCACACCGCCGTGCTGGCCGCAGGCGATACCGAAAGCGGGGCCACGGTGCACCTTGTCAGCGAGGAGTACGACAAGGGGCGCATCGTGCTGCAGGAGCGTGTACCGGTGCTTGCAGGCGACACTCCCGAGACCCTTGCCGGGCGCGTACTCGAATGCGAGCATCGCATCTACCCCGCCGCGCTGGAAAAACTGCTTCTGGAAATCCGAACCGAAAAGGTGCGATGATGCTCTCGGTCACTGAAATCTTCTACTCCATCCAGGGCGAGTCATCTTTCGCCGGATGGCCATGCACCTTCGTCAGGCTTGCCGGTTGCGGCCACGGCTGCAGCGACTGCGATACCGCCTACGCCGAAGAAGCAGGTCTGGAAATGTCCGAAGATGAGATCATCGACAGGGTTCATGCCGTCGGCGCACCGCTCGTGGAGATCACCGGCGGAGAACCGCTCCGGCAACAGGGGGTATACCCGCTCATGGAAAAGCTCTGCAACCTGGGAGAGACCGTACTGCTTGAAACCGGAGGGTTCCTTTCGGTAGCCGGAGTTGACCCGCGGGTACACAGGATTATCGATATCAAGCCCCCCTCATCCGGCGTATCCGAAGGGAACCACCCCGAAAACATCGGGCTTGCCCTTCGAAGCGAAAAGAACGGAGTCGGCTCGTTCGAATTCAAGATTGTGGTTGCCGACCGTCCGGACTACCTCTGGGCGCGGGAACTGCTCGCCGGAACCGGCCTGGCGGAAGCCTGCACGGTCCTGATGGGCGTGGTGTTCGGAAAGCTGGAACCCGAAAGCCTTGCCCGGTGGATTCTCGAAGACCGGCTCCGGGTGCGCATGCAGCTGCAGATGCACAAGTATATCTGGCCGCCCGATACCCGGGGGGTGTGAAAGGAAATGTAAATCCCGGCGGATTTCATATCTTGTTGCAAGATCGCAGGAAAGAGTACCGCAACCATACACCATACCGGCACGAAGCTTGACATCGCTTTCCGTCATCATACCGCTCTATAACGAACGTGAGTCGCTGCCCGGACTGCTCGGGCAGATCGGTAATGCCATGGAGGACCCGGAACTGCACCGTCTGTTCGACGATCCGTTCAGTTTCGAAATCATCATGGTGGACGACGGCTCCACCGACGGTTCGGCGGAGTACATCCGCTCTCAATGCGACGGGAAACCTGAGATCCGCCTGATCTCCTTCCAGCGGAACTTCGGCAAGACCGCTGCGCTCACGGCAGGGTTCAGGGCAGCCGAAGGGCGCGTCGTGGTAACGCTCGACGCCGACCTGCAGGACGACCCGGCATCGATTCGCCCGCTCCTGGAAAAACTGTTCGAGGGGTACGACCTTGTGAGCGGCTGGAAGAAACAGCGCAGGGACCCGATCGGCAAAACCGTTCCGTCAAGGTTCTTCAACACCATCACGCGGCTTTTCACCGGCATACCCATCCACGATTTCAACTGCGGGCTCAAGGCATACCAGCGGGAGGTGACCGACCGGCTCGAGCTGCACGGCGAGATGCACCGCTACATCCCCGTGCTGGCCGGATGGAACGGTTTCAGGATCACGGAGCTTCCGGTCAACCATCGGCCGAGAGTGCACGGAACCACGAAGTTCGGCACGGGACGGTTCCTTGCCGGCCTGTTCGATTTTCTGGCCGTGCTCTTCATCACCCGATACTTCCGCCGTCCCATGCACTTCTTCGGCATGGCCGGCCTGGTGAGCTTCCTTTCGGGATTCAGCGTCAGCCTCTACGTCACGCTCGACAAGGTGCTGAACCACAAGCCGGTGAGCAACCGCCCGATCCTGTTCCTCGGCATCCTGCTCATCATCCTCGGCGCACAGCTCTTCTCCACCGGTCTGCTCGGCGAGATGCTCTCGACCTCCGCGCCCGGAGGTATCCGCTTCACCGTAAGGGAAACCTGCAACATGACGGAGGAGCAGGAAAAGAAAATCGGAAACCGGTAGCCGGAAAAAATGATTGCTGCACGATTACCTGCCACCCACATTCTTTCAACTCGAAAATATTTTCCATGAAACGGGTCGGAGCCCACGTCAGCATTGCAGGCGGCGTCGAAAACGCGCCGCTGCAGGCGAAATCCATAGGAGCGAAGGCCTTCGCGCTCTTCACGAAGAACCAGCGGCAATGGCGGGTTCCCGCACTGACGGAGGCCTCCATCGAGGCGTTCCGCCGGAACTGCAGCGACGGAGGGTTCAGTCCGGAACACATCCTGCCGCACGACAGCTACCTCATCAATCTCGGCAGTCCGGACCCGGAAAAGCTCGAACGCTCGCGCGCCGCCTTTTTCGACGAGATGCACCGGGTCGAACGGCTCGGCCTGCGGATGCTGAACTTC
>VGMX01000043.1 GCA_016866305.1 Chlorobiota bacterium | reverse complement strand
CACCTGCATTGGGGAACCTATCTTTACGGCATCAGCGTGGACCCGCAGCTTTTTGAAGGACGGCAGTACTGACCCCCCTCCTGCAGAAAACAAACAACGCTGAAGGCCGGTTCAGCTGATGCCTGGAAGGAAAAGAACGGCCGCAGGATCTCTCCCTGCTGCTGTTGCCGAGGTCCGGCAACCAGTGAGAAGAGCACCTTGAAACCTCGAAAAAACCGGTTATATTACACATATAATTGCAACTATGCGAAAAGGTGTCCTTCGCCAGCAGGGGGCAACCCGCCATGAGCACACACCAGGAATTGCGCTTTTCGGATAATCTGCCTGCCCGGCAATACCGGCCATCGTGCCACACGGTCATTGCGGGTATTGCAGGAAAGTTCATCCAACCCGCCTTTGCACTGTTATCACAAACATCATAACAAAAGGAGGAGATCGCCATGGCTGTAAATCTTTTGGAACTCGTCATCAGTGAGCTTGCGGGAGATAAAAGCGAGAAAATCGCCGCCTACCTCGGGGAAAGCGGTTCCCGCGTTGCAGTAAGCATCAGCCCGGCTGCGGCCTCGGTGATGGCAGGACTCATGAGCAAGGCTTCATCACTTGACGGGGCATCGGAAATTTTCAACCGGATGAATGCTGGCGGATATGGCGGTGATTTCCTCAAACGTTTCGGCAGCACGCTTGCCGGATCAAGCAGCACCGATGAACTGGTCAGGACCGGAAGCTCACTGCTCTCGTTTCTTTTCGGCAGCAGGCAAGGAAAACTTGAACATGTTGTCTCCGGAGCAACCGGTCTTGCCAAAGGTTCGGCAACCGCTCTGCTCTCGATCCTTGCACCACTGGTGATGGGCGTGCTCGGCAAGCAGGCTGCAGACGAAAACCTTGATTCGACCGGGGTGATGAACCTGCTGAACTCACAGAAAAATCCCGTGCAACAGGCTGCGCCAGCAGCGCTTTCCGGCGTCCTCGGTCTGGTAAGTCTCTCTCAGCTCGGAGGCGCACCGCCTTCGGTGCCGACAGGCATACCCGGAAATATTCTTTCATTCGTCAAAGGATTGTGGCCATTTCTGCTCGGCATCGCGATCATCGGCCTGCTGCTGAAAACCTGCAATAACATGCCTCAGAAGGAAACCCCGCCGCCGGCAGCCACCGTTGCGCCTGACACCACGGCGGCAGTTCCTGACACCACAGCTGCAGAACCGGATACCGCTGCCGTTGCGCCGGACTCGCTTGGAGCATTTTCGGAATATGCACTGCCCAACGGCGTAAAACTCAATATTCCGGAATTCGGTATCGAGCGAAAACTTATCGCCTTCATCGAAGACAGGAATCAGGCAGTCGACAAGGAAACCTGGTTCTCGTTCGACCGCCTGGTATTCGATACCGGCAAGGCAACCCTGAAACCGGAATCACAGGAGCAGATCAACAACATCAACGAAATCCTCAAGGCGTTCCCGAACGTCTCGCTGAAATTCGGCGGCTACACCGACAATGTCGGCGACCCGCAGGCCAACCTGAAACTCTCGCAGGCCCGGGCGGAAACCGTCATGGCTGAAATCGTGAAGCTCGGCATCGACAAGGCAAGGCTTGCCTCCGAGGGTTACGGTGACCAGCACCCGGTGGCTGACAACGCGACAGAAGAGGGAAGACAGAAAAACCGCAGGGTGGATTGCAGGGTCACGAAAAAATAGCGGCATCCCTGCGCTGCAGACAAAGAGGCTGTCACAAGGGCAGCCTCTTTGCATTGGAGGCAGCCATTTACCAGCGTTCCCGGTGAACTTTCTCCGGATGGTATTTGTCCTGAGACGGTTTGGGTCCGGCAGGGAAACCGAGTGGAATGACATTCAGCGGAATCACACTGTCCGGTATGTGCAGGACACTCCTGACATGCGCCATCCTTTCTTCATAGGGATAGGCAGCAACCCAGACCGCTCCAAGGCCGAGCGCTTCGGCAGCAAGCAGCATATTCTCGCTTGCGCAGGTCGCATCGATGACCGCAAATTCGGCACGTTGCAGATGGGCGTCCTCCGGCAGACAGCACACCGCTATGGCCGCCCCGGCGGCGGCAAGCATTTTCCCGCTGGGAAGTCCTTCGCAAAGCCGGTCGAGCGTCTCCCTTGCCGTAACGGCGACAAATTCCCAGGGCTGCATGTTTCGCGCCGTCGGGGCGGCCATTCCGGCCCTGATGACGGCGTCGAGCGCATCGAGCGGAACCGCTGCTGCTCCCGTGAACTCCCGAACGCTTTTCCGGTCATGAATCACCGTGAGGGCGTCTCTGGACGCATGCTCCTCGTAGCTCATCGCTTTGGTCCTCCTGTTCTTGTTGAATGGAAATGCATTGCCTGATGCAAGACACATAAATTTCAGAGTATCCTGTCGAGAACGTCAACGATACGCGCGGCAGCGGCGCCATCCCATTTTTCCGGAATTTTCGAACGTCTCAGGCTGTCAGCATGGTCACCGGCATGCAGGATGTCATGAACCCTGGAAAGGATTTCCTCCTCGTCCTCGCCGACAAGCACGTTCGTGCCGATTTCGATGGTTGAAGGCCTGGATGTTGACTCGGACATGGTAAGGCACGGAACGTTCATCACCGTGGCCTCCGGCTGGATCTCGTCTGCATCGGTGATCACGAACGACGAATCCTTCAGGAGAGGCAGCAGCGCCATGTAGCTCTGGGGAGTAACCATGCGCAGACCTGAAAGCGAGGCAAAAGCGGTATGCAACCCGAATTTTTTCATGGCGGCGTCCATGCCGGACGAAAGCGGCATGAGTAACGTCGTACCTGTGGAAATTTCCGTGAACAGGCGTAACAGCATCTCGAGGTATCCCTTCTCGATACACTCCTCGGGACGGCCGAGCAGAACCAGCGCATAGTGCTTGGGTTCAACGCCGAGAGCGGCTCTCACCCCAAGCCTTGATGCTTCCGGCATCAACCCGGCAAGGCTGTCGATCACAAGGTTACCGGCAAAAAAAAGCTGTTCGTCAGCAACACCTTCGTTGATGAGGTTGTACTCGCCACTATGTTCGCTCACGAAATGGAAATCCGCAACCGTGTCGATCACCATGCGGTTGATCTCTCCCCATTCGCGGCGATCGTAGCTGCGCAGGCCTGCGTCGGCCGATGCGACCGGGAAACCAAGCTTCGCGGCTGTCACCGCGGCAGCCATTGCGGCGTTGCCGCTGCCGCAGACCATGACGAGTGAGGGGGCTTCGGCGACGATGATTTTCTCCAGTCCCGTCATGGCGGCAGCAGTCTCCTCTGCAGCAGAACCTTCCGGCAGCGGGATCGCCTGCAGCGCACCATCCATTCCGAAACAGGCGGAAAGTCCTTCTGCAAGCGGCGTCTCGCCTTCCGTAAAGACAACGAGCGGCACCGGACGGTAGCCTCCCCGATGCTTCAGCGCCTGGTAAAGCGGGGCAAGCATGAGCGCACCTTGCCTTGTACCGGCTATGAGGAGTATTTTTTTCACCGCTGAAAAGCTTTGTTTACATTAGGAAAAGCTGTCTATGCATTGCAGGCGCCAGTCTTGACATTCAGAGACAGAGTACAGGCAACGGTCTGCATCAGGAAAACAAGATTGCTATCAGGGACCACAATCCAGAGATGACATGAGAAAATCCGTTTCTTCTCTCCAGCTGCTCGCCGCAATGCTGCTTATTCTGGCAGCATCGGTCCCGGTTCCGCTTCATAATACACTGCGGGCGGATAAAAAGAAAATTATTCTCCTGAACGCCGACACCATTGAGGGCGGCCAAACCCTTTCCGGCGGTGCACCGCAACCCTACCGCTCCGTGGTCGGCAATGTGCGATTTCAGCACGGCAACACGCGCCTCTCCTGCGACCGTGCCACCGAGTTCGAAGAAGAAAAGAAAATCGTGCTTTCCGGAAACATCCTCATCACTGACACCGAGATGGAGGTCTATGCAGACAACGGGGTGTATTACCCCGACAGGGAACATGGCGAACTCACCGGTAACGTTCGCGGACGGATGCGCGACAACAGCCTGATGGCGAGAGCCCGCAAGGCCGTGGTGGAAAAACGGCAGAACCGCCTCTGGCTCTATGACGACGCTGTCGCATGGGGCAGAAACGAACAGCTCAGCGGGGACATCCTGATGGTGCATGTCAAAGAGAGCGGAGGAGTGAATAAACGACAGCAGGTCGATGAAGTTCAGGCCCATCGGAACGCTCTTCTGGCTGCGCGGGACACGCTTTCGGCAGATCTCCCCGTTTATAACCAGATGAGCGGGGCGAAAATGGTCATCACCATGAACGGCCAGTCGAAGCTTTCGGGTGTTACCGTGACCGGACAAGCCGAAAGCCTTTATCACCTTTATGACGAAAAAAACCAGCCAAACGGCATCAACTATTCGAGCGGAAACATGATCCGGATGTTCTTCGACGACGGCAAACTCGACCGGGCAACGGTAACCGGAAACGTCGAAGGCAAGCAATACCCCGAATCATACCGGGGAAACCCGAAGATCAATTTGCGAAAGTTCGTGTGGAGGGAGGGCGAAAAACCTTTTTAGCACCTGCGGCGCCCGAAAAAAAAGCCTCCCTGTTTTGCAGGAAGGCTTCCGTTGCTCCGAACGAAGCGATAAACGCTTATTTCGCAAAAGGGCAGGTGCCGGTGGAGCATCCACCGGAAGGAGCGGATTCAGACAAAGAAGTCTTGCTGCCACAGTAGTCGGTGCTGTAAAAGCCCGATCCCTTGAGCACGAATCCTCCCGATGCGCTGATGACCCGTTCCAGGGCATCCTTTTTGCATGCCGGGCAGGTAGTGAGTGCCTCATCGGTCATTTTCTGGAACACTTCAAGTTCGTTTCCGCAGCTCGAACAACGGTACTGATAGGTTGGCATTATTGTTCTCCTTATGAAATATCTTGCTGTATGTTATCGTTCATCCGGAAAACCCCTGAGTGTCGCAAAGCGTTCCTTGAAGGAACCGGCAACGTTTCCCCGGGATCGTCCGTTTTGATTTCAAGCGGGTTTTTCCGCCAGGAACGGCGGAGGCTTTCGTATATAACTATATTTCCAAAAATAAAAAAGTTCCCGCCGTGATCGTCAAAACCCGAGCCGTGGTGCTGAGGGAGACAAAATTCCGGGACCAGTCGAAAATCTGCACACTCTTCACAAGGGATTTCGGCAAAATCCCGGTGATCCTCAAGGGAGCAAGAAACCCGAAAAGCCGCCTTTCGGGAAAATTCAGCCCGGGCTGCGTGCTCGATATCGTGCTGTACAAAAAGAACAACCGCGAAGTGCAGCTGGTGAGCGAGAGCAGCGTGGTGTGCAGCCCACTTGCTTCCGAGCCGGACATGGAACGGTTCGCAGCCATGTACCGGATAGTGGACCTCGTCAGTCACGCAATTGAGGAGGAAGAGAAAAACCTGCCCATCTTTTCACTGCTCGAAAGAACGCTCGATGCGCTCTACAGCACCAGGGAACACTTCGAACTGCTGCTTGCCTGGTTTCTGCTGCACCTCGTCTCACAGCTCGGCTTCGAGCCGTCGGTAAGGCGTTGCGTATTCTGCGGAGAGGAAGTGGCCCCGGTTGCCGAGGCCATGAACCTCCGGGAACTTCTTTTCGTGATGAACCCCGGCGGCATTGCGCTTCCCTCCGCAAGCACAGGCCGTATCCAGGGGGAACGCCGCATTCCCGTCAAAGCATTCCGTCTGCTCAACGATATTGCTGCCACGCCGATCGAGCAACTTCAGGGAATCAAGACCGATGAAACTGAAGCATCCCTGCTCTGCGCACTGCTGCAGGAGTATTGCGCCCTGCACCTTGAACATGCACCGCGAGAGAGAAATCTAGCGGTTGTTGAACAAATGCTCTCCAAATAATCCCTTTGGTTGCCGAAGGTTTTTATATCTGCAGGAGTATTTCTATCTTGACGGATGATTTTGTTCCGCAGATAACGTCTTTTTCCATTCGTTTCGTCTAATTCAAAACCGAACTGCTCGACATGCCTCAGCTTACCAGATCTGCAGAGCTCTTTGAGCTTGCAAAAAAGTTTATTCCCGGTGGCGTGAACTCCCCGGTCCGTGCATTCAAATCCGTCGGAGGCACCCCGATCTACATGGCAAAGGGCGAAGGGGCCTACATGACCGATGTGGACGGAAACACCTACCTCGATTATGTCGGTTCATGGGGCCCGTTCATCCTTGGCAGCATGCATCCCCGCCTGACCGCAGCCATCGAGTTTACCCTGCGCAATATCGGCACCAGCTTCGGCACGCCGATCGAACTTGAAATCGAGATCGCCGAACTGCTCTGCAAGATCGTACCATCCCTTGAAATGGTTCGTATGGTCAACAGCGGTACCGAAGCCACCATGTCGGCCGTCCGTCTCGCCCGCGGTTACACCGGCAAGGATAAAATCATCAAGTTCGAAGGCTGCTACCACGGCCACGGCGACAGCTTCCTCATCAAGGCAGGCTCCGGAGTCCTGACGCTCGGCGCTCCCGACAGCCCCGGCGTCACCAAAGGCACGGCCAACGACACGCTCAATGCCACCTATAACGACATCGAGTCGGTCAAGGTGCTCGTCAACGAGAACAAAGGCCAGGTTGCCGCGATCATCATCGAACCGGTCGCAGGCAACACCGGCGTCATTCCGGCAAAGAAAGAGTTCCTCGTTGCTCTGCGCGAGCTGTGCGACCAGGAAGGCATCGTGCTGATCTTCGACGAAGTGATGTGCGGCTTCCGCGTAGCCCTCGGCGGAGCCCAGGAGCTGTATGGCGTCACGCCTGACCTCACCACCATGGGCAAGATCATCGGCGGCGGTCTGCCGGTCGGAGCATTCGGCGGCAAACGCAAGATCATGGAGAACGTTGCCCCTCTCGGTGCGGTCTACCAGGCCGGAACCCTTTCAGGCAACCCGCTCGCCCTGACTGCAGGTCTCGAAACCCTGAAGATCCTCATGGAAGAGAATCCCTATCCGGAACTCGAACGCAAAGCCGCGTTCCTTGAAGCAGGCTTCAGGGAGAACATGCAGAAGCTCGGACTGAACTACGTGCAGAACCGCGTGGGCTCAATGGCCTGCCTCTTCTTCACCGAAACACCGGTCGTGGACTACAAGAGCGCCATCACCGCCGACTCTGCAAAATATGGCAAGTACTTCCACTCCATGCTCGACCAGGGCATCTACCTTGCCCCGTCGCAGTTCGAGGCCATGTTCACCAGTTACGTACACACGGACGAAGATCTTGAAAAGACCGTCAAGGCGAACTACAACGCCCTCGTCGCCGCTCACCAGTAAAACCGAATGGACACGGAAACCGAAACGAGGCTGTCTCAGAAGCAACACTGAGACAGCCTTTTTATTGCTCCCCACCGAACAGGATGATCAACGGCACAAGAAAAAAGCGGGATATCATCCCGCCATCCTGGCAATGTTGTGTGCCATTGCCGC
>VGMX01000042.1 GCA_016866305.1 Chlorobiota bacterium | reverse complement strand
CCTCAACCTTTACCATATCGATGGGACCGAGCATATTTTCCGCACGGTAGGTAAATGCTCCTGAAATCCCGTACATGACTCCGCTCTCTTCCATGAGACCCGGCTCCTCATAAGTGATATGGGAAATTTCAGGACCTATTGTCAAAATGAGCTCCTTCGCGGGAAGGCTCTGCCTGCCGGACAGGCAGCGCTGCCGCCTGAATACAAAGACCGCAGAAAAGGGTTTTTGCTGCACGATTAAGCATTGGCGCCTCCTTGGCTGATTGAAAGGTTACGATAACGTATATGGGAGTAAAGAGTTGAATTTATGCATTCCGGTGCTGAAATGCACATCGAAAATTAGTTCGGAAGCAGATTCGTAAAGGAAAGGAATTACCGACTTATCAGTATATTCTTCTTTTTTTCCAACGCCGCCATGCCGTAACGAATGAAGGACTCACTTTTGAACCTGCTGGAACAGCGCATTCTTGTGCTCGACGGTGCCATGGGCACCATGATCCAGCGCCACAAACTGCAGGAAGCCGATTACCGGGGCCGGCGGTTCGCCGCGCACGATCACCCGCTGATCGGAAACAACGACATTCTCGTGCTGACCCAGCCCGATATCATTTATGCCATCCACTGCGACTTCCTCGAAGCAGGCTCCGACATCATCGAAACCAACAGTTTCAACGCCAACCCGATTTCACAGGCAGACTACAACGCAGCCGGCCTGATAAGGGAACTTAACCTCGAAGCGGCCAGGCTTGCCAGAAAAGCCGCCGATGCCTACAGTGCGAAAACTCCCGACAAACCGCGTTTTGTCGCAGGCTCGATCGGTCCGACCAACAAAACGCTCTCCCTTTCGCCGGACGTGAACAATCCCGGTTACCGGGCGGTCACCTTCCGCGAGGTTGTCGACAACTACCTCGTGCAGCTCGAGGGGCTCATGGAGGGCGGCGTAGACCTGCTCCTGATAGAAACCGTCTTCGACACCCTGAACTGCAAGGCCGCGCTCTTCGCCGTCGAGGAGTATTTCAACGCAACCGGAAAACGGGTACCGGTCATGGTTTCGGGAACCGTGGTGGACGCCAGCGGCCGCACGCTTTCGGGCCAGACCACCGAAGCCTTCTGGATATCCATCGCGCACATGCCGGATCTGCTTTCGGTGGGCCTGAACTGCGCGCTCGGCTCGAAACAGATGCGCCCCTTCATCGAGGCGATGTCCGGCATCGCGGAAAGCTATGTCAGTGTCTATCCCAATGCCGGGCTCCCCAACGAGTTCGGCCAGTATGACGACTCGCCTGAGTACATGGCCGCGCAGATCGCCGGATTTGCCCGGTCCGGGTTCGTGAACATCGTGGGCGGCTGCTGCGGCACGACGCCGGACCACATCAGGGCGATTGCTGAAGCGGTGAAAACCCTGAAGCCACGCCGGAGACCCGAACCGAAGCACGAATTGCAGCTTTCCGGCCTCGAGCCGCTCATGGTGAACCCGACAACCGGTTTCGTCAACGTGGGCGAACGCACCAATGTGACCGGATCGCGCAAATTCGCCCGCCTCATCAAGGAGGGCAATTACGATGAAGCGCTCTCCATCGCGCGCCAGCAGGTGGAAAACGGGGCCCAGGTGATCGACATAAACGTTGACGAAGGCATGCTTGAGAGCGAAAAGGTGATGAAGGAGTTTTTGAACCTGATCGCCTCCGAACCCGAAATCGCACGCGTGCCGCTGATGATCGACAGCTCGAAATGGTCGGTCATCGAAGAGGGTCTCCGGTGCGTACAGGGCAAAAGCATCGTGAACTCCATCAGCCTCAAGGAAGGCGAAGAGCCTTTCAGGGAACGGGCACTCAAAATCCGGCAGTACGGAGCGGCAACGGTTGTCATGGCCTTCGATGAACAGGGCCAGGCCGACAGTCTTGAACGGAGAAAGGAGATATGCAAACGAGCATACGACATCCTGACCCGCGAAGTCGGTTTTCCTCCGGAAGACATCATTTTCGATCCGAACGTGCTGACCGTGGCAACAGGGATCGAAGAGCACAACAACTACGCGGTGGACTTCATCGAATCGGTGCGATGGATAAAGCAGAATCTGCCGTATGCGAAAGTTTCCGGCGGCATCAGTAACGTCTCCTTCTCCTTCCGCGGCAACGAGCCTGTTCGGGAAGCCATGCACGCGGCATTCCTCTACCACGCCATAAAAGCCGGACTCGATATGGGCATCGTCAATGCCGGTCAGCTTGCCATCTACGAGGAGATCGAACCGGAACTGCTGCTGCGCGTCGAAGACGTACTGCTGAACCGGCGTGAAGACGCCACCGAACGGCTGGTAAGCTTTGCCGAAACCTTTCGGGAAGGCGGTGAGAAAACCGAAGCGAAAACCGCGGAATGGAGAAGCCTGCCGGTCGAAGAACGGCTGCGCCATGCGCTTATCAAAGGTATCGTCGAATATATCGACGAGGATACCGAAGAGGCCCGTCAGCTTTACCCGAGTCCGCTGCAGGTGATCGAAGGGCCGCTCATGGACGGCATGAACACCATCGGCGACCTCTTCGCCGAAGGCAAGATGTTCCTGCCGCAGGTGGTCAAGAGCGCTCGCGTCATGAAACGCTCGGTCGCCTGGCTGATCCCCTATATTGAAGAGGAGAAAACCCGGCAGAAAAACAGCAAACCTGCCGCCAGAGTGCTGCTTGCAACCGTCAAGGGCGACGTGCACGATATCGGCAAGAACATCGTCTCGGTCGTGCTCTCCTGCAACAACTACGAAGTGATCGACATCGGTGTCATGATGCCGTGCGAAAAGATCCTCGAAGCCGTCGAGCGAGAAAAAGCCGACCTGCTCGGTCTCTCCGGTCTCATCACCCCCTCGCTCGACGAGATGGTGCACGTCGCCCGTGAAATGGAGCGGCTCGGGATGAAGATCCCGTTGCTGATCGGCGGCGCAACCACCTCGTGCATGCACACTGCGGTAAAGATTGCTCCGGTCTATTCCGGCGCGGTTGTACAGGTGCTCGACGCTTCGCGCAGCGTTCCCGTCGTGAACAGCCTGCTCAATCCCCTGCTCAGCAACGACTACATCGAAAAACTGACAGCCGATCAGGCTGCCCTGCGTGAGAGCCACGCGTCACGTTCAGCGGAAAAAAAGTACCTATCCATCGAAGCTGCACGCGCCAACCGCTGCTCGCCCGAATGGACCGACCAGACCCTGCAGGCACCATTGAAACCAGGCATCACCCTGCTGGAAGAGGTAACGGCAGAAGCTCTGCTGCCTTACATCGACTGGACACCGTTCTTCCTGACCTGGGAACTGCACGGACGTTACCCCGAGATTTTCCGGAACGGGAAATTCGGAGACGAAGCAAGAAGACTCTTCGACGACGCCTCGGCGTTGCTCCGGCGCATCGGCAGCGAAAAGCTGCTTGCCCTGAGGGGTGTTGCCGGCATCTTCCCGGCCAACAGCACGGGAGACGATATCGAAGTGTACGCCGATGAAAGCCGCTCGTCGGTGCTCATGACCATCCACACCCTGCGCCAGCAGCAGGAAAAACCCGCCGGGGAACCCAATCTGGCCCTTGCCGACTTCATCGCCCCGAAAGAGAGCGGCAAGAAGGACTATATCGGAGGTTTCGCCGTCACCTCCGGGCTCGGCATCGAGCGGTTGCTCCGGCAGTTTTCGGAAGAACACGACGACTACCACCGCATCATGGCCCAGGCGCTTGCCGACCGCCTTGCCGAAGCGTTTGCCGAGATGCTGCACGAAAAGGTGCGCCGCGAACTCTGGGGCTACGCTCCCGGCGAAATCCTCGGCTCTGAGGAACTTGTTGCCGAGAAATATCGCGGCATCCGTCCGGCTCCGGGTTATCCGGCATGTCCGGACCATACGGAAAAAGCCGGACTCTTCACGCTGCTCAATGCCGAAACAAACACCGGCATCACCCTTACCGAAACCTATGCCATGAATCCGGCCGCTTCGGTAAGCGGCTTCTATTTCGCCCATCCGCAGGCAAAGTATTTCATACTCGGCAAGATCGGCAAAGATCAGGTCGAGGATTACGCCGCACGCAAGGGAATGAGCGTCACGGAAGCCGAAAAATGGCTCGCCCCTGCGCTCAACTACGACCCGGAGTAAAGAAGAAAACGGACAGGCGCGGAAAACCAACGCCGCCTGTCCCCTTCAACAACTTCTTCTTCCGCGTTTTTTTCTCCGCCGCTGAAACCCCGAAGCAACTTCTGCTGTTTCAACTGAAACATTCGGTTCAACCCAAAGAAAACACCCATGATCGCAGAAAACACCAAGGCTCCCGATTTCAGGCTTCCCGATTCGGAAGGCAACCTGGTCTCGCTTTCGGACTACAAAGGCAGGAAGGTCCTGCTTGTCTTCTACCCCGGAGACGACACGCCGGTCTGCACCACGCAGCTCTGCAGCTACCGCGACAACTATACCGAGTTCACGAAACGCGACATTGCCATCCTTGCCGTCAGCACCGATACCGTCGAATCGCACAGGCAGTTCGGCGAAAAGAACAACCTGCCCTTCACCCTGCTCAGCGACCACGACAAACAGGTAAGCCGGCTCTACGACGCCATGGATTTCCTCGGCATGTCGAAACGGGCGTACGTGCTCATCGACGAAAACGGCACGGTCCGGCTTTCGTTCAACGATCTTCTGCCTCTGTTTTACCAGTCCACCCGCGATCTCCTGGCTAAAATCGATGCCATGAAACCCGAATAAAAAACAGGGAAACGGAAGCATAATAATCGTTAAATATTTTTATTTTATAAAGTTATACGTACATTGCAGGAGCAGGTCCGGATTATCCTCAGTAACCTGACTCCTGGTGCCATGAAAAAACTGCTGCTCTCCGGGATTTCTTTCTGTATTGCCGGCATAGTTGCCTGCCCGCAAACTCTTCCGGCAAAAACCTTCCCCAGGTTGATTCCCTCATGATTTCAACCGCGGACCACACGAAGTTCAAGGTTCTGCAGCAGGATTTCAAAAGCGGGCCAGAAGTCACAAAGGCATGCCTCACCTGTCATACCGAGGCATCGAAACAGCTGCACCGCACCAAGCACTGGACCTGGGACGTGCCGATGAAGGACGGCAAGCGGCTCGGAAAAAAGCATGTGGTCAACAACTTCTGCATTTCGGTCGAAGGAAACGAGCCGAGATGTACCTCCTGCCACATCGGTTACGACTGGAAAGACAAAAGCTTCGATTTCAGAAGCGAACTGAACGTGGACTGCCTGGTCTGTCACGACATGACCGGAACCTACAAAAAGCTTCCCGCCTGAGCCGGGCACCCCGCGTATCAGACTACGGTGTTCGAGAAAAAAACATTTCCGAAGGTCGATCTCACTTTCATTGCTCAACATGTCGGCCATCCCGACCGGCATAACTGCGTCATCTGCCATTTCGAAGGCGGCGGTGCCGATGCCGTAAAGCACGGCGACCTTGACAACTCTCTGCTGAAGCCGCACAGGAAACTCGATGTCCATATGGGTGTGACGTGACGTTCACGGGTTTGACTATCCCCTGCCTGACGACTATCCGACCACATGCAGTTCATGTCACGGACTGGCGCCGCACAAGCGGAACAAAAAGCTCGACGACCATATCGACAAGGTGGCCTGCCAGACCTGCCATATTCCTGGCCATTGCCAAAGAACGCCCGACAAAGATGTGGTGGGACTGGTCGAAAGCCGGCATCTTCGACAAAAAGGGCAAGGAGATCACCCGCAAGGATGCTTTCACCCAAGGAGAATGCTCTCGGCTGCGTCGAGTGCCACGCCCGTGACGGAAGGCTGAAGAATCTCGGTGGATTTTACCTGCCGGGTCGCGATACCAGCCCGTTTGTCGAGATACTGGAACTCATTGTTATCATCGGCACGCTCGTCGGGGTCATTGCACATGCAGTCATGAGATATCTTGCCCACAAAAAAACTCTCACCGGAGGAGCAGCATGAGAAAAGTATACCTCTATGCACGTTTTCAGCGCTTCTGGCACTGGATGCAGGCCGTCATCATTTTCTCGCTGCTCTTTACCGGTCTCGAAGTGCACGGGCTTTTCAGCCTTATGGGTTACGAAACAGCCTTCCATATCCACAATTTCTTCGCATGGGGGCTGATGGGCTTCATCCTGCTTGCCTTCTTCTGGTACATCACCACAGGCGATTTCCGCCAGTACCTGACTGAAGGAAACCTGCTCGAAAAGATCATGATGCAGGTGCGTTACTACATGGTGGGAATCTTCAGGAACGAACCTCACCCATTCAAGAAAAACGAAATCTCGCGCCTTAACCCGCTGCAGAGGATCACCTATCTCATGCTCACCCTGGTCGGACTGCCCATGCAGATCATTTTCGGTTTCACCTATTACTACTTCAATGAACTGGTGGCTCTCGGCATGCCTCCCGGCTGGATCGAGCCTGTTGCCCTGATCCACACCCTGCTGGCTTACATGCTGATCGGGTTCGTGATCATGCATGTCTATATGACCACGACCGGCCACACGCTGACCTCGAACATCAAGGCAATGGTAACCGGCTGGGAGGAGGTCGATGAATGAGTGTAATCAGCGGGAAATAGAAGCAAACAGCATCCGCAGCCACTGCAGGGCTTCGGTGTAGATGCCCGGTTCCGAACTCTCCCTGGGTCCGGCAACATTGAGAACCGTGATCGAATGCCCCCGTACCCAGGCCAGAACAGCCTCGACAGGAGGTGCTTGCGGCAGACGCACCAGCAGCAACGGACGCCCGGATTTTTCCGCGCAACGCACGGTATAGCGGGTACCGCCCTGCATCCGGCTGCGAAGCAGCACAAGCGTTCCCTCCGAATCACGCACGTTTCTTGATGTCCTTACATGATATGCTTTTGCGGATGTTTCCCTGAGCAGGTAACGGGAAGGGATATGGCCGTCTTCGGAACGCCGGTTTTTCGGACACCAGCCGCCATGGGCCAATCCTGCTTCAATCGCAGCATCAAGGGCAGCACGGTCAACACCGCTCTGGCCTCCGGAAACGATCGTCAGCGGCAAGCGCTCAGAGCATAATGATGATCCGACCCTCGTCATAACTTACTGGATACACGACGACAGGCTGCTTTGCCGGACCGTGTTGATGCGATCCGTCATATCCGAACGTTGAAGTCCCGACACTGCAGCACTGGATGGTACCGGTCCCGGGAACAGGGTCGAGCGAGCGCTTGCCATGGGGACAGCGGTTCCTGAAAGCGTGAAAGAGGCCGTCATCGCCATTGATGACAAGCACAGGTGCCTCGAGACCTTTTCCTTCGAGTCTGACGGCTCCGTTCTTCCGTTGCAGCTCCGGCATTGTTGCGGTATCGATTACCACCCTCCGGCCATCCACGTTCCAGCTTTCCGGATTTCCGGGCTTCCCTGTTGCGGGTATTCCAAGCAAGCGCTGAAAAATGTTGCGGTCAAGTTTTCTGACACTCATTTCATCCTCCCGTGTTCATGAACAACGTGTACAAGGAACCCTTATGGAGTTTTGTTGCTAAAGGGTTCCGAATGCGATCTGAAGATTCGCGATATAGCGATCAACCATTCCGGTAAACTCCATGACGATAAGCGGGGAAAGCACAATCTGCAGAAAAGCGGGGAAATCGACCGACAGAACCCCCCTGGTTTTCAGGACGACCGAAGTGCCTGCACCATCCGTTTTCACAAGCCACTCACCCTCGACCGAAGCGTTGCCGACGCCTTCTACCGGAACCCAGCAAACCTTCCCGACAGCCTTGTCCGCCCGGTACTGACAGGCATAGATCGTCTGCTGAAGCGTATAGCCCCCGATGCCG
>VGMX01000041.1 GCA_016866305.1 Chlorobiota bacterium | reverse complement strand
CCACTTTCAGCAGTTCCTCTCGGATGATCTGCATCTGCTTCTCCGGGCTGCCGAGAATGAAACGAAGCTCCTCGATGAGAGCAAGCGTCTCCTTGTACTCGGTATCGATTTTCTTGCGCTCCATGCCGGTCAGGCGCTGCAGGCGCATCTCGAGGATGGCCCTGGACTGAATTTCCGACAGTCCGAACCGCTCCATGAGGCGCTCCTGCGCCGTTGAGGTATCGGGGGACTCGCGGATGGTGGTAATCACCTCGTCGAGGTTGTCGAGACAGATTTTCAGGCCTTCGAGAATGTGTGCCCGCTTTTCGGCCGCAGTTAGATCATACTGCGTGCGGCGAAGCACGATTTCGTTGCGATGGCGGATGTAGAAGTGCATCATCTCCTTGAGATTGAGCACTCTCGGCACACCGTCAACCAGGGCAAGCATGATCACGCCGAAAGTCTCCTGCATGGGCGTGTGCTTGTAGAGGTTGTTCAACACCACTTTTGCCACGGCGTCGCGCTTCAGCTCGATGACGAGCCGCATGCCGTCGCGGTCTGACTCGTCGCGGATGTCGGCGATGCCTTCAAGTTTCTTGTCGTGAACCAGCTCGACAATCTTTTCAATCAGCCTGACCTTGTTGACCTGGTAGGGCAGTTCGGTGACGATGATGGATTCACGGCCGTTCTTCTGGGTCACCTCCACCAGCGCCCTGGCCCGGATGACCACCTTGCCGCGTCCGGTCAGGTATGCCTGGCGGACTCCTTCGTAGCCGTAGATGATGCCGCCGGTGGGAAAATCAGGAGCAATCACATGCTTCATGATATCCCGGATCTCGATCTCCGGGTTCTCGATCACGGCGATGATGCCGTCAACGACTTCCCGAAGGTTCTGAGGCGGAATATTGGTGGCCATGCCGACCGCAATACCCGAAGCGCCGTTCACCAGCAGGTTGGGAATCGCCGAAGGGAGCACGGTAGGCTCCTCGAGCGAATCGTCGAAGTTCAGAGAGAAATCGACGGTCTCCTTGTCGAGATCCTTGAGCATCTCTCCAGCGATAGGTTTCATGCGCACCTCGGTATACCTCATGGCTGCAGGGGAGTCGCCATCAATGGAACCGAAGTTACCCTGCCCGTCGATCAGGGGGTAACGCAGGGAAAAATCCTGCACGAGACGCACAAGACTGTCATATACGGCACTGTCACCATGGGGGTGGAACTTGCCGAGCACTTCACCGACGATACGAGCCGATTTCTTGTGCGGCTTTCCCGACTGGAGTCCCAGTTCGTGCATACCGTACAGCACCCGCCGATGTACCGGCTTCAGGCCGTCACGAACATCCGGAAGCGCTCGGCTGACAATAACCGACATGGAATAATCGAGATAGGAATCCCGCATCTCCTCTTCAATACTGATCGGCAATATCCGTTCTCGCTGCATAGGTTTTTTCCGTGTAATAATTAATGGTATACCGCTTAAGGGCGTAATGTATAAAATCCCTCCAACTTCTTAAAACCGACATACATGGGAGGGAAATCGGGGTTCGGGGAATATCAGGTCACCAGGGTAACGGGGGCATCGGACCAGAGTGATTCAAGGTCGTAGAAACGCCGCTCGTCAGGCATGAAAATATGCACCACAACATTGACATAGTCGAGCAGTATCCAGTGCATGCTGTCCATGCCCTCGACATGCAGGGGACGTTCGTCGTCCTCCTTCAGCTCGTCGATGATATGTTCGGCGGCAGCCTTGGCTTTCCTTTCGGAATCCGCCGTAGCGATAACAAAATAATCCGTAACCGATGTCAGGCCCTTCAGATCGAGTATCTTAACCTGTTCACATTTTTTCTCAAGTGCAAGGGCTCCCGCCCGCCTTGCCAGCAGCTCGCTGTATGACACCTCTTCAGGCTGCAGGCCGCGCTGTTGTTCATCATGACCGGAAATGCTCATAAACCTCCGTTGTATCGTTCGTCATAAATTAAAAAAATACCGTTCTGCCGTTTCAGCTCACAGTCCTCATAAAATAGTAATGATTCACTCTTTTCTGCTTCCCGGAACAAACATTTGCCGGTAAGCCGGTGTAACCTCCGCAGGGAAAAGCGACATGCCGGATCCAAAAAGCCTTGCGGCTTCAGGCAGCAGCGATGCCGCGGAAAAGAAATCCGCATCGAGAAAACCGATGGCGCTGTCTTCGATACCGGAAGGGAAGTCCGCTGTCCGGCGCGCGACAAGCACGCTCTCTCTTGCCGCTTTGCCTGCGGCATGCAGCACTTCTCCAAACGAGCCTCTTGCGCATTCATCGATTGCCGCACCCTCTTCAAGCGCCGTGCGGGGATAACGGGCATAGTAATATTCCCCCCTTCGGGAGGGAATGACCGAAACGAGCGCCGGAGCGACAGTGAAGGGGAGCGCGGCAAGAGCCAGGGCGTGCAGGGTCGGAACGGGGATGAGAGGCACGCCGAGACCGTATGCCAGCCCCTTGGCCGCGGACATGCCGATCCGCAGGGCGGTAAACGACCCTGGACCGGAGGAGACCGCCACAGCATCGAGCTGCTCTTTGGAGGTGCCGCTGCAATCAAGCGCCTGCTGCACAAGCGGCAGAACGGTTTCGGCTGCCCGGCTCCACTCGGAGCCTGCAACAAGCGTCACCTGGTCGCCGTTCATGACGGCAACGCTCAAGGAGACATGGGTACATTCAATGGCAAGCAGATGCATCGTATGGCTATCGGGTTATGACGATTCTTCGAGACTCCCCGCCGGTGTGTTCAAGAAACACCGTTGCCGTATAGCCGGAACGGTACTCCGCAAACCGGTCACCCCACTCCACAACGGAGATATGCGGTCCGAACAGGTACTCCTCGAACCCGATAGCCTCGAGTTCCTCAGGCCGCTCGATCCGGTAGAGATCGAAATGGTGCAGATTGACCGGTGTTCCCCGGAACGAACCGTGATAGATGTTGAACAGCGAAAAGGTAGGACTGGAAAGCTCCTCCTGGCAGCCGAAACATTCGGCGATGCCCTTCATGAACTCGGTTTTGCCCGCCCCGAGCTCCCCTTTCAGGCATATCCGGTCTCCTGGCCGAAGCGTCGCTGCGAACCGCCGGGCATATTCACGGGTCTCTTCGGGGGAGCGGGAAAAAAACTCTTCGGTCATCACCTCTCAGTCGAGCGGACTGAACACCAGCCCGGTCATGATTTTCGGATAAAAAAATGTTGATTTCTGCGGCATCACCCCTCCGGACTCCGAAACCGCAAGCACCTGTCCGACCGTCGCGGGCTTCACCACGAAACCGACCTGTGCCTTGCCGGTTTCCACCGCATCGAACACCGCCGACTCCTCCTTGACATAAACGAGGTTGGTCTGCTGTGCCATGGCCTCCTGCCCGATGCCGAGCATCCTGGCGAGCACCACCTCGTGCAGCACCACAAGCCCGAGCTGCTGCAGGGCGGGGGTGAAACCTTCGCCGATCATTCCTGCCGGATCACCCTTCAGCGTGATCCCCAGAACGGAACCGGAGGTAATCACACCATAGGCGTAACTCGATGTCGCGCCTTCGAGGTAGGCTTTCAGTCCGGTACGTCCGTCAAGCACCGTAACGGCAAAGTGCTCTTCGAGCTTCTCTCTGAAGCGCGGAGAATCGAACCCTTCGATACCGTGCACCAGGCGGTGAATCGGAAAAACAACCAGTCCTTTATCATAAATATTGTTCAGATATACAAGGATAAAATTGTACGGTTCGTTTCCGGTATGCCCGGGATTGGCTTCCGCACGCTCCCTGCGGTAGTTCAGGCCGGTCTCGTACCGGTGATGTCCGTCCGCGATATAGACCGTCCTGCTGGCCAGCGCTTCGCGGATTCCGGCCACGAGCCCGGAATCGCTGATACGCCACAACCGGTTGCGCACCCCCTGGAACACGGCATCGACCAGCGGCTCACGGGTTTCGGCATAGCCGGCAACAAGGCGGTCGGCCACACCCTCCTCATCGGCATAGAGTCCGAAAATCGAGCTGATGTTGGTACGGGTTTTCCTGAACAGGTTCAGGCGGTCGGCCTTGGGGCCGGAAAGGGTTCTTTCATGCGGCAGCACCTTCTTTTCGGCAAAATCGTGCAGCCGCATGGCGGCAAAAAAGCCGCACCGGGTATGGGTATTGCCATCGTGATCGGTAAAGGTCTGGCTGTAGGGGTAGAAGGCCGGCTCCTCCTCCCGTATGAGCACGTCAGCTCGCAACCACTCTTCGAGCCGCTGTGCCGAGGCAGCGTAGGGATCGGCCTCCATCGGCAACTCCAGACGGATGGCATTGAAAGGAGAGCTGCCGTACAACTCTTCCTGCATCGAAGGCGCAATGACGTCGTAGGGAGGGCAGATCAGTTCTGCTGCGTCTCCCGCAGTTTCGGGATTGTAGCGCAAGGCCCTGAAGGGCCGGATTTCCGGCATGGTGATGATATTTATAATTTTCGTAATGCCTTACCTGTTCGCAGCCTCAAGATAAGCCTAAAAACCAAAGTCCTTTCTGGCTTTTTCAAGAGCCGGAATAAACTCATGACAATGTTTTGAGGGCCAAGGATTTTTCGAATCATTTCGTCGCATCAGAATACCGGGATGAGCACAATGCATTACCGGTACAGATATTGAACCAACAGTCAATGTATAGTATTCAGGCTTAAGTAACTTTATCTGCGCTGTTTTTGAACGAATCCCGCGCAACACACCGGCAACCTCTGCACCAAGAGTTATCATGAAAACAGGTTGTGCCGCTTCAAGTTTTTTCTCGAGCCAGAGCAAAGATTTTTTAGCCAATTCAAAGAAGTCTTCACGAAGATAACCTGACGGCACTACCGCATTCAATTTTTTATATCGCTCAATGTGTCCTTGTTTGAAAAGGAATATTTTTACAAGATCAGTTATCCAGCAGGTTGATCTTTGTAATGACAAAGGCTCCAGAAAAAGTTCTTCAAGTTCTCGTGCCGAAGGTTGCTGCCGAACCCTGCAACCATCAAACCATCGTTCACTCTCAAATGGCCCAAGGTTATCAGCTGTTGGCACGTCGGAAATTCCATCTATCAGAGCAAACCTTGCAGAAGGATATGCCCCCAGAATAAAAAGCCCTTTTTTCCCGGTATCGAGAGGAACAACAGGTCTCAGTATAGTTCCATGCAGATAAACCGCCTCAGGATCGAGGCCGACTCTTTTGGCATAATTATGATATATATCTGCGCAGTCAGCGATGTTGCAAAAGCTGCGAAACCGAACTCCGGATTCGGTTCGGTGTAGGCACCTTTCAGCCCTCCGGTTTTATCCGATAAGAGCAGGCAAACCCCATCATACAGGCGCTCCCGCATAAGCCGCTCGCAGAACAGCTCGTACCGTTTTGCGTAGGAAGCCTCCTTGAAACTCCGGAAAAACCTCGAAATGCGGTTCGTCCACCCGAACCGGGGTCGTTGATTTCGGAGTATCCTCAAGCAGCATCATCCAGCCGAGCCAGGGCCTTTGCGACGGTTTGAACTTTCCCTCGCGGTAGGCGGTAAGCAGATCGGCGGAATTGCCAAGCGCCTCCTCGACACGGTTGTTGAAGTTGTTGCCGAATGACGGGCCTACATGGACCTTCAGTTCGATGGTCGCCAGAAGCATGCCGTCAACAACCACCAGCAGATCCCGGTTCTTTGTCGACCTGAAATATCCCGGAAGGGTTGTTGCCCCGATATGGATCGAGGAATCAGGAAGTCCCGCCTCGGAAAGCAATTCGGTAAGCAGCCTGATGAAGCCGTCAAGATGCTTGCCTCCGGTAACTGCACTCCGATTGCCCGCATCCTTCTTACCCGTCGCTGAACCCTGCTTTGTATGCTGTTGCGTCCTCACTTTCCAGAAGTGGCGGACAGCATTGGAAACCCTTGGCTTGAAATCCATTGTTTATGCGCTCTTTGCGACCGTTATCACCTCTGTCGGGGAAAAAAGGGAGGCTGTTGCCTGTCGGATGCGTTTTTCGGACATTTCGAAGTAGTGCGGACCGATCTCCACGCCGATCGAGTTCCGTCCCCACTTTGCCGCCGCAACGGTTGTGGTTCCGGTGCCCATGAACGGATCGAGAACCGTATCGCCGACAAAGGAGAACATGCGAACCAGCCGGGTTGCCAGTTCCTCCGGATAAGGTGCCGGATGATTTTTGGTCGAGGCGCCGGTCACTCCGCTCCAGATCGACTGGAACCATTGTTGCCTGTGGTTTTCGTCGGAAATCACGGAGAGCACACGGGCAGGTATCTTTCGTGATTATCTATCGCTGTCATCAACATGTTTGCTGTTTCCCATGCGTTGCGTTTTCGATGAAACTGAAAAGGCTGCCATACAGCCTTCACGATCTTTACCGAAAACATATACCTGATAATCTTTTATTTTCCAGCGACGACGGGCATCCCTTACGCGGCGTCGCGCGCCGATATCCAGAAATCATCGTACCCCTCCTTGACGAGCACCATGATCTTGCGGTTGCGGCACAGTTCGAGCACGGCAAGAAAGGTCACGACAAAGATGATGCTTTCCTGGACTCCCTCAAGTACTGAACGGAACGAAACCTGCACGCGCTTCCTGAGCAGGGCAAGAATAAGGGCGCTCTGCTCCTCGACCGTCACCGGCGCCTCCGTGACGTTGCGCGTCATGGGTTTCGGGATATTCTCGAGCACCGAACGGTATGCCGTCATGAGATGGTAGAGCGTAGGACGGTGCATCTCAAGGTCGAGTTCGTCGATGACATGCGCTTCGAACAACTCGGGAATCCCTTTCGGAAAAAGCCTTGATCGGTCATCGGCCAGCCCGGAGAGTTTTTCGGCGGCTTCCTTCATCTGGCGGTATTCCAGCAGCTTCTGCACCAGTTCGGTGCGGGGATCGAATTCGTCGGTCTCGCCGCCTTCCGGATCGGGACGGGGAAGCAGCATTTTCGCCTTGATGCTCATCAGCATCGAGGCCATATACATGAACTCGGCAGCGACCTCGAGATTCAGGGCGCGCAGGCTTCCGATGTAGGAAATGAAATCGGAGGTAATCCTTGAAATGGGGATGTTGTAGATGTCAAGTTCATCCCGCCTGATAAAAAACAGCAGGAGATCGAGCGGACCTTCGAATTCTTCAAGAGTGATCCTGAACATCGACGCAGGGAGAACAGGGTTGCGGTTTGCCGGGCTCCTTAGCACCATGGCCGGAAGCGGCGCCAAATGAAACAAGATAGAAAAAAAACATCCCGATTACGTAAAAATAACCCGATGAAATCTTACTATTGGAAGAGAAACCGGCACCGGAAACTTTAAGACAACCAATCAGCATTATCCTGTATTCCGATCAATCCCGCTGCCGGGATGCAGCACTCTTTTGCAATTTACGGAGATGACCATGAGAAAAAGTGCCCCGGTGTTCCCCATTGCCGTTTTGCTCCTGCTGATTTTCATGGGTACGGTTTACGGCGCGGAGGATAACGATTATTTCAACAAAGGGTACGAGAAACACCTGCAGGGAGACCTGAAAAACGCCATCAAGGACTATTCAAAAGCCATCGAGAAAAATCCGCGGTTTGCCATGGCCTACCAGATGAGGGGAGCTGCATGGCAACGGATGAAAGCGTTCGAAAAGGCCATCAACGACTACACCATGGTGATTGCGGTCGGAGAGCCGCATTTTCTGGCTGTTGGCTACTACAACAGGGGAATTGCGAAAAACATGTCCGGCGATTTTTCCGGCGCCATTCCCGATTTCAGCGCCGCACTGAATCTCGACAGCAAGATGGCCGCAGCATACTTTCACCGCGGCATTGCCAAAAGCAGAACCGGTGACGATTTCGGCCGTATCCAGGATTTCAGGGAAGCGGCAAGGCTGGGCGAGGTGAATGCCGAGCGGTGGCTGAACACCTACTATCCTTCCTGGAGAGAGCCCGTTGCGGTTCTCCCCCTGCCTGCCCCTGCAAACTGAAGAGTGCGTTGAAGCGCAGGTGCCGCCGTTGTCACAACCTCCATCCTGCATCCGATCCGGTCAGAAAGTGAAAAAGGCAGCTTCACAGAGGCTTGTGAGGCTGCCTTTTTGTTTGTACTGCTCGCCACAAGGCTCAGATCGCCGTACCGCCATTCTCGCGTGTCCTGATCCTGATGCACTCCTCGAGCGTCGTGATGAAGATCTTGCCGTCGCCGACTTCACCTGAACCGTGTTTTGCCGCGTCAATGATGGTATCGACC
>VGMX01000040.1 GCA_016866305.1 Chlorobiota bacterium | reverse complement strand
GCGGCAATGGCACACAACATTGCCAGGATGGCGGGATGATATCCCGCTTTTTTCTTGTGCCGTTGATCATCCTGTTCGGTGGGGAGCAATAAAAAGGCTGTCTCAGTGTTGCTTCTGAGACAGCCTCTTCGCTGTTTTTTTGAATTCGACTGATCCGTCCGATCGGTCGGATCAGTCCCTTTCTTTTTCCTCTTCGGCCCAGGCATACATGAACCCTCCCGAAGCGAGTTGTCGCGTCACCTCGGCGATCTCTCCAGGTGAAACCACGAAGCAGCCGTTGCTTCTGCCTATTCTCGGGCCTTCGAAGGTGACGAGGTTCAGCAGAATGGAGTGGAACGAAACATAGTCGCCGGCATGCAGCACGATATCGCGGCGAAAGGCATTGCCGTTGCGTCCGGGTTCCAGCCCTTCGAGACGCAGGGCCGTTCCATGGTCTCCGCTGTAGATATTGCCCGTGATCCTGTACAGTCCGAGGCTGCTCATGTTCGATTCCGGGATGTCAGAGAAGCGACGTGCAAGCAGTTCGCCGGAGCGCTTGCCATGAGCGACCAGATGAAAGGTCTGCTTGCGGGTGGTGAGGTCGATGAGCGCCATGCGCCTGAAAAAAGACGGTTTCGAGTAATCCACAACGGCAAGCGAGCGAGGCTGTTCATCCGGATGTGCGATCCGATAGGTTTCGAGCGCTGCATATGCAGCCTGGTACGCCTCCGGCGAGACCTTTTCGCCGAGGCTCATCACTCCGATGCTCCACAGCACCATCGCAGCGATTGCGACGGCACCAGAGCGGAGAAGCACGACCTTATTCATTGCCGGGGAGAGGGTATCCTGTTTGCTGGACGAACGTGCCGTTCTGGAACTCCTCGAATGCCCTGCGAAGTTCTTCACGGGTGTTCATGACGATCGGGCCATGCCATGCGATCGGTTCATGAAGCGGATTTCCGGATACGAGGAGGAACCGTACCGGTTCATCTTCTGTGGAAACAGTGATGCTCTCTCCGTCAGTGAAGAGAACAAGGGTTTCGTTCTCGATGAACGGGGAGGGTTCCATGTCGAAATAGCTGACCCCTGCCGTAACATGGCTGAATGGCTCATCATCATTGCAGAAGAGCGCTTTTCCGGCGATGACGTATGCGAACGCATTCCTGCCGGGCGTTACCTGATGTACCCATACCGTACCGGATGGCAGGGTGACGTCAAGATATTCCGGATCGATGCTGATACCGCTGACGGGACCGGTCGTTTTTCCGATACATCCGGCGATAATGCGAACGAGCGCCTTGTTCGGCAACTGCACGACGGGAATCTCTCCGACCGGAATTTTCCTGTATTGCGGGGGAGTCATTTTCTGCGAAGCAGGCAGGTTCGCCCAGAGCTGAAACCCGGCGATGTCGCCCCTTTCGCTGCCGAACGGCATCTCTTCATGGATAACGCCGCTCCCGGCGGTCATCCATTGAACGCCGCCCGCCGCAATGACATCCCGGTTTCCCATGCTGTCGGCATGCTCGACATATCCGTCAAGAACATAGGTGATGGTTTCAATGCCCCGGTGCGGATGCCACGGGAATCCCCTGAGATAGTCGTCGGGGTTTCCTGACCGGAAATCGTCAAGCAGCAGGAAAGGATCGAACATGGGAAGCTGGCTGAACCCGAATGCCCGCTTCAGCCGTACGCCGGCTCCTTCAAGCACCGGTTTGCTGTTGAAAACCATCCGGATGTTGCGAGCTTCAGACATGCGTGCAGATTGAAAATGATCTCTGAACCGTGCTTGTATTACCTGTAACCCGCAGAGATGCCCAACAAGTTCATATCCGTTTCGGTGAGCTGACGGAAAATATGTAACTTGAGCAATTTCATTTCTTTAGACAACCGGAAAAAGAGGAAGGCTGTATGGCAGGCAAAACCCTCAAGGTCATGTTCATCGGCGATGTGATCGGCACGCCGGGGCTCAATATGATTGAACTGTGGCTGAAAAACTTTGTCAGGCAGTACAACGTCGATTTTGTGATCTGTAATGGCGAAAACGCCCATCACGGGAAGGGCATGAGCCTCGAGGCGTTGAACCAGTTGCTTTCCTCAGGCGTGAACGTCATCACCGGCGGAAACCACACCTGGAGCAACTTCAATTTTTTCGAGACGCTGAAAAGCCATCCCCAGGTGCTCAGGCCCCAGAACTATCCGAAAGGCACGTATGGACGCGGATACGGCATCTACAGGCTGCCGGGGAGCCTTGGCGACATAGCGGTACTGAACCTGCAGGGAAGAACCTTCATGTACCCCATAGAATGTCCGTTCCGTACGGCCGACTGGGTACTGAAGCAGGTAAAGGATCAGGTGAAATATATCTTCGTCGATATGCACGCCGAAGCAACCGCCGAAAAAATAGCGCTCGGATGGTATCTCGACGGCCGGGTATCGGCGGTGATCGGCACCCATACCCATGCGCAGACGGCGGACGAACGTATTCTGCCGAAAGGTACTGCGTACTGCACCGATGCCGGCATGACCGGCCCGCATGCCTCGGTGATCGGCATGCAGACAAAAACCGCCATTGACCGGATGCTTTTCCAGACACCGCACAAATATGAATGTGCGGCCGATGATGTGCACTTTTCGGGAGTGGTGATCTCGCTCGATACCGCTACGGGCAAGGCCGTCGCGATCAGGCGCATCTTTTATCCGGAATTCGAGAGGGGAGAGATGGACTGACAGCTTACGGAAAGGATAACGAAAGAGCGGAAGTGGGCCAGAGTCCGCTTCCGCTCTTCCAGCCGGCCCACTGCCAGCAATTTTTCCGACTCCCGATTACTGTACTGAATACTGAATACCGGTATCTTACCGCAATCCCTGCTCGAACTCTTCGGCAATCATGACATCCTCTTCGCTGCCGATAAAGAGCGGCGTGCGCTGGTGCAGTTCCGTCGGCTGGATGTCGAGGATTCGCTGGCGCCCGTCAGTGGCACGACCGCCGGCCTGTTCGCAGATGAAGGCGAGCGGATTGGCTTCGTACATGAGCCTGAGTTTCCCGTTCGGGTGTTTCAGGGTTGGCGGGTAGATGAAGATACCGCCGGTGAGGAGATTCCGGTGGAAGTCCGCGACAAGCGATCCGATATAACGGGTACTGTAGGGTCTGCCCGTCGAACTGTCCTCGGCTTTGATGTAGCTGAGGTAATTATTCGTACTCTCGTTGAACTGTTCGAACGAACCCTCGTTGATCGAATAGTATTTGCCCCGTTTCGGGGTCACGATATTTTCGTGCGAAAGCAGAAACTCGCCAATGGTGGGGTCGTAGGTGAATCCGTGGACGCCGTGGCCGGTGGTGTAGACCATCACAACAGAAGAGCCGTAGATGACGTATCCGGCGGCAACCTGTTCGTAACCGTGCTGCAGGCAGTCATTGAGGCTTGCCTGACCGGGGTCGTCGCCTTTCAGTTTGTAGATGGAAAATATGGTTCCCACACTGACGTTCACGTCGATGTTCGATGAACCGTCGAGAGGATCGAAGAGCAGGGCATAGCTGCCGGTTTCGTTTTTCGGAGGAATGATGATGCCGTCGTTCTCTTCCGAACCCATTACCGCAAATCGTCCATGCTGGCCGATGGCGTTGATGATCTTGTCGTTGGCGAAGAGGTCGAGTTTTTTTACCTCTTCTCCCTGAACGTTCGTGCTGCCTGCAAAGCCGAGAATATCGACAAGGCCTGCCCGTACCACTTCCCGACGAACCAGTTTGGCTGCGAAAGCGACATCGTTGAGAAGATCGGTCAGTTCTCCGGTTGCTTCGGGGAATAGTTTCTGCTGTTCAAGGATATGCCGTTCGATGGTGACGAGATTCATGGTTCGGGATGTTGGTCTGGTTGATGGATCGGTAATTGCGCGGTAATCCGGGAAAAAACGGTAGGGTTCAATGTAGAGTAATTCGACCTATTTTTCAAATGCTCCGGGGTGGGGTGGTTTCAGCGGTTTTTTTGTGAAGAGGTGCCGAAATGTTATATAGAAAATCTTCCCGATCCGCAAGACTTAACATCGCCCTATGAAACGCTATCGCTGGAAACTGCTCGAACCTGATGAACAGCACGTGGTCAGGCTTTCCGAAGCGATCAATGTCAGTTTTCCGGTGGCGAGGGCGTTATGCAACCGCGGGATTACCACATTTGAACAGGCCCGGTCGTTTTTCCGCCCGTCACTCAGCCAGCTGGCCTCGCCGTTTCTGCTTCAGGATATGGAGCGTGCGGTGAACCGCGTGATGCTCGCCCTTGACAAACGGGAGAAAATCATGCTGTATGGCGATTACGATGTTGACGGTACTACGGGAACCGCCCTGCTCTGTCTTTTTTTACGCGAACAGGGCGGAGATGTTACCTACTATATCAATGACCGCTTCACCGAAGGGTACGGTCTTTCTTCCGAAGGAATCTCTTTTGCCGAACGCTCGGGTGTTTCGCTCGTTATCACTGTCGATTGCGGCATCCGGGCTGAAGAAGCGATAGCGCGATGCGGAAAATCGGGGATCGATGTCATTGTCTGTGACCATCATGAACCGCACGAGCTTCCTCCGGCGTTTGCCATTCTCAACCCGAAAGTATCCGGCTGCAGCTATCCGTTCCGTGATCTCTGCGGCTGTGCGGTGGCTTTCAGGCTGGTGCAGGCGGTTGCCGAACATCTTGGCTCGCCTGAGGAGAGCTGGCGTAAGTATCTCGATTTAGTTGCCGTTGCCACGGCTGCGGACATGGTGACGCTTGAAGGGGAAAACAGGGTACTTGTCCGCGAAGGGCTGCAGAGGCTCCGGAGCGCACGGCGCGAGAGTCTCAGCACCATGTTTTCCGTCATGGGTGTCGAAGCCGGGGCGCTCGGCATGTACCATATCGCGTTCGGCCTTGCGCCGCGTATCAATGCGGCAGGAAGGATGCATTCAGCGCAGATCGCCGTAAAGTGGCTGCTTGCTTCATCGGAAACCGAAGCCAGGCAGGCTGCGGAGGAGCTCGAGCGGATCAACCAGCTTCGCCGTGAGGTCGATGCCGCCATGTTCCAGAAGGCCGACCGGATGGTCGAGGGACATTTTGCCTCCTACTGTTCCTCGATCGTGCTGTACGACGAATCGTGGCATCTCGGCGTGCTCGGCATCGTGGCTTCGAGGATGCTTGAAAAGTACTCTCTGCCGACGGTGATCATGGGCAGCATGAACGGCATGATCAAGGGCTCGGTACGGAGTGTGGAGGGGCTGAACATCTACGAGGTGCTTCAGGAGTGCAGCGATCTGCTCGTCCAGTTCGGCGGACACAACCAGGCGGCGGGCATAACCCTCCGCCCGGAACAGCTTTCCGCATTCAGAAAGAAATTCGACGGCATCTGTTCAGAAATGCTGCCTGCCGAAGAGCGGCAGAAAGAGCTGCTCGTCGATTCACCGCTCAAGCTCGAGGAGATTACCCCGAAGTTCATGAATGTGCTGGAGCAGTTCACTCCTTACGGGTACGGCAACCGTGAACCGCTCTTCATCTCTTCGGGACTGGTCCTTGCCGGCAGACCGAGGCTCCTCAAGGAGAAGCATGTGAAGTTCTCGGTCAAAGACCTTGCCGGCCGGCTGTTCGACGTGATCGGGTTCGACAGGCCGGATATCTACCAGGTGCTCAGCGCCTCGCCGGGGAAGCCGTTTTCCCTTGTGTATTCGCTTGAGAAAAGAGTCTGGAACAGCCGGGAACAGTGGCAGATACGGCTCAGGGACTTTGCCGTGGACACTCCCGCATGAGTTTCCCGCTGAGCCCGCACCTTCAAAGCAGCATGGTTACCAGATAGAGCACATAGAGCGCGAGCAGGAACACTCCCTGTTTTCTCCTGATGGTGTTTTTCTTCAGCGGGTTTGGTTGTCGGGCACCCGGCAATGTGGCCGGTTTGGTCAACAAAGAGGCCTTTGGGTTGATAACTGTTTGCAAAACAACATGATACATTTTCAGTACATTGTTAACCTTATGTCTTATAAGGCTTTAGCTGTTATCGTGCTGTTTCTCGGCCTGTTGGCGGAATGTTGATAACCTGTTGACGGGTCTGTTGAAAATGCGTGGGAAGACCTGTTCCGGCGCGCTCTCCGCATGTCATTCCGGAGTTGCCTCATGCGCGGGAACCCTCTCTTTTTTTTCAGGGGGGTTCCCGCTTTGCGTCCGGGAACCGTTACTTTCCCTTCGGCACGACGGTTGCCATCAGCGATGCTTCGCAGACCAGCTCTCCCCTGACGAATGCCTTGCCGTCGAACTGACAGACAGTCCGTCGCTTGTTGGTCATGATCGCCTCGATGACGAGCGTGTCGCCCGGCAGGACGGGTTTGCGGAAGCGGGCCTTGTCGATGCCCATGAAGTACACCACGCTCTCCTTGATGTTGTCGTTGCCGTTGAGCATCATGATGCCGCCGGTCTGGGCCATCGCTTCAAGAATCAGCACGCCGGGCATGATGGGATTCCCGGGAAAGTGACCCTGGAAAAAGGGTTCGTTCATGGTGACGTTCTTGATGGACACGATCTTTTCGTCGAGCCTGAACTCCACGATCTTGTCGATCAGCAGGAACGGGTAGCGGTGAGGCAGGATGTTCTGGATGGCGTTGATGTCGAATATCACCCCGGCTTTTTTCTCGTGCTGGTACTGGCGCGCGAGCTTGTTTTTGTCGGCATATTTTTTCAGTTGCTTGACAAACTCCACGTTCGATGCATGGCCGGGGCGAGCGGCAAGCACCTGTGCCTTGACAGGCATGCCGAGCAGCGCCATGTCTCCGAGCAGATCGAGCAGTTTGTGGCGTGCCGGTTCATTGCGGTAGCGCAGTTCCCGGTTGTTGAGGATGCCGTTGTCACCGATGCTGAGTGCATCGGCTTCGATGTCGAGCTTTGCGGCAAGTGCGTCGAGTTCGCCGGGCTGCATGGTTTTGTCGACGATCACCACGGCATTGTCGATATCTCCCCCCTTGATGATTCCCTGGTTTGCAAGGGTCTCGACCTCGCTGAGAAAGCAGAAGGTGCGGCTTGGCGCGAAATCTTTCATGAACTCCTGCTGCAGGTCGAACAGGCCGGAATGCTGTGAGCCGAGCGCGGGATTTTTATAATCGACCATGACCGTCATCCTGAAACTGTCGAGGGGGAGGGCTACGATATCGACCTGGTTTTCCGTGTCGTGATACTCAACGGTCTCGTCGATGACGAGGTAGTTTTTCGGTTCATCCTGTTCCTGGAAGCCGGCACCGAGCAGGGCTTCGGCAAACGGCTGCGAACTGCCGTCCATGACCGGAGGCTCCGGGCCGTTCATCTCGATGCAGCAGTTGTCTATCTGCAGCCCGTAGAGCGCTGCGAGCACATGTTCGGTGGTATGCACCTTCACGTCGTTACAGGCGATGGTGGTGCCCCTGAGAACGTCCACGACATTATCGATGAGTGCGGGAATTTCAGGGCGGTTTTCAATATCGGTTCGAACGAAACGGTATCCGTAATTGGCCGGTGCCGGCTTGAAGGTGATGGTGCATTCCTTTCCGGTGTGCAGGCCGGTTCCCTGAAGTGAAACTTCCTGTTGCAGTGTGCGCTGATGAATGAGCATAGTGTGGTGCTTACGTTCTCTTCCCGGTTGCGGCAGCTGAAAATGAATATCCGGTGAAAAAGCTTGAAACCTTAAAGATAAGAAAGATCATGCCGGAAGCAAACCGGCGGGCAGCCGTCCGGCATGCATGGGGTCAGCGAATCCGTCTGATGGAGTTGTTGTCATAGCGCAGTACGTTCATGTACCGGTTCACATTGCCGCCGCCGAACAGGTAGCTGATGTAGTGCGCCTTGAAAACCGGAGCTTCACGCAGTGCCCCGGCAATCGTTTCCTTCTGTTTCAACGGCTTGAGCAGAAGAAGGTTCGCCAGGTAATCGAGCGTGTCGTAGCCGTACCAGAAGTAGGGCGAGAGCGGGCTGTTCCAGAACAGGCGCTGGCTTCTTGCCATTTCGGCGGCCTTGCCCGAAAGGTTCTCGGGGTAGTAGTCGCTGAAAAAGACAAGGTCACCGGGAAGGCGTGATTTGAAACGGCTGTAAATCTTCGTGTCGTCCCACACTCCGGAGCCGAGGAACCGCCTGCTGCCGGTTTTTGCGGCTTCAAGCAGCGCGAGGGTTTTGTCGATGAGCGCCGGATCGTCCATGGGCAGGTAGAGAGCATCGAACGGCTTTCCCGCGAACCGGCCGATTGCTTTTGCCGTTGCGGCGGAATCTGCCGCACTTCCGCTGAACGGACTGTACACCACGGTTTTCGTTCCCGCGTGTTTCAGTTCGTCAAGAAACCCCTTGGCCATCTCCTCGAGGATGGTCTTTTTTCCGGCGATGGCCAGAGCCGTTGCCGGTTTCGCGGTTTTCAGCAGTTCCCGCGCGGCAATCCTTCCGCGCTCCTCGTGGTTGGGATTGAGCTGGAAGCACCAAGGATTGTTTTCGGTGATACGGCTGTCCGTAGCTGTCGGGGTGATCATCGGAACTTTCTCGCGCTTTGCCGCATGTGCAGCTTCAGCGGCTTCGCCGCTGAACAGCGGTCCGACAATGACCGCAGGTTTGTGGCTGGAGGCCAGTTTTCCGGCAGCATCGCCGGCCGCGTTTTTCCCGTTGCGGACAGTCGATGCCGTCGCGATGCTGAGCAGGTGCGAGGGGTACATGATCTGCTGCTGCAGCACCCTGCTGTAGATGCCGAAAAATACCCGGTTGCCTGGAGGCGCCGGAGTCCGCTGATATACCGTAAACTCCAGCGGCAGCAGAATGCCGATGCGCTGTTCGTTCATTTTTCCCGCAGCGACAGCCTTTTCCTGTTCTTTCAGGGAGGCAAGCAGTTCACGGAAAACCGGGCTGAGCGATGGCGTTGCCTGCAGTGCTGCTGCACCGGGCAGCGCGTTTCTGAAAGCTTCGGTGTTGCTGCCTCTCAGGTGTTTCTGCAGTCGTTCGTTGAGGAGGAATGCCTGCATGTCGGGGTGTTTCGCCATGCGTTCAAGCTCTGCGGTTTCGTCAGCATTGAGCATGGTGCAGACCAGCAGGCGTGTGTTTGCAAGTGCCATATCGCGGACTTTTTCCATGCCTGCCGGAGCGGCAGACTGACCGACGATGAAATAGTCCCGTGCGGCCTGCATGGTTTTGCCCCCGGCGAAGCGGCATGCGGCAAGATCGAAATGCGCTTCGTAGATGGTTGCCGGTTCAAGTCCATCATCGGCGGGATTTTTCAGGAGGATCTCGAGCTGCGAAACGGCCTCTTCAGCCTTCCCCTGCATGAACAGGGTTTTCGCAAGCCAGAGTCTTGCGGTGTGCAGGATTTTCGCTTTCGGGTCGGTGGTATTGATTGCGATCTGCTCGAAAACCTTTTTCGCCTCGTCATACTGTCTGCCGGTAAACAGCGCCTTGCCCTGTGCAAGTTGCGCTGCGGTGTTCTGCTGCACCGGCCGGGATGTGGCGGCAGCGGCGGGTATTGCTGCCGGTTCTGCCACTGCCGGAAGGGGTGTCGCCAGAAGGAGGGCGAGCATGCAGCAGTATCTGGTTGCTATTCTGATCATGGTCGTGAAGCGCTTATTCCCGGAAAGTGGTTGAGGGCTTTATCAAGCAGCATGGAATGGGTCGTGGCGTTGCCGGCGATAATGCTTCGGGTGCCGAAAACATCGCTCCGGCCTTCGAAATCCGTAACGGTTCCTCCGGCTTCACGCACGAGCAGAACGCCCGCGGCAAAGTCCCAGGGGTAGAGTTTGTACTCCCAGAATCCGTCGAAACGGCCGCACGCCGTATAGGCAAGATCGATAGCCGCAGAGCCGGCGCGGCGGATTCCTGCGGAATCGTGAATCACCTCTTTGAGCATGGCTACATAGGAGTCGAGATAGTGATACTCCCTGAACGGCAGGCCGGTTGCGATCAGGAAGGCCTCTTTTTGCGTGCGCGGTGATATGCTGACGGGTTTGCCGTTCAGATATGCGCCTTTTCCTTTCATTGCCGTGAACAGTTCGTCGAGCACCGGCTGGAGCACAACGCCGCAGAGCAGTTCGCCATCGGCGTCCTGCAATGCGATGCTGATTGAAAAAACAGGGAACGAATGGATAAAGTTCAGGGTGCCGTCCAGCGGATCGACGATCCACGTCCGGCCGGATCCCCCTTCGGCTATGGTGCCCTCTTCGCAAAGCATGCTGTCGTCAGGGAACGCTGCCGTTATCTGCGAGCTGATGGCCGCTTCGCACGCCTTGTCGACCTCGGTGACGAAATCCTTGAACTCTTTCTGCACGATCTCGCGCGAGGAGAGCTCCCCGAATTTCCGGAGAGTGATTTCGCCTGCGGCTTTCGCGGCTTTTACAGCGGTATCGAGTTCTCTGCTCATGGTGTACTGATGGACGTTTTGGTGCCGTTTTCATCAAGTGGACGGCAATATAACATTTTGCCGAATATCGGGCGTACAGCTCTTCAATGCCATGCCGGATGCCTTGACCTGAAAAAAGGGGAATTATAGGCCGGGGCTATCTGTTTGTTTGATAAACCGTTAATTTTGA
>VGMX01000039.1 GCA_016866305.1 Chlorobiota bacterium | reverse complement strand
GGAAGCCATAGACAAGAACGCATCGGTAGCATACTCCGGCTGACCGGCCGCTCCTTTTTCCAGCCCATCTCCATATCCGGCAGGGTTCCCTGACAACTGGCCGACAGCCTTATTGTCCGAAAACCCTGCTGCAGACGGCGAACAAAACAAAAAGAGGCACTGGATCATGCAGCAAAAAACTTTCATTGCCCCGCCAGTGCGGTGTGCACTTTTTTTCCTCACCACTGCGCTCCTGCCGGTCACCGGCAAAACGGATGAAACTGCCGTCATGCCGGAAAAAAGAGCCGTATCGGTTGTTTCAGAAGGACGTGCATCCTATTACGCCGATCGTTTCCACAGGTGCCGGACGGCCAGCGGAGAGCGGTTCAGCATCGAGAGCTTTACCGCCGCGCATCGTACGCTCCCGTTCGGAACCTCGGTCAGGGTGACCAATCTCGACAACGGAAAAGAAGGTTGTCGTGCGCATCAACGACCGGGGACCTCACCTCAGGAGCCGGATTATCGATGTCTCGCCTGCTGCAGCCCGTGAACTCGGCCTCATCGGCAGGGGTACGGCACCGGTACGGATCGTGGCGGTGAACTGATCAGGTCTTTTTCCTGAAAACCATCACCAGCGCGGACGACTGTTCCGCAACGAATGGGACCCCGTCGAAACCGCCGTAAGCCCCCGTATGGACAAAACCTGCACCATCGTGCAGTTCAAGGTATCTTCCTGATGTCGCAGGATACAGCGAAACCTGCTCGCTGAAGAGCGCCGAATCCCCTTTCATGAGCGAAAAGCTGAACACCGCATGTTCCGGTGATATGCCGCTGTACAGGCGGTGAAACGTCATAGCGCCTCCATCCATGGTTTTAACAGGAAATCGATACTCCCCGAAGCCGAGCAGACGGTCCCAGTTCACGGTCTGGAATATCCAGGAACCCTCTGGACGGAGCCGCGAGTGAACAGCCTGCAGGAGCCTGGAAAAACCGGACTGCGGAAGGTGTGCCAGCACGTTGCCGATCGAGTACGCCATATCGAACGAACCCTGAAGGTGGCCTGCATCGGCAATGTCCATGAGCCTGAATAAGGCCTGCGGATAGGATCGAGCGGCAGCGTCAACCATTCCCCGGTCGAGATCGATCCCCGTGCAGGCGTAGCCGTCACGGGCAAACCTGCCACAATAGTGACCGGTGCCGCACCCGATATCGAGCACGGCAGCTCCCGGCTCACCAGCATACCCTTTCAGAAAGGCGTACACCTCCTCCCTGAACGGAAACACCTGCTCGTAATACAACGCAAATTCTGAATAGAAGGACATGGCAGTTCCCTGATAACGTGTTATCTCGATCAGTGTATAAACGCTGTAAAAAGTTCGATCTCAAAGCTGCGATAAAAGGACTCACGTGTAAAAGCAAAACCATCGAAACGCCTGGCAGCCTGGCAGCGATATCCTTACGGGTAATCCTGCCGTATCGGCCTCACCACCACGTCGCTGAAATGCACATGAGGCGGCTGCGTAACGATGCTGAAGATCGCCTGTGCCACATCCTCACCATACAGAAGCGGACCGAACCGGTCATGAAAGGTGTTCACCAGATCGTCCGAATAGCCAGCGCCCTCCTGAAAACCACTGACCACAATGCCCGGCTCCACAAGCGAGACCCGGACGCCCTGAGGTCCGATTTCACGGCGTAGCCCCTCCGCAAGTGAATGAACCGCGAATTTCGTTGAACCGTACACCGCGCTGAACGGCGAAATATTCCGCCCGACGGTCGATCCGACAACCACGATGTCGGCAGCTTTTTCGGGAAACCCCCCGTCCTGCATTGCAACCATCCTGCGTGCTGCTTTCTGCAGCAGCAGGAACGCCCCTTTCGCATTGATATCGAATACCTCCCGGAACTCGCGCAGGTCAGCATCCTTTACCGATCCTCCAAGCCCTCTGCCGGCATTTGCCACGACGATGTCCGCCGCCTGTCCGAGTCGTTCAATGGCAATGGCAAAAAGGCAGCCGATCATGGTTTCGTCGGAAGCATCTCCTGCCACCCCGACAAATGCCTGACCAAGCTCCCGCTCCTGCTCCGCCAGTTTTTCCGCATTGCGCCCGATCCCAACCACCCCGAATCCTGACTATTGGTCAGCCCTGATCAATTCGATATCCAGCACGATATCCACCTCATCGCCGATGGTCACGCCTCCTGCATCGAGAGCGCCTTGTTCCAGGTGATACCGAAATCCTGACGATTGATCCTGGCTTTTGCCGTGGTGGCACGTCGTATCTTACCCCATGCGTCACGAATCTCCTTCGTGAACGGCTCGGCAGTCAGAACGATATCTTTTGTGACACCATGCATGGTCAGGCTCCCGGCAACCTTCAGCTTGCCCTCGGGAGTGCGACTCCACCTCTTTGAAACAAATGTTATGGTCGGATATTTCTCCACATCGAAGAAATCCGGACCGCGCAGGTGATCGTCCCGCTTCTGTACATTCGTATTGATCGACGCCGCTTCAATGGAGGCCGAAACCTTCGACGCAGTAAAATCCCTGTCACCGAGATCAAGGGTACCGCTGAATCGCGAAAAACTGCCTTTCACGTTCGACACCATCAGGTGGCGTATCGAAAACCCCACGTTTGAATGATCCTGATCGATAGACCAGGTTGACGCAAGAGCAACATCCGGCATCATAAGCGCCAAGCCGAGCGCACACATCCTTACAAGTCTGTTCATAGTGCAGCCTGTTTTGGTTATAGGGAATCCGTTTTCCGGAATGGTCAGGAAATACCTGCGGGCATTAACAACGGTTAATAAGAAAAAATATGGACGGCAAAGAAATAAACGAAAAGAACTCGTTGAAAACCTACGGAATATCGCTCCACTCCCCGATTTCGGGAGCAGCTTTGGCAAGCTCACGGGAAACAGACGGAGCGCCGGCACCTTCGTCCGCTGCCGGTCCGCTGCGGACGGCCAGTCTGCGATGACCCTCGCTGTTCGCATCGTTGATGAGCCACATCAGACGAACCCAGTATATGCCAAAACCCGCGAAGCCGAGATATTCAACCCAGAATATCCAGCTGAACTCCGGCAATGCGTTTTTGAACAACGAATGAACCATAAAGGTGATGATGCCGAGGGTCATCAGAGTAAACGAGAAGATCCTGATGTTACGCAACCGCCTCAGCCATTGTGCCGGATCGGAAAGGCGCCCGAGCGCGTTCCTGAGCTCTGGTCCGCCGCCGTATATGACGGAAGCGACTGCTGAAAGGTACAGGAGCCCGGCTGCCGGGAGATGCAGAAACGGAAACAGACCAGGCAGACAGTCAGGATGCCCGGAGCCATCGCACGGCATGGGAAAAAGCGCAACACCAAAAGCAAAAAGACCGGCAAGGTTATGAATCAGGTTATCCCTGTCATCCAGTCCGCGATACGAATAGAGCACCCCGCCGAGAAAAGCAAGGAACATCACAAAAAACGTCCTGGGCAATCCTCCGTCCCTGAGCAGAAAATAGTAGTCGCTGAGAGACGGCTGAAGCTCATGCCTGTACAGGAAACCGACCGCTGCGGTAAGCAGCGGCATACCGAGCAGCGCCGCTGCCGCCAGTATGCGCAAGCGCCGATATGTCCTGCCGATGCTCTGGTCTGCAAAACCTCTCTTCGTATCCATATCAACCTCCATATCGACTGAATGTGTTCTTTGTACAAGGTGATTGCCTTTATACAGGTCCTGAACTGATCAACGTATCGTCCTTTGCTTTATTCTGTCTTGATGTCCCTGCCTTCCTGCTACTTTCCGATGCAGAAGCGGTCGAAGATCGTGTTCAGAATCTCCTCGCTGACCACCTTGCCGGTGATCTCGCCGACATAGTCGAGGGCCGAGCGGAGTTCGAAGGCGATGAGTTCGGTGCCGGCATACGCGCCGAGCAGAGAGAGCGCGTTCTCTACTGCATCGGCGGCGTTGCGGAGCGATACGTAATGCCGCATGCTGGTGACGAGCACGCTGGCCTCGTGCAGTTTGTCGAGCCTTTCGACCATGCTGCCCATAAGGCCGAGCAAGACGTCGATTCCCTCGCCGCGTTTCGCCGAGACTCCTGCGACGTTGCAGCCGGTCTCTTCGCGAAGCTTCAGAATGCGCTCTTCGCTGTCCGGTGCAAGGTCGGTCTTGTTGGCGATGACAATGAGTTTCGCATGGCCGTAGGTATCATGGAATTCGCGGATCACCTCGGCTTCCTGCTGCCATTCCGGCTGGCTTATGTCGAGCATGTAGAGGATCAGGTCGGCTTCGCCGATCTTTCTGTAGCTTCTGCCGATCCCTTCGCGCTCGATCTCCTCGTCGGATTCCCGCAGTCCGGCGGTGTCGGTGAGGCGGAACATGGTCTTTTCGTGCACGAAACACTCCTCGATGTAGTCGCGCGTGGTGCCCGGCATGTGGCTCACGATGGCCCGCTCTTCGCCGAGCAGGGTGTTGAGCAGGGTGGACTTGCCTGCGTTGGGCTTGCCGACAATCACCGTGGCGACCCCTTCGCTGAGCAGGCGTCCCTGCCGGTAGGAGTCGACAAGTTTCTGAACCTCGTCACTCAGCTGCATGAGCTGTTGGCGAAGGTCGTCACGGCTCTGCAACTCCACATCCTCCTCGCCGAAATCGAGTTCGAGTTCGAGCAGGGCGCATGATTCCAGAAGCCGCTGGCGCAGCGCATCGAGTTTCCGGGAGAGATTGCCCTGCATCTGGTTGACTGCCGTCCGGTAGGCCGATTCTGATCGTGCATGGATCATCTCGCCGATAGCCTCGGCCTGAAGAAGGTCGATGCGGCCGTTCAGGAACGCCCTGCGGGTGAACTCGCCCGGTTCAGCCGGACGGCATCCCGCATCGAAGAGCGCCTGCAGGAGATGGCGAACCACGACCGGTCCGCCGTGGCAGGTGAACTCGACCATATCTTCCCGCGTAAAGGAGTTCGGCGAACGAAAGACCAGCGCGACCACCTCGTCCACCATGCCCTCGCGGTCGTACACGTTGCCGAAGTGCGCGACGAAGCCTTTTGAATCCTCAGCACGAAAATCGGGATCGCCGGTTTTTCGGAAGACCTTATCCGCAATGCCCGGTACTCCGCGTCCGCTCATGCGGATAACGGCAAGCGCTCCGACGCCGACAGGTGTTGCTATGGCGGCGATTGGTTCTTCCTGGATAATCTGCTGCTGGGTCTGTGTTGACATGGCCTGAACTGCTGAATGGGTGAACGGGGTTACAACGGACGCACAACGATCTGATCAACAAGAACGTCATCGGGCAATGCAACTGCCTGTATGATGACTCGGGCGATCTGAACCGGATCCATGCGTTTTCCGGAAGCAAGTCCTGCCCGATCGAAAAATGCCGTGTCGGTGGAACCGGGATTGAGGGAGATAACGCGGATGCCATACTCGCGAAGCTCCTCCATGAGCGCTTCGGAAAAGCCGTTGAGGCCGAATTTCGATGCGCAGTAAGCCGTTCCGCCCCTGAACCCCCGCTTGCCGGCAATGGAAGAGACGTTCACGATAGTGCCTGACCGCTGCCGTTTCATGAGAGGCACAACCTCGCGGGTGCAAAGAAACGCAGCGGTCAGGTTCACCCCGATCACCGCGCCCCATGCTTCGGCAGAGAGGGTTTCGACGTCGCCGAACAGTCCGATGCCGGCATTGTTCACCAGCACGTCGATACGCTCTTCATGCTCCCGGATGGAGCCGAAGGCCTCCATGATGTCACGAGGACGGGAAAGATCAGCCGGAATCCAGCGAAACTTCTCGTGTTCGATCGGGGTTTCGCTGCGGGAGAGGCCGTAGACCATCGCGCCCTTTTCAAGCAGTGCTTCAGTGGTGCAAAGGCCGATCCCGGAACTTGCTCCGGTAACAACCGCGGTACGGTTCTGGGGGTCCACACGCAAAAGGGTTGAATTGACGAGGCAGCGACGACAATACAGCAGAAATATAGAGAAGAAATGGTAACTTTGGCACACTGCACCCGCCCTAATGACAGACCCTGAACGCCATGAGCCAGTCGACCGAATCGCTGAAAGCCGCCATCCTCAACCCGAAAACCCATGAACTGCCTGACCGGTTCATGCGGGTAATCAGCCTTGTGAAGGTGCTTCGTCGGGAGTGCCCATGGGACCGGAAGCAGACGAGAGAGTCGCTTGGTCACCTCCTGCTGGAGGAGGCCTACGAGCTGATTCACGCCATCGACGAAGGAAACGAACAGGAACTGAAAAAGGAGCTCGGGGACCTTTTTCTGCACATCTGCTTCCAGGTGGTGCTTGCCGAAGAAGCGAACTCGTTCACGTTCGAGGGGGTATTCAACGCCCTGTGCGAAAAGCTGATCAACCGCCACCCGCATGTGTTCGGCAAAACCGTGGTCGAAAATGAAACCGAGGTGCTGAAGAACTGGGAGACGCTGAAGATGAAGGAGGGACGGGAAAACCTGCTCGACGGCGTACCCAAAGCGATGTCGGAACTCTTGCGCGCCTACCGGGTGCAGAAAAAGGTTGCCGGTGTAGGATTCGACTGGAAATCGGGCGATGAGGTACTCGAGAAGCTTGCAGAAGAGATCGGCGAACTGAAAGCAGCCGCAACACCGGAAGAGCGTGAGGATGAGTTCGGCGACCTGCTCTTCACCATCGTGAACTACAGTCGCTTCATCGGAGTGAACCCGGAGGATTCACTCCGAAAGGCTACCGGAAAGTTCATGGCGCGATTCGCAACAATGGAACGCGAGGTGCAGGCATCGGGCCGCCCGTGGCAGGAGTACGACATGGAAGAACTGGATCTGTTGTGGAACAAGGCGAAAAACGCTAATCGCTGAGTTGCCCCAGAAACTCCCCCGCCAAACGATAATACGCACTGTTTGTCCCGTGACCGCCGGCAAACGGAACTGCCCGGCATGGCACACCGGCATCCCGAAGCCTTGCGGCATCCTGCATGAAGCGCTCCTCAGTATAGAGCGGATCACGGTTTCCCCGTACGAGATGCACGGCCTTCATTCTGTCAAACCTGTCGAGTTCGGGAGGGATATCGCCTCCCAGCAGCATCACTCCCGACACCTCGTTCTTTCCAAGTACGGCTGCCCGGCACGCCATGCCGGCTCCCTGTGAAAAACCGTGCAGCACGATCCGGCATCCGGGACAGCACTGCCGAAGCGCCGCGGCAAGCACCTCATCGACATACCGGATATTCTCGGCAATACGCAGCTCCCGGTCACTCGAAGTCATCCAGCTTGCTCCAGGATTGCCTTTTGTGTTGCGGAACCGGTGCAGCGCCTCGATGGAACACAGACACCAGTTTGACGCGCCGGAAATGGACGCAAGCCTTTCCAGCTCGTCCCCGGCTGTTTCGCCGTACCCGTGAAACCCGGCAAGCAACCCCTCAGATACGGAACTCTCCGGCATGCGCAGCAGGTAACGACCGTGAACGGCAGCGGGAATGGTATGAATGGTAACCGTACTCATGATGGTGTATGTAAAAAGCTCCGCAACGGTCGGGGATTTTCCCCGACCGTTGCGGAAATGAAACCGGGATGCCTCCGTTCAGGAGCCGGCAAGCTTCAGGATACCGCGCATGGGAATCGATGCCCAGAGCGGCCGGCTGTTGAGCTCGTAATTCAGCTCGTAGACCGCCTTGTTCATGAGATAGCCGCGAAGCAGGTGCTCGCGCTGGGTGGCCTCTTCGGGAACGATCTCATGGCCTTTGGCGGCATTGAAATAGGCATCCACAAAGTGCTGGCCCACGTAGTAGCTCCAGCGCTCGGCCCAGGGCTCGAGACGCTGGGCATCCTCCGGCCTGATGACCGGGTTGTTCTGCAGCAGCACATTGAAGGCCGCGTAATCGAACGAGCGCATCATGCCGGCCACATCGCGGAATACCGAACGCTTGATCTTGCGCTCGGAGATCGGACGGGCAGGCTCGCCCTCGAAGTCGATGATCACGAAGTCGTTGCCGGTATAGAGCACCTGACCGAGATGATAGTCGCCGTGTATGCGCACCTTCAGCGTCTCGATCTTGCCGAGCCTGATCGGATCGAACTGCTGCAGAATTTTTTTCTCCCCGGCCAGAAGCTGTTCGGCCAGTTCCCTGGGCTCGCCGGTCATCGAAGCACTGACTTCACGCAGCAGCATCATGCCGCGCTTGACCTGCTCGCACATGGCCTGGTAGATGGAGCGTTGGTAAAGCGACGTGAAAGGCTCCGGCGCGAACTCCGGCTGATCGGTTATCGAAGCCAGGGCTATGTGCATCTCTGCCGTACGTTCGGCGAGTTTTTCGACCATACCGAGCCAGGAACCTCCGATAAGCTCCTGCATGACCGGAGGAATCGCCACGGGGTTGCCGCTCAATCCAGAGAGAGGCGGCAGTTCCACGCCGCACTGCACTTTCGAGAGTACCTCCTCGTAGTAGCGCTGAACGTAATCGAGCGAGAGCTTCCAGGCATCGCCCTCATTGGGCACGAAACTCTGCAGGATACCGATTGAGTAGCGGTTGGTGCGGTTCTGGGCGTAATCGAGCGAACCAAGATAATCGGGAAGCTGCCTGAAGGAGGTCTTTTCGGTCAGTGCACGGCACATCTCGACCTCTGGCGAAACCCCGATTTCGATTCTGCGGTAGAGTTTCAGGCAGAGATCGTCGCGGTAGCGGATGGAGGTGTTGCTCTGTTCGTTGCCGAGAAGCACGGGTTCCGATCCTGAACCGTCGATCCTGCATAGCTGGTCGAACGCCTCGCCCTTGACGCCGTTGACGTTGCCGAGCTTGCCCTTCCATTCGGCACAGCCCGTGACAAGATGGAAAAGCTGGCCAAGAAAACCCTGTTCATAGGTGGCATCGCACAGATACCCCTCTTCCTCTCCGAGCACGACTCTTGCGATAGCCCGGACATAGAAATTGTCGTCACTGCTGCTGACCTCCGCATCGGAAACAAAAGAGACAGGAAGCTGATATCGCTCGTTTTCTCCGCTTGCATAGCTTACTTCGGTGATGAGCAGCTTGGCATGCGCCATACCGTCCACCGGAATGGTATCGGCTATGGCAACGCGAATGACGGTTCGCGCCTTGCCGCCGAACCAGCGGCTGCCCATGTAGTACTTCGGCAGAATTTCCGTTTCGAGCTTCTCCCGGTTTTTGCCGGTAAAACACCCCTGCCAGCGGGCGACTTTAGCATACGGCTTGTCGAGATAGGGTCTGCCGACCATCTGTTCGCTCTCCCTGACCAGTCTGAGCCAGAAAAAACCGTAGGAACCCAGCGCGACCATATAGGGGGTGTTACGGATCTTCGGAAAGCGGTTCAGGCTGAACACCTCTTCGGGAATGCACCCTTCGAAGCGCGACAGGTCGATCGAGACCGCCTGCGCATTGCGCGACAGGTTGATGACCGTCAGCATGGTTTCGTCCTCGAACGTACGGGTGAAGATCAACACCTTCGGGTTGTTCACCTGCAGAAATTCGATGCTGCCCCGGCTGAGCGACTTGTAGCGCCGCGCCGTGGTGATGGTATGGCGCATCCACCAGAGCAGGGAGTTCACGTTGCCCTCCTGCACCTCGACGTTCACCGCTTCGTAATGATACTCGGGATCGATGATGACCGGCAGCAGCAGTTGCTGCGGGTTGGCGCGGGAAAAACCCGCGTTGCGGTCGGAGTTCCACTGCATGGGAGTGCGCACGCCGTCGCGGTCGCCGAGATAGTAGTTGTCGCCCATACCGATCTCGTCGCCGTAGTAAAGCACCGGCGTACCGGGCAGCGAGAGCAGCATGATGTTCATCAGCTCTATGCGCCTCCTGTCGTTCGACATGAGCGGGGCCAGCCGTCTGCGTATGCCGAGGTTGATGCGCGCCCTTGGATCGTTGGCGTAGACGCGGCGCATGTAGTCGCGCTCCTCGTCGGTCACCATTTCGAGGGTCAGCTCGTCGTGGTTGCGCAGGAACGACGCCCACTGGCAGGTTTCGGGGATTTCCGGAGTCTGCTCGAGAATGTCGAGAATGGGAAAACGGTCTTCGGTGGCAAGGGCCATGTACATCCTCGGCATAAGCGGAAAATGGAAGTTCATGTGGCACAGATCGCCTTCGCCGAGATAGGCCGCTGAATCTTCAGGCCACTGGTTGGCCTCGGCTAGCAGCATCCTGTTGGGAAACTTTTCGTCCACATGCGCCCGAAGCCTGCGAAGGAATTCGTAGGTCGGGGGAAGGTTCTCGCAATTGGTGCCTTCAGCTTCGTAGAGGTAGGGCACAGCGTCCAGACGCAGGCCGTCTACGCCCATGCCGAGCCAGAAGTCGAGCACATCGAAAAGCGCCTTGTGCACTTCCGGGTTCTCGAAGTTCAGGTCCGGTTGATGATGGTAGAAGCGGTGCCAGAAATACTGGCCTGCAACCGGATCGAAGGTCCAGTTCGAAGCTTCGAAATCCTGAAAGATGATGCGGGTTTCGCCGTACTTGTCGGGCGTATCGTTCCACACATAGAAGTTGCGTTCCGGAGAGTCTTTCGGCGCACGCCGCGCACGCTGGAACCAGGCATGCTGGTCGGAGGTGTGGTTGACCACCAGCTCGGTAATCACCTTGAGGCCCCGCAAGTGAGCCTCTTCAAGAAATTCCTGGAAATCGCCGATCGTGCCGTAATCGGGATTGACCGTCATATAGTCGGCAATATCATAGCCGTCGTCGCGGAGCGGAGACGGGTAAAAAGGAAGCAGCCAGATTGCGGTTACGCCGAGACTTTCCAGATAGCCCAGTTTCTGGCGTAAACCCTGAAAATCACCGATGCCGTCGTTGTTGCTGTCGAAAAATGTCTTGACATGCGCTTCGTAGATAATGGCGTCTTTGTACCAGAGCGGTTCGGGTTGATACATGATTGGTTTGTTAATGACTGAAAGTAGGTTTGATGAATACGCTCAAGAAGAGAAACTGACCCTGAAGACATGCGCAGGCATGACTGCAGGATTCAGCTCGACATAGTTCCATTCGCCGTGCCACTGGTAGCTTCTGCCGGTCAGCAGTTCGTCAACGCTGTAGCGGCTGTCGGCGGCGATCCAGAACCGTTCGAGAGGAAAGCGCAACCATCCCCCCTGTGTGTTGGCATGGTCGAGATTGACCACGACAAGGATGATATTCTGCCCGTCTTCGGATTGTTTCACGTAACCGATGAGCCAGTCGTGCTCGTGGTTTGCCGATGCGTCAATGCGTACGAAACTGATGTTCGAGGTGCGCTGCAGTGCCGCGTTTTCCTTTCTGATGCGGTTCAGCAGGGTGATTTCGGCCCGGATGTTGCCCGGACGGTCAAGGTCCCATGCTTTGATTTCGTACTTCTCGGAATCGAGATACTCCTCCTTTCCCGGAGCTACGGGCAAATGTTCGCACAACTCGTAGGCAGGACCGTACATGCCGTAGTTCGACGACATGGTGGCGGCAAGCACGAGCCGGATAATGAATTTGGAGCGGCCGCCGGTCTGCAGTTCCTCGTGCAGGATATCCGGAGTGTTGGGCCAGAAGTTCGGACGTATGTAATATTTCAGCGGGACGGAGCTGAGTTCCTCCAGATACTCCTGCAGCTCACGTTTGGTGTTGCGCCAGGTGAAGTAGGTGTAGGACTGGGTAAACCCGGTACGGGCAAGTCGCTCCATCAGTCGGGGCCGGGTGAAAGCCTCGGCGAGAAACACGGTTTGCGGATGCTCCTCCTGTATGGTTGCGATTGCCCATTCCCAGAATGGGAATGCCTTGGTATGCGGATTATCGACCCTGAATACGGTAACACCCTGGCTTATCCAGAAGAGGAAAATGCTGCGCAGTTCGATCCAGAGGTTCCGCCAGTCCTCAGTCTCGAAATCAAGCGGCAGGATGTCCTCGTAGCGCTTGGGCGGGTTTTCAGCGAACTGCACGGTACCGTCGGGACGCCACCTGAACCACTGGGGGTGTTCCCTGACATACGGATGGTCAGGCGAACACTGGAATGCGATGTCGAGTGCCACGGAGATGCCGTGCCGCGCGGCTTCGGCAACGAAAACCCTGAAATCCTCAAGTGT
>VGMX01000038.1 GCA_016866305.1 Chlorobiota bacterium | reverse complement strand
CGGCAATATAACATTTTGCCGAATATCGGGCGTACAGCTCTTCAATGCCATGCCGGATGCCTTGACCTGAAAAAAGGGGAATTATAGGCCGGGGCTATCTGTTTGTTTGATAAACCGTTAATTTTGACACCCATGACCATGAAAACCAGCCTCCCGAAGCTTGCCCTCTCTCTGGCACTCTGTTTTACCGCCGCCTTCACCGGCAGTCTCTTCACGCCGGAAAAGGGCTCCGCATGGTATTACGTTCAGCTTGACAAGCCCTCATGGAATCCGCCCGACTGGCTTTTTCCCCCGGTCTGGAGCCTCCTGTTTCTCATGATGGCCATAGCGTTCTGGATGGTGCTGAAAGCGGGGGTGGAAAAAAACGAGGTCAGGACGGCCATCGCGTTTTTCGCCCTGCAGCTGTTCCTGAACATGAGCTGGTCCGCAGCGTTTTTCGGCCTGGAAACCCCGCTTCTGGGGCTGGTGGTGATTGTCCTGCTGTGGCTCGCCATCGTGGCGACGATCATGCAGTTCAGAAAGATTTCGGCTGTCTCGGCATATCTTCTCGTGCCGTACCTGCTCTGGGTGAGCTTCGCCTCGTTCCTGAACTTCACGATCTGGCAGCTCAATCCGTGATTGAAAATTCTCTGGATTGTCAGCCGTGAGCGGTGGGCGGTGAGCCGGAAGATCGGGTTCAGTCCCGCAGGAGCGGCATATCGGTAACGCGGGGAACAACCCCCTCGAGCTACTTCAGGGTGTTCAGCTTCGCCACGGCAATCTTTCCCGCTTCGATCAGCCGGTTCCGAACGATTTCCGAATTGATGTTGCCTGCACTGATGGATTTAGTAACCGTAAGAAAGAATTTTGTTGATAATGTGTATCCTACAGGCTACATTTGAGCTCTGATGGAAATTCGCAAAACAACCCTTTTTGCCAAAAGTGGATCGACAGCCTGCAAGATATCCGGGCTCGCGCCCGGATTCAGGCAAGAATCGAGAGACTGGCGACAGGTTAATCCGGGAGATGTCAAGCCTGTGGGTGAAGGGGTTTCGGAGATGCGTATTGATTATGGCCCCGGTTATCGGGTTTATTACATGCAGCATGAAAGATCAGTGATAATCTTGCTGGCAGGTGGCGATAAAAGTTCACAAGCCAAGGATATAAAAGCCGCAATTCGTCTTGCTAAAAATTTATAGGAGTTACCTATGCCAAAAACCGTTACAACAAAATATGATATATCCGAGCATCTGCGTACTCCTCAGGAAATGGCCGCTTATCTGGAAATGTGCATTGAAGAAGCAAATGGAGATACAGCGTTTATTATCAAGGCATTGGGCGATATAGCAAGGGCAAAAGGCATGACACAGGTGGCTCGGGATGCAGGTTTATCCCGGGAAAGTCTGTACAAGGCGCTTTCCGGGGAAAGAAGTCCAGGGTTCGATACGATTCTTAAAGTAATACGTGCCCTTGGTTTGAAATTGCACGCAAAAGCAGCACACACAACAAAGCTGACTGCCTGATGAGACATCGTCCACGTAGGCTCGAAAGCGCAGAGGGCGGCCGATTACATCCTTGGCCACCACAACGAAGACCCCGGTTGATCCGGGGCTCTTCATTTTCAGGACGGGGTGACGGTATACATGCATGGCTTCATGTTGTCCTGTCCTCATGCTGACATGTGGGCATGATGTCTTTTCCCTGGTAGTGTTGACAGCTTCGCCCTCAACGGACAGTGCTCCGGTCTGCCGGTTCAGTTCAGCACTTTTTTGTTGTTGCAGTTTCGGGGGTGACTGCTTTTTCGTTTTTGTGTTTCTGATCCCGTCTACCGCTCCTTTTTGTTGTGGGAACCTCGAAAAATTGAGTTTTGCAATATTTCATTGGCTGGTAGTATCAGCCAAGATCGGATAACGATTGTTACTATTTCTTCTTGAGATTTGCTCTATCGGTTGCATGTGAAAATCTATAAATCCGGCAAGAAAACGGCTTCAGGCATTTGAGCATGACACTTGGTGCGAGCTTTTTTCTCGGCAGGTGAATTAGTACATTTCAGGAAAACCGGAAAAGGGCAGTCACGCCCGCAACAAAGGTTCAGAACAAGCGCATATGAAACCGCTCTACTATTTCATCGCAGCAGGTTTTTCCATTCTGCTTTCGATCTATGTCTTTATTTTCGGCACGGCGCCCAATCATGAGCTGATAGCCATCTTCATCGGCCTCTGGGCTCCGACCATCATCTGTCTCGGCATCTTCAACACCCTGCTCGGCATTTTTGACGAGATGTGCTGTGCGCACAGGCGGATCGAAGAGCGGCAGACCTGCGGTCATGACCGGTAACGTGCTGCTTGTCGGGATCGGGGGATTCCTCGGATCGATTGCCCGTTACCTTGTGGCGCTGGTGATGCCGTTTGCCGGTACGGGGTTTCCTTTTGCAACCTTTACGGTCAATCTGCTCGGCAGCTTTTTCATCGGGTTATTGAGCGAGCTTGCAGTCTCCACCACGCTTGTTTCTCCGGAGATGCGACTTTTCCTTGCAACGGGTTTCTGCGGGGGCTTTACAACCTTTTCCTCCTTCATGTACGAGAACAGTGCCCTGATCCAGGATGGACAGGTGTTTTACATGTCTCTCTATCTTGCCGGCAGTGTTGTCGGTGGATTTTTTGCGCTCTACACCGGAATTGCAACCGCTAAACTCTGGTCATGATGGAACTGCAGGGCAGCCAGCGGCTGCGAATCTATACGGGTGAACAGGCGAAGCATGCCCATCGCCCCCTTTACGAGGAGATCGTGCATGAAGCCATGCAGCAGGGAATGGCAGGAGCGACCGTCGTGAAAGGCATGCTCTCCTTCGGGCACGAACAGCGGCTGCATGCCGCGAAGATCCTGGAGTTTGGCATCGACCTTCCCATGGTTGTGGAACTGGTCGATACACAGGAAAAGATAGACAGCTTCCTCATCGTTGTGCAGCGGCTGGTCAGGGAATCGGGAGCACGGGTCATGGTGACTTGCGAAGATGTCCGGTCTGCGGTTATCGAATGAAGTATCTGGTGAAAGGAGAGCGGAAAAGAGGCTGTCTCAGTGTTGCTTCTGAGACAGCCTCTTTTGTGCTTATTCAACAAGGCAGCTGTTTTTCTGGCCGTACAGATCATGGGCCTCCCTGCAGATATCCTCCCTGAAGTCGGGATGAGCGATGCTGGCCAACGCTTCGGCTCGCTGCCGGAGGTTCTTGCCATGCAGGTTCACGATACCGAATTCGGTAACGACATAGTGGACGTGCGCCCTGGTGGTGACAACGCCCGCGCCGGGTTTGAGCTGCGCCACGATGCGTGAACTGCCTTTTCTTGTTGTTGAAGAAAGCGCGATGATCGGCTTTCCTCCCTCGGACAGGGCCGCCCCTCTTATGAAATCCATCTGCCCGCCCACTCCGGAAAAAAACCTCTGCCCGATGGAATCGGCGCACACCTGCCCGCTCATGTCGATCTCGATCGCGCTGTTGATCGCAGTTACCTTGGGGTTTTTGCGTATCTCCTTCGTATCGTTGACATAATCGGAAGGGAGCATTTCCACCAGCGGGTTGTCATCGACAAAATCGTACAGGCGACGCGTTCCAACCAGAAAACTCGCGACAAGAATCTCCTTGTGCGTTCTTTTGTTTCTGCCGGTGATCACCCCTTTTTCGACGAGATCGACAACGCCGTCGGAAAACATTTCAGTGTGGATACCGAGATCGCGGTGCGAACCGAGAGCCGCAAGCGTTGCATCGGGAATGGCACCGATTCCCATCTGCAGCGTTGCACCATCCTCGACAATGGATGCGATGTGACGCCCGATGCTCTGCTCTACAACGGTGAGTTCATGCCGGGGAATCTCGGGAATCGGATCGTCGGCCTCCACCATGGCGTGAATCTTGCTGATATGCAGCAATCCCTCACCATGCGTACGCGGCATCCGGGGATTGACCTGGGCAATGACGTGGCGAGCGTTATGCACCGCGGCAAGCGATGCATCCACGGAAACCCCGAGCGAACAGTAGCCGTGACGATCCGGTGGGGAGACATGAACCAGGGCAACGTCAAGGGGAAGTATCTTGTTATGGAACATCGAGGGAACGTCGCTGAGAAAAATCGGCATGGCATCAGCTGCTCCGTCCTGAACCGCCTGCCGGACATTTTTCCCGACAAAGAAGGCATTGAGCCTGAAACTCTCCCTGTACTCCGGCCTCACATACGGCGCATCTCCTTCCGTATGCAGGCTGACGATCTCAACGCTTTTCAGATCCCCCGCACGTCCCACCATCGCATCGATGAGGCGCAACGGAGCTGCCGCGGCAGTATGCAGGAACACCCTGTCTCCTGAACGGATAATCGAAACGGCATCTTCCGCTGAAAGCATACGGCCTCCCATGACGCACTCTCCCCGTTTAATATGGTCAAAACAATCAGGCTCCGTTGTTTTTCCTGCGAAGATACGCAGGCAACTCCGTAAGCCCTTTTTCTATCTGGTCTTCCTGCTCATCCGCGCTTCCCGTCACCGGGCTGACATTTTCGGTGTCGGATGCGGGTCTTTTTTTCATGCCGATCTCAAGGGGATCATGAATGGATATCTGGCGCCGTATATAGGTGGGAATCCGCAAATCCTCCTCCTGCCGTTCGGGCAGTCCGGTAACAACCGAGCGCAACGAAGGGGAGACCTTCCCCTGACGAAAATCGTTCGGTCTGGCCAGCGGCTGCCGGCCCCGTTCCTGTTCGCCCTGTTCGGCGGAGTCTTTCCTCTTGAAGCCGGTAACGATGACCGTTACCCTGATCTCCCCTGAAATCTGGGGCTCATCGACATAGCCGTTGATGATCTTCGCTTCACTTCCGACCTGCTCCTCGATATAGTTCATGGCGTCGGTCATGTCCCGCATGGTAACCTCACCGGTAATGTTCACCAGAACGCCCTTTGCGCCCCTGACCGAAACGCCGTCGAGCAGCGGACTGTTGAGCGCATCGGAAGCCGCTTTCAACGCCCTCCGCTCTCCCGCTGCGGCTGCAGACCCCATGACGGCATCCCCCGCGCCGGACATGATGCTTTTGACATCGGCAAAGTCCACGTTCACATGCCCGTGGCGGGTGATGATATCGGCAATTCCCTTTGCTGCACGGTACAGCACATCATTGGCCATGTTGAATGCCTCGGTCGCGCTGACCCCTTCTTCGGCGATACTGAGAATGGTTTCGTTTTCAACCACGATCAGGGTGTCGATGAACTTGCGTAGCTCGTTGATCCCTCCATCCGCGATGCGTGCCTTGACCTGGCCCTCGAAATTGAATGGCCGTGTAACAACGCCGATGGTGAGAATGTTCATGTTCCGGGCTATCGAGGCGATAACCGGAGCCGCGCCTGTTCCGGTGCCCTTGCCCATGCCGGCGGCAATGAAAACCAGATCGGCGCCTTTGAGCTGGGCTGCGATGATGTCACGATCGTCTTCGGCTGCCTGACGCCCTTTCGACGGATCGGCGCCTGCTCCGAGACCATTGGTTGCCTTCTTGCCGATCTGCACCCTGATGGAGGCTTTCGAATTCAGCAGTGCCTGCCGGTCGGTATTGAAAACGATATACTCGGCGCCGCTGATTTTACGGTCAATCATGTTGTTGACGGCATTGCCTCCGCAGCCGCCGACACCAACGATCCTGATGGTAACCCCTTTGCCCTGATCGCCCTCGAACAGGCCAGGGTCGAGTTCAAATGCCATTATTGCCTTCCCAAGGTTTTACTCACGCTCCGGGAAGCGTGACTTTAGAGTTGTTCCCAGAATTTTTTAAGCCGGTCAACCAGGTTCTTGTTGCCTTCGATGGCAGTTCCCGCCCTGACTTTTTCAGAGGATGTTTCCTTTGCCTGCGCCTGCTCCTCAACAACGCCGGAACTGCTTTCAACAACCTGCATGACCTGCGGATCTTCGAACATGCTGTTCTGGAGTGAGTGGGCAACCAGTCCCATAACCGTGGCGTACATGGGATTGTTGACCGATCCCTTGATTCCCCCCGAAACACCTTCCGGGTAGCCGATACGGACATCGAGACCAAGGACATCCCGCGCAAGCTCCTCGGTACCCGGTATCAGAGCGCCACCTCCGGTGATGATGGCTCCTGCGTTAAGGTACTCGTAGTAACCCGAGCGCTTTATCGAATCCCGCACCAGCTCGAAAATCTCCATCATCCGGGCTTCGATGATCATCACAAGGGAGCTTTTCGGAAAGGATTTCTGCGGGCGGCCTTCGATGCCGGGAATAAGAATGGTTTCATCCTCTCCGAGCATCTTGCTGTATGCATATCCGTGCCTGATTTTCAGCTCCTCGGCAACTTCGTGCAGTGCCTTGACTCCGTGAGCGACATCATGGGTGACGTCATTGGCGGCAACCTTGATCACCTCCGAATACCGTATGGCTCCGTCGATATAAATAGCTACCTCGGTTGTGCCTCCTCCGATATCGATAACGACCACGCCGCTCTTCTTCTCGCTCTCCTTCATGACGGCAATGCCTGAAGCGACCGGTTCGAAAGTGAGTGCGCTCGCTTCGAGCCCCGCTTTTTCAATGCACTGCTTGATATTCCTGATCTTGGTGCGCAGGCCGACCACGATATAGGCGCTGCCCCGCATGGTGGTGCCGGCCATGCCGATCGGGTCGAGAACCCCATCCTGGTCGTCGACGATGAACTCCTGGGGAATCACATGGATGATCTCATGATCGATATCGAGATACTTGATGTTGGTTTTGGCCTTTTCGAGAAAACGGCGGACATCGGACTCGTTAACGATACCGGTCTGGTTCACGCTGATTTCCGAGTTGCTGTGAATGCAGTTCACATGTGCACCCGAAATGCCGACATTGACCCCGCGGATGCGGATCGAGGACTCCCGCTCTGCATCGGCTATGGCGGCCTTGATTGCATCGACGGTCTTGTTGATATTGACGACCGTAGCTCTCTGCAGGCCATCGGAGTTGGAGCGTCCTTTGCCGAGAACATTGAGTTTTCCGATCTCGTCCTTTTCAGCGACCACAACGCAGACCTTGGTTGTACCAATATCGAGCCCTACGGCTATATTCCTCTTGAGCATTGTCGGCTACCTTGCATGATTGTCACAGGGGAAATTGCTGCTGAATCTCCGGAGCTACAGAATCCCTGGTAAATATCCTGTCCCTGAACCTCAGATCAACAGTGTGAAAATTATCCGGGCCTTTTTTCGAAACGACCTTTTGCCAGAATATCTCGAATTTTTTCAACTTTTCCTTGAAGTTCCCGTCACTCCCCAAGATAAACCGGGTCTGGGATCCGGCCGCCCTGCAGAAGGGCATCCGGCCGCCTTCAAGATGGATTTCACGGATCAGAAGCCGCGCATAATCCGTCCGGCGCAACGCTTCGGTCAAGGCCATAACCAGCGAGCTGTCAGGGGCAGAAAGTTTTTTCAGACCGTTTCCGGCATCCCTTGTGTGCGCCACTCCGAAAACCCGGATCAGACCGGAAAAACGGACAGCCCCCCCCTTTGTTTCCGGAAGAAGAACACCTTCTGTGTCGATAACCATCGGTCTGTTCCTGTACACGGTCAGCGCAAGCGGCTCCCGCTCGACGACCCTGACGCGGATGATGCCGTTCAGCTCACGGGTCAGGGAAACCTCCCTGATATAGGGAACCGCCAGCAGCTTGCCCCTGATTTTCCCCACATCGAAGTTCTGAAGATTTGTGCCAATGCTTCCTTTCAGCAGTGGAAACAGCTCGCTTCGCGGGATGATGTCAGCGCCTTCTATGACAACCTCCCGCACCACGACCTCCTTTTTCCAGCGCGATGCATAGGTGGCAAGTCCGGCAAGTCCGGAAAACACCACAAGAAGCACCACCAGCACGGCTTTCCAGTTTCCGCGCCCATCGCCGGAACTTCCTGGGCTGCCACCCTGACCGCTTCCGGCATCGGTTCCGGCATCTTCCGGACCGGACTGCTCCAGGGTATATTCAGAATCGGACATCCGCATAGTGTTTTTCTCTGGACCGGCAAAGTCGATCGATCGCTTCTGCAGAAGATCGGGAACCAGCCGGATGTTCACTCATCCGATGCAACACGTGCACCCTCTTTTCACCTGCCACCAAGTTCCCGGGCAAGCTCGGTGGCCATGTGCGTAATATCTCCCGCCCCCATGAAAAGCAGCATGGCTCCGTCAAGGCACATCCCCCGCACTGCCTGCTGGAGGTCACTCCTTCCGGAAACGAACAGCACCTGCTTTCCTCCTGCTTTCCGGACGGCTTCGGCGACAATTTCACCGCTTACACCCGGAAAATCTTCGGCTTTTTCCCGTGAAGGATAGATATCGGCGACAAAAATGGTGTCTGCATGGGAGAGCGCCCAGCCGTACTCGTCTGCAAACTCCCTTGTTCTCGAAAACAGATGCGGCTGAAAGACCGCAATGATTTGTGCATCAGGCCATCCGTTGCGTGCCGCCCTGACCGCAGCCTTCACTTCGGACGGATGGTGGGCGTAGTCGTCGACGATCATCAGGCCACTTCCGTTATCGTACTTGATCTGGAAACGCCTCCTCATGCCACTGTACATACCCAGCCCGGCAACAAGTTTTTCAGGCCGGATACCCAGCTCCAGACCGGTTGAAAATGCGGCAAGGGCGTTGAGCACATTGTGCCTGCCGGGCACATGCAGTCTGACCTGCTCGTAACGGCTGCCGAAAGCGGTGAGGGTGAACTCGGTACGGAAGCCATCCATGACAATGTCCGTCGCCATGACATCAGCAGGCTCCTCGATGCCGAAAGTCGTATATCGGCGGTTGAGCCTCGGAATGATCCTGCGGATTTCGGGCCAGTCGACGCAGCAGATAACCCTTCCGTAAAACGGCACCTTGTCGGCAAAGGCCACAAAAGCGTTTTTCAGTTCATCGAGCGAACCGTAGGTGTCCATGTGCTCCGATTCGAGACTGTTGACCACGGCAATGGTCGGCGTGAGCTTCAGAAAGGCCCTGTCGTACTCGTCGGCCTCGATTACCATGAATTTCCCTTCGCCCACAACCGAGCTCCCCCCGAGGTAGTCGGAAACCCCGCCGATCATGACCGTGGGAGACTCCCCTGACTCGATCAGCATGGTGGCGATCATTGCGGTAGTGGTGGTTTTTCCATGTGTGCCGGATACGCAAACGCCGTATTTGTAGCGCATCAGCTCACCGAGCATCTCGTCACGCTTGATCACCGGAATACCGGCTTTTTCGGCGGCGACAATCTCGACGTTCTCCTCTTTTCGGATGGCTGAAGAGTACACCACGACATCACAATCCGAAATGTGTTCGGCGCGGTGTCCCCGGTAAACCGCCGCTCCGTGCTCGGCAAGCTTTTCGGTTACCTCCCCGGCCTGCAGGTCCGACCCGCTGACACCGAACCCCGACTTCAGCAGCAGTTCCGCTATTGCGCTCATTCCCGCACCGCCGATGCCGACGATATGTACTTTTCGTGTTTTCCCAAGCTCCATGGCCATGCGATTACTGTTTTGCGAGTTGAATGATCCGCTCCGCAAGCCGGACCGCTGCATCGGGGTGGGCAAGACGGCTGCAGGATGCCGACATTGCCGCAAGACGTCCGGGATCATGGAGCAGGTCGAGTACGATCTGCTTAGCCTCGGGCATCTGGAGGTGAGAGTCGTCGATCAGCATTGCCGCACCGGTGCCGACAAGCGCTTTGGCGTTGTATCGCTGATGGTCGCCGGTCGCATAGGGGTAGGGAACCAGCACCGAAGGCTTGGCGGTATTGGACAATTCGGCGATGGTCGAAGCGCCTGCACGGCATACCACGAGATCCGCTGCTGCATAGGCATCCCCCATATGCTCGATGTACGGGCCGACCCACAGCCGTCCCGACGGTTTCACTGCCGCACGGATACGCTCGTAATCAAGCGAACCGGTCTGCCAGACGAGGTTGGCGCCTGCCGTTATCTCATGGATCCATTGCAGCACGGCATTGTTGATGGAGCGGGCTCCCCGGCTGCCGCCGAAAACCAGCAATGTCGGAAGGGAATCGCGGAACCCGAACCCCTGTCGAGAGGCGTCACGATCACCGGCGGAAAACGAACGAGCAGGATTGCCCGAAACAAAAACCCCTTTCCTGCGACGGATATACCCTCTTGCTTCACTGAAAGACAGGTGCACTTCACTGGCCAGCAACGAAAGCAGTTTGGTTGTCACGCCCGGAAAGGCGTTCTGCTCCTGGATAAGCGTCCTGAGCCCGGAGAGCTGGGCGGCAAGCAGCACGGGAGCGCTCACGAATCCTCCGGTACCGACAACCACATCGGGCTTTTCCTTTCTGACGAGCGACAGGGCATTATAGAGCGCTCCGGCGAAATCGGAAAGCACCCCGATATTGCTGAAAAACGTCCGCAATGAACCTCCCCGCTTCAAACCTCTGACCGGAAGCAGGTGCAGCCGGTAGCCGAGTCTGGGAATTTCGACAGCTTCGATCCCGTTTTTCGTTCCGGCAAACGACACCGATGCTTCGGGCACGAGTTTCAGAAGCTCGCTGGCCATGGCGACGGCAGGATAAAGATGCCCCCCCGTCCCGCCTCCTGCAAACAGCACCTTCACCGTAAATCTCCCTCGGGCAACTCCGTGACGGCTGACTCCATGCTCCGCTTCCTGTATCTCGATATGCTGATCAATATACCCACTCCGAGCGAATTGAAAACAAGCGCCGTGCCGCCATAACTGATGAAGGGCAAAGCCACACCGGTCGTCGGAAGCAGATGGGTTGCAACGGCGATGTTGATAAACGCGAACAGCACGATGGCAATGGAAATACCGCTGGCGAGAAATTTTCCGAAATTGTCGGGCGCATGTTTGGCGATAATGAGTCCGCAAACCAGAAAAGCCGAAAAAAGGCACAGCACCAGAAGGGCGCCGACAAAACCGTACTCCTCGCCGATCACAACAAAAACGAAATCATTGTAGGAGAGCGGCAAATAAAGCTCCCGCTGTTTGCTGGCCCCGATACCGAGACCGAAAAGACCGCCGTTGCCAAGACCGATAAGCGCCTGGAGCACCTGATAGCTCATATGTTTTTCATCCCCGCTGAAGAACGAAACAAGCCTTGCCACCCGGTAAGGGGCAAGAAGCGCGAAAACCGCGCCGACCGGGATCAGCAGCGATAGGGTCGTGAGCAGGTAACGGATATTGACGCCTCCGATAAACATCATGATAAAGCCGATGAGCGCAATGAGCGAGGCCGTGCTGAAGTTCGGTTCGAGAGCAACCAGGACGACGACCGTCATGAGAATGATGACAAGCGGAACATAGGTATTGTGCAGATCCTTGATATAGGGCTGTTTCTCGCTGATCAGCCTCGAGAAGTGAAAAATCAGGGCGTATTTGGCGACATCGGAAACCTGGAACTTCAACGGACCGTAACCAATCCAGCGTGCGGCACCTGAAATCACACCGACAACCTTCAGCATGAGCAGCAGGGCGAGCAGGATGATACTGGCAAAAAGAAAAATCTTGCTGACCTTCTGAAAGACATGGTAGTCGAGCCGCGCAAAAAACATGATCGTGGTGATGCCGACAAACGAAAAGAACAGTTGCCGCCAGAGAAAATACTCGGAACTTGAATATTTGTTCTCCGCCCAGCCTGCCCCGCTGCTGTACACAACGACAATCCCGATACAGATCAGGAGTGCCACAATGAGGAGCATCAGTTTTCCGGCAATAATCTCTCCCTTTGGCGATTCCGGAAGTCCCGGCTTGCCGCCTGCCGACTGCATATCCGTTATCATGATCCGAGCCCCTCAGTGTAGTGCTTGAAAAGCCTGCCGCGCTCCTCGAAATTTTCAAACATGTCAAAACTTGCACAACCGGGAGAGAACAGCACGGTATCTCCGGCACGTGCGGCCTTCCTTGCAAGAATTACAGCCTCCTTGAGGCCCCCTGCACGCACCGTATCTGCAGCCCCTTCGAATGCGCGGCAGATGCTCTCTTTGGCCTCTCCGATGGCAATGACCGCCGAGACCTTCCGGCGGATGACAGGCAGAAGAGCAGAAT
>VGMX01000037.1 GCA_016866305.1 Chlorobiota bacterium | reverse complement strand
GGTGTTTTTTAGGATCGACTACGAGCTTTCCGGCTGACTCAAGTACAGAGATATATCAAAACTCAATAAATCGAGGTTCCCTTGAGAACAGGGCCCTTTTTATCGACCGTCTGCAGTCTTCGTTAACCAGAGAAACCAATTTATGAGCATTGTACAATGGAAGCCTGCGGGCGAATTTACCGATATTCTCTACCATAAGGCTGAAGGCATGGCGAAAATAACCATCAACCGGCCCGAAGTACGGAATGCGTTTCGCCCGCAGACGGTCGAAGAGATGATCGATGCGCTGTCTGACGCACGAAACGACCAGGAGATCGGCGTGATTATCCTTACCGGAGCCGGAGACATGGCGTTCTGTTCAGGAGGAGACCAGAAAATCCGGGGCTATGCCGGGTATGCCGATGCAAAGGGGGTCAACCGCCTGAATGTGCTTGATTTCCAGAGAGACATCCGTACCTGTCCGAAACCGGTTATCGCCATGGTTGCCGGCTATACCATCGGAGGCGGTCACGTGCTGCACATGCTCTGCGACCTGACCATCGCTGCTGAAAACGCCGTATTCGGCCAGACAGGACCGAAGGTCGGCTCGTTTGACGGCGGTTGGGGCGCCAGTTATATGGCCCGCCTTGTCGGCCAGAAGAAAGCCCGTGAAATATGGTATCTCTGCCGCCAGTACAATGCCGGGGAAGCTCTTGCCATGGGGCTCGTCAACACCGTGGTGCCGCTTGAACGACTCGAGGAGGAGACCGTTCAGTGGTGCCGTGAAATCCTGGCCAACTCGCCGCTGGCCATCCGCTGTCTGAAATCGGCTCTCAATGCCGACTGCGACGGCCAGGCCGGACTGCAGGAACTCGCAGGCAACGCAACCCTGCTCTACTACATGTGCGAAGAGGCCCAGGAAGGAAAAAACGCATTCGTGGAAAAACGAAAACCCGATTTCTCGAAATTTCCGAAACGTCCTTGAAAGCTGCATATTCGCATCTTTACAGGTACGCCATCCCCTTCCGCGAGCCGCTGACCATCAAGGGACGTCGGCTCCAGCATCGGGAAGGCATTGTGCTTGCCCTGAAAAGCGGTGACGGAAAAATCACCGCTTACGGGGAGATTGCACCCCTTCCGGGGCTCCACAGCGAACCGCTTGCCGCCGCCGAACAGCAGTTGATGGAGGTGCTTACAAAGCCGGATTTTCGCACTGAAGGACACCTGGCAGAGACGTTGTTCCCGTCGGTAAAAACCGGTCTGGAAATGGTACTGCTTAACCTTGAAGCGCAACTGTCGGGGCAACCCCCGCGCTTTTCGGCGCGCAATCCCGCTGCCGCGGTACCGCTGAACGCCCTGCTGTTGGGCAACCCGGCAACTCTTGAGACCCAGGCAGGAGACTATTTCCGGAAAGGATACCGGACATTCAAAATCAAGGTGAGCGCATCGGGAGCCGAACAGGCTCTCCGAAACATCAGCATGCTGCATCGCACATACGGCAACGCCATAGAGATCCGCCTCGATGCAAACCAGTCCATGACCCTTGACGAAGCCACGGAATTCGGCCGGAACCTGCCCGAAAACAGCATTGCCTACATCGAGGAGCCACTGAAAAATCCGGAACTGATCGAGGAGTTCCACGCACGCACGTCGATCCCTTCGGCACTTGATGAAACACTCTGGCAGAACCCGGAACTGGCGGAACGCATTCGTCCGGAATGCCTCCGGGCCTACGTACTGAAACCGAACCGCATCGGAGGCATCAGAACCTCGCTTGCGCTTGCCGAAAAAGCCGGCAGAAACAATCTGCAGAGCGTTTTCAGCTCAACTTTCGAAAGCGGCATAAGCCTGAGCTTCTACGCATGGATGGCGGCTTGCGCCAGCCCGGCACCGGCGGCCTGCGGTCTGGACACGTTCCGGTATCTCCGGAACGACCTGCTCGAAACACCTTTCGGACCCGGCAATGCCCATCTTGACGTCCACAACCAGTACTGGAACGGACAGAACGTTGCCATGCGGAGCATCAAGCTTACCTCGATATGGACCTTGTAAGCCGCGCCTCACTGCTTTTTGACGGTTCGCCAGCCCTGATATCATCCACAGCGACCCTTTCCTTCAGAACATGCTCAGCCATCACGTCGCGCATCGCCGGCACGCTGCACGAAAAGGGGCTCCGCTCCGGCGATACGGTCGCCATGATAACCCCGAATGCTCCGGAATCCCTGCTGGTGATGATGGCATTGCTGAGAACAGGCATGGTGTGCGCTCCGGTCAACCACCGGTTTCCTTCCGGCATGCTTCAGAAAACCCTGGAAGTTCTCCGGCCCGATCTGGTCATTGCCTCCGATCAGGCGCTGATACCTCCGGACTCTCCGTTCGCAACGGCAAGCATGGCAGAAATGTCCGCAACCGCAGCCGACGGTCCTGAAATTCCCCTGCCGTCAACCCCGCCCGTTCGCATGAACCGGCCGGTCACCGTCATGAACACCTCCGCAAGTTCGGGAACACCGAAAGCCGCCCTGCACAGCTTCGGCAATCACTGGTACAGTGCGCTCGGTGCGGCACGAAACATGCCGCTCCAGGAGCACGATTGCTGGCTGATTTCATTGCCGCTCTTTCACATTGGCGGATACGCCGTGCTCTTCAGATCCCTTGCCTCCGGCTCGGCAGTTGCCGTACCGGAACCGCAAGAACCGATTGAAAGAAGTCTTCAGCGATTTCCGGTAACCCATCTGTCACTGGTACCCACCCAGCTTTACCGGCTTTTGCGTAATCCCGCGGCACTGCCGGAACTGAAAAAACTCAAGGCTGTGCTGCTCGGCGGAAGCGCCGTACCCGAACCGTTGCTCGACGAGACCATCCGTGCGGGCATCCCGGTCTATCTCAGCTATGGCTCAACGGAAATGGGCTCCCAGATAGCCACAACACCGGAACCGGTCACTGCAATCAGCAAAAACAGCGGGACAATCCTTCCATACCGGGAAGTGCGCATTGCCGGAGACGGGGAAATCCTTGTCAGGGGAGCATGCCTGTTTCAGGGATACCTTGTCGAAGGAAAGCCCGTCCAGAGACTCGACAGCAAAGGATGGTTCCATACCGGCGACACAGGCCGCCTCGATAGCCGGGGAAACCTCTGCGTATCCGGCCGCAAGGACAACATGTTCATATCAGGTGGAGAAAACCTGCACCCGGAAGAGATCGAGCGGGCATTGACGGAAATCGAAGGGATAGAAGAAGCGCTGGTTGTGCCGGTGCCGGACCGTGAATACGGCTGGAGGCCGGCAGCCTACATCAGAACCGCCGTACCGGGCGTTCCGGATGACAGCGCCATCTGCGAAGCAATGATAAAAAAAACAGGCAGACTGAAAACTCCGGTGCGCTACATGAGGGTATACCAGTGGGCAATGCTGCCGGGTTCACAGAAAATCGACAGAAAATGGTACTGCCAGCTTGCTTTCACTCCCTCTTTGCCGCCTGGCGCTTGAGTCTGAGCACGGTGAACATACCGCCAAGACCGGCTATCGCTCCATAGAAAATCGATGACTGCAGCATCCCGGTAAAGAGATCCGCCAGGGTAAGCTCGACGGGAGCAAGCACGAACGCCTCCATTTCGGTAAGCTCCCTCATCTGCGCTGCCAGTTCCGGCTTTCCGGCCGCCATCGATCGGGCCCAGTCAACGAGCAGTTTCAGGCTTTCGGTGCCGGGACGGTAGCCGGCAAGCTCCATGAGCAGATAGCCGATGGCTTCTGAAAACATGCCGCCTGCAATGCCGCCGAAGCTCCCGAGAAGAAAGGCCTCATTGTAGGAAAGCCTTACCTGAAAGGATATCACCGCATAGTAGACCGCAACCATACCGGCAAGAAAAATCCCGAAAAAGAAGAAATCGTTCAGGAGTGTCAGGTAAGGCACGGTGGTCGTGACCAGGATGATACCGACACCTATCGCTATGGCTGTCAGCTTCCCGGATAGCGGCAACGATGAAAAGTTTGTCTGTTCAGCACCCATTGGACGTTTCATGCAAGCATTTCGTTGAGAAAATCATCCATGGTGTAGAATCCGGGCGAAGTGGTATGACGGGCAGCCAGCCATTTGGCGGTCCGCACTGCACCGGCGGCAAACCCTTCACGGTTTTTTGCCGTATGGGAAACCTCGATCTCATCCATTTCGGAATCAATGAAGGCCGTATGCTTGCCGAAAACAGTGCCGACTCGCAAGGCTGCAACCTGCAGTTCATCGGCGGCAATCTTCCGGTCTTCGGAAAGCTGGCGCACGAGGGTTTTCTTGCGTGGGTTGACCGAAAGGATCATCTCAGCCGCACGGAGTGCAGTGCCGCTCGGGAAATCGGCCTTGCCGGTATGATGATGTTCGGAAAACGCGATATCGAACTGATCGAACGGTGCGATGAGACGGGCTGCCTCCCTGACTGTTCTCAGGAAAATATTGACGCCGAGCGAAAAATTTGCCGAATAAAGCAGTGACGAACCACTGGCCGCCACTCGCTGCTTCACGTCGGCCATTTCATCGTCCCAGCCCGTCGTGCCCACGACAACGGGAACACGGGACTGCAGCATGGCGGGAAGGTTCTGGAGAAAAGCTTCCCTGACGGTAAAATCGATAATGGCGTCGCTGCCAAGAAAACTCTCCGCAGTGACAAGGTTGCGGTCATCAAGTACTGCGGCGATTTCATGGACACCGGAACGATTGATAACTCCGGCAACCTGCTGCCCCATCCTTCCGTTGCCTACCAGTGTGAACTTCATGTTTTTTCCTTACTCCTCTGTCCGTTTAGTGCGCTGCCTGTCAAATGGCGTTGTCCCCTCCGAACACCACGGTGCCAGATTGTTCAGGCATCTCCCATGATATCAAGAATGCGGTCGAGATCGTCAAGCGAGAAATACTGGATATGAATCTCTCCCTTCCCGGCCTTTTTTTCAATAATCCTTACTTTCGTGCCGAACCTGCTCCTCAGCCGCGTTTCGAGGTGGTTGATGTGTGGCGAATTTTCCGCTTTTTCGGAAAGTTTCGGCTGCTCCTTGAACATCCGGTTCACCAGCATTTCAGTCTGGCGAACCGAAAGCTGGCGCGAAACGATCTGCTTCCATACCTTGATCTGCTGCTGTTCGCCCGGAAGGTTGATGAGCGCTCGCGCATGTCCCGAGGAGATCTCCCGGCTGCGGATACTGTCCTGTATGGCCATGGGGAGTTTGAGCAGCCTGAGAAAGTTGCTCACCGTGGAGCGGTTCTTGCCTACCTTCTGCGCGATCTCGTCCTGGGTGAGCCGGCATTTCGTGGTAAGGCTTTTCAGCGCCAGGGCAACCTCGATGGCGTTCAGATCCTCGCGCTGGATATTCTCGATAAGCGCAAGTTCAAGTTTGCTGGAGTCCTCGTGGGCCTCGATGATATAGGCAGGAATGTACTTGAAACCGGCCTGAGTGACCGCCCTGAGCCGTCGCTCGCCGCTGATGAGCTGGTAACCGTCGCCTTCCCGGCAAACCGTCACCGGCTGGATGACGCCGTTCTCGATAATGGAGTTCTTCAACTCCTCGAGCGCGGTTTCATCGAACTCCTTGCGTGGCTGAAAGGGGTTAGCCCTGATCTTTTCCACGGGAAGGCTTCCTACCGAACCTTCGGAAACGGGCTCTTCCGCCTCCTCTTTCGGAGATGAGACAAACCCTTCATCGGGGATAAGAGCCCTGAGTCCTTTTCCTAATGCTTTCTTCGACATACCATCCACAGTTCTATCCGGCCGGCCCTACTGCTTCCGTACCTTGAATTTTTTAATATTGCCGTCCTTCTCGAATATCTCACGGGCCAGATCGAGGTAATCTTTCGATCCGAGGCTTTGTGCGTCGTACAGCAGAGCAGGTTTCCCGTGGCTCGGCGCTTCCGAAAGACGCACGTTCCTGCGGATGTAGGTTTTATAGACCTTGTCCTTGAAAAACTTCCTGACCTCCTCGGCAACCTGCGTGGCAAGCCTGAGGCGGGCATCGAACATGGTGACCAGCACCCCTTCGATCTCGAGTTTCGGATTCAGGTGCTTTCGGACGATGCTGATGGTGTTCAGCAGTTTGCCGAGCCCTTCGAGCGCATAGTATTCAGCCTGCACGGGAATGAGCACGGAGTCTGCCGCGGTCAGTGAATTGAGGGTGATCAGACCAAGCGACGGGGGACAGTCTATGATAATGTAATCGTACCTGCCGCGGACCTCGCGGAGCGCCTTCTGCATCACATACTCGCGCTCCCGCATGTTGACCAGTTCCACCTCCATACCGACAAGGTTGACGTTCGATGGAAGGACATCGAGATACTCGAGACTCGACTGGTGAATGGCGTCTTCGATATTGCCGCCCTTGACCATCACCTGATAGAAGGTGTTGTCGATTTCGTCACCGGTCTCGATGCCGAACCCGGATGTGGCATTGGCCTGAGGGTCGATATCGATGAGAAGCGTCTTGAATTCGGATATGGCAATCGACGCGGCTATGTTGACGGCAGTGGTTGTTTTGCCAACCCCTCCTTTCTGGTTTGCAATCGCAATAACTCTGCCCATGTACCAAGCAGGTGATTTTACAGCAGTTGAAGGGAACCATCCCTTACCTGTCGGGAGTCTTGCGCCCGGTTTCCGGAACACCTCATGCAGGAAGAACGGGACGTCTGCCCCGGCAACTCCGGCAAAGCAATCGGAAAGCGCGACAAGGTAACAGAGGTTTCCTGAAGATCAGTCATGACTTGTTACATTATAATACTTGCCCGCACTTTTACAAACTGTAATGACCGATTCATGCCGAGGCTTGAAAAACAGTTTTTCGAACGGCCAAGCATCGAACTTGCCGGAATGCTGCTCGGAAAAATTTTCATACGGCGACTGCCGGACGGCACGGAACTCAGGGGCAGAATCGTCGAGACCGAAGCCTATCTCGGTATCGGCGACGAAGCCTGTCATGCCTGGCGGGGCAGAACGGAGCGCAACAGCATGATGTTCGCCGAACCAGGGCGGCTTTACGTGTACTTCACCTACGGCAACCACTCCATGCTCAATATCGTGAGCGAGCCCGAGCACACGGCGGGAGCGGTGCTGATACGGGCCATGGAGCCTCTTGCAGGCGAACCGTTCATGCAGATGCAACGCAACACCACCATCGTGACCGATCTCATGAGCGGGCCCGGAAAACTCACCCGGGCCATGGCGATCGACCGGAGCTGCAACGGGCTTTCGCTCTTCGAAGGGGAATTCTGCATCGAGGATGCACCTGCATTGCAGGAAAAGGAGATCGGCACCAGCACGAGGATCGGCATCACCCGGAGCCGGGATCTTCCCTGGCGCAGGTTCATCATCGGCAATCCGCATGTCTCGCGGGGAAAAGTTTCGGGCTGATCTGCAGCAGAACCGCCGCTCATCGTCCCCTCGTCACCATGACGCGACGCCCCGAATTCAGCCGCGACGTTGTGATTGAAGCACCGGCCGTTCATCGGTGGGCAGGAATCGTCCATGGTACGTTTCGCCATCCTTTCCGTCCAAATACCACGGGATTATCGAAAAAAGAGGAAAACGCTCTGAAAATCCCTTATAAATTATTATAAATAGGGACGGTACAGCGTAATGCCTGCTGCTGTTGGAAAGTTCGAAAAAAGTTTCTTTTTTTCGGCTGAACTCTAAACCCTTTACAGCATGATCGGGACCCCTATACTTCCGGAAATCAGGGAACTGATCGAGCGCCGAAATTTCAGCGCGCTGCAGCGGATTTTCAACGACTGGATGCCTGCCGACCTTGCGGAGCTCATTTCCGATCTTCCGGAAAACGAACAGGCGATCCTGTACCGGCTCTTGCCCAAAGAGCTTGCAACTGAAACCTTCGAGTACCTCGATTTCGATTCGCAGCAGAATCTCCTGACCGCGCTCACCAAGAAGGACGTGACCCACATCCTCAACAGCATGTCGGCCGACGACCGTACCGCGCTGCTCGAGGAGCTTCCCGGGCCGGTTGCCCAGGAACTGCTGAAGCTGCTCTCGTTCAAGGAGTTCAAAATAGCGAAAACCCTGCTGGCCTATGCGGAAGGCAGCGTGGGACGACTCATGTCGCCGGACTACCTGAGCGTCAAGCGGGACTGGGAGATGAACCAGGTGCTCGAATACATCCGCACCTACGGCCACGAAAGCGAAACCCTGAACGTCATCTACGTGGTGGACGACCACGGCAAGCTCAAAGGTGAACTGCTTGCCAGGGAACTGCTGCTCTCACCGCCCGACAGCAAGGTGCGGGACATCATTTCGGAAGACAAGATCGTCACCCTGACAGCTACCCAGGACCAGTCCGACGCGCTCGATACCTTCAAGCGATACGACAATGTGGCATTGCCGGTCGTCGATTCCAACGGATACCTGATCGGCGTGGTCACGGTAGACGACATGCTCGACGTGGCTGAAGAGGAGGAGACCGAAGACATCCAGAAATTCGGTGGTATCGAAGCCCTCGAAGAGCCCTACATGGACCTGCCGCTTCACGAAGTGATCAGAAAACGCGCGGTGTGGCTGGTGGTGCTCTTTATCGGAGAAATGCTGACCGCTTCAGCCATGGCATTCTTCGAGGATGAACTCGCCAAGGCAATCGTGCTTGCGACATTCATCCCGCTGATCATTTCAAGCGGAGGAAACTCGGGGTCGCAGGCGGCAACCCTCATCATTCGCTCCCTCGCGCTCGGGGAAATCACCATCCGCGACTGGCTGGCCGTCATGCGCAGGGAGATCCTTTCCGGTCTTGCCCTCGGCAGCATTCTCGGCATGATCGGTTTTATCCGGGTGATTTCATGGGCGCATATACTCGGCGTGTACGATATTGCATGGCTCACCGTAGGCATTACCGTGGGAGTGGCGCTCATCTGCATTGTCCTGCTCGGAACGCTGGCCGGCTCGATGCTGCCGCTTCTCTTGCAGCGTCTCGGACTCGATCCGGCAACCTCGTCGGCTCCATTTGTCGCCACCATCGTCGATGTTGCCGGCATTGTCATCTACTTCAGCGTCGCCTCAATGCTCCTGCGCGGCATTCTGCTCTGAACGGCGCACGATACGATCACCGAAAAACCGCCATGATGTGAACGAAACTCGTGAATCACTCGCATTTGATGTTGTTCTTGCCGGAGCGGGTCCGGCAAACCTCGCCGCTGCCATCCATCTGAAAAACCTTGTCCGGCGATATAACGAACAGCATCCCGGTGAAATGTTCGACATCGATGTGGCTGTTGTCGAAAAAGGCCGTCATGCAGGTGCACACCTGCTCTCCGGAGCGGTACTCGACCCCAGGGCGCTTGAAGAGCTTTTACCCGATTACAGAATGCGGGACTGCCCGCTCGAAGCCACCGTCAGGAGGGAAAGCCTCTGGTTTCTTACCGGAAAGAATAAATTCGCCTTTCCTGCCATTCCTGAACCGTTCCGGAACGACGGGTTGCCGATTGTATCACTCAGCAGGCTTGGGTACTGGATGGCCGCTGAAGCGGAAAAAGCAGGCGCGGCAATCTTCACCGGTACCGCGGCAATCAGCCCTCTGGTGGAAAACGGTGCGGTGTGCGGCCTCGTGACCGGCGACACAGGTCTCGACCGTCAGGGAAATCGCAGACCGGACTATCTTGCCGGAACGGAACTGCGGGCAAAGGTCACCGTGTTCGGCGAAGGCGCCGCCGGAACCCTGGCCGAGAAACTGCAGAAGACCTTTTCGCTGAACTCCGGCTCGGCACCGCAACTCCATGAAACCGGAGTCAAGGAGGTATGGCGCATACCGGCAGGCCGTATCGGTTGCGGAGAGATCCTGCACTCGTTCGGCTATCCCCTTTCTCCGGACACCTACGGAGGAGGTTGGCTGTACGCATATTCGGAGACGGAACTCTCCATCGGCTTCGTGACGGCTATCAACCCTGCCGCACCTCAAGCCGATCCGCACCGGAACCTGCAGCTCTTCAAGCGCCATCCCCTTGTCGCCAGCCTTATCGAGGGCGGTGCTCCGCTGGAGTACGGTGCGAAAACCATTACCTCGGGGGGGCTCGATGCCATGGGAAACCTCTCCGGCCCAGGGTTTCTCATGACCGGCGAATCCGCGGGAATGCTCGACATGCAGCGCCTGAAAGGCATACACCTGGCCATGAAATCGGGCATGCTTGCCGCTGAAACCATCTTCGAGGCGCTGATCCGGAACGACTGTTCGGCCGCCATGCTGCAGGGCTACAGAAAGCGATTCAGGAACTCCTGGGCCTACGAAGAACTGCAAGCAGCCCGGCAATTCCGTCAGGGTTTTGAAAAAGGGCTTTACCACGGCCTGTTGCAGGCCGGTCTGCAACTGAAATTCCCCGGACTTTCGCTGCCTTTGACGCGATTTGGCAAAAAAGAAGCGACAGGAGAAACGGCAGGCCTGAAAAAAAAGCAAAAGAGAACCGCTCCCCCCCCCTTCCGGCATGACGGCCTCTTGACTTTCAGCAAACAGGAGTGCCTTTACCGATCGGGAACCATGCACGAGGAGAACCAGCCCTGCCACCTGAAGATCAACCCTGCCGACATGACGGAAATCTGTCTTGGGCGATGCCGGGAAGAGCACGGCAACCCCTGCACCCGTTTCTGCCCGGCAAACGTGTACGAATTCACGGAAACTCCGGAACCGGCACTGAAAATCAGCGCGTCGAACTGCCTGCACTGCAAAACCTGCATGCTTGCAGACCCATACGGCATCATCACCTGGACACCACCGGAAGGCGGTGGCGGCCCGGGATATACCATCAGTTAGTCATGATGCAGAACCAGCGAACCGTCATAACCGGCATATCGGGCGGCGTCGACTCCGCCGTTGCAGCCTGCCTCCTGAAAAAACAGGGGTACGAAGTCACCGGCCTGAATATCAGGGTGCTCGATAACCGCGAGGAAAAGCCCTCCATTCAACCCTCGCAGCTCATCATCAGCAACCACCCTGACTTTCAGATTCCGGTATTCAGCCTGAATCTCAGTATGCGGTTTTTCGACAGGGTCATCCGTTATTTCCGGAACGACTACCTTTCGGGAAGAACACCGAACCCCTGTATGGTCTGCAACAAAACCGTCAAATGGTATGGACTGATCGAAGGAGCCCGGCTGCTCGGTGCAACGATGATTGCGACGGGACATTACGCACGCACCGCAGGCAGTGAGGGCCGGCACAGACTTTTCAAGGGAATCGATCGTGCAAAAGACCAGAGTTATTTCCTCTGGATGCTCTCGCAGGACGATCTGGCAAAAACCCTGCTGCCGCTGGGAGGCCTGAAGAAACCCGAAGTACGCGAACTCGCCCGCACTTTCGGTGTAAGGGCTGCGGAAAAAAAGGAGAGCCAGGAGATCTGCTTCGTACCGAACGACGACTACTCTGCATATCTGAAAAACTCGATCCCCGGCCTGGAGGAACAGGTGTCCGGCGGAGAAATCGTGGACGCCGGAGGTAGAGTGCTCGGCCGACACCGGGGGTATCCCTTCTACACCATCGGCCAGCGCCGCGGCCTCGGCATCTCCTCACCGGAACCGCTCTACGTCACAGGGATCGATCCTGAACACAACCGCATAACGGCAGGCCGCAGAACCGATCTGGACTGCCTCTGCCTGACAGTTTCGGATCTCAACTGGATCGGTATCGACGCTCCGGCATCGGCATTCGAAACCTCCGCTCGGATTCGCTACCGCGACAGGGAGACTCCCTGCACGGTCGAGCCGCTCAACCGGAATGAAGCGACCGTAGCGTTCCGGACTCCCAAACATGCCGTCACCCCTGGACAGGCTGCGGTATTCTACCGGGGCGACGAAGTGCTTGGAGGTGGCTTCATCAACCGTATCATGCAACCCTGAAACCAATGCGTTTATGCTCCAGAGAAAACATCTTTCGCTGACCTGTCTCGATCTGCCTCCGCGCGAACCTGAAAACGCTCCGGTCATGATCATGCTGCACGGCTACGGCAGCAACGAGAAAGACCTCATCCAGCTTGGCCCCATGCTGCACGACAGGTTCCGCTATATCAGCGCGAGGGCCCCGCACACGCTTGACCTCGGCATGTTCGGCTGGTTTCCCCTTGAATTCACCGCAAACGGGATCATCGTGGATTACGAAGCCGCAGAGGAGGCAAGGGCCCTCCTGGTCACTTTCATCAGCAAGATCATCGCCGAGTACCGCCCCCCGGGCGGGAGAGTCTTTCTCATGGGCTTCAGCCAGGGATCGGTCATGAGCTACCTGACGGCTTTCGAGCGACCCGAACTGCTGCAAGGGGTGATCGCCTGCTCCGGCCAGCTTCCGGAAAAAACGCTTCCTGCAGAACCGGTCGGGGAGGCACTCGCAGGTCTTCCCTTTCTGGTCATGCACGGCATCCACGACGAGGTGCTCCCGGTCTCGAAAGGACGCGCCGCACATGAATGGCTCAAGGAGAACGTAAGGGATCTCACCTACAGGGAGTATCCCGTAGCGCACCAGATATCCCAGAACGGCATCGAACTGATAAGATCATGGCTTGAGGAGCGGGTGCAAAAAACCGTCGGGTTGTAGCGTCCGGCCGAAACCGGAAAGCCTCCCGTCCAAGGAGGCTTTCCGGCGGAAACAGAAAAAGCGGAAATCCGGCTAGAAAAGCAGAGAAACCTTCAACCCGTACTGTGTCGAGTTGTTTCTCGGCTCGACAAACCCGGCTTCGTAGAGGTCTCCCTCCTCATCGATGATAATGGTGTCAAAATCCGAGTTGTCGATTTTCCAGTACCGCAGAAACGGTTCGAAAGCAAGGGAAAACGAATCGAGCTTTTTAGCGATTTTTACCGAAGCGCGCAATCCGTAACCGTCGTGCTGCTCGTTTCGAAGATCGTCCGAATAGGTGAACACGTCATTATTGGCATCGGTCAGCTCGCTGAACTGCGTGCCGCTCCAGAAATAATCGTATTCGATCGTGCCCCCTATAGTCCATCCGTTGTCAAGATCGGATGAAATCTCGATACCGATCGGGCTGTAATAGTAATTGGCCTCACGGTCATAACCATAATCACCGACCGAAGAGATCATGCCTCCCCCGTTGTCGTCGAGCTGCCGATAGCCGAAACCGATGAAGGGAGTAAGGACAGCCCGACCGCCCGTTGCGATATCAAGGCCCAGCAGCGCCCGCACCTCGAACATGGAATCCTCGATACCATCGACCGTTCCCGAAATCGGGGAGGTATAGTCAACCTCGCCCCATGCTGCCGTACCCTCAACCTTTACCATATCGATGGGACCGAGCATATTTTCCGCACGGTAGGTAAATGCTCCTGAAATCCCGTACATGACTCCGCTCTCTTCCATGAGACCCGGCTCCTCATAAGGGCATCTCTATTTATTCGAAAGCGACATATCTTTCATAAATAAAATAACTTAGCGTTCATAAAAAGGCCGGAAATTTGTATATTTCAGCAGATTTCTTCATTCATCCTCTGCTATCATGAAAAACATCAATCCTCCTGGCCTTTTCGACGAATATTTTCTGCTGGAACGGCTCACCAAG
>VGMX01000036.1 GCA_016866305.1 Chlorobiota bacterium | reverse complement strand
GGGCCGTGACGACCAGACTCGATCTGGAGATGGCCATGAGTGCCGAGATGCAGCGCATCGCGCTCGATATCCGTCCGGAACTGGTGACGCTGGTACCGGAAAAACGCGAGGAACTCACCACCGAAGGCGGATTTGATATTCCCGGACACTTCGGCGCACTCTCTGCATTCATCCGGCCCTTCAACGATGCGGGCATCGCAGTCAGCATCTTTATCGAACCCGAAAAGCATGCCATCGATCTTGCAAAAAGGGCTGGTGCAGATATCGTTGAACTGCACACCGGCATCTATTCGCTGAAGGAGACAGAAAAAGATCGCCGGAACGAATTGCATAAAATCCGGGATGCCGCGCGACATGCGCGCGAGCAGGAGCTCGCGGTCGTTGCCGGTCACGGACTGAACTACAGGAACGCCGCACCGTTCGCTACGATCGAAGAGATCGAGGAGGTCAGTATCGGCCATGCCATCATCGCAAGAGCCGCCTTCATCGGACTTGAAGCCGCCGTGCATGAGATGATCCGGCTTCTTGGAGGAGAGGCATGAACGGCATGGGCGAAAACACTTCCGCTGACCGCATACCGGTCGTCCTGGCCACGGGAAACTCCGACAAGGTCAAGGAACTGCGCCCGATGCTGGAAAAAATTTCGCCGCTCTTCTCAGTACTGTCACTCACCGATCTCGGCGTTACGGCCGACATCGAGGAAACGGAGCGCACACTTGAGGGAAACGCCCTCCTGAAAGCCGACGGAATTTTCGCAATGCTCGAAAACCGCTTTGCATGTTTCATCGTCATTGCCGACGACACCGGCCTGGAAGTCCGGTCTCTCGGGGGTGAACCCGGTGTGCTTTCAGCCCGTTTCGCCCCTGTCCCGGAAGGTTTGAAACCAACCTATGACGATAACGTTTGTCATGCTGCTCAGCCGACTCGAAGGCATCGGAGACCGTGTCGCGCGGTTCCGCACCGTTATCGCCCTCAAGGGCAGAATCCCTTCGGGAGAAACCGTCTGCGGGTTCCGTCATACCGCCGAAGGGGTGGTTGAGGGCTCCATCACGACCGGAAGAAAAGGGAAACAGGGGTTCGGCTACGATCCGGTTTTCCTGGTGCATTCCGAAGGAAAAACCTACGCCGAGATGAACCTCGACGAGAAGAACCGGATCAGCCATCGCGCACTTGCCCTGCAAAATGCCTCGGCACTGCTTTCCGAAATCATGAAAACTCCCCGCACCAGCGAAAAACAAGATATTACCATCCCTGAATCATGAGCCTGATTGAAGCCGTCATCCTCGGTATCGTCCAGGGGCTTACCGAGTTCCTGCCCATCAGCAGCACCGCACACCTGAGGATCATCCCGGCGCTTGCCGGATGGAAAGATCCCGGCGCAGCCTTCACCGCCATCGTCCAGATCGGCACGCTTGCCGCCGTCATGATCTATTTCTACCGGGATATCTCGGCTATCCTGCATGAAGTCGGACGCGGCATTCTCAAGAGGCAGCCTCTTGGCACGCCGGAAGCGAAAATGGGCTGGATGATCGCTGCGGGAACCTTGCCCATCGTGGTGTTCGGGCTGCTTTTCAAAAACGAAATAGAAACATCGCTCCGCTCGCTTTACTGGATCAGCGGTGCGCTGATCGGGCTGGCTCTCCTGCTCACCCTTGCCGAACAGCGGGTAAAAAAACGCCTGGGCAGTGGACTCCCCATGAAACGGATGGAGGAAATCGGATGGAAAGAGGCGCTCCTGATCGGCCTTGCCCAGAGCATCGCGCTCATTCCAGGCTCCTCACGCTCCGGGGTGACCATAACAGGGGGACTCTTCCTCAATCTTTCGCGGGAAACCGCCGCCCGGTTTTCCTTCCTGCTCTCCCTTCCCTCCGTCTTCGCAGCAGGGGTGTTCCAGCTCTACAAGACACGCAGGGAACTTCTTGCCTCTCCGGACGAGATGACATCGATTCTCGTTGCCACCGTCGTCTCGGGCGTTGTGGGCTATGCGTCGATAGCCTTTCTGCTCAATTACCTGAAACGCCACACAACGACCGTCTTCATTCTCTATCGCCTCGCTCTCGGCTCCGGAATCCTCGGCATGCTTGCCGCCGGTATTCTGCCTGCGACCTGAGTGAGAGCAGATGACCGGCTTGCCGGAAGGGGGACACGGAGGACGAAAAGACCGCAGAAACGGCAAGTACCCCGGGGATGAACACAGTCACACGCTTCAACTCCCGTCTGCCGGTTACTGATTTCCGGGCACTTTTAAGCCCGGAAAATAATTCTCTTTTCTCATTGAGAGCACGCGATATTTTTTGTTATATATAGAGAATTTACTTAACACATTAACCATTCAGCCATGCCATACAGCTTGGAAAGCGTAGGGCATAATGGCTTTGAAAAAGCAGACTTACACATACACACAAAATGTTCGGACGGAATCTTCTCACCGGAGGATATTGTTGCCAAGGCATCAGCTTCCGGTCTGGCGGCAATAAGTATTACTGACCACGATTCTGTTTCAGGTATTGACAAAGCAAAGCCATTAGCCTTAGCAAAAGGCATAGAGCTCATTCCGGGTGTAGAGATGAGTTCAACCTACAAGGGCTATGATATTCATGTCCTTGGTTATTTTTTTGATTACGAACATTCCGAACTGAAACGGTATCTCGATCACTGCCGTCATCTGCGTACCGAAAGGGCGGAACGCATGGTTGGCAAGCTGGCGAAAATGGGCGTGAAGATCGGAATCGAGGAGATCATCCTCAAAGCACAGAACGGCAGTGTCGGCAGACCCCATATAGCGGCGGTGCTGCAGGATGGCGGCTATGTAAAAAGCTTCAGTGAAGCATTCAGCCGGTATCTTGGTGCGCACAGTCCTGCCTATGTCAAAAGCATCGAAACGCATCCTGCCGATGTCATCAGGCTCATCAACGAGGCTTCGGGGCTCTCTTTTCTGGCGCACCCTGCCCAGAATGTGCCCGACGAGATCCTGAAGCAGCTCATCACATTCGGGCTTGACGGTATCGAGATCGTCCATCCTTCTCACGACACCTACAAGCAGCACTACTACCGGGAGATCGCCAACGAGTATTTCCTGCTCTTTTCCGGCGGATCGGACTATCACGGTCTGAAGGAACGCGATGACGAGACTTTCGGCACCATTACCATCCCCTGCGAGTGGGTAATGAAAATGAAAAGCCGTCTGGTGAAGGCCTGATGCATCAGCCGTCCATTGGGTGATTAGGTAAAGATTTGCTATTATCAGGTCAAATTTCAAGAGAAGGCCGTGACGAACGCTTCAGGACACTCTATCCATGCCATTAGCTGCCATCCGCACGCTCCCGCAAGAGCTCTCCTTCAGGACCAAGGAGTTCCTGCTTACCCTGCAGGAATTCTTCCTGTTTTCGATGAGAGCCTTCTTCACCATGCCGAAACTCAGGCGCTACTGGAGGGATTTTCTCGACCAGGCAACAATCTGCGGCACCGAATCGATTCCCATCGTGCTGGTGAGCGCCATCTCCATCGGCTCCCTGATGTCCATCGAGGTCGGAAACCTGCTCGAGGAGTTCGGGGCGAAGACCATGCTTGGACGCTCCACCTCCATTACAGTAGTCCGTGAACTCGGGCCGCTGCTCATGGGGCTCATGCTCTCGGCCAGGTTCGGTTCGCGCAACGGCGCAGAACTCGGGGCAATGCAGATATCCGAACAGATCGATGCATTAAGGGCGTTCGGCACGGACCCGATAGCAAAACTCGTCATGCCGAGGCTTGCCGCTGCCCTGGTGATGTTCATCCCACTCGTCGCGCTTTCCGATTTCGCCGGCCTGCAGAGTGCTGCTCTTCTGGCCATCAATTATCATAAACTCGACCCCGGCATATTCTGGAACGCGGTCTACCCCCGGCTGGCTCCGAAGGATTTCGTGGTCAGTTTCCTCAAGGCCCCGGTTTTCGCCATCATCATCACTCTGGTGAGCAGTTTCAACGGGTTCTCCGCAAAAGGGGGCACCGCAGGAGTGGGACGCTCGACCATCAAGGGTATCGTGGTATCGTCAGGGCTGGTGCTCGTCGCAAACTTCTACGTCTCGAAGGTCGTACTGGAAAACATGAAGTGAGATGATAGAACTTCGCAACGTCACCCTCAAGTACGGCGACAAGGAGATCCTGAAAAACGTCTCCCTGACCGTTCATGACAACACCATCAAGGCGATTCTCGGCCCGAGCGGCGTGGGAAAGAGCACCATCCTCAAGCTCATGCTCGGGCTCATCAAGCCCTACAGCGGGCAGGTTTTCGTGGACGGCACCGACATCACCCCGCTCAGGGAGACGGAACTCTACCCTATCAGGCGGAAGATGGGCATGGTGTTCCAGGGCAATGCCCTCTTCGACTCCATGACCATAAGCCAGAACCTCGGTTTCTTCCTGCGCGAAAACCTCAAGCTGCCGGAAAAGGAGGTTGAGGAGCGCGTGTCCGAACAGATCCGGTTCTCGGGTCTCGAGGGTTACGAAGACCAGCTTCCCGAAAACCTCAGCGGAGGCATGCGCAAGCGGGTCGCCATCGGCCGGGCGCTCATCTTCAGGCCGCACATGATCCTTTTCGATGAACCGACCGCCGGACTCGATCCGGTAAGCTCGAAACGCATTCTCGGCCTGATCAGTTCGCTCCGTCAGGAAAGCAACCTCGGAGCGGTGATCGTAACGCACATCATCGACGATGTCTTCAGCACGGCGGACCATGCGGCGGTGCTCTACCAGGGGGAAATCATTTTCGACGACAAAACCGAAAATCTCCACCAGGCAGATCATCCCTTCATCCGCTCGATATTGTCCGACAAGATCCTCGAACTTTAAACTCAGGAAAGTACTTACCAGCATGATAAATCCGAACGCACTGAAATGGAGCGACCTGAAAACCGGCATCTTTTTTCTGCTCGGTCTGGCGTTCGCCGCCTATCTCGGTCTTGTGATCGGCAAGAACAGCAGCCTCTTCACCGGTACAACCACCGTCAAGGTGCTCTCGCGTGATGTACAGGGGCTTGCTGAGAACAACTTCGTCTCGGTTTCGGGCAAGAAGATCGGGACGGTCTCGAAGCTCGACTTCGTCACCAACAACGATTCGCTATACGTGGTCGCAGAACTGAGACTCCGCAATGAATATGCGGCACTGGTGACCAAGGACGCCAAAGCCACCATCCGCTCGCTTGGCGTGCTGGGCGACAAGTATGTTGACATCATGACCGGAAAAGGCAAACCGGTCAGTAACGGCGACTACATCTCCCTTGACTCCGAAGACGGCATGGCTGCCCTGACAGGGAGTGCAAGCAAGGCGATCGAAAAAATCAATACGCTGCTCGACAGGCTCAACAGCGGCAAAGGGGTTGCAGGACGCCTGGTTTCCGACGAAAAAATGGGCGCCGAACTTGCAGAAACCGTCAGCAGCCTGAAAAACACATCCGCAGAACTGTCCGCAATCACCCGGAAAGCTTCGAAAGGAGACGGCCTCCTGCCGAAACTGCTGAACGACAGGGAACTTGCAAGAAACACCGAGGAGACGGTTTCCCGCCTGAACCAGGCGGCAGCGAAAACCGAAGCGCTCATGACCAAACTCGAGAGTGACAAGGGAACCTTCGGCCAGTTGCACTCCAATCCGGCGCTCTACAACAATCTGAACGAAACGCTTTCGTCACTCGACTCCCTGCTGGTCGACCTGAAAAAGAATCCGAAGCGGTACGTAAAATTCTCGGTATTCTGAGCGGGAGTAACCGGAACGGCAACCATCGCTCACGACAAGCAAACACCGCCGCCATGACAGCCCGTCGAGCACTCTCCATCCTGCTGCTGCCGCTTTTGGCAGCACTCATCGAACCCCGGCCTGCAACCGGGGCCGACTTCAGACCGGTGGCGGCGCTTGCCTCGGAGGCTGTCGGCGAAGGGGTGTTTCCCGGTACGAGCATCGCCGTGATCCACCGGGGAAAAGCGGTGTTCCACCAGGCATTCGGACGGCAAACCTGCAGCTCCTCATCACCTGTTGCCGATACCACCACCATCTACGATCTTGCCTCACTCACCAAAGCCGTGGCCACCACCGGCATCGTCATGCAGCTTGTCGAACGCGATTCGCTCGATCTCGATATGCCGGTTGCACGCTATCTCCCGGCATTCGCCCCTGGCGGAAAAGAGAAAATTACCGTGCGCAACCTCATGCTCCACAATTCAGGATTGCGGGCGCATACGCTGTTTCACAAAACCTGCCGAACGCCCGGCGAAGTGTTCCGGGCAATAGATGCCGATACCCTGCTTTCCGCTCCCGGAGCCAGAACCCTGTACAGCGATCTCGGCTTCATCACGCTCGGGCGGGTCGTTGAAAGCGTGACCCGGAGAAGCCTCGAAGCGAACTTTCGACAGCGCTTCGCCCTCCCGCTGGGCATGCACCGCACCCTGTTCAATCCTTCCGCATCCCTGTCAGCCGCCATTGCGCCGACCGAACAGGATACCGCCTGGCATTTCAGCGCGAAACGGCCGGTCGTTCACGACCAGAACGCCGCACTGCTCGGTGGCGTCGCCGGTCATGCAGGACTTTTCTCCACCACCGGGGACCTCATTACCTATATCAGGATGCTGATGCAGGGGGGCGAGTACAACGGGAAACGGTATTTCAGACCGGAAACCGTGCGCATGTTCACATCGAGGCAAGGCAATGCCACTCGCGCTCTCGGATGGGATCTTCGCTCGCTTGAAGGAAGCTCCTCGGCAGGAAGCCTGTTTTCGGCAACCTCATGGGGACATCTCGGCTTCACCGGCACCAGCATCTGGGTCGATCCGGAAAAAGAGCTTGCCGTCATCATGCTCAGCAACCGCGTCCACCCCACATCGGAAAACATCAAAATCCGCACGTTCCGTCCCCGGCTGCACGACACCGTGGCTCGCTGCATCGAGGAAAAGTGAAAAGAACGCAAGGCACCAGCAAGACCAGAAAGCCACTCCCGTCTCTCCAGCCTCCTGACTCCTGACACCCGGCTTAAGCGAAGATCCCTTCCATCGGGACAATGGGCAGCGGCGTGGCTTTCAGGTTCTCCTGCCGGAAAATCGCGTTGGCCGCCATGCGACCGGTAAAAGCCGCAGCCTCCATGAGAAAAACCGGTGCATCGACCCGCACCCAATCGCCGGCGAGGAACAGATTCGAAAGCGGTGTCTCCACGCCCGGCCTCCGGCTGTGATCACCCGGCGCCCATCGGGTGAAGTTCGACTGCTGCATGTAGAGCTCGTGCAGGATCGCTGCATCCCTGGTTTCAGGAAACAGGTGGTGCAGCTCTTCCTTCATGGCGGCCCTGACGGTCTCCTCCGGCTTCACATCTTCAGGAGCAATGGCGTAGGCGTGCAACTCGAGCACACATCCCCCATGCTTTTTCGCCCATGAGATGAATGGCTCCTGGAAGTCCGAGTAAATCGATATCGAATCGGTATAGGTGTAACCTGAAACCGTATAGAACGGAAATTCCGCCGACTTCAGCGGCCGTTCGAGCCAGAGCCGGTAAACCGCGTAGGGATCGGCTTCACCGAGCGTTGCCACGGAGGATGCGAGCGGGTCCAGTTCCGGTCCCGAGCCGAGCACCAGTTCCCTCGTACCCCGCACGTCGGAAGCCACCACGCAGTAATCCGCCGGAATGACCTCCCCGGAAGATCCCGGGCCGGTTTCCGGAACCCGGAAAACCAGGGTACCGCCGTTGCGCACCACATCGAACCTTGCCAGCGGAGCCTCCGGAGGTCCGCCGACCGGGTTGCCTTCCGTATCGAAATGTCCGGCATGACACGGACAATAAAATCCTCCGGTTGCCGCGTCGTGCGTTACCGGGCACCCCATATGCGTGCAACGGGCGTCGAAAGCCGTAATCGATCCCCCCTGACGCGATACGATCACCGGAACACCGTTCGATCCCTTCAGCACCACCCATCCGCGTTCAGGAACGGTTTCCTCGCCGGTCTGCAGCAGCACTCCGCCTCCGCCCCCGGCGCCCTGCAGCTCGACACCGGCAACCTTGCCCGCCGCCGTATGCAGCCGCACGGCCCGGCGCCCTTTCAGCACGGTGACGCCAAGCTCGCGAAGTTTCGCCTCAAGCGGATCGATGAGCGCCGTCATGCAGTCGCGGTTGGTGATCCTGAAGGCCAGACCCTCGGGACTGCCCATGAAATAGAAATGGAAATACCGGATCGCCTCGGCGGCGGAAAGCACCTCCATGCGGTTCATGGTGGCATCGGCGAACGGATGAAGCACGGTATCGACGAAGGCCGGCAGGATTTCACCCTGACGGCAGTAGGTCATGAAGTCGATTGAGTCGTACTCCCTGAAGGTATTGCCGTAATCGTACCGGAACATGCCGATCACCTGCCGGAGTCCCTTGTAATCCTTCAGTATGGAAGCGATGTCGAGCGAACGCGACTGCCCGACCACGGAGAGGATATTGAACGGGAACCATTTCGGGGTCTGCCCGTACACTTCCGGCCCCCTTTCGCGGAACAACACCGGATAGCCGGGTGCGGGATCAAAGACCGTATCCTTCACTCCGGCATAGGCGAACATCTCGTTCAGGTTGTAGTACTGATCGAAAAAACCGTGAAAGCCGTGCTCCACGGGAAACCGTTCGCCAAGCGCATCGAGATCCCAGCCTGTCAGCTTTCCGCCGAGCGAGGGGGAAGATTCCACCAGCGTCACCCTGAACCCTTTCCGGGCAAGTTCAAGCGCGGAACCGATGCCCGCAAGCCCGCCGCCGATCACCACCGCGTTCTTCGGCGTCGCAAGGCGTTCGGCATCCTCTCCGGATGCGACATTCTGCCGGTACATCTCTTTCCTCGGCTGATAGTACCCGATCGCTCCGCCCAGGGCGGCCACACCCAGGCCGGCTCCGATACCGGTTCGGGAAAGCATTTTTCTGATAAACTCTCGACGTTCCATGAAAGAGAGGCAAATTGGGACCCGCAGCGGATCGGTTGGAAAACAAATCAAAGTGTATATTTAACGATAAATCGTCTCTCAGGCAACTGAACCGCGACAAACAGCGCCATTCAACGATGTTCCGTCATGCTCAGCTCCTCTCTTACCCCCGTCCGCCTGATACGCCACGAGGCGCAGAGACTCGGTCTGGCATCAGTCGGGTTTTCTTTGCCGAAGCCGCAGAAGAATGCGATCGGCAGACTCCGCGGCATGATCGCGGACGGACGGCACGGCCAGATGCGCTACCTCGAAACGGGCCTGCCGGAACGCACGGACCCCGCACTGCTCCTGCCGGAAGTGAAAACCGTCATCTCGGCTGCGCTCGGCTACAACCCTCAGGAACTCATCCCGCTCTCCCCCGTCTCCGCCCGAATCGCCCGGTACGCCCTTATCGATGACTACCACCGGATCTTGCGCGACAAACTCGAGGAACTGCTGCGCTTCATCCGGACCCTTTATCCTGAACCGGTCGATGCCCGGATCGCCGTTGACAGCTCACCCGTACTGGAAAAGGCATGGGCCGAAAGCGCGGGAATCGGCAGGATCGGCAAGCACACCCTGCTCATCACTCCTGCATCGGGAACGTACGTGTTTCTCGGGGAGTTGCTGATCGACCGGGAAATCCGGGAAGAAACGAAAGAACCGCCCAACCGGTGCGGGGCATGCCGGAACTGCCTGGAGAGCTGCCCGACGGGAGCGCTCGTGGAACCGGGAAAACTCGACGCGCGCCGATGCATCTCCTACCTCACCACAGAGATGAAACGGAAGTTCACGCCCGAAGAGTCGCGGATGGTGGGCAACTGGCTCTTCGGCTGCGATTTGTGCCAGGAAGCCTGCCCGGCCAACGAGTCGCGCAGACCGGCACCCGACGGCTGCTTCAGGCTCCGGAAGGAGTTGCTCTGCATCACGCCGGACGACATTCTGAACCTCACCGGCTCCGGCTTCCGCAGGCTTTTTTACGGCACGCCCGTTTACCGCATCGGCCTCAGACGGCTCAAACGCAACGCCCGGGCCGTGAAGGAAAATCTGTCGTCCGATTCATCAGTTAAAACTCCTCAAAAGCGGAACACTGGTAACGAAAACAACGCCGGGAGAGTTGCAAACGGCGAGCAATAACGCCCCGAGCACCGAAAAAAGCTACCCTTTCAGGATAGCTTTTTTCGGTGCAATCTGCATTACCGGCTGCATGTTCCGTTCCTCGGCCAAGCCCCGTAAGGGGCGCGAGTATAAAACGTCAGTGCTTGAAATGCCTCATCCCCGTAAATACCATGGCCAGGTTGTTGGCATCCGCGGCCTCGATCACCTCGTTGTCCCGGATGGAGCCTCCCGGCTGGATCACGGCGCTCACTCCGGCCTCGGCAGCGGCAAGCAGGCCGTCGGCGAACGGGAAGAACGCATCGGAAGCCACAACCGAACCCTTCAGGTCGAGATTCACCTCGGACGCCTTCCACCGCGCAATTTTCGAAGAATCCACGCGTGACATCTGGCCTGCTCCGACGCCGTAGGTCTGGCGGTTCTTCACGTAGAGAATGGTGTTCGACTTGATGTGCTTGCAGATCTTCCAGGCAAACATGAGGTTCGACAGCTCCTCTTCGGTAGGCTGCCGTCTGGTGACCACCCTGAGGTTTCCGGTCTCCACGATCTTCGAGTCACGCTCCTGCACCAGCATGCCGAACGGCGTTGACTTGAACTCCCACCCGCCTCTCGGCAGCGGCTGCTTCTGCAGCACAAGCCGGCGGTCCTTCTTCTTCATGAGCAGGTCGAGCACGCCCGCTTCGAAAGCCGGAGCGATAAGGATTTCAGTGAAAATCTCGTTCACCGCTACGGCAGTATCCATGTCGAGCGGACGGTTGAAGGCGATAATGCCGCCGAACGGAGCCTGCGTATCGGTCGAAAACGCCCGCCGGTAGGCCTCAACGAGCGTTGGAGCCTGCGCGACGCCGCACGGGTTGGTGTGCTTGATGATCACCACCGAAGGGTCCTCTCCCCGGAACTCCTCGATGAGGCCGGTAGCAGCGGCTATATCGAGCATGTTGTTGTATGACAGCTCCTTGCCGTGCAGCTTTTCAAAACAGGCTCCAAACGAACGGCTGCCCCCGGCGTCGCTCATTTTATAGAAACCGGCTCTCTGATGCGGATTCTCGCCGTAGCGCATGTCGAGTTCCTTTTCAAGCAAAACGGTCATCTTTTCCGCTGCTCCTTCAGCTCCCGCACCTTCAGCCCCGACGAGGTAGGCCGCAATGGCCCGATCATAGCGGGAGGTCAGCTCGAACACCTTGCGGGCGAGCATGAGGCGGGTTGCACGTTTCGTCGAACCGCCGCTCTGGCGCATCTCGGAGAGCACCTGCGCGTAATCGGCGCTGTCGGTCAGCACGGTCACCGACTCGTTGTTCTTCGCGGCACTGCGAAGCATGGAGGGACCTCCGATATCGATATTCTCGATGGCGTCCTCGAAGGTCACGTCCGGTTTTGCAACCGTGGCTTCGAACGGATACAGATTCACCACAACCATGTCGATGAAGCCGATACCGTTCTCTTCAGCCTGCCGCACATGATCGGCGTTCTCCCTCACGGCAAGCAGGCCGCCATGGATTTTCGGGTGCAGCGTCTTCACCCGGCCGTCCATGATCTCGGGAAAACCGGTGATGGTTGAAATGGAGGCTGCTGAAATACCGGCATCCTGCAGGGTTTTCAGGGTTCCTCCCGTTGAAAAAATCTCGACACCCAGGCCGGAAAGCTCCCGGCAGAAATCCACGATACCGGTTTTATCGGAAACGGATACCAGCGCCCGCTTGATGACAGGATCAGACATGTGCTGTGCAAGGTTTATATGAAATGGCAAGGCTTTTCGTAAAGGCGGAATTTAATGAAATAATCCGGAATTTCCTGCAGCAGAGCCCGCCTTCGGACCATAACCGGGAGCACGGGCGTGAAACAGGGCTGCTTTCGGGGAGAGCGTGATCCCCCCTGCATGACATCGGCGAGACAGCAGGAAAAGCATCAACAGTGTATCATGAGACACTTTGCACCATGAGGGCAAAAGACGAACAAACCTCTCACCGTAACCATAACGTCAGGGATACCACACATTTATCTGTTTTTGAGGCATAGAGAAATACCGGTAATTTTATTATATTGTATCATATTGTACAAAAAGTGTTCCAGCGGCGGGACGGCCCTGGACGCTCCCCTCCTCCATAGCCCCTTCGGGTATCCGCCGGTAACGGTGCGGAATCCGAGTACCTGTAACCGTTACCGTCAGGAGTTCCTGGCTGCTCTTTACAAGCAATGCAGCATGACGCAGCCGGGCGGAACCGGCATGCGAAACGTCGAAGGCAACCCGAATGCCTGCCCTGAACGGCTATGCGTGCTGCGTTCATGACATACCCCAACTTCAAATTGAGCTGACAGCATGAACTGGTTCAAGTGGCACGCACTCAATATCGGACTATACTGGAGGAAAATTCTCGGCCTGCTGAGAAAACAGGCGACCTCCGATGTGCATGAAATCGGCCAGGGAAATGAGGCAATAATCAGGAACGGCTCCCCCTTCGGTTTCGAGATGCATGTCGCGGACAGGTTCTACGAGTTCTGGAACCAGGACCACGGTTCGCTGGTAAAAATGAACATCTACGTTCATCTCCATCCTCCTGCTTGCCGTATCGTTTGCCTTGAAATCAGCCCTCGGCATCACGCTTCTCTACGACAATCACGTTGAACTCGGTGCGATTATCATGACGTGCATCCTTGCCGGGCTGTTCCTGTACGAAATGCTCGCACGAAAAAGCTCGTTTCCTGTTGAAGAGGAGGAATACAGAACCGCAAAGGAGTGGCTTCATTTCATGGGAGAAAAAAGCAGGAGAACGATGCCGAAGTGGCTGCTGGCAATAACGTTCGTCGGGGTGCTGATCGAGGCGATCGCCATCATCATCGTGATCATCTCCTGGTTCGCCAATACCACGAGAACCGTGGAACTGTACTTCGGCATCGGTCTCGGCACGGCTGTTGCCGCCACCATCGCGCTGACCGTCCACCATGCTGGTGAAGTGCTCTACCGGGAACACCACCGGAGAGTGATGTGGTCCGCCATCGACCATGAAAGCAATGACAACAACGACACCGACAAACGCCTCATCATCAGGGAACTGAAAAAGATAAACCCCTCGATCACCTTCAAGAAGAACGGGTTCGTGAGGACATACGGACCTGTGGTCTGGGCGGTCATGATGATTCTCATGCTCTCGGTGTTCGCGTTTTTCTCGAGAGCCAACCTCAACATGGGCATCATCAACGACCGGAGTGCCTCAGGAGAGATGCAGGATGCGGAATTTTTCTCATCCCCCGCTGCGGTGACGGGCGACTCTCTCCTGGAGGCGAAGACGAGAGACTCCCTCCTCCTGGCAGAGGCCGCCGGCAGGCAGGCTGTTGAGCAGACGGAAATCAAAAGCATGTACGCCGCGCTCCTGGCGCTGCTGATCATTTTCCTCATCATCAACTACATGGGAGGACTGAGTGGCTACAAGTACAGTTTCTTCTGCGACACAAGCGAGCACAGCTTCAAAACCGTGAGAAAATACGAGCGACAGCAGACAAGGATGCTGAAGAAAAACGAGGGCATTGTTGAAATGCGCAAAATCGCCGAGAAGAAGGCCAACCAGATTTTTTCGATCTATTACCCGCTGCTGACCACGGCCATCGCAATGGAAGACATGCGCGATTCGATGAAGCAGGCGCTGAACGAACGCAGTGTGTACCGGATGAAAGCCTATATCGACAACCAGCAGTAACCCGGCGCTCATGCGCAAATCGTGACACATGATAAAAAAACTGCTTGCCATCGTCATCCTGCTCTCGGTGCCGCTCACCCTGCTCGGCGCCCCTTTCCCGAAAACATCCTACCAGGTGCTCGGCAAGCCGAACCTGCGGCCATACCCGTCATCCGCACTGTTCGTGCTTGTCGACCAGAGCGTCAGCTACGACAGCGCCATGATGTCCAGGGCGATGCGGCTGGCCGGTGAATGGATGGCTGAAGGACGGGCGGTAGAAGTGTACTCTTTTTCCTCGGCGCTTCCGGGCCGATACACCACGAGAATAACCGGAGGCAGGGTTGACGACACGCCGACCGACACGTTCCTCGACAACCTGAAACGAAGCGAACGCGAACGGTTCACGCTGCTGCACGAGCGCCAGGGAGTGATTGCAAAAAAAGCCGTGCTCAACTCGATGATGGAGGCTTTCAGAGGAAGCAACAACGATATTTACCGGTCCGATATCGTGCGCACGCTGAAAGAGTTATCCGGCCACATCGCCAGTTATCGCGCCGGCACGAAGAACATTCTGCTGGTTTCGGACATGATGGAGAATTCGAGCATGGCCTCGTTCTACAACAAAGGAAAAACCAGGCTGATCGACCCCCCGAAGGAACTGCAGCGGGTTGCAGCGAAACAGATGATCGGCAATTTCGGCGGAAAGGTACGGGTGTACATTCTCGGCCTGGGATTCTACAACGCCGAAGCAGTACCTGAAAGCGAGAATTATCTGGATGTCGACCGGATCAACGCGATTGCCGCCTTCTGGAGAAGCTGGTTCAGAAGTTCCGGCGCATACGTGGTTGAAACCGGCAAGCCCATGATGTTCGGCACGATCCGCTGACAGCCCCGTTCGTGCCTTGCGTCCATGCAGGGAGCTTCTTCAGCCCCGGTCCGCCGGTGAAACGTGCGGCCTCCGGCTATATAGCAGCTACCTGAGTGAGAACTCCCGTTCGAGCAGTCCCGGCAGTTCCTCCGGACTGACCTCACGCTCCTCGACCAGACTTCCGGAAAACACCCTGAAGCGGTTGCCGTGCAGCACCTTTTTTCCTGAGGGCGTCTGCAGCACCACCATGAGGGAGCGCACGAAAATCGAATCGGGATGCGTCGAGTTCAGATAATTGGCGGGCTGGAAATCCACCCACTCCTGCGGGGAGAGATTGAACTCGTACAGGCTCATCCAGGTGCCATCGGAAAGCGTCTGCAGCAGATACTCCCCTACAGCGCTCTTCGTCAGCATAAAACCGGCGGGTCCCTGACGAATTTCCCGATCGAGCACCCCGAGATTCAGAGGCTCCCGGATGCCGTAGCTGCCGAAGCCGAGATCGCAGAGCCAGGACTCACCATCGGCCTCTGCCACGATAGCCATATGGGTTTTCGGGCGGCGCACGGGATAGGTCATGGGCCGGGCCGCCACAAGCCGGCAGGGAATACCCAGCGCAGCAAGCGCCATGCTGAACACACCGTTCACTTCGTAACAGTAGCCTCCGCGCCGATGTTCGACGATTTTGCGGTAAATATCCTCGGGCGCAAGCGAAACCGTTTTCCCCGCCTGAACATCGAGGTTCTCGAACGGCACCGAGAAAAGCTGGGCCTGCATCATGCCGTGCAGCGTCCTGAAATCGGCAGCCACCCTGCCCCGGAAGCCGATGCGGGAGAGATAGGCCCGGAAATTGAAGTTCATTGCCTGCATGAAAAGAGCATCAGGTTTCCCCTTGCCATACCGCGGCAGGCTTGCCGACCCATGCCCAGGCAATGAAATCGGTCATGGGGGAATCCAGGCAAAGCTCCCGGAGCCTGGCATTCACCTGCCCCCGGTGGTATGCGGTATGCACGAAAACCTGCACGAGCAGATCCGCAAGGGTGGTAACGTGCACCTCGAACCCGAGCTTTTCGCCTATC
>VGMX01000035.1 GCA_016866305.1 Chlorobiota bacterium | reverse complement strand
CGTGATGCACCGCATTCTTTCCGACCGAGGACTGCCGATACCGCAACTCCTTGCCGTCAGCGAACAGAAAGGGTTGCTCCTGCTCGAGGATTGCGGAACCGTGCAACTGCAGGATCTTGCCGACAGCAGAAACCCCTCGATTGCAGACCTGTACCGTGAGATTATCGATATGCTCGCAAAGCTGCAGTCGATTACGGGAAAACGCGACAAGCCACCATTCAGCATCGGATTTGACCGTGAAAAACTGATGTTCGAGTTCGATTTCTTCATCGAACACGCCCTGCTGGACTATTTCTCACCGGTTTCAGGATCTGTCGATACCGGAGCGCTTCGCAGCGAATTTGAAGCCATTGCAGACATACTTGTACAACCTGAACAGTTCGTCCTGAACCATCGTGACTTCCACAGTCGCAACATCATGATCCGTAACGGAAAACCCGTGATCATCGACTTCCAGGATGCGCGTATGGGCCTGCCGCAATATGACGCCGTTTCCCTGATCCGTGACTCCTACGTCAAGCTTGATCCGCAGCTGGCAAACGAGCTGAAGGAGCGCCACTACCGTGCAATCAGCGAAAGCGGCCTGACCGTGGCAAGTTACGACGAATATCTTCACCTGTTCGACATCATGGCTTTCCAGCGCAACGTCAAGGCACTCGGAACCTTCTGCTACCAGACCGCAGTGCTCCGCAAACCCGGTTATGAACAGTCGATCGCACCCACGATCGCCTATCTTTCCGACTACACGGAATCCAGAAGCGAGCTGAAAAAAGCAGGAAAGCTCCTGCGGCCTGTTCTTGAAGGAACCCTCATCACATGAAAGCTTTCGTGCTTGCCGCCGGTTTCGGGACCCGCATGATGCCGTTCACCGAACACCTGCCGAAACCCCTTGTGCCGGTGCTCAACGTGCCCTCTCTCTTTTATACCTTTGCGCTCCTGAAGGATGCCGGCATCATGCAGATTGTCTGCAATATACACCACCATGCCGGAGTAATACGCAAAGCGGTAGAAACGATGCGTTTCAACGATCTGCAGATTGTGTTTTCAGAAGAAAACCCTATCCTCGGCACGGGAGGAGGCCTGAAAAAATGCGAAAGCCTGCTTGGCGACGATGATTTTTTCATCGTCAACAGCGATATTATCACCGACATCGATTTCAGGAAACTGTACCGGCACCATCGATCATCAGGCCTGGCAGGAACACTTGCGCTGTATGAAACACCTGATGCTGCCGCAATAGGGGCGGTAGGAATTGATGACGGCCTTGTACTGGATTTCAGAAATATGCGCAATACAGGGCTTGAGACCAGCCTCATCTATACCGGAACCGCCATCCTTTCACCTGCAATTTTCGATTACCTTGAACGGGGGTTTTCAAGCATCGTCGATACGGGCTTCACCGGGCTGATCGACAACGGGGGACTCGGCGCATACCTGCATCCCGGCTCATGGATGGACATAGGAACGCATAAAAACTACCTTATGGCAAATACATCCGGAGGCATGCTGCCGGAACGGCTTTCCGGAAAGGTAGCCGAAACCGTCGGTCTCATGCCCTGCCATCTGTCACCTGAAGCAACGGTCGCCCCCGACGCAACAATCGTCCGCTCGGTCGTGGGGAGGGGCTGCAGAATCGGAAAAGGCGCTGCAGTCGAAAATTCAGTACTTCTCCCGGACTCCGTCGTCGAACCCGGCGAAACGCTACGCCGCTGCATCCGTGATCGGCACCATACCGTTGTGGTTCCGCAATAATCAAACAGCTTTCACCATGGTAGCAACAGGGCTGGACATCCTGCTCGAAAACATCGGGCAATACCGGAACAGGAATATCGGCTTGATCGTCAACCAGACATCGGTGACCCGGGACCTTCGATATTCATGGAACGTGCTTCGCGAAAAGGGGCTGAACATCCGGCGTATATTCTCCCCCGAGCACGGCCTGTTCGCCACCGAACAGGACCAGATCGCCGTCGGACACCAGCCGTTACCCGGCTGCGCGCTGACAAGTCTTTATGGCAGTACCGCAGAAACCCTGATCCCCGACAAACACCTGCTTGACGATCTCGACATGGTGCTCTTCGACATCCAGGATGTCGGAGCCCGCTACTACACCTATGTCAATACGCTCGCCCTTTTCATGGAAGCCGCATCGGGTCGGGAGCTGGAGATCATGGTGCTCGACCGGCCAAATCCGCTTGGCGGAACCGTCGTTGAGGGGCCGCTGCTTCAAGAGGCTTATCGCTCCTTTGTCGGCATCTTCCCCGTGCCGGTAAGGCACGGCTTGACAGCCGGAGAACTTGCGAATCTCTATCGCGATTACAGGAAACTCGATATCAACCTCAGCGTTGTCGCCATGAAAGGGTGGGAACGCTCCATGCATTTCCCTGAAACCGGCCTGCCCTGGGTTCCGCCCTCACCGAACATGCCGACATGCGCTACCGCCGAAGTATATCCCGGAATGTGCCTGTTTGAAGGGCTGAATGTTTCCGAAGGCCGGGGCTCGACAACCCCTTTCCAGCTTTCAGGGGCTCCGTTCATCCGTCCGGAGGAACTTGCCGGACACTGCAGGAAATATGGTCTTGAGGGTGTCATTTTCCGGCCAACCTGGTTCAAGCCGACTTTTCACAAATTCTGCGGTGAGGTCATCGGGGGAATCTGGCTCCATGTTACCGATCTCCACCGGTTCCGTTCATTTGCTACGGCGGTAGCAATGACGTCGGTTATCCACAAGCTCTACTCCGGTGAGCTGCAGTTCCTCGAGGGGGTTTACGAGTTCAACGACACATTCCCGGCTTTCGACCTGCTTGCCGGAAGCAGCGCCATCCGCGCCTCGATACTTGAAGGCATCGATACCGGCACACTCTTAAGCTCGTGGCAAAAGGACGAAACAGCATTCGCCCCGAAAAAAGAACACTACCATCTCTATACATAACCGCGAAAACACCTTCACGCATGCAGGCAGCCGACATTGCGATCATTGTCCTTTTCCTGGCCGGAAACATCCTGCTCGGTCTCTGGCAGGGCAGGAGCAACAGGAACACCGGCGACTACTTCCTCGGCGGCCACAAGCTGCCCTGGATCGTCGCCATGCTCTCGATCGTTGCAACCGAAACTTCGGTACTGACCTTCGTCAGCGTTCCGGGACTTGCCTATCGGGGGGACTGGACATTTCTGCAGCTGCCGCTCGGCTACATCGTCGGACGGATACTGGTCAGCTCCATTCTCCTGCCGCTCTATTTCAAAAACGGTGTCAGCTCCATATACGAAATCATCGGAAAACGGTTCGGCTCCGGCATGCAGAAACTGGCCTCGGTTGTCTTTCTCGTAACCCGCATTCTCGGCGACGGTGTCCGTTTTCTGGCTACAGGCGTGGTTGTGCAGGTCGTGACCGGCTGGTCTCTTCCGGTTTCGGTGCTCATCATCGGCGTGGTAACGGTCATCTACACCATTTCGGGAGGTCTGAAAACTGTTGTCTGGCTTGACAGCATCCAGTTCGGGCTCTACCTCCTGGGGGGCATCATCACCATCGTCTTCATCATGCTGCGCCTTGAGGCCGGACTGCCGGAAATCCTGGCGACACTCGCCGGTTCTGGAAAGCTCACCATGTTCAACATGAGCGGCAACCAGCTTTTCAACCCCATGACCTTCGGAAGCGCCTTCATCGGGGGAATCTTTCTCTCTCTGGCTTCTCACGGTATCGACTACATGATGGTGCAGCGGGTGCTCGGCTGCAGCAGTCTCGGTTCGGCGAGAAAAGCTCTGGTTGGCAGTGGTTTTTTTGTATTTTTCCAGTTCATGGTCTTTCTCTTTGCCGGGTCGCTCATGTATCTGTTCATGCAGGGCGCCCCGCCGGAAAAGGATCGGGAATTCGCGACATTCATAGTCAGCTATCTTCCTGCCGGACTGAAAGGATTGCTGCTTGCGGGCATCCTGTCAGCCGCCATGTCAACCATCGCCTCCTCGATCAACTCGCTTGCGGCATCGACGGTCACCGACCTTCTGGGAGGCAGGGCATCGCTCAGGATGTCAAAGATCATCAGCGCAGGATGGGCCGCCTTGCTTATCGCCATCGCCCTCATGTTTGACGAAAGCGACCGGGCGATCATCATGGTCGGGCTGGAAATCGCCTCGTTCACCTACGGCGGCCTGCTCGGCCTTTTTCTGCTCTCGAAGAGCAGACGGAACTTTCATCCGGCAAGTCTCGCCTGCGGGCTGGCGGCAAGCATGGGTATCGTCTTTGTGCTGAAACTTTCCGGTGTTGCCTGGACCTGGTATATTCTTGTTGCCGTCGCCATCAATATCCTCATAACACTCCTCACCGACACGCTGCTCCTGCGCGTTATTCCGGAAAAAGAACGTCCGTGATGACAGAAACCTGCCGTTTGCAGATACCTTTGATTGCTATAATGACTGCTTGTTGTATCTTTATCTGGAATGAGACAACACAAGCCGGAGCCCCCTGCCGTGTCAGAACCAGACAAATCAAAAGAGGAACTGCTCAGCGAAATAGGTACGCTGAAAGCGGAGCTTTCCAGACTCCGAAGGCATAGGAAGCCTGAAGAAGAAATACATGCGCTCAGAAAAATCTTCTTTTCTTTCATCGAGAACGCCCCGCATTACGTTGTAGTCATTGATCCACTGCACACTGGCGGCCCTGCCGTTGTATCGGCAAATCCGGCCGCATGCAAGCTGCATGGCTTTTCGCCCGGGGAAATGAAAGGCATCCCCTTTGCCTCACTGTTCAGAGAACATCATCGTCCGCTGCTGCTCGATTGGCTTGAACAGACGGTTTCCAAAAAACGGCCGGTATGCGAATGCGAGGCTCTCCATGCCAACGGCTCGACGTTTCCGGTCAGGATAACCGGCGAACTCGTCACGGAAAACCGGAAACCACTTGTCTATGCCATAGAGCGCACGCTTGTCTGCCAGAAAAACACGGAAGAGGCACTCCGGTACTCCGAAAGACAGCTTGCCACCCTGATGGACAATATCCCCGGCATAGCATACCGGTGCAGGAAAGACCGGTTCTGGACCATGGAGTTTATCAGTAACGGCTGCCTCGCGCTCACGGGATACCATGCAGATGCGCTGATTCATAACCGGAAAAAAGCTTTCGCGGATCTGATCCATCCTGACGACAGGGAACGCATCAATGCGGCTGTGCAACAGGCCTTTCGGCAACATCAGCCTTTCGAGATCGAGTACCGCATCATAACCGCGGCAGGCGAAACGAAGTACGTATGGGAAAAGGGCATCTGCGTCGAAGAGAACGGCACGGGTATTTTTCTTGAAGGATTCATTACCGATGTAACCGAACGAAGGAATGCGGAAAATGCGAAAAGTGCGTCCGAAGAGAAATACCGCTTCCTTTTTGAAAATATGTTCCTCGGCGTCGGCATCACATCACCAGACGGCACCATCCACGTCGTAAACAAAGCAATGGGAGACATTCTCGGATACACTCCCGAAAATATGCTCCGGATGAACGCATACGACTTTTACGTCGATCCCGGTGAACGTGAACGGCTCATCAGCCTGCTGAGGGAAAACAGCAACCTGGAAAATTTCGAGACCCGACTGAAACGAAAGGATGGAAAGCACATCTGGGTGCATTACAAGGTCTACCCCTTCCTTTACGAAGGAAAAGCGGCTTTTTTCCTGACCTGCATCGATATCACGGAACGAAAGCAGAACGAATTGCAGCTTCGGAAACTTTCCGCAGCAGTTGAACAAAGTCCCGTGACGATCATCATCACCAACAGGCAGGGAGACATCGAATACGCCAACCCCGCCTTTATGAAAACAACGGGATATGAACGTGAAGACGTAGTCGGCAGAAACCTGCGCATGTTCAAAACAGACTCGCGCACCGACGATTACTACCGGAACATCTGGCAGACCATCTCGGAAGGCGCCATCTGGCAGGATGAATTCCACAGCAAAAAAAAGAACGGAGAGCTTTTCTGGGAAAAATCCACCATTGGCCCCATCACGGAATCCGATGGAAAAACCAGTCACTTCATCGCCCTGAGCGAGGACATCACGGAGAAAAAAATCATCGAGCAGGCACTGCAGATGAGTGAGGAAAAATACCGGAAACTGGTGGAAGGCTCGATACAGGGCGTCCTGATCGCACAGGACAACCCCCTGAGGGTCTCCTATGCCAGCCATCCGATGGAGACGATAACAGGATATGCACCTGAAGAACTTACCCGACTCTCCCCTGAACAGATCCACAGCATGGTTCACCCGGAAGATCGCGATATTTTCTTCTCCCAGTTCAGAAAGCGGCTTTCCGGAGAGAAAAAACAGCCGCGCAGGGACTACCGCATCATGCACCGAAACGGGGGTTACGTGTGGGTAGCCGTGCACAGCACCAGCATCGAGTATGAAGGACACCCTGCAACGCAGACGGTATTTCTTGACATCACGAACTACAAGAAAGCAGAGTCACAGAAAGAAAAACTCGAGGAACAACTCCGCCAGGCACAGAAACTTGAAACCATCGGAACACTGGCAGGCGGCATCGCGCACGATTTCAACAACATCCTCACTCCGATCCTCGGCTATGCGGAAATGGCCCAGTTGCGGCTCGGAACACCGGATGCCATAAGCCCCTACCTGGACGCGATCGTCAAGGCTGCCCTGCGGGCAAAAAAACTCGTTGCCCAGATTCTCACCTTCAACTGTCAGGCAGCGCAGCAACAGAAACCGGTAAATCTCGCCCTCGTTGTCGCCGATGTACTGGAGCTTCTTGCTCCCTCGATACCTCGCGAGGTATCCGTTCGAAAATATCTTCCGACTCCTTGCGCCCGGATTATTGCCGACCCGTCACAAATACACCAGGTGATCATGAATCTCTGCACCAATGCGCTTCAGGCCATGCAGAAAAAAGGCGGAACACTGACCATAGGCCTGAAAAAAGTGCGCTGTACCGCCGGGATGGCAAAGAACTGGCCCAATCTCAAACCTGAATGTGAATACAACCGCCTGACCGTGTGCGATACAGGGATCGGCATCGACAAGAAAAATCTCGAACGGATTTTCGAACCATTTTTCAGCACCAAGCCACCAGACAAGGGAACAGGTCTCGGCCTGTCGGTTGTTCACGGCATCATTCAAAGCCACAACGGCACGATCACCGTCCAGAGCAAACCCGGAAAGGGAACGGCGGTGCATGTCTATTTTCCGGTCTGTGCCATGGATGCCGGCGAACACGCCCTGCAGCAGCCCCCCTTTCATGTCGAGGATGAATCCATTCTTGTCATTGACAACGATGCGTCGGTCACCGATACCATCAGGCACATGCTGGTTCAGCTTGGTTACCACACAGTCACAAGCAACAGCAGCCTGCTTGGCACAGAGCTTTTCTGCCGCCAGCCTTCCCGTTTCGAGCTTGTCTTCACTGATCTTTCCATGCCCGAACTGAACGGTTTCGAAGTGGCGGATAAAATCAGCAGGAAAAAGCCCGGTGTGCCGATTATCATCATCACGGGCAACAACAACCAAATCGGCGAGAATGAACTGAAGCGTCACCATATCCGCGCCGTCCTTGTCAAGCCCGTTACCTTCAGTGAACTGGCTGCGGTCATTCGCAAGACGCTCTATCAGAAATCCTCAAATGAACCATCATGAAGGTCCTGGTGATTGAAGACGACGCAGACATAAGAAATATGGTCTGCCTGATTCTCTGCAGCGAAGGGCACTCGGTCGAAGAGGCGTGCAACGGCATCGAAGGCATCAAGCAGTTAAACCGCAACGGCCCTTTCGAAATGGTCGTTACCGATATGCTCATGCCAGAAAAAGAAGGTGTTGAGACCATCAGGGATATCAGAAAAATTTCTCCCTCCACAAAAATCATTGCGATTTCCGGAGGCGGCATATGCATGCCCGAAAATTACCTCAATCTGGCAATGATCATGGGTGCCGATGCATCCATCAGCAAACCTTTCGGAAGAAAGGAGTTGCTCGATGCAATCAGCAATCTTTAGTGTCGGCATGATCAGCGTATTTTTCAGGGTGACTTAACTGGCGGCTGTTTAAAAAGCCTTTGGCAGTGTTTAAATTATTTCCTACCTTACCTGAAAGTATCCTTGCATGCATACCGTGTCCATCAACCACTAAGAAAAGCTAACGATGAGCAAGATATCAGGCGCTTTTACACAATGGGCTGAGGCCTATGGACGTTTTGTCGAAATATTTACTGACGGACACTGGTGGGTAACCGGTGATTGTATGGAAAATGTTGGAAAAACAACAAAACGCCTCCTGCAAAATGCCTATCCATACATTTATGGCGGCATTAAGGGCTCATCTCCTGATTCTGAAGGGTACGCAAGACCAACAAAAGAAACTGCGCGTCGCTTCAACGACTGAAAATCTCCCTGTACGTGAGTTCAAGATCATCAGTGTCATAAAGCCCCCCTGAAAACAGGAGGGCTTTTCCTGTTTCTTCAGCCAGCAAGTTTCTCATAATAACCTTCAAGGCTTTGCTGAGGCTCTGCCTCCTCATTGATCACCTCGAAGGTCTTGTGTTTTGCTTTCTGGTTCCAGAGAGAAAGCACAAGCAGCTCCGCTACATCTGCGCGGTTTGTCGACCCGTTCCACAGTCTGTCGCCCTGCTCGACATGAAGCCTGAACGTCAAAGGATCACCATTTTTCAATCCTCCGGGACGGACGATTGTGAAGCTTCGGCCCTCAATCGAAAATACCGACCTGACATGCTCTTCAGCCACATACTTCATTAAGAGTACCCCCGCAAAGAGATTAAGCGGATGGTACCATCTGGTTACCGCCATGGAACTGACCATAGCAAAATGCCTTACTCCTGCCTTCGCAGCCTCATCGGCAATCCGTATGGTTCCATCGCGATCAACTTGCGAGGGCGAACTCTCTCCGAAAAAAGAACTCGAGCCCAGAGCTGAAATCACAGCATCGCAACCCTTTACAGCTGCCGCCACCTCTTCAAGGTTCTGCACATGACCAACGGCAACCTCAACCGAATCACCGAACTGTGACGCCTTTTCGGCCGATCTTACGAGAACCCGAACCGGAATACCGTAATGCTGAAGACGCTTTACCACCCACTGGCCGGTTTTTCCGGTAGCACCGGCAACAAGAACTTTTCCGGTATATAACGACTCTTTTTTCATGATCAGCAACTCCGGATATACTTTTATACTCTTTTATTTTAAATCTGTATAAATTAGTAAACCTGTTCATACCCAAGAAAGTTTCCTTATTTAAAGGCATTTTCATTACTTTTCACATAAAGCGCGCTCTTTTTTCTGCGGTTTATCCTTTTCATCACCTCGCAGCCCGCCCTTCAGTGCCCGGCACACGGAACGGCCTGCAACAATCGCATGTCCCGGAATGAACAAGTGCCGATCAGTTATAAGCATCTTCCTGCTCGCGGCAAGCTGCAGCAGCGCATCAACAAGCTACGCGGCCGACCCCGAGGCTCTCCGGATGCTCATGAAAAAGCGCGGCGAATGGGAAGCGCGGCGGCAGTTGAATCCATCGCTTTTCGTTGACCTGAAAAAAGCGAAACTTGACGACGCAAACCTCAAGGGCGCGAACCTGAGCAATGTATCGCTCGTACGAGCGGAGCTGAGCGGAGCAAACCTCGACAAGGCGAACCTGCAGCGCTCTGATCTTTCCATGGCTTTCATCAAAAAAGCCGACATGAAAGAAGCGAACCTGAGCCGGTCATTGCTGTTCAAGGCTAACCTCAAGGGATCATTCATGAAAAAGGCATCGCTTTCGGAAGCAAATCTCAAGGGGGGAAACCTGAGGTGGACCATGCTTGAAGAAGCCGATCTGTCTCGAGCCAATCTCGAGGAAACCGTCCTTTTCGAGGCTGATCTGAAAAATGCAAACCTCAAGGGTGCCAATTTCAAGGGAGCAACGTTTCTGGACCAGGCAAACCTGACCGATGCGATCGTCTCGAACAACACCATCACCCCATCCGGTGACAAGGCAACCCGAGTTTGGGCATCAATAAGAAAAGCCAGATTTGTCTCCGAACCCGAAGCGGTTCCGGTAGTCTACCTCACGCCGGCTGAACCGGTCTACCTTGTCGGACAACCTGCCGACACATCAGGCAAAAAAAATCGGGACGGAAACGAAAAGAGTGCTCTCTCCGACAGAAAGGCACAGCAGGAACTGCTCATCGAAGATGTGGAAACATGGAACAGCATGCGGGCTAAACACCCGGAAATGGCCATAACCCTCAAGGAGGAAAAGCTTGAAAACGTCAATCTCAAGGGAGTGAACCTGCAGAAGGCTTCAATGGCAGGATCCAATTTCGAGGATGCGAAACTTGACGACGCAATCATGACCGACGCCGATTTCAGCGGGGCAAATTTCCAGAAAGCCGATATGAAAGGGGCGAAACTGCGCGGAGCAAAGCTGCAGAAAACGAATTTCGACCGGACATTCCTCAAAGGTGCGGATATGAGCAATGCAGACCTGACAGGGGCAATCCTCTACGGCGCAATACTGGTCGATGCAAATCTCAGCGGCTCAGATATGACCGGAGCCTCGCTTTTCGATGCCGACCTTGAGGGTGCAGACCTGTCTGGAGCTATTCTGAAAGGAGCCACCATGATGGATACAAACCTGAACCACGCCATCATCTCACCCGAAACCGTCCTTCCTTCCGGGAAAAAGGCTACAAGGGACTGGGCTGTAACCAGAGGCGCGATATTCAGATAACCCCGAACACAACAAACGACAGGCAAAAACGCGCCATCCGGAAAACCAGAAAAAGCAGAACCGTCTTTGAAATGAGGACTACGATCCCGATGCATCGGAACACATAACGAGGCCCCTTATGGCGAACATTCTTGTTTCAAGCTATTACAGCAGATGGGACCTGAGCGAACATGAAGGCCGGATTGCCTTTTACGATTCGGTCAACCAGCTGATTGAAAACCGGGTATTCAAGAACCCTGCAGAATTTCAGGTCGTCATCAGTATGCTGCGCCACGACACACCGCTCTGGTACGATACGGAAGCAAAACATCTTCGAGCAGGAACCGAGCCTGCCGGTGAAAGTGAGGAGTAAAAAACAGAATCTATTTCTTGAGCCCGGTTAACTGCGGAAATCGCTTGCGGTGCACAAGATGCTGAAAAATATCCGCCTTGCGGATATTTGGGTCGCTGGTTTCAAGCAGGTGCTTTTTCCCTGTCCGGGTGGTTACCTCAATGGTGCCATCGTTATTGACCTTCGTTACCTTCCAGTATTTATCAACGACATAATGGTACTCTTCGCCGTGTTCCAGCGGAAATACCTGCCGCGCCCTGGGACCGGGGCAAAACGAACTTTTCGGTTTGTGATAGACAATGGCGTCGCCAACCCTGAACTGTGTCATCTCGACCTCCTTGCCGGCTGAAATTCCGGCTGCTTGACAGATATGGTAATGAAACTCTAAACTTATAATGTACGATTGTTAATAAATTATCAAAAGCCTGTTTTTGCAAGGGCCAGATAACAACGGTTACCGGTCACCGGACTCATTTTCGCCTGGATTTTCCACAAAACGGATGACAAGACGCTCCCCGTCGATTTCAGCGCCTGCCGTCTGCAACGTTGCCAGCGACTGGGGCAACACCATATTCCTGCGGTGATTCCCGATACGGATATGCAGCTCGTCCCCGCTTTTTCCGAGACTGATCTGCTCCTTGGGAATTCCGGGCAGATGGAGTTCGAGGGCAAAACCCTCATCGGTCTGCCGCACCTGAAAGGTCTGCTGATGATAGTACACCTGCGAAGGATCCTCATCGTGGTAAAGGAACTCCTTGAGTTTTCCGAGCGCTTCAAGCCCGCAGATTTCGCGTGAATAAAGCGGAACCTCCTTGACCGGCAACGGGCTGAAATTATCAATGATTTCCTGCCTGTAAAGCCGCTGGTTCTCTTTCCAGTAGACGAAATAAGGATCGGCCACTTCTGGAGGAATGATCCTGTTGGCAATGACCAGGTCGACGGAAATATTGTAGAGACTCAGATAGGCGTGCGCGCGCAACGACTCCTTGATCACCATCTTTTCAGGATTGGTGACCAGCCGTACCGATGTCACGGAATGGTCACAGAGAATTCTGCCGAGTTCCTCTATTTTTTCATAGAATTCATACGGTACGTTCATAAGCGCCTTATCGGGAAGAGAAAACCCGGCAAGGGGCCTGAAAACCGGCTCGACCAGAGGCCTGAGATACAATGCTACTTTCTCCATGGGCTTGTACAGCTTGCGCATATACCATCCCCCGACTTCCGGAATACTCAGAAGCCTGAGGGCCGTACCGGTAGGCGCAGAATCAATGACAAGCACATCATATTTCCCTTCGCGGTGATGGCGGAACACCCTGACGAGCCCGAAAAGCTCGTCCATGCCGGGAAGAATCGCAAGTTCTTCGGCCTGGACGGCATCGAGCCCCCTTGCTTGAAGCACTTCGGTAATGTATCGCTTGACCGATCCCCAGTTCTCTTCGAGCTCCTGCAAAACATCAAGCTCGGCGCCATAAAGATTTTCACAGACTTTTTCCGGTTCGTGACCCAGGGGAAGATCGAAACTGTCGGCAAGGGAGTGCGCCGGATCGGTACTCAAAACAAGGGTTTTGTACCCGAGTTCCGCACAGCGCAATCCAGTTGCCGCAGCCATGGAGGTCTTGCCAACCCCGCCCTTGCCTGTCATGAGAATAAGCCGCATATGCACCTCCGGAGAGTTGACCGCTTGCAATGCCGTCTGCTATAACCTGCAGCTCCATGCTAATAGTTTTCTTCCTGCAGCCGGACCGCACGGCCCATCCGGTGCATCCTACTGCCCAAGCTCCCTGAGCACATCGCCGGAAAGCCGGTCGCCAAGACTCGCGGCCTTGCGAAAATCCTCGATCGCTCCTCTGATATCGCCAAGCTGCTTTTTTGCGATGCCCCGGTTATAGTAGGCCTCCGCATTGCCGGGCCTCAGCTGCAGCAGCCTGTTCATATCGTCAACAGCTCCCTGGTAATTGCCAAGTGCAGCTTTTGCATAGGCCCGGTTGTTGTATGCCTCGACAAGTCCGGTATTGAGAATCAGCGCCTTGTTGTAGTCATCGACGGCTCCCTGGTAATCACCTGTGGCTACCCTTGCGTTGCCCCGATTGTACCATGCAGCATCATACCGCTGGTCACGTTCGAGCGCAAGCGTGAAATCAGCGATGGCCGCTTGCGGATCGCCTGCGAGGTTTTTTGCAAGACCACGGTTGTTAAACGCTCCGGCAAGTAGCGGATTGAGTTTTATCGCCCGTGTATAATCCGCGATGGCGCCCTTGTAATCGCCGAGCGCTGATTTGGCCGTACCCCGGTTATTGTAGAACTCCGGAACCGAAGGATCAAGCGCTATTGCCTTTGAAATATCAGCGACCGCTCCCCGGAAATCCCCGAGAGCAGCCTTTGCAAAACCCCTGTTGTTGTAGGCACCGAGCAACCGGGAATCAAGCTCGACAGCCCTTGAATAATCAGCGACCGCTCCCCGGAAATCCCCGCCGAGTGATTTGGCAAGCCCGCGATTATACCAGGCTCCGGCATTTTTCGCATCGAGCATGATGGCTCTGCTGAAAGAGTCGATAGCCTCCTGAACCTTGCCCTCATGCCCCTGCGCAATGCCAAGCTCGATGTACTCGTCTGCAGTCCGGGCAACCGCAACGGCAGCATGCAGCAGGAAAAATGCCGCGATCAGCATGGATACCCGATGAATAATATTCATATCCTGAAAAACAAAACCCTTGTCGAACCTTTCGTTACTGTCAGGGTAAGGTAGCAAACCCGGAAGAATATACACGCTGCTTTCTCAGGAAAAAGGCCCTTCCAGGCGTCGAAAACTCGTGTATTAAGCGGGTTTAGCTGCATATTTGCATCTTTTGAAAATTATTCCATATATTTGCTTTTGTTGAGTCACTGGATAGACAGTGAAATATTATTCAATCTACCTGTTCTTATTGTCGATGTTGTTTAAGGGACAGAGTGCTAAACCTTAGCATTATGAGACATGAAAAACGTTTTGTCGCATTTTCAATCTATGCCGTACTGACCGGCCTTTTTTTCAGCGCATGCATCACCGGCATGCCACTTTCAGCGCAGACTGAAACCATATTCCAACCCTCGGCTCTCGCATCACCCCGGTCTGAAGACCGCAAGCAATCCGATACATTCATGCTGGTGTCGGAAGGCAAGGCCTCTTATTATTCAAACCAGTTCCACGGTCGCAGAACCGCAAACGGCGAAAGGTTCAACATGAACGATCTGACCGCTGCACACCGGTCGCTTCCTTTTGGAACACTGGTGCGGGTAACCAATCTCAGAAACGGCAGGGATGTGATCGTCCGCATCAACGACCGCGGGCCGTTTATCAAAGGAAGAGTCATCGACCTTTCCGCAGAAGCAGCAAAAGCGATCGGCCTCCTGCAGTCAGGAACCGCACAGGTCAGGGTGGAAGCCATAGACAAGAACGCATCGGTAGCATACTCCGGCTGACCGGCCGCTCCTTTTTCCAGCCCATCTCCATATCCGGCAGGGTTCCCTGACAACTGGCCGACAGCCTTTTTGTCCGAAAACCCTGCTGCAGACGGCGAACAAAACAAAAAGAGGCACTGGATCATGCAGCAAAAAGCTTTCATTGCCCCGTCAGTGCGGTGTGCACTTTTTTTCCTCACCACTGCGCTCCTGCCGGTCACCGGCAAAACGGATGAAACTGCCGTCATGCCGGAAAAAAGAGCCGTATCGGTTGTTTCAGAAGGACGTGCATCCTATTACGCCGATCGTTTCCACGGGCGCCGGACGGCAAGCGGAGAACGTTTCAGCATTCAGGATTTTACCGCTGCACACCGGACACTGCCGTTCGGAACCACAGTCAGGGTAACCAACCTTGATAACGGCAGGGAGGTTACCGTCCGGATCAACGATCGCGGCCCGCACCGCAAAAGCCGTATCATCGACGTCTCGCCTGCTGCAGCCCGTGAACTCGGCCTCATCGGCAGGGGCACGGCACCGGTACGGATCGTGGCAGTGAACTGATCAGTTTTTTTTCCTGAAAACCATCACCAGCGCGGACGACTGTTCCGCAACAAAACGGACGCCGTCAAAACCGCCATAACTGCCTCTGTGCCCGAAACCCGCCTTGCGATGAAGCTTGAGAAGCTGTTCGGATGTCGCAGGATACAGCGAAACCTGCTCGCTGAAGAGCGCCGAATCCCCTTTCATGAGCGAAAAGCTGAACACCGCATGCTCCGGTGATATGCCGCTGTACCGGCGGTGAAACGTCATAGCGCCTCCATCCATGGTTTTGACAGGAAATCGATACTCCCCGAAGCCGAGCAGACGGTCCCAGTTCACGGTCTGGAATATCCAGGAACCCTCCGGACGGAGCAGCGAGTGAACAGCCTGCAGGAGCCTAGAAAAACCGGACTGCGGCAGGTGTGCCAGCACGTTGCCGATCGAGTACGCCATATCGAACGAACCCTGAAGGCGGCCTGCATCGGCAATGTCCATGAGCCTGAATGAGGCCTGAGGATAGGATCGAGCGGCAGCGTCAACCATTCCCCGGTCGAGATCGATCCCCGTGCAGGCGTAGCCGTCACGGGCAATCCTGCCACAATAGTGACCAGTACCGCACCCGAGGTCAAGCACCGCATTCCCCTGTTCGCCGGCGTAGTCTTTCAGAAAAGCATACACCTCCTCCCTGAAGGGAAAGACCTGTTCGTAATACGGAGCGAATTCAGAGTAGAACGACATGGCAGTTCCCTGATAACGTGTTATCTCGATCAGTGTATAAACGCTGTACACCGTTCGATCTCTAAGCCGCGATAAAATGACTCACGTGTAAAAGCAAAACCATCGAAACGCCTGGCAGCCTGTCAGCGATATCCTTACGGGTAATCCTGCCGTGTCGGCCTCACCACCACGTCGCTGAAATGAACGTGCGGCGGCTGCGAGACAATGCCGAGAATCGCATGGGCGACATCCTCGCCATGCAGCAGGGGTCCGAACCGGTCATGGAACGTCCTGACAAGCTCATCGGTGTAGCCCGCCACCGACTGGAAGCCGCTCACCACGATGCCCGGAGCAACCGTCGATACCCGCACGCCTTTCGGCCCTATTTCCCGGCGAAGCCCTTCTGCCAGAGAGTGAACCGCGAATTTCGTTGATCCGTAAACCGCACTGAAGGGTGAAATGTGGTACCCGACCGTCGAGCCAACCACGACGATATCTGCCGCCTTTCGAGGAAAACGTCCCTCCTGCAGGACAACCATCCTGCGCGCAGCCTGCTGCAACAGCAGGAGAGCCCCCTGAACGTTGATTTCGAACACTTCGCGGAACTCACTGAGGTCGGCATCTTTGACCGAACCCCCGAGTCCCCGGCCTGCATTGGCCACCACGATATCCGCCTCCTGTCCGAGTCGTTCAATGGCAATGGCAAAAAGGCAGCCGATCATGGATTCGTCGGAAGCATCTCCTGCCACCCCGACAAATGCCTGACCAAGCTCCCGCTCCTGCTCCGCCAGTTTTTCCGCATTGCGCCCGATCCCAACCA
>VGMX01000034.1 GCA_016866305.1 Chlorobiota bacterium | reverse complement strand
CAAGCCTGAGCTTATGTTCCTGAGCTTCGTCGAGAGTGTCTGCGTTCGGCCAGTAAGCGCAACTGTAGATCATCCGGCTGTCGAGCATTGCCTCGAAAAGGTCGTTGCCGGTATTGTAGTGTTTTTCTCCGACGGTAAATGCCCGTGAAGGAGTTTGCAGGTTCAGCAGCTTTCCTGCGATGTCTCCAATAAACCGTTCCGGCGGACTGACTTTCTCGTTAGCCTTTGAACGCAGCAGGCGACAGAAAAACTCGTCAAGAGCCTGACAGCTCCATAATCCCTGCATGTAAGTCTCTCCGAGGCCGAGATTTCCCTGCAGGATAGCCCTGCGGTAGACTCCAGGATGATGGATGTGCACATCCCATGCCCTTGATCCGCCTATGCGTATGTCCGCGGCTTCGAAAATGGATTCGAGCTGTTTTCTGAACGCCTTTACGAGCATGGTCATGATCGGTTTTTCCTGCTATGAGGGTATACGGTCAGGTTCTCTGGGTACCCTGAAGACTCCCTCGACCCCGTTTCCGGAAAAAAGCACCTGCCACAGTTGCACATGGCGCGCCCTGAAAGAGCCTGCTGCACTGAGGAGATAGTATCTCCACATTCTGAAAAAACGTTCGTCGTAGGCAGTTGCGAGTGATGCCCGGCGGATTTCGATATTGTGATTCCAGGCCTTGAGGGTCAGGTAGTAATCATGCCCGAAAGAGTGCCAGTCCTCCATCATCAACAGCCCTTCGGATGCTTCGGTGATCTGGAATGCCGAAGGGAGCATCGAGTTGGTGAAAATGTAACGGTTCGTCCAGGCATCGGTGTTGGTGCCGGTGCGGTTGCTGCCGATGGTGTGCAGGAGGAACAGACCATCAGGTTTCAGGCACCGCTTTACCGTTACGAAGTAGTCCCGGTAATTTTTATGCCCGACATGCTCGAACATGCCGATGGAGTAGACACGGTCGAATGTTCCGCTCAGATCGCGGTAGTCCATGAGCCGGATATCGACAGGAAACCCGGCGCAGGATGCTCTGGCGAGTTTTTCCTGTTCCGCGGAAACGGTTATGCCGGTCACCTTCACCCCGTATCGTTCAGCCGCGAATTTCGCCGCACCGCCCCACCCGCATCCGATGTCGAGCAGGTGCATGCCGGGTTGAAGCCTGAGCTTGTCGAAAACAAGCCTGAGCTTATGTTCCTGAGCTTCGTCGAGAGTGTCTGCGTTCGGCCAGTAAGCGCAACTGTAGATCATCCGGCTGTCGAGCATTGCCTCGAAAAGGTCGTTGCCGATGTCATAATGGGTTTCACCTACAGTAAATGCCCTCCCGGCATGCTGAAGGTTCACGATTCTGCCGATGATCGAGCCGAGGAAGCGCGGGAGCCCCGAAACCTCTTTGTCTATACCCTTGCGCAGCACCCGGTAAAAAAATTCGTCGAGCGCATCGCAATCCCACCAGCCGTCCATGTACGATTCCCCTGTTCCGAGATGGGCTTCCATCAGAACCCTTTTGTAGAAGCGGTCATCGTGGACCCGGATATCCCAGGGATTTGTTCCGTCCACGTTGATGCCGGCGCTTTCCAGCAAATGCCGAAGCTTCCGCTTGAAAAAAGATTCCGCCATGAATCAATGCATCGTTTTGTACGACTGTTGAGCAGGAGTGACGGTTCCGGAAAGAAGGGATGTGTTATCTGTCTGAACGGTTATCGTGCCGTAAAACGTTCATTACTGCAGCTAAGGCAAGATGTTTCCGGCAACTTCCTTGAACTGTTGGCATTGCTTGTTTTTGAGCGAGCCTGAAAAGAGCTTTCCGGTAATCCGCTTCAGGCTTTTTTGCCGGATTTCAGCTTCCCGGCGCTTTCGCATTTTTTCGGGCGTCCGCGTTTTTTCGGGGAGTCGTTTTTTGCCTGATCCGTTTCAGGCTCCAAAGGGTTGTCTGTTTCCGTCGATTCATCGGTTATATCCACCCCGACAAGATTCTCCTCGGCAATGACATCATCATTGAGCAAGGTTATATCGTCACAGATATCGTCTATCGTCTCGTCCACGTGAACGTGCGTTTTCCCCCGGTTTCCCCGCTTGTTTTTCATGGCCGGTTCGATAAGGGTCATCACTTCGTTGATCGACGAAAAAATATAGAGCTGCTTGTCGAGATTGGTAAGTTTGAGAAGATCCTTGATCTGCTGGCACAGGGAGACGAAAATGGCGAGTCCCTGGCACTGGTTCGAAAGCTGGTGGGCGATGAGCATGGAGCTGATGCCGCTTGAATCGATGGCTTTGACCTGGGAGAAATCGATGATGAGGTTTCTGCTGTTTTCCTGCTGGAGAAGACCTTCAATTTCCTGCCGGAAACAGGCGGAGTGCCGGAAATCGAACACCTCCTCCTCGAGCTTCAGAATGGTTAACTCCTTGCGGGACGATACCGAGTTTTTCATGGCAGTACTTCTTGTTCGGTCTTGAAGAGAGAGGGTCTCTCTGCAGCCTTGATCGGGCGCGGGGCAGTTTTCTGCCGGTGTGCCTCGTGGTTCAATCCGGAAACGGACAACTTGCCGTTGTATCGCAATGTCCGGTCAATCACGCTTCCACAAGAGTCCTGCAGCAATACGCGGCCAGTGCATCGGTAGCGGCAAGGTCTCCGGGAGCGTCCACCCAGTTAACATTAAGCCTATTTTTAAAAAAAGTCAACTGGCGTTTTGCATAATTGCGGGTATGCTGTTTAATAAGCGTAACTGCCTGTTCGAAGCTTGTCAGGCCGTCAAAATGATCGAAGATTTCCTGGTAGCCTACCGTTTTCAGTGCGGCGGCTTTTTCCGTCTTCAGAAGAGAATAATATTTTTTATATAAATATGAAGCTTCTTCGACCAGGCCGGAGATGATCATCTCGTCAACCCGTCTGTCGATTCTTTCATAAAGCTGTGATCGGGGCATCGAGAGCCCATACGTGAGGAAGGTCAGTGTCGGATTTTTTCGAAACTGCTGCAGCTCGGTAACCGTGCGCCCGGAAATCGCAATGATTTCAAGGCTGCGCATCAATCGCCGGGTTTTGGTGGGATCAAGTGTCGAGGCCTGCCGGGGGTCCAGCCGTACCAGCCGTTCGTAAAGTTTTTCGCTGCCGTATTTTTCGAGTTCCGCAACGAGTTCCCTGCGAATTTCAGGATCACCCGGAGGAAGATCGGCAAAACCTTTGAGCAGCCCTTCGAGGTAAAGCGTCGAGCCGCCGGCCACAATTGCATCTTTGCCGCGCAGATGGATATCGAGGATTCTTTCATGCGCTTGCGATGCGAAATCACCTGCGGTGAAGGGTTCGCCGATTGTTTTCTCGTTGATGAAATGGTGACGTACACTCATGAGTGCTGCTTCGGCAGGCTTGGCAGAGCCGATGGTGAGCTCGCGATAAATCTGCCGGGAGTCTGCCGAGATGATTTCGGCATCGATTTGTTGCGCAGCCGCAAGGGCAAGAGAGGTTTTCCCGGAAGCCGTAGGCCCGAGGATCACCAGCACCGGTTTGTGCGCTTTGCCGGAAGACGAAGCACACATGTTCAGGGGAGTCCGGGTATCAAGCGTTTCAATGCAATGCAGAGCCTGGAAACGGGCAGCCCGACAACATTATAGTAACAGCCGTCGATACGCTTCACATGGCATGCCATGATCGGATCCTGGATGCCGTATGATCCCGCCTTGTCGAAAGGCCTGACGGTGTCGAGATACCTCCTGATCTGCTCTTCACCCATCTCCTCGAATTCGACGGTTGTGCTCACGCATTCACAGATGGCGCCGGAGGCGCAGAGCAGCGCAAATCCGGTATGTACCCTGTGTGTGCTGTTCTGAAGTGCTTGCAGCATCCTGACCGCGTCGTCGTAGTCTGCAGGTTTGCCGAGAACGGCGCCATCTTTGACGACGACGGTATCTGCTCCGATCACGATTCGCCGTTCCCTTTTTTCCGGTAACCTGTTCCATGCGGCTGTCGCTTTCCTGAGCGCGATTTCAGCGACATTCTCCTCCACGCTCAGGTGCGGATCGAACACCTCGTCCGTTTCGGCCGGCATGGTCGTGAAAGGTATGCCGGTCAGCGAGAGCAGTTCCTTGCGTCGCGGGGATTGTGAGGCGAGAATGAGCATGGGTACGGTCGGTTTCATCGGCATCTCATTGCAGGTTGTTCCAGCCCCTGCGGTTCAGGTCGGAGTAGATAAGCCATCCGGAAACGGCTGCGGCTGCAAAGAAGAGCGCGGCCCCCACTGGTTCGCCGAAGATCAGTTTTCCCGTTCCGAACAGTACCGAATACACCAGTACGATGCCGAGAAGCCAGTCGGCGAAAAGCCTCGCAAAACCCTTGTCGGCCTGAACCTCCGGCATGGTGTCGGCAATTTTTTTCCAGAAGATGCCACCGACCCTTGTGGTGCGGTAGAACTCACGCAGGGTGTTCTCCTCGGTCGGGGGGGTGAGAAAGGTTACCAGCAGGGTTGCCGAGATGGTGAAGAGCACGATGATGAACAGCGAGACCGGAAAGGTGATATCGGTCATGGAGGCGAGCCATCCGTACGCGATGAACGGTGCTGTCATGGCGGTGATCTCGCTCCAGGCGTTCAGGCGCCACCAGAACCAGCGCATGATCAGGACGAAGCCGGTTCCCGCTCCGCACTGGATGATGAATTCCCATGCGCCGGTTATGGTTTCGAGAACGAAAAAGGTGATATAGAGCGAAAAAGCCGCCGTCAGTGCCGTTACGGCTTTCGATATCCTGACGTAATGCTTCGGGTTCCCGTCTGTTTTGAGAAAGCGTTTGTAGAAATCATTGATCAGATAGCTTGTTCCCCAGTTGAGATGCGTCGAGAGGGTGGACATGTATGCGGCAAGAAATGCCGCTACCAGCAGTCCTTTGAGGCCGGCAGGAAGAATGGCTTTCATGACGTAGACGTACCCGTCCTCTTTCTGTGAGGCCGGCAGGTCGGGAAACATCACGAGACTTGCCAGACCGACAATGATCCATGGCCAGGGTCTTACCGCGTAATGTGCGATGGTGAACCAGAGTGTTGCCAGAAGCGAGTGTTTTTCGTCCTTGGCGCTCATCATGCGCTGGGCGATATAGCCGCCTCCACCAGGTTCGGCTCCGGGATACCAGGAGGCCCACCATTGCACGAATGCCATTGCGGCAAACGATGCGAATGGCAAAGCGAACGCACCTTCCATCCCTTTTTCAGGGGGAGATGAGGAGATTGCCGGGAAAAAATCGAACATCCATGCAGGCAGCGCACCCTGGAGTCCGCCTGCGGCAGTGACCGAGGGGTGATGAACGGCAAGTACCGCAAGAACAATGCACCCTGTCATCGCGATGACGAACTGTACGGCATCGGTGACGGATACACCCCAGAGCCCGGAAAGTCCCGAATACACGGTGGTCAGCACCACGAGCGAGATGATGGTGAGTTCGGGGTTCAGTTCCGGCATCATGATACGGATGATTTTGAACATGGCCAGGTTTACCCAGCCAATGATGACCGCATTGATGAAAAGGCCGAAGTAGATTGCCTTGAAGCCTCGAAGAAACGATGCCGCCCGACCGCTGTAGCGAAGTTCGATGAACTCCAGGTCGGTCAGAATGTTCGCTCTCCGCCAGAGCCGGGCGAAGAAAAAAACCGTCAGCATGCCTCCCGAGACGAATGTCCACCATACCCAGTTGCCGGCAATGCCGTTTTTTGCAACGAACCCCGCCACAGCCAGCGGCGTGTCGGCCGCGAAGGTTGTGGCCACCATTCCGGTTCCGGCAAGCCACCAGGGGAGCTTTCTTCCCGAAAGGAAGAATTCCCCGACATTTTCAGAGGCTCGCGATGAAAACAGCAGACCGATTATCAGCGACAGGACAATATATCCGACAATGAACGCGTAATCGAGAACGGTAAACTGTTCCATAGATGTTTCAGCAGTTTGGTTCCGCGGAGCGGCACTGTTAGCTGCCGACCGCTGTTTTCACCGGTTTTCCCCGAAGCGGGTCACCCCTCGATTCTTGACAGATCCAGGAAGCTCTGGTAGCGGTCTTCGATTTCAAGCAGGTCGAGTCCCGCCAGTCTGTCGGTGCCGAATTTCTCGACGCAGAAGCTTGCCATGGCGCTACCGTACAGAACGCCCTTGCGCAGTTCGAGATCGGTAACGGTCTGGCAGCGCGACAGGTGGCCGATAAAGCCTCCTGCGAACGTATCACCTGCTCCGGTGGGATCGTAGATGGACTCGAGAGGGTAGGCCGGTGCTGCAAAAATGCCGTTTTCGGTAAAGAGCAGAGCGCCGTGTTCACCTTTTTTGATGATCAGGATTTTCGGACCCATTTCCCTGATGATTCTGGCCGATTTGACGAGATTCGGATCACCGCTGAGAATGCGTGCCTCACTGTCGTTGATGATGAAAATATCAACCCGTTCAAGGGTTTTTTTCAGTTCTTCGGGTTTTCCCTCGATCCAGAAGTTCATGGTGTCGCAGATGACCATTTTCGGGGCAGTGATCTGATCGAGCACCTTCACCTGCAGTTCCGGATCGATGTTGCCGAGGCAGACAATTTCTGCCTGGCGGTACTGTTCAGGTACCTGAGGGTCGAAATCCGCGAAAACGTTCAGCTGCGTGTCGAGCGTATCGCGTGTGTTCATGTCGTAATGGTAGCGCCCGGCCCAGCGGAAGGTTTTGCCGTCCTCCACTTTCCGGATGCCGCGGGTGTTGATGTTTCTCGAATGGAGCAGCTTGAAGTGCTCGTCGGTGAAGTCCGCACCGACGACACCCACCATATTGATGCTGTCGGTAAAATAGCTGGCAGAAAGGGCGATGTAGGTCGATGATCCGCCGAGAGTATCGGGGGAGTTTCCGAAAGGCGTTTCGATATCATCAAATGCGAGGGAGCCGACAACGAGAATTGACATGATGGTGAGCTGGTTTCATGGTTAAGGGAAAAAGGTGAAGATAATGATTTCAGGCTTCAATTCTGTCGGGGCAGTTCAAAAAGCATGCATTGCCCGGGGAGACAGGAGATGGTGAGTTTATGGTCCGATATCACGTATTGGCGCTGTTCGACAAGCTCGACCACCACGGCCTTTTCAAATGCGAATTCGATGGTTCCGGTTCTCGGCTGCTCTCCGTTGCTGTTGCCGATGAAAAGCAGCGTTTGCCCTTCGTTTCTGCGCAGTACGGCGAACAGATCGGGTTCGGTTACATAAGGGAGTCCGATAGAGCCTTTTTCTCCGCATTGCACAAGCCTCGCATAGCGGTTCCGGATGTCGAGAACGGTTCTGATATAGCCGTTCAGCGGCACAAGCCGGTTCGAATCCGCCCAGTCGTATCCGAAAGCGCTGAAAAGCGGCAGTTTTTCAGCCGGGAAGGATGTCCGGTCATGCTCGTCGAAGTTCAGTCCGAGGTTGACCGGATGCCATTCGCAGATCTCCATGCCGGAGTGGATGAAGGGTATGGACGGAAGTATCGCCGAAAGCGTGAAGATGAATGCCGAGCGGTTACGGCCGGCTTCCATGCCGGGAAGGCGATGGCAGACTCTCGGTGTATTGTGGTTTTCTCCGGTGCCGAAAAACGGCAGGGCAACTCCGCTCCTGTTGAGATAGTTCAGCAGGCCGCGGATGAATACCGTATCATGAATCACGAAGGGCAGGGAGCCGAACACCGCATCGAACCCCTCGGCACGCATTGCCGGTGTCGGGTCAAAATTTTCGTCCCAGAAAGCGAAATCCGGGCGGTTTTTCCTTGCGGACCCGACAATTCTCCCCTTGAGTTCGGAAGGCAGGGCATGACCCATATCAATCATGGCGCCGTCGATACCGTACGTCTCCTGATACCAGGGAATGATCGACTCGATGGTATCCCAGAGATCCCTGTTGAAGGTTTCGGGATCGTCAAGAGCCGTATCGTACATTCTGATGGTGTTGTAGGCGATATAGTTGAAGTTTTCATGGTTGTGCATTTTCAGGTAGGTGACATCGGTCCATGGTGGTTGGCGGTCATCCGGAGGCCAGTCCGAAAAGGCGCTTGCCACATGGCAGGTTCCGCCGTCCCTCTGAACCCCCACGATACCGCCATGCTCAGCCCTGAGGGTTTCGGGAACCGGAACAAACATGGATGTATACTCAGGGGATGGGGCAGGAAGGCTATGGTGGTCATGTTTGTCCACCTTTTCATAGATGGTGTTCAGGGTTTGTGTCTCGAAGACCGGTGGTCCATAGCGGTTGTCGCTGACGCTGTCGGAAAGCCAGTAAAACCAGGATGGATGGCTTGTTACCCAGCGGCTGTCGATGGCGGCTGTACGGAACACGAATTCGAATACCACCTTCATGCCCAGAAGATGGGCTGCTTCGACAAACGCTTTCAGCAGAAAGGCTGCGGAAAGCCTGAGCGCCGGCTCATCGAGCATCGGATCGATTTCGAACGGGTCTTTGACGGCATAGGGAGAACCGAGATTTCCTTTCCGATGGGCCGTGCCGATTGCCGTCAGCGGCAGAAGGTACACGGTATTGGCTCCGAGAGAAGCGATATAGGGGAGCAGCGCTATGGCTTTGAGCAGCGTGCCGGTTTCCCTGAAGCCGCATGCAAGCGGTTCCTGGCCGAGACTGCCGTCGCGGTTGTGATCGAATGCCGTTGTCAGGCGGACGAAGAGGTTGTACACCACGGCGTTTCGGGTCCAGTTCTCACCTTTCAGCGGATTCACCGGTTTTCGAGCGGCGAGTTCAAGCATTTTTTCGATGATTTCCGCATAATACGTTCCCGGCTGTACGGAATCGGTTCCTGTGCACTCTGTTGTCCAGAGTTGCGGAACATGGTATGCCTGGTCGACGGGCAGGCGCCGGAGTTGCCGCAGGTGACGCGGAAGGGCTTCAAGATGGGTGCTCTGCACGGGCGGTTCTGTTACGTTCTTCGGGTTTTATCCCGTATCATTATTGAAAGACAGTGCACAAAGATAGCGATTTCCTGAATATGAAGAACATACGCCTTGCCGTGGAATATGATGGCACCGACTTTTTCGGATGGCAGCGTCAGTCCGGTTCATTGCCTACCCTTCAGGGGGTGCTCGAAACGAGGCTTTGCTGTATTCTGCAGGAGAACGTGCGGGTTGTCGCCGCGGGAAGAACGGACAAGGGGGTGCATGCCCGTCGGCAGGTCGTCAATTTCATGACCGGATCGGATATGGCGCCCGAACGCATGGTTCACGCACTCAACTGCCTGCTTCCGGTTACCGTCGGGGTGTCGGATCCACAGATAGTGCCGCACGATTTTCATGCGCGCTTCAGCGCCAAAGAGCGTGAGTACCGTTATTTTCTCCTGGAAAGTCACTCTGCGTTGTGTCAGCGCTTTACGGGATGTTCGCGAGGAGTTCTCGACATCCGTCTCATGCAGGCGGCAGCAGCATCGGTATGCGGCAATCATGATTTCAGGGCTTTCTCCAGAGAGCCTGCCGACAGAAGCTCCTGCATGTGCCGGGTCTCGGAATGCGAATGGATCGGGCAGGAGGGAGGGCTGGTTTTTCGCATACGCGCAAACCGGTTTTTGCGTTCGATGGTTCGGTATCTGGTAAGTGCCATGATTGCGGTCGGAAAGCAGCGCATCTCACCGCCGGATTTCAGCGCAATTCTGGAAGCCGGCAATCTGCAGCAGGCGCTTGTCCCTGCCGAACCGAACGGGCTTTTTTTATGGGAGGTTCTCTACTGAACGCGGACAAATGCCCGCACATGTATTGTAATAATCATGAACTGTTTTTATGTTAACAGTTCACGAGTGCTGTATAATGGAGACGAAATTTTTTTCTAATTTCCCCTTAATACCGGATTTCCTGTGAAAATCAGTTTTTTCCATAGAATATGTACGGTTCTCATTTTGCTGCTGTTTGTTCATAATGGCCTCAATCCGGGGTATGCCCGAGATTCCGACGGCAGACAGCCTTCCAAATCCTCGGTAACCGAGATTCTTGACAGTCTGGTTCATGCAACCTATTTCAAGGATGACTATTTTTCATCATCCTCCAAAACCCCTTACCAGCCAGGATTCCCTTCCCAGTTTGTTCCCCAGTTCAGTGATTCGGTTTATGCCGCCCGCATTGCATCCCTTGACCGGAAAACACCGTTCAATCTCGTCTATAACGAACATGTCAGGGGATTCATCCGGGTGTATGCCGTTGACAAACGGAATTCGACAGCCAAGATTCTTGGCCTTTCCAAACTCTATTTCCCCCTTTTCGAAGAGTATCTCGACAGGTATAACGTTCCGCTCGAGATGAAGTATCTGGCCATTGTCGAATCGGCGCTCAACCCGACGGCGGTTTCAAGGGCGGGGGCCAAAGGGCTGTGGCAGTTCATGTACGGAACCGGCAAATTATACGGGCTCGAATCATCATCGTTCGTTGAAGATCGCTACGATCCCTATAAAGCCACGCTTGCCGCAAGCCGCCATCTGCGCGATCTTTATAAAATATACGGCGACTGGTTTCTCGCCCTTGCCGCATACAACTCAGGGTCGGGCAATGTCAACAAGGCGATCAGGCGGGCTGGGGGGGTCAAGGATTACTGGGCCATCTGGGATTATCTGCCTGCAGAGACACGGGGCTATGTGCCTGCTTTCATTGCCGTGAACTATATCATGAACTATTACCGGGAGCATAATATCCGTCCTGTCGAGCCCGGTTATCTCTATCAGGATATCGATACGCTCAAGGTATCGAAGATGCTTTCTTTCGAACAGATCAACGAGACTATCGGCGTATCCATGCAGGATCTGCAGTTCCTTAACCCGCAGTACAAACTCGGCATCATCCCTGCTGCCGATTATTCCCCGAATGTCATTCGTCTTCCCCGCCGATTTATCAGTCAGTTTCAGCGCCGAGAAAAGGAAATCTATGCATACCGGTCGAAAAGCGTCCTTGAACGGGAACAGCTTCTTGCACGCGTACAGAGCTTCGAAGCCTCGACTGCAGCTCCGGTAAGCCAGGTGACCCCGGAAGGCAAGATTCGAAAGGTGCATTTTGTCCGCAAGGGACAGGATATCGGTATGATCGCCCGTTTTTACCGCTGTGAGCCCAGCGAGATTGTCCGGTGGAACAATCTCAGAAGCACGGCCCTTGTACCGGGACAGCAACTGGTTGTTTTCGCGGGAAATGACGGTTCCGAACAGACAGGCTTTTCTGCTCCGGTCACACCTGCCGTTCCGGTGGTTCAGGCTCCCATGTCGGCCAGCGTGCCAATGGCGGTTCAGACTCCTGTTCCTGTTGCGGTTCCGGCTCCGCTTCCCGAACCGGTAGCGGTTACTCTGAAAAATGAGCCCGGGAACCTCAAAACGGAGAGCAGAAAGGAGAGCATTGCGATTCACAGGGTTGAAAAAGGGGAGACGGTGGCTTCGATCGCCAGAGCGTATGGCGTGAGCGTTGAAACGATTGCCGGCCTCAACGGTCTGAAAGGCAGCATGCAGATCAGGCCGGGCCAGAGGCTTAAAATCAGCGGTTCAACCGCGGAGAAGCCTTCATCGAAAAAAACCGCTTCAGCCAGGCTGAAGTATCACAAGGTCAGAAAGGGAGACACGCTGTCCTCGATTGCCGACCGGTATGGAGTGAGCGTCGGTGACCTGAGGGAATGGAATGGTATCGGAAGAATGAAATCCATCCAGCCGGGCCAGAAACTGAAAGTGGCGTCCCGCTGAGATGAATTTCCGTCGGAAACGGAAGGGTGACGTCCGCCTTTTTTCATACCGCGTTAATTGTTTCTCTGTCGTGTTCCAATAACGGAGATTTTTATTATCTTGAGCCTTTTCTGGTTGCTCAACTGACGGAGAACAATGGTTGGTCGAAACCGATTTGTCAATTCTTCAAAAAGAGAATAAAAAAACGTATGCGTAATATCATCTTTACCGGAAAGGGCGGCGTTGGCAAAACCTCTGTCGCTGCAGCCACGGCACTGAAAGCTGCGGACATGGGTTACAAGACCCTGATCATGTCCACCGATCCGGCTCACAGTCTCGGTGACTCGCTCGATGTTCAGTTAGGACCTTCTCCCGTCAAGGTAGCCGAAAACCTCTGGGCACAGGAAGTCAGCGTTTTCGGTGATCTCAATCTGAACTGGGATGTCGTGCGCGAGCACTTCGCCCACCTGATGGAGTCCCGCGGAATCGAAGGTGTCTATGCTGAAGAGATGGGCGTTCTTCCGGGCATGGAAGAGCTTTTTTCTCTCTCCTATATCAAGCGGTATAACGAAGAGCAGAAAGACTACGATCTTCTCGTCGTCGACTGCGCACCGACCGGCGAAACGCTCCGGCTTCTTTCTTTGCCTGAAACATTCGGCTGGTTCATCAAGTTCATCCGCAACGTTGAAAAGTACATGGTCAAGCCGGTTATCAGGCCGCTTTCAAAAAAGATCAAGAAAATCGACGATTTTGTCGCTCCTGAAGAGGTGTATGAAAAGGTTGACAACCTGTTCTCTTCAACCGAAGGCATTATCGATCTCCTGGCCGATGGCACGAAATCAACGGTTCGCCTGGTCATGAACCCGGAAAAGATGGTCATCAAGGAGTCAATGCGCGCCCTGACTTACCTGAATCTTTATGGCATCACGGTGGACAGCATAACCATCAATCGTGTTATGCCCGATCAGAGCACCGATCCCTACTTCCAGAAATGGCGCAGCATCCAGCAGAAGTATATCGAGCAGATCGAGGATGCGTTTGCTCCCATTCCGATTTCGGAGGTTCCGCTCTTCGAAAGCGAGGTTGTCGGTATCGAGATGCTTCGCAAGGTTGGCGCCAAAGTGTATGAGGATAAAAATCCCATGGATGTGTTCTTCAAGGAAGATCCCATCAATATCAGCAAGGTTTCCGACGGTCACTACAAGGTTCGCGTAAGGCTTCCGTTCATGGAGAACATGGGGCTTGAACCGAAGATCCTCAAGCTTGGCGACGATCTTACCATCCGGATCGGCGATTACCAGAAAATCGTTGCGCTGCCGATCTTCCTTGCAGGCATGGAATCAACCGGTGCTTCGTTCGAGGACAAATGGCTCAGCATTGATTTTACCAAGGAGTAAGTCGTCTCCGAAGAAACGATGCAATCCGGGGGACAACAAAAAAACCTGCATTTCAAGGCAGGTTTTTTTGTTTGCATCAATATGAGCGTGGATGAGGAGCGGTTCCTGGCTGCTATATCGTGACGATGGAGGCTTCTGAAACACCGTCAACACCTTTTACTGCATCGAGCAGGGACGGTTCCACCTGTCCGTCAACGACGATAGCCGTCATGGCGAGCAGTTTCTCCTCATCCCGTGAAAGCGCAACATAAGCAACATTGAGATCGTGCTGCAGAAGCAGTTGGGTGACATTTGCGATAACGCCCGGTTTGTCGATGTTGTTGTAGATGATGATGTTGCCTTCAGGCTTGAACTCAACCAGGAACTGGTCGATCATGACGATCCTGATTGCCCGGTCTCCGAAAACCGTACCTCCGATCATCCGTTTTTTTGCGCCGTTGGCGAGTTCCACCCTGATCAGGTTGGTATAGTCCGGATTTTCCTTTTCGAATTTCTGGTCGAGGGTAATGCCCATTTCCTCGGCCATGGTAAAGACGTTGATATAGTTTGTATCGCTTGACTGGCGGACATCGAGAAACCCTTTCAGCGCCGCAGCAGCGATGACCTCGCTGAATTTCTGCAGATATTCTCCCGAAGTCCGTATGGTCATGGTGTGGGCATCCAGAGAGGTGATCTGGGCAAGCGTGGAACCAAGTTTCTCGGCGAGCATGAGGTAAGATGCGACGCCGGGGGCCTGTGCAAGCTCCACCGCAGAGGCGTTGACCGCCCCTTCAAGCTTGCCTTTCTGTTTCCATTCCACGATCTGCTCGGCAATCTGTACGGCGACCTTCTGCTGGGCTTCATTGGTCGATGCCGCAATGTGCGGGGTGACGATAACACGTTCGAGTCCCAGGAGCGGGTTGTCCGCATTGACCGGTTCGCTCTCGAAGACGTCGAGTGCTGCAGCAGCGACTTTTCCCGACTGAATCGCGTCGGCAAGGTCTGCCTCGTTCACGATGCCTCCCCTTGCACAGTTGACGATGATCACACCGTCCTTCATCAGGGCAAACGTTTCGTTGGAAATCAGGTTGCGGGTCGATTCGTTCAGCGATGAATGAATGGTGATGACATCAGCCCGACTGAAATTCTCGTGCAGGGGAAGCAGTTCGATGTTCAGGTGTGCGGCATACTCGTCCGGAATCATCGGGTCGTAGGCGATGGTTTTCATGCCGAAGGCCTGCATGCGGGAAGCAACTTCACGCCCGATCTTGCCGAGGCCGATAATGGATATGGTTTTTCCTTCGAGCTCGATGCCGGTGAATTTTTTCTTGTTCCAGAGACCTGCCTTGAGTTCCGCCGTGGCCTGGGGGATCATGCGGGCAGCGGCCATGAGCATACCGCAGGCGTGTTCCGCCGCAGAAATCGTGTTGCCTCCCGGAGTGTTCATGACGATGATTCCGTGCCGGGTTGCGGCTTCGATATCGATATTATCGACGCCAGCTCCCGCCCTTCCGATCAGCTTCAGTTTTTTGCCGTATTCGATGATTTCCGATGTCACCTTGGTGGCGCTCCTGACGACAAGCTTGTCGTACTCTCCGATGATTTCTTTGAGTTCTTCCTTGCTGATTTTCGGTTTTTCCGTTACTTCAAAACCGTTTTGTGCAAGAATTTCGGCACATTGCCGGTCAACACCGTCAGTGATCAGTACTTTCATGTTGTTTCAGATTGGGATTTCATGGAACTCAGCAAGGCACTGTTTTTCTTTGCGTTATCAGGAGTCTCCTGGTTTTGTAAATATATGTTTTTTTGCAGGTATGCGGCTAAGGAAATCGTCAGGCGGCAAAATGGATGATACCTGGTGCAAGTCATTTTCAGGGAAGCTTTTTCGGGCAGGAAGCAACGGAATTAATTGGTGTATTTGCTGATTATATATTCCGGTTTTTTTTATCTTCCAAAGCTACAAATTACTGATAAACCGATCTTTTTGCGGTATTACGGATGGAACAGTTACATGATTTAAGAGTTTCACGGATAAAGAGGCTTTCATCACCGAAAGCGCTCAAGGAGCAGTTGCCGGTCACAGACGTTATTGCCACAACGGTCAGTGCCGGTCGTCGCCAGGTCGAAAATATCCTGAATGGATCTGACGGGCGGCTTCTGGCGATCGTCGGTCCCTGTTCGATACATAATGTTGATGCAGCGCTGGACTATGCACGGAAGCTGTCGGCATTGCGGGCCGAACTTCAGCACGATCTCTGCATTCTTATGAGGGTGTATTTTGAAAAACCCAGGACAACTGTCGGCTGGAAGGGCTTCATCAACGATCCTCATCTCGATGATTCGTACGATATCGAACACGGGCTTTATTATGCCCGGAAGCTGCTGATCGATATCAATGCAATGGGGCTTCCTGCCGCAACGGAGTTCCTTGATCCCATCACGCCGCAGTATGTTGCCGATGTGGTGAGCTGGGCGGCAATAGGCGCAAGAACGATCGAATCCCAGACGCACCGCCAGATGGCCAGCGGCCTGTCCATGCCGGTCGGCTTCAAGAATTCCACGGACGGCCGGCTCGGTGTTGCCGTTGACGCTATCCGCTCGGCCATGCATCCGCACAGTTTTCTTGGTATCGATCAGGATGGGTTCAGCAGCGTGATCACGACCAAGGGCAACCCTTTCGGACACCTCGTGCTCAGGGGTGGCGTGACCCCGAACTATGATGCGAAAAGTATCGCCGGAGCAGAGGCCCTGCTTGAAAAAGCAGGACTGTCACAGGCTCTCGTCGTGGACTGCAGCCATGCGAATTCCGGCAAAAAGCATACCGAACAGCTGAAGGTCTGGGAAGACATTCTCGGGCAGAAAGCGGCAGGCAACAGAAGCATTGCCGGTGTGATGATCGAGAGCAACCTCTGTTCTGGCAACCAGCCGTTTCCGGAAGACCCTGAAAAACTCAGGTATGGTGTTTCCATTACCGATGAATGCATCTCCTGGGAAGAGACGGAAAGAATGCTTCGCCAGGGTGCCGAGGTTATCGGAAAACTTGTTTCAAGAGCAGTATGATCCAAAGCAACCACAAAACTCCATCACCACCATGAATATCGATCGTCTTGTTTTCGCCGTAGCCGGCTGTTTCGTGCTTGTGAGCGTCCTGCTTTCAGTTTATCATAACCCGAACTGGCTCTGGTTTACCGGATTTGTCGGTCTCAACCTCTTCCAGGCCGCCTTCACAGGGTTCTGTCCACTGGCGAAAATCCTGAAGGCAGCAGGCGCGGAGCCCGGTTCAGCTTTCAAGTAATGCTTTCCGGCAGTTTGTTCTCACGAGCCCCCATTACCCCGCAACCATCATGACTATTGAAATAAGGCAGGTCAGAAGCAAGAGTGAACGAAGGCAGTTCATCACCTTTGCCTGGCAGGTGTACCGAAACGATCCCGAACTGAAGAAATACTGGGTGCCGCCGGTTATTTCCGACTATATGAAGACCCTCGACAAGGATGTTTATCCGCTTTACGATCATGCCGACCTTGCCATGTTCACCGCATGGAAGGATGGCAGGCTTTCCGGGACCATAGCAGCAATCGAGAACCGGCGCCACAACGATGTGCACCATGATCGCGTGGGTTTCTGGGGCTTTTTCGAGTGCTTCAACGATCAGCAGGTCGCAGATGCCCTTTTCGATGCGGCTTCACGATGGTTGCGGCAGAAAGGCCTCGACACCATACGCGGGCCGGTGAGCCCTTCGATGAACGATCAGTGCGGCATGCTCACCAAAGGGTTCGAGAGTTCCCCGGTGTTTCTTATGCTCTATAATCCACCCTATTACAACGATCTTGTCCTGAAAGCGGGGCACCATGTCGGGCAGGAACTTCTGGCATGGTACATCGACCAGAGCATCATCGACATCGAAAGGCTTCGCAAGATCGCTGCACATGTCATGAAGAGGGAAGGTCTTTCCGTTCGTGTGCTCGATATGAAGCATTTCGACCGGGAGATCGAAAATATGCGGGAGATCTACAACGGAGCCTGGGAGAAGAACTGGGGGTTTGTGCCCATGACCGACAGGGAGTTCGATTTTCTTGTCAAAAGTCTCAAGCCTATCGCAAATCCGCATTACGTCTATTTCGTCGAGGATCGCAACGGAAGGACCATCGGGTTTTCGCTTTCTCTGCCGGATATCAACCAGGCATTGAAGCATGTCAACGGGAACCCTTTCACGCCATGGGGTCTGGTGAAATATCTCTGGCACAAGCGTCATATCACGATGGTCAGAACCATCGTCATGGGCGTACTCCCGGAGTACAGAAACAAGGGAATCGACAGCATACTCAATACATGGATTGCCGACTATGGAGGTAAGCACGGGGTTTTTGCCAGCGAGATGAGCTGGGTGCTCAAATCCAACGAGGCCATGAGCAAACTGGCGAAGGTGATCGGCGGGTGGCCCTACAAGGAATATGTGATCTATGAAAAAGCCATCTGAACGGAAGCCTCTACGGCAGTCCGGGAAGAAAAAAAGCAGAAAAGGAGCCTTTGCCGGCTCCTTTTCTGCTTGACGCACACACACACGGAGAAAAGAACATTATTGCATGGATCAGAACGATGCCATGAAGACCAGGTGCGATTTTTCGGTATCGGGATTGTAGATGTATGATGCGGTATAACGATCTTTGGATACCGAGATGCCGGTGTTGACAACAGCGAAGTTGTCGCCTTCAAAGTCGCCGTAGAAATCTTCATCACCGGCTCCGACAAACCCTTTGGCTGTAAAGCCCTCCTTGTCATAGAACTTGTAGCTTGCTTCGCAGTATTTTGCATTATCGGTATCGGCACCAGCGATATTCATGGCGGCAAGCAGGCTGAGGTTCTTGTAGGAGTAGCCAATGCTTGCTTCGACAATGTTCGGGCCGTCATCGCTGAAATCAAAGGTGTCACCGGAATCGGGGTAATGGTAGTCAGTCACGGTGAAGGTGAACGGGCCGACCGGCACGCTGATATAAAGGTCGATCTCTTTATAGCGTTCGCCATCATCCTCGGCAATGGCATACGAGCCCCATGCGCCAACCACGACACCGATTCCGGGGAAGGTGTAGGACAGGTTCGGCTGGATAGCCGGAGAGTCTCCGAACTCGGTGCCTCTGAATACGTAGCTGCTGACCACGTCGGCGCCGATCTTGAAGCCTTCAGCCTGTGCCGTGCTGCCGAGTCCGGCGAAAAGCGCTACGGCAAGGGATGCGATAGTAACGGTTTTTTTCATTGCTTTTACTCCTGTTCTGTTGTTGTTTTGTGTGTTTTGGGCATCCCCGACGTCGGCATTGCAGCGTTTGTCAGGGATGTCTGGCTTTGTTGTAAAAAAAGGTTGCCGGATCTTGCCGAAATTGTTCAGATCGCCGTACCGCCATTCTCGCGTGTCCTGATCCTGATGCACTCCTCGAGCGTCGTGATGAAGATCTTGCCGTCGCCGACTTCACCTGAACCGTGTTTTGCCGCGTCAATGATGGTATCGACC
>VGMX01000033.1 GCA_016866305.1 Chlorobiota bacterium | reverse complement strand
TTTCATGATAGCAGAGGATGAATGAAGAAATCTGCTGAAATATACAAATTTCCGGCCTTTTTATGAACGCTAAGTTATTTTATTTATGAAAGATATGTCGCTTTCGAATAAATAGAGATGCCCATCAGGTTCGCCAAGTGATTGCCGTCAATCAGGATGATCTTGCTGGCGATGTTGGTCACAAACTCTTTTGCTCCGGTCGAAAAATCCGAGGTTGTAATGAAAACCCCTTTGGTTGCGCGTTTGCCCTGTAAAGCCCCGGCAAACTTCTGGATTTCCGGTCTCGTGACGGATGCCCCCCACCGCTTTGCCTGAATGTAGATGCTATCGAGTCCAAGCTTATCCTCATTGATGACTCCATCGATGCCTTCATCCCCGCTATGACCGATGGCTTGCCCAGCGTCTTTAAGTGAACCGCCGTAACCCATGCGAACCAGCACATCCACCACAACCTTCTCGAAAAATGATGGAGAGCTGGACTTGAGTTGCTGGAGAATTTCTCGGGCAAGAGCCTCTCTGAGTGCCTCATACGCTTGCTCGATCTGCTCTTCAGGTGTTTGAACTTCCGGCTCTGAAGGCGATGCTGCTTCGGTTTCAGGCTTTTTCCGGTTATCGACATACTCCGGATACTGGCGGAGAAACTTCAGATTTATGGCAGATGGACTTTGAGCGAGTACGGATTTACCACGTTCCGTAATGCGGAAAATGCCTCGACGTGGGTTCTCAATCAGGAGAGCCATTTTCATGTGAGCACGAGCCCAGGCAACGCGATTGTCAAACAGCCGCTGCTGACCACTGGGCAAAAGCTGCTTCCGTTCGGAATCCGATAACTGAAATTGTGAAGCCAAGGCGTCAAGAGCTTCCTGATTTGAGTGCTCCTTACCATCCGCGCAAAACCGCAACAATGGAAGCATGATGCTTTGAAAATCAGGAATCGCCATATGTCAAGGGGAGTGAAGATGACAAAACCCTTTTTGGCCATACAGCACCAGTGAGGGACATAACCTATTAAGGTTAATATCATAAATTCAATGAAAACAAAGAAATACGGACGTATTTAGAATTGCATGTTAACAATACTGGATGGAGGTTCTTTGGAATCTTCCGAATCCCACATCTCCCGGTAAGTGAGGACGTAGTTGGCAGCAGCCGCTGCATCAATGAAGTAGTAATATCGGCAGAGACGACGGAAGAGTTCGACCATCGGGGCGTAGAAACCAAAATCAAGCAGGTGGTCAAGGGTGTGCTTGATATGGTGAACATCCTTGCTCTTGCTGCTGATGATACCCTCGACAACCGGAGTGTACTGTGGGCCACGGCAAGCTCTGCCAGCCGGTGCATCTCTTCAGCAAGCGCCATGATCGAGCTGAAAGGTTCGTCTGACGGGTTATTGGAAGGAGACATGCTTTTATTCCGCTTTTTTGGGCCAAGCCATCGGACGATTCAAGCTACAAAATCGAACGATTATCGGATAATTATGGCCAGCAAAACACGGAGGAAAACATGAAAAGAAAGGATTGAAGGCAGTGGTAATTGCGGATTCCCTGCCCCATCAAGGCCCAGCCGGTTTCTGGGCATCCCGATTCTGCATCCATGCCCTGAACCCCTTGTCCCGCTTGAAGTGGTTTCGCAAAATCGCTTCGAGCACGAGTGATTCATCAGCTCCCGGAGTTTTCTCCTGTGCTGCTTTCATGTACAGGTCAAACTCTTCAGACACCTCTTTCCTGATCCGGAACTTCCGACTTACCGGTTCGCTTTGTACCTGAATTTCAAGATCGATCATAACGCTCCTTAGTTATTTTGGTTGCTTTGAAAACTGTGATGAGCGACACGAGTGCAAGGCGAACGGAGCGCAGAAATCGGAGCGTACATTGAGTACGTGAGGATTTCGAGCACCAACCAACGCAGCAATCGGGTTGCGCAATAAGTTTTCAATGTGACCATCAGTTTTTGTATGGATCGACGATCATATCCTTGTTCACGAGGATATTCACCGTCATGCCAGCCCTGATTATAAGGGTCGGCTGGATGTCGAGGGTCTTCCTCGTGATCTGCTGGCCTGCACTGTTGATGTCCTGGCCGACGCTGGCCGCCATGCGCTGCTGTGTGCTCATGCTTGCCTCGTCGGTGTAGGTGCCTTGCGAGACCGTCGCCCCGACGGAGAGCATCGAGGAGAGCAAGGCTCCACCGACAAGCCGGTCGAAGTGGTTATCGGTCTTGTCTTTGTAGCCGCTCATGCCTGCAAGATCAACGCCCGGCATGTTCTCCAGCATCACCGATGAGCCGTCCGGGCGGATCATGCGCGTCCAGACCACCTGCACCCGTTTTTGGCCGTAGCTCACCATGCTGTCGTACTTGCCGAGCACCCTTGTTCCCTGAGGAACCAGCAGGTAATCTCCGGTTACCGTATCGTACACGTTCTCCTTGACCATCGCGATCACGTTCCCCGGCAGATCAGAGTTCAGGCCAGTCACCAGAATAGCCGGAATGATCGATCCAGCCTTGACCTCGTAGCGGCTTGCAGCTTTGCGCATTGGCTTCGACACGTACTCTTTCTCTTCACCTCCGCCGGTAGCGAAAAAGTCGTTTTTGCGGGTCTGGTTGTTCTGATCCCGTCCATAGGTACCGGCTTGAGCGCCACTCTGCGCTGGTGCTGCCGGTGCCGAAACAAAGCCGCCTGCGGTGTTGACCGGCGTTGCGGCGTTCGCCGTCCCGCCAAAAAACGGGCTCGATGTCAGGGCGGCGTGCCGTTCCTGCTCGGCAGGATCCGGCTGCCGGTACTGTGCACTGTTCTGGTAACGGTTCTCGCTTGGATTCACCATTGCATGACCGAGGTCACCCGGCAACGGTTTGCCCAATGCGGGCACATCATCCGGGATCGGAGCCGTGATCGTGGTATCCGGCACCGTAACCGGCTTGCTGTTGTCAGGCCCCTGCGTAATGACATCGGGAATGGCCATCGTATTCGATACGGCTGCCTCGTTTTTCTCATCAACCTTCACGGCTTTCTTCGGCGGCTGCACGGCCATCATGATCGCCAGAAAGAGCGCCCCGACAAGCACCACCGTAATGGCGATTACCGGCCCTTTTTTCAGCGTGCGGCTCCTGGGTTTGGGTAGCTGCAACCGGGGATCGTCGGGTGGTATCTTCGATGCATGTGGATCAACATGTTCCTGCTGCTGCATCGGTTCATCTGCGTTCGTCATCTGTCGATCTCCACTTACCGTTTCGTTATCCGGACAATCACCTCGCCTTTTTCCCCGGCACGCAGCTCCGCCCTGCTGAACAGACGGTCAACGATGTAGTAGTCATTCTTCACCCGGTAGTTCACCAGCTGCACATCGCCGGACTTCCCGACGACGAAAAGCACCGGCGCTTCGCGGGCGAGCATTTCTTCCGGAAACTGCACGAAGGTCTTTCGTCCGTCGTCAAACACCTTCACGGGCATCCAGAGCGGCCTTGAACCCCTCTTCACCTCAACCTTGTAGCTGAAATCAAGCGCCGCAAGGTTCACATGGGATTCGGTCGCCGTAGCCTCCACAGCTTTCAGCTGCCGGAGATTATACTGCTCGTAGTTCCATGACACGGCAGCCATATAAGTGGTTTCGTAGCTCGTCAGTTCGATATGGTAGGTGCGCAGGCTGGTGTTGAGGCTGAGCGTAGTGTGCAGGCCCGGTCGGGTCGGCTTGAGGTAGATGTGCTCCTGTTCGAGTCCGTCCACCATGCTCTTGCTGCGACCGATGATCCAGCGCACGGTATCGCCGGAGACCGGATCACCAAGCAGCTTTTCGCCCGGCTCAAGCTGGATGTCGGTGAGCTTTAGCGGAGCGGCATAGACCTGGTAAAGTTGGCCCTCTTCATAATCGTAGCGCATGATGGCGTTCTGGTAGCCGAACCGGTCGGGGTTCTGGGCCGAATCACGGTTCGCGTGCTCGATCACATTCCACGGTTTCTGGTCGGCAACGGCAGCAGCCGAGCTGGTCATGCCGTTGGCAATCAGGATGGCTGCAAGCAGTGGTATCGTTCTCTTCATGATAAATCAGGTTATCGGTTGATGCGTGACCAGTGGAACTCGTCGATATAGAGACCGATGGGATTGGAGGCAAGCTGCTCGTCGGTCTGGGGCTGTTTCAGCACGATCTTGAAGATGCCCCGCCAGTAACTGTCACCAAGCGGCTCACCATGCACACCCCAGACCGACTCCTTCCAGTCAACCTGCCAGCTTTCAGCGGAAAGCGGCACCATCGAGAGCACGTCCACGCTCACCCGTTCGGTGGCCAGCCGGGAGAACGGGTCGTTCTTCTGCACGTAAGCGTTCAGTGTGTTCGATCCGTTGGCGGTCACCAGCCTGTAAGCATCGAGCCAGTTCCGTTTCACCACGGCACCATCCGAGCTGATCATTCGGGTATCCTGGATAAAGCGCTGGAGATGATACTTTATCGACGGATCGGTCGGTTTGTAATCCTGCCATGCCCTGCCGGCCTCTCCACGGTTGATGGCGCTGCCGTCACGGGCAACCTCCACGATGTAGGGCACCTTCTTCGGAAGGCTTCCGAGCCAGATCATGCCCCCAACGGCAGGCATGGCGACAAGGAACAGCGTTGCGAAAGCGAACATCCGCCAGGTGCGGGCCTGCACTGCGGCATTGCCAATCCGGTCATCCCACTCCTGCTTTGCACGCTTGTAAGGGGTATCGAGTTCTCCTTTCGGCTTCCAGCTTCTTGATTCAGCTTTCATCTCTCTTTTGTGTTGGAGTTACAATCTTGGTGTGGCGCTGCCACCTGAAGGCCTTGCCTCTTCAGGAGTATGCAGGGCATGCAGTGCGGTTTTTGCCCAGCCGGGAGCCTGTTGTTTTTCTTTGTCGCCGGTTTCCGGCAAGGCATTGTCTGTTGGTCCGAATTTGCCAGCTGATGCAGTTCCTCCCGGCCCTGAACCGCCTCCTGATGGCCCTCCTCCTGATGGGCCTGTACCGGCACCTCTGTAAGCAGGTGATGTGCCGCCTGATCCGAACCGGGAACCGATCATCTGGCTTGCTGCACCTACACCCGCACCAACTTTCTCGACCGCGAGCTTCGTCAGGCTGTAGGCCCCCATGCCGGCAAGCGCAACACCGGTACCACCGACCACGGCGTTCTGCATGGCCGTACCTGCGCTGAGGCTCGGACTGCCGGCAAGCAACCCTGCCGCGATGCCGGGAGCGTTCCAAGCAAGAAACGCAACAGCGCCAACCGTCAGCAAAGCGCTCCATATCTCCGTGAAGTTCAGGTCACCGGAGAAGCTCAGTGTGGAGAGCGTCGGCTCGATCACGGCCATGATGAAAGCCAGCACCATGAGCTTGACGCCCGATGAAACAATGGCCCCGATAGCCTTCTCGGCAAGGAACTTCGTCGGCTCGAAAAAGCCGAATGGCAGAAAGATGCCGACCACGGCGGCGAGCAGGTTGAACTCCAGCACGGCATAGAATATCTGCCAGGCAATAAGGATGTAGGCCAGCATGATGCCGACATAGGTCAGTGCCAGCACGATGCCATTGACGATCTCGGTGATGCCGACGTTGCTGATCTTCTCGACAAGCGGTGCCGTGGTCGAAAGGCCGTAGTCGATGATGTTCGACGGATCGAACAGGCTCGGCCCGCCCCCGCCTCCAGCTATCTGCCCGGCCTGAATGAGAGATTGCACGAAAGCGTTCGAAAGGGTGGGAAACGAACGCACGATCCACAGCCAGACGCCGAGATAGAGCACCTTCTTCATCACGCCGACGATCTGCTCACCACCTCCCAGAGCCCACCAGAGACCGAGCATGACGATCTCGATGCCGAGCAGGGCTCCGGTCAGCCAGTTTATGGCGGGCTGGAGGTTAGACCAGCCCGCTCCGAACGCCGTCAGGAAGTTGTTGAGGGTCTGGGTAAGAATGCCGGGATTCATAGGTCAGTGGTGCATCTACTTTTTGATCGGCGGCATGTTGTGGTATTTCGGCTTCGGCGTGGTATCGACATCACCGTACCCTTTCCAGAGATCATCCGATTTTTTCAGCTGCTCCTGCTGCCGCTCCGGTTCGTCGGGCTTGCGCGGTGAGCATCCCACGGCGAAAAAGATCATCGAAAGGATGACCCCGAGCATGACGTACTGGCGTACCATGGCTGTTCCTCCTTTACTGTTTCAGGTTTGGCATGTTGGTATATTTCGCGTTGGCCTGCTTGTCCACATTGCCGTAACCGCTCCACATCTGGGTTGAGAATGCCCGTTCAGCCTCTTCGCGGTTGGCCGCCTGAGCCGCCGCCATGGCGCTCACCCGTGCGCTGACCGCAAGGGTCTGGGTGAGGCCATCGAGCTGACCGGCCATGATACCAAGCATCTGGTTGGTGGACTGGAGCTGCCGCACTTCGCCATCTGCCAATGCGGACTGGTTGAGAATGGCCGCTGCCTGGTTGTTGTAAGCCTGCGAGCGTTCCACGACGCTCTGGGCTTTCATGGCGATCTTGGAAGCTTCGGAAAGCTCTTTTGTCCAGTCACGGTAGTACTGCTCGTAGCGGCTGAAATCGACCTGATCCCAGCTTCCCTGCGGAAAGAGTTGGTTGAACTGCCCATCGATCCGGTTGAGGTCGAAACTGATGCCCTGCACATCCGAGAGCAGGCCGTTCAGCTCCTGCATGTTGCTGTCATAGATGGATTTCACCGGGCCGAAGGTGGAGGCGGGAAGTGTCTGGAGAGTACGTACCTGGTTCCTGATCTGCTCGATCTGGTTCTGAATCTGTTCAGCGGTACGAACGGCTGTGAGCGTGTTCTGCTGGAGGTTCGAAATGTCGATCACCGTCAGTGCCGCCTGCGCATCCGGCTGCATGAACGGCAGTTCCGGAGCAGCGGTAAGCAGTAAGCCCGCCAGCAGCAGGCGTTTCCCTGTTCGTTTCATCGATTTCTGGTATGTGCGTTGCATCCTCTTCTCCTGTTCATGATTGCAGTGATGATTTTCCCTTTGTCTTTTCCAGTAATTCGGCGGCCCATTCGAGTCCCCGATAGCGCAACAGTGCCGAAGCATGAGTTTCCTTTGACAGTACATCCTCGATGGAATCCATGAAGCGCTGGTCGTCAGGGTTGGAAAGTCCTGCAAACGCGAGCGCCACCGGCCCCATGTTCAGGGTGAAAAGCCTCCGCCCCTTGACCGAGCGGTAGTAGTAGTCCCGTTTTTTCTGTGCAGTGGCCAGCAGCGTGATCTCCGTGTCGCTGAGGCCAAATTTCCGGTAAGAATCGGTCATGGCCGGCGTGAGCGCCTCCTCATCAGGAAGGTAGAGCTTGGTATGGCAGGCCGACAGGATGGTGGCCATGATGGGCGATTCGGCGGCATCGGCAATCTCCTGCGTGGCGAACACCACCGAAACCTGCTTTTTCCTGAGCGTCTTGAGCCAGTTCTGTAACTGCCCCATGAAAACCGGGTGTTTGAGGAACAGCCAGGCCTCGTCGAGTATCAGAAGCGTGGGCCGTCCGTCGAACCGCTGTTCGACGCGGTGAAACAGGTAGAAAAGCCCCGGAATCACTACCTCCGGACTCATCGTCATGAGTGCGTTCATCTCGATGGTAAGCCATGCTCCGTCGCTCATGGTGTCGGTGTCGGCGTCGAATATCTCCCCGTAGTTGCCCTGCATGGTGTAGGGACGAAGCGCGTCACGAACCTCCCGGCTCTGCACGAGGTCGCTGAATACCGTCAGGGTGCGGTGACTGCGTTCGCTGGTAGCAAGGTTCTGCAAGGCGTCATCGATCTCCTTCTTGAGCATGGGCGTCTCCTGAAGATGTTGCTCCCGTAGCAGGAGCAGGATGAAGGAAGAGGCCCAGATGCGCTCGGCAGGATCGTCGATGGCGGCAAGCGGCTGGAAAGCCAATGCGGCTTTCTCCCCGCCGGGCTCGTAGTAATCCCCCTGCACGGCAAGCGTGGCGGATCGCGACGAACGATCCTTGTCGAAAATCACAACCTGTGCATCGGGATAGCGCAACCACTGCAATGCCAGCATGGCAAGCAGGGTTGACTTGCCCGCTCCGGTCGGCCCGACGATCAGCGTATGGCCGACATCGCCGATTGTGAGGTTGAGCCGGAACGGAGTGCTGCCCGTCGTTGAACAGATGATGTGCGGCGTACCGACCCCGGTCACCTCCTGCAGATGGCGGTTCTGTTCGTCTCCGGCCCAGATTGCCGAGAGCGGCATGATATGGGCGAGATTCAGGGTGCTGATGATCGGCCTTCGCACGTTGGCATAGACGTGTCCGGGAATACTCCCCAACCACGCTTCGCGGCTGTTGAGCGTTTCGTCCTTCACCACGAATCCCCGGCTCTGGATCACCTGTTTCACCCTCCGGATACGGCGCATCGCCTCCTGCAAGTCTGTATGGCTCACGGTCACCGTGCAGGTCATGATACCGAACGAGACCAGATCGTCCCCGAGCTCCTGCAAAGCTGCATCCGCATCGGCAGCCTTGTTGGCTGCGGCGCTGTCGAGCAGGGCTGACGGCTCCTTGGTCGCCTCCTCTTTCAGCAGAGTGAACAGGTTCTTTCGCTTACCCCACCACTGCCGGCGATACTTCTCGATCTCACGCCGTGCGTCCTCCTTGTCGAGCGCGAGATAGCGTACCACCCACCGGTACTCGATCTGAAGGTGGTTCAGCTCATCGAGCATCCCCGGCAAAGAGGTCGATGGAAACCCGGTGAAGGTGATGGTGGGAATGGCCTGATCTCCCAACATACAGATGTCCCCGACGCTGAGCGCCTGATCGGGCAGAAGCGCATCGAGGTACATGGGAACCTCGGGAGCCTGCACAACGTGGCGGTTGGTGGAGATGGTGCTGTGCAGGTAGGTGAGCGTTTCGCTGTCGTCAAGCTCCCGCACCTCGACAAACACCCCGGCCATGATGTCCGTGATCTCCCGCACCTGCCGCTGAAACTGTTCGAGGTCGCGTTCGTTGTCAAGCACGGGATCGCCCTGTTCCGGATCATCGTAGAAAAGGCTCGAAACCTTTTTCCCCTGGCTACCGGGCATCTTCCAGACGAAGGTGAGGAAATAGGCCGATTCGAAATGCGATCCGGCCTCTTCGAACTGGCCCCGCCGTTCCCGGTCGAGCAGCCATGCTGCTGGATGAGGCCAGATCGAGGAGGGATATTCGGAATGCTCAAACCGCTGTGCCTCTATGAAAAGGCTCCATCCGGAACCAAGCCGTTTCAGGGCGTTGTTCAGCCGGGCAACCGCCGAAGCAAGCTCTGACGGAGAAGAGCTGGCAAGGTCAGGCCCCCGGAATGCGATGGTCTTTTGCAGGGCCGCATCCTTCTGCAACACGACCCCCGGAGCCACGAGTGCAGCCCATGGCAGGTAGTCTGGCAGCCGTGTGGACGGCTCGCGATAGTGCTTCAGGCTCAGCATCGTTCTTCAGGGATACATGATTTTCGGTGCCCGAAGCGCCCGGACGAAGACATCGAAGAAGAAGGGGTCACGCCGGGTAAGCGCGGCCAGCAGCATATGCAGGCCGACGGCGATAGGCACCACCCAGAGCTGCTGCATACCGAAACCAAGCGCGGCAAAGGTAGTCCAGAGCAGAATGGCCGGCGTACGCGGCACCCCACCCATCAGAATGACGTCGCTCAACGAGCGGTGCATGGGCACCTCATAACCCTCGATCATATAGTCAGCCCTCCACTGAATCCCATGAAGCTCAGTCCCCATGACACCGCATTGAAGGCGATGGAGAGGCCGAAGAGCACCCAGAGCGCTTTCTTCATGACTCCGCCGCCCTCACTGAAAGCAAGACCGAAACCGAGTGCAATGAAAGCGACAGCACCGAATACTCTGCTGACCGGGCCGGTCAGGGAGTCGAGTGCCTGATTCAGTGGTGATTCCCAGGGCATACCGGTCGAAGTCGCCAGTGCGGTGTTGGCGGCCAACATCAGAAGGGCAAAGAGCAGAAGTTTTCGGTTCATGGACGTATTGTTCGTGATTGGTTGATGCTGTTCAGACGGCAATGGATTCAGAAAGTTCTTTGGACTCCTCGCACACCTGCAAGGCAGGAGCCTCATCCGTTTCCTCATGGACAGGCTGAAGCTCCCAGCGGCCACGGTCGTCAATCCCCATAACCTCGACAATCCCGCTGACCCTGCGCCCTGCAGAATGGTTCTTGTCCCTCGTGATGTGAATGCAATAATCCACCGCCTCGGCGATCAGCTCGCGCGGTGCCCTTGGCACCACCTCTTCGGCAAGCTGTGCAAGCCGGTCGAGCATGGCTGCCGGGCTGTTGGCATGGATGGTTGCAAGACCGCCCGGATGGCCGGTGTTCCATGCCTTGAGCAGATCGAGCGCCGCCCCGTCACGAACCTCGCCGACGATGATGCGATCCGGACGGAAACGCAATGCGTCCTTGACGGCCCGCTGATGCGAGTAGAAAGGTGGCTGCACGAGTATCTGCAACATGTTCTCGGCGCTGCACTGCAATTCAGGATTGTCCTCGACGATGTACACGCGGTCTTCAGTATCGGCTACAAGCTGTAAAAGCGCATTGGCAAAGGTGGTCTTGCCAGAACCGGTGCCACCACCGATCAGGATATTCTTGCGGGCCTTCACGGCGACTTCAAGCAGAGAAGCGATCTCGGGTGAGATGATCGTGCGCTGGACATAATCATCGAGCGTAAAAACGATTTTGGCCGGCTTGCGCAAGGCAAAAACCGGACGACTGACAATAGGCGGCACCGAGGCCTGCAAGCGTGCACCCCATTCCGGAAGCTTCGCGGCAAGTGAAGGATTACGTTCGTTGATTTCAGTATTTGACGACGCGGCAACAAGCCGGATCATCCGGTCGGCATCCTCGGCACTCATTACAATTTCCGTGCAGGACATGCCACAGCCAAGCTCGTCGATCCAGATGCGCCCGTCGGCGTTCAGCATGATCTCAACGATGCTCTCCCGTTCAAGCAGCCCCCTTAAGGGAGCAAGAGCGCTCTGAAGTGAAGCTATGCGCCTCTGATGGGTAAGATTTGCCATTACCTGAAAGCGAAATTGCCCAACAGCAATTGATAATTACTATGCGCTATACGGATATTCAGAAATATTAATACCTATATATTGATAAATTTTATCAATTATTCAAATAATTAGGCAAAATAATAGATACCGCGTTCGCAGAATTGGTAGAGAAATTGGGGAGACCCGAACAGGAGTTCGTAGCCCGTTTTAGGATTTGGTGTGCCTTGTTAGGCTAAGAAGGGTGCAGGGGAATTTACAGGGGTGGAATATAGGTTGTGTTTGAAACTCTCACGAGTTTTTCAAAGGCTTCTCGTAAGGTGATGGTTCATAGCTCGTTTCATAAAGGCGCTGCAATAGATGCATCTTCCACATAGGCATCAGACATCATCATCTTGTAGTGTTCGCAGTGTCCTGACTTCTCAAAAATCGCCTTGAACACCCTCAAGTAGGAATCCACCATCGTGTCATCAATCGAGACGTATAAATCGTCGTGCGCATAGTGCGACCCGTCATGCACCCAAGAGCAAAGCGATTTACAAATGAGCTTATCCTTCCCATCGAACATCTCGCAGAGATCGTCAAAATCGATGCCACCCAGAATTTTGAAGTAGTTCTCTAAGATGCGCCGCAGCGTGTTTTGAATAGCAAGATTTGAGCGATCCGGTTTGCGAACTTCGGCCCACAGCAACTCATAGGACGTTTTGATTGGATTCGTTGAGTGCTTGTCAAACTTTGAGACTAGCCCGGGCTTTCGTACGATCCAAAACGTCTCCTCGGTCATCGCAACGCCCTTCCTTTTCGAGTTATAGGTGACTTCCTTGTGGAAGTAGACGTTGTGCGTGAGTACGAAGATTTGTTTGATGTGCCCGGTTCCAGCGCGTACCTCATCGAACAACCCTTTGATCAGACTGCCGACAATAAAGAGGATGTCACTATCGAGACTCGAAACTGGGTCGTCGAAGACCACGATTCGGTCGATGGTCATCCCAGAGTCTGACTCGCTACCCTTGAGCAGGTGGTAAAAATAAAGGAAGGTGATAAAGGTTTTCTCGCCCTCGCTTAAAGTCGACTTGGCGTCCGAACCATCTGAACGAACCAATTTGTATGATATCCCTCTTGTGGCTTCCGCGAGCTTGAAGCCTTGGAACCCAAACGAGGAAAGCAGACTGTTAATACCTTCTATTGTCGGCTGGATGCTTGTGGTTTGTTTTTCCAGCTCGCGAATCTCGGTTATTTTGGTCTTCTTGCCCAGATTAGCCGTTGATATCTGGCTCGTCATCGCCGTGATAGCCTTTTCCAATGCAACTTTCACTGTATTGAATTCGGCGAGATCGGTCTTCATTTCCTCAAGAACGAACTTCCACACCTGTGATATCAAGATTGCACGCTCGGTTGCAATGTTCGCAACCATCTTGTTGTGAGTAGCTACTTGCGTGTTGGCTGCGTCAAGCAAATCCCTAATCGCCTTGCATACATTGCTTAGGGACTCCAACTCAACCACCAGACTTGCCTCCTTCTTCTTTCCGGTAAGACGCTGGTTGTTTAATGTGATTTTAGCGTCGAGCAGCTCCTTCTCTGCTTTCAGCTTCTCGACATCAAGAAACTTGGACGGTGATGCAATGATTGCGACAATTTGTTGCTGAATCCGTGCTGCTTCGGTCTCGTAGTTCTTGGTAAGGTCATCAATCACCTTACTGTCAGTTACAAACGTCTCGTCAAAATACTCGTTCAGACTCTGAGCAAATGCATTGGTCGTTTCCTGTTGGCAAAATGGGCACACTTGGCTGTTCGTCTCGTAGAAACCCCGGCCTTCACGGACCCAGTCGCTATTTCCGAGCTTCTTAATCATCGCAGCGATATCGACATCTTCCTTGCCAATAACACGCTTCTTCAGAATTGGATTAGTTTCATATTCAAGGATATTGGACGTGTCAACAGCGGGGACTGAAACCTCCATCGTGGGCGTGGGGCCGAACACGCTTTCTGCTTTTTTCTCCAACTCTGCCAAGGTAAGAAGTGTCGCGGTGTTGGATGCTTGCTCCTGAAGCACTTTACTTTTGAATTTTTCGGCGCTATTTCGATACCCCTCAAAGCCCCCTTGCAGTTTCTCATCATGCTTCTGCTTCTGAGCCCAGCACTTGTCTTTCAATTTAGTTTCAAGCGCTGCCAATTCTCCCTTCTTCCCACCCTTGCCGTCCAGACCCTGCAGATTTTGGGTTAGGTTTTCAACTTTATCTGTCAGCGCGTCAAGCTCTTCTTTTGTCGCAGCAATCTTCGCGAGCGTGTCGACTTGCTCCTCACCAAGGGTGAACACCCCCTTCAACTCTGCAGATTGGTTGAAGTTCCGCTCAATGAAATCGTGGTTGTAAACAAGCGGCTGCAATTTCGTCCCCGCCTTCCATGTGACTTTGCAGGTCGGAAACTTATTCTCATCCGCAATCACTCGGCTAACCGTAGTTTTCCCGGTTCCGTTTGAGCCAAACAGATAATTGAATTGCGAAAGGCCGTCTAGCACCTCTGGCGTAGTGGCGTAGGTTGCAACCCCAGAAATAGTGATTGATTCAATCATGAATTACCTTTTGCTAATGCCCGAGCTTGTCTGTGCCTAAAGTCAAATAATATACGAGATATTCAGCATAATTACACCTCAAGCATCAATTCTCCTCGTCACTTACAGCCTTTCTCAACTCCTCCTCATCCCCGACAACATCCTGAACCAGATCATCAACAAACCGGTGCCCCCCAGCCATCTGGTGGGCCACGTAATCCACGAACTTCTGGTACTGATTCCAGGCTTCCTGCCTTGCTGCATCTTTTTCATTATCCCCGATCCGGGGTGTATGTGCAAACCAGAGCTGCACGTAAACCGCCAATGCCTCAGCAATTGCGGTGATGTCCCTCTCCAACCGGTTGAGGTAACGACCAATCCGATCCAGCCGACGAAGCAGCAGCTTCATATCTTTCGAGTCGTCGAAATACTCCTTCAACGCCGATTCGATGACACTGCTCTCGGTAGCGTTGACCTTTTTGCAGTAGCCCTTGAACTGTTCGTACAACTCCGGCGAAAGGTAGGGGTGGATATTCTTACGTTTCATAGCGGCAAATGACCTCCTTGTGGTGTTCTGCTTAAATCGATGATTCCTGCCCGGTTGTTTGACCTGTCGATTGTTTTTGTGATTTCCAGTTCTTCTACCAAAAGCGTGTTCTCAGGAACCGGATTCTCGACCGAAATTTCCCCGGCAACATCATGCTGTTCTGCTGCGGGTGTTGCGGGGTTCTCCCTCATACCGTGCTGACTATCGCCGTGCTCTTGGTGTTCAGCAACCGCCTGACCAGCAACACCCAAATCTGTGAGCCATGGATTTTGCCTGCAATCTTCTGAGAGCAATTCCGATTGCTGGGCCTCCGGATCATCCGGAGTCGGCAGCCATGCCCTCTTCATCAGTCGCTCGTCCTGGTAGTACATGATCTTTTTCGCCCGGTATGGCGGTAACCCGCCTATCATCACAAGAGCATCGTCACCCGGCAATTGCAGAATTTCTCCGGGCGTCAGCAACGGTCTGGGTGACTCCTGTTCGCTTTCCATGATGTGCCCAAGCCATGGAGAGAGCCGGTTGCCGGCAAAGTTCATCTGCAACTTCTTCTCCGTCGCCTGACCAAGCAGATCGGAAATCCTTTTCGCTGTCCTCTCGTCGAGAGCGCCATAGGTGATACGCACATGGGAGTTATCCAAAATCGAGTTGTTCGGGCCATAGGCCATCTCGATCTGGTTCAGCGACTGGGCGATCATAACACATTTGATCCCGTACCCGGCCATGTAGGCAAGCTCTGACTCGAAAAAGCCGAGACGACCAAGACTCGGAAACTCGTCAAGCATCATGAGCAGACGATGCCGGTACTGCTGCCGGTCATTCGTAAAAGCGATCTTTTCGGTAAGCCTGCGCCCGAACTGGTTGAGAATCAGCCTCATAAGCGGTTTCGTGCGTTCAATGTCGCTCGGAGGGACAACGAGGTAAAGGCTCACCGGATGTTCGCTGTTCATCAGGTCGTGAATGGCAAAATCCGATACCGAGGTGTTGCGAGCAATGAAAGGATCACGGTACAGGCCAAGAAACGACATGGCGGTCGAGACCACACCAGAAAGCTCGTTCTCGGTCTTGTTGAGCATTTCCCGTGCACAGGCTGCAACCACCGGATGAGCCCGGTCTTTCAGATGCGGAAAGGTGAGCATGTAATTCAGGGTATCAAGAATGCTCCGTTCCGGATCGGAAAGGAAATTCGCCACCCCGCTGAGACTCTTGTCCTTTTCCGCATACAGGACGTGCAGGATGACGCCGACCAAAAGGGAGTGGCCGGTTTTTTCCCAGTGGTCATGATGCTCTTTCGAACCATCCGGATCGACCAGAATATCGGCCACATTCTGAACGTCCCTGACCTCGTATTCGCCCTTCCGTATTTCAAGCAGCGGATTGAACCGAACAGAATCCGGAGCCGTTGGCTCGAAGCGCCAGCAGTGCGAGAACTGCCTTCTCCAGCCTGCCGTGGCAGACCACAGCTCTTTCTTGATGTCGTAGGCAATGACCGACCCGTTCCAGGCTAGCATGGTGGGTATCACCAGCCCGACGCCTTTGCCGCTCCTCGTCGGCGCAAAACAGAAGATGTGTTCCGGCCCGTTATGGCGCAGGATCATGCTGCCCGCCTTGTCCATTTTCCATTGCACCTCACCGGAACCTCTGGACACCTCCGTATGGAATGCCGCATCATTGGTTTGAGCGAGAATCACACCCCGTTCGACGAATATCCCTGCCTGATCCAGTTCGTCAGCTGTCGCCCATCGTGCAGTGCCGTACGAACCGGCTACCTTTCGCCGTTTTGCCCTGCGAACAGCAAGGAGAACCATGACAGCGAACATGACAAAGAAATTGGTGTACGTGATACGGCTCGCGACCTCGAAGGCAGATGGAGCGTATGCCTCGAAATGAAAGGCCCAGAAAAACCATTGCCAGGGTTCGTAGAGAGGATAGCCGTAGAACACGAGAAGCGGTCGGCCAAGCAGCGGCTGATAACCGAGCAGATAGGCCACATACTGGGTCGTTGCCCATGTTCCGAGAAACATGAACGCGACACCGGTCGATATGTGACCGTAAAACACGTTGACTGACCGGGTATTCTTCATGAGCTATCTCCCTTTCTGGATGCCGAATTGACGAACCACCGATGTCGTGCCTTCGACCCTCACCAGCTCAACCTGTTTCGACACGAGCTGCTCGAAATCCTTCCTCCATGGCACCAGTGAAAATTCCTTCGATCTGGGATCGGCGATCCGGGCATACCGTTTCCCGCTCTGGAGCACACCCTCATCGGTCAGCTTGCCCTGCAAGCGTTCTCCGTCGCGAATTTCACGGTAAGTTCCGCCGTCACGCTTGCGGATGTTTTCAGCATGGTCATGCCGTTCGAGCTGATCCAGCTTTTTCCCCCTTGCGGGATCAAGCGGATCAATGCCAAGCTCCTCCAGAAAAAGTGCCCTGCGCCGCACAGCTTCACCCAGTTCTCTACCAAATCCATGAGAAGCGAATCCGGAATGATCGGCGTTGTCGGTGAACCGGTCAATCCATGCCCTGCCCCGCAACGTTTCCTGCTCGGGAAGACTCATAGATGATTGCTTCTCGATCTTCCTCCGCACGACAGGATTGGTTGCATCCATTTCCTGAAGTTTCTCCACGAGATTCGACGGAATCCTCCATGAACCGTCCGGCATGTGGTCAGCCAGGTCGAACCGTTCAAGACGCTCAAGCCTGCGTTCGTGTGCCTCGACATAGGCGTTCCCCTCAACCTTTCCCCCTGATGAAAGCTCGACCATCGGCGAAGGCAACTCCTTCAGATGTTGCCGGGAGTCATACAACCCGCCATGACTTTCAGCAAAACCAGCTATGGAGTGATCAACCTTTTTCAGCCAGGACTCCTGTTCAGAATTCACCGAAACGATCTGCCCTTTCCGGTAGTGATCCGGTTCGGCGCTCTTGTCGAGATCGACATACCATGATGAACCATTAGGACTTTCGACAATGATGTAATACCGGTCATGCCATTCATCGGCAAGACCGGTTGCGGCGATCCGGCCCTCGACACGCTCACCATGCTGACGCCGGTCGTATATCCGGTATCGTGAAGGATCGCCGCCGACAGCCCGATGCATCTCTTCGTAGATTTCGCCCCTTTTTCCTATTGCCTTGAGTTCCTGTTTCCAGTTATCCTTCAACCCCCACTCCAAAGCACCGTGATTCTCAGCTATACCGAACGATTCAAGCGTCTGCAATCGTGCGGACAGCCTGCGCTGCCGGAACAGCGCACCCTGACCGGAAAACGCTTCACCAAGATCGACAGCACCATCGCGTTCGAGGGCAGCTATGTCCCGGTCGAGCGAGGTGAACCTTCCAAGGGAAACCTCTTTTGAAACCTGTCGCTGCTGTTCGATTTCAGAGCGCAAGCCAAGCTCCTTCGTGGCCAGCTCGCTCGCCCGGTTACGCAAACCGTTGGAGATGTAGTCACGACTGATTCTGAGTTCATTGCCTTCACCGTCAACTCCCCTGACAATGACGTGAACGTGCGGGTTGTCGGTGTTGTAATGGTTCACCGCAGCCCACTCGATCTCACGGCCAAAATCCTCTTCCATCTGCCTGACCAGCTTGCGGGTATAATCGGTCAGGTCAAGCTCATGAGCGTTCTCCGGTGAAACGATAAAGCGGAACTGATGTGCCTCCCCATCTTTTTCCATCAGAAAGCTGTCCCGATCAAACCGGTCTTCGTCACCGTAAAGCTTACCCGCCGATCCATCCTTTTCGACACCTCCGCGCTCGACATACTGGATGTGCAAAGCAGCCGCACGCTTTCCTGCCACATGCATCGGCACAATCCGCGCTTTCACCACGACCCTCTGTGAAAACGAGGAGCCGGTTTTCACATGAGCAGGCCCGGCACCCCGGTTCCGATGCCCGCCCTTCAGAGAGCGCGGTGCCGACTTTTTCCGGACTGTTTTCGCCGACACTTGTTTCAGAAAACCGCCTTTCATGTTCGGAGCTTTTTCCGGCCTCGACCTGCCGCTCAGTTTTGGCCGAAAAATCGGCAGCTCATCAGATGAATGCATTGCGTTTTGTCCCTCTGTTTTCTGATCAAACAGGTTGTTAACCGGACGTGAACATGATAACACACCGTGTTAACCCTGTAACCCATTGCTTGACATAGCCTTGAAAGGCGCTTGTCAACATTGGTTTATCTTGCACTACAATTGTTCACGTTCTCCTCACCCTCCAGACCTCCCCGGATTCGTCACAAGAACCTCGTTCAGAACAGCCAGACCGGAACGGCTATCCCAATGACAGATCGCTCTGAAATGGGGCCGAAATACCGGGAATCAAAGCTGTTCGACATGCCATCAACCCCGACAAGAAAGCCCGCTTTCAATACCCCGCATTCGCTGTATCCCGGCAGAGCCAACCCCTGCCTGTCAAGCAGCTGAATCCCTCCGAAATCATGTCCAGCGACACGAAAACGGCTATGCTTCGTAGACACAGAATCACCTTTCAGACCGAT
>VGMX01000032.1 GCA_016866305.1 Chlorobiota bacterium | reverse complement strand
CCACTCACCCTCGACCGAAGCGTTGCCGACGCCTTCTACCGGAACCCAGCAAACCTTCCCGACAGCCTTGTCCGCCCGGTACTGACAGGCATAGATCGTCTGCTGAAGCGTATAGCCCCCGATGCCGATTTTCTCCATCTCCCAGCGGAAGGCATTCCCGCCAAGATCCACAAGGCGGTTCACCCTGGGAAAACAGGATGCCGAACGCGGCACGTCGGCAAGCAGCGCAAAAACGCTCTCTTCGCTCGCTGTGGTAACCATATCCCGAACAAGCGCGATATCAACGGTAAATGCCATGGATCAGAGTCCGCAACTTTCGAGTTTATATTCAGGAACCGGTGTGTCGAGCACCTTGAGAAGCCGTGCATCACGACGGTACACGTCCTCCCGGAACAGCACTTCATCGCCCTCGGCAACAGCTGTCAGATAAAGCAGAAAGACCGGAATTCTCCGGGGCAGGTAAACCGTGCTGGTTTTTCCCGTTTCTATAGCCGCTTCGATATTCCGCCGACTCCATCGTACACTGTCCTGAAGCACGAACTCGGCAAGATCGAGCGGATTTTCAATCCTGATGCATCCGGAACTGAAGGTTCGTGAGCTTTTCTCGAACAGGTCTTTGGTCGGGGTATCATGGAGGTAAACGATATGTTTGTTGGGCATCATGAATTTTATCCTTCCCAGAGCCCCATGGTCGCCGGACGACTGCTGAAGACGGTAAGGAAAGTTCGAGGCCGAATAAGCCGTCCAGTTGATCGATGAAGGGTTGACTACACGCCCTTTCGAATCAATCACTTTCAGTTGCTTTCTGTCAAGATAGGAAATGTTCCTGCGAATGGCCGGCAGCGCATCTTTTGCAAGAATCGTAGGAGGAATGACCCACTCGGGATTGAACACGATGTACTGCATGTCGGCCTTGAATACCGGAGTTTCCCTGTAGGGCTTTCCGACAATCACCCTCGTCCCCCACCGGTATCGGCCGTTCTCCACATACTGCAGGGTGAATCCGGCAATATTGACCAGGACATGGGTCGGTTCGAGATCGCTGATAAACCATCGGTAGCGTTCGAGATTGAGGCGTATCTGGTTTACCCGCTGTGCAGCCGTGATATTGAGCTCCCTCATGGTTGCCGCTCCCGTCACACCGTCAACTTCCAGGCCGTTGCGCTTCTGAAACCGTTTCACGGCATCCGCCATTGCCTGATCGTACACCGTCGAGGTATCGGCGGCCACTCTGCCGGAAAGGTCTCCGGACTCCTGGAGCCGCTTGCGAAGCAGGGGAACCCGTCTGTCACGCATTCCTTCCCTGAACGGCATCCCCTCAGGCACCTGCTGCCACCCGCCGGCCCTGAGGATAGCACGATACCGGGCAAGGCCTTTTTTCAACTGGAGATACTTCGGGTGCTGCGGTCGCAGCGCATCAGCCAATTCCCTGATGTTGCCGGATGCAAGCGCGCCCTGCAGTCTGTATTCGATTGCGCTTTGGCGACCCGAGCCATTAAGGTTCCAGTTTGGATCAAGGCTTTCGGGATCGACTTTACCGAAACGCAGATGATAGGTCAGGGTGAACAAGGCGTCGCTGAGTAAAAGCTCGTACTTCGCCTGCAGCTCGGGAGTACGGGGCGGATCGGCTGAAAAACGCCGTATCTCGCGGATATGATAATCCTCCGGAACCAGACCGTCGGCTTCGGCATCTTCGATAGCGTCCATGAGGTCGCCGATCATGACCGGTTTCGTCCATACCGGCTGATAGCTCCGGGCGGCATAAAAACGGGCGAGCTGGCTGTTGAAAATTTTTCGGTTTCTGCCTGCCGCTCCCGAAGCGATTTTCTCGAAATGGCAGCGAAGCTCTTCTGAAAGAGCGGTTTTGACCTGGGTCTGACCGGCAGAATTTTTTCCCTGCCCGCTCTGATCCAGAAGGGAAACCGGTGCCGCATGCACGGCATGAACCGTCAGCAGCAGGAGAAAACAGACGAAAACCCCTTTCGGTAGGCGCATGATTTATGATGCCTGCGTGTTCCGGCTGCCGAAACGTAAAGCGATATCAGGATTGATCAGGCTTGAGCCGCTTGTGTACGATCCATCCCTGTGATAGATAAAAAGACAGCTTCCGTCCTTGATGAGATCGATAACCTGCTGGTAGCTGTCGAACGATACGGCAGGACAACCCTGGCTTCTTCCAAGACGTCCGTTTTTTCTGATAAAGTCGTAGGAAACATAATCGGCTGCGTGAATCACGATGCTTCTCGACTCGGCATTGTCGTTTATCCCCGGCTCCATTCCCTGAAGCCTGAGTGAATAACCATGCTTGCCGTCATAGGTCGTTCCGGTGGTATAGAATCCGAGACTGCTCTTGTGAGACCCCGGAGTGTTGGAAAAGCTGTATGCAAAATTTTCGCCGCTGCCACTGCCATGGGCTACAAGGCCGGAATAAAGCAGCCTTCCGCGATTGATATCGATCACAAAAAGACGTTCATCGATGGAAGGCTTGTTGAAATCGATCACGGTCAAAATACCGTCCCGGATGACCTTGCCCTGCTCTTTCAGGGACTGGTACCCGACGAGCGCCATATTGAGCACCTTGGGATCGATTCTGTTTTTCAGTTCGGGAGACCGGGAAATCGTGGAAATCTGTTTGTGAAGCGAGTTCTGCTGAAAGGAGAAGGCGTGGCCTGTTGCGGGAAGCGCCGCAAGAATAAAAAAAAGCATCACGATCGGACGGATCATAAGCAACCTCATCTGGTTTAAGGGCCGTGCCCGCAAGGGGAAGGCTCCTGGCATTGAACAAAACGTGATACGAAACCGGATGCGGCATCAGGATACGGAACGAAAAGCCCCGCCCTCCAGACGCCAGGGAAAGGGAGAACAGCAAGTACAAGAAATCCGGCTGCGTCCTGATCACAAAATCACAACATAAAACAGCTTTGAATTTAGCTTTTTTTCCCGTAGCGACAAAATCGGGATATGAACCGTGCGCTGATCGTTCTTGTCTGCAGGTCAGGACGCCGGAAGATTGAAAAGCACGGGGGCGGAAGCTATTCTTTGGAAAAGACGGATATGGACAAGATGCGAAGGCAGGTTCATGAGAAAGGTGACCAGGCCCTCCCAGATGGAAACCCATGCAACAATGGTCAGCCCCTCGGCGAAAAACCGGTTGAGAAAGGAATCACTTCCGGAAAAAACAAGCACGCGGCTTACCCAGAGCGAAAAAGCAAGAATCACGATACCCGTCAGCAGCAGCAGAAAGGAGGTTCTGAGCATTTTTTTTACCTGCACCTCCACCGCAAAGTGAAATAATCACTACAGCCTGTTCAGCGTGCCGAAGCATCCAGAAAACGCCACCGGGAATTCACGTGCACAACAATATCCTCCTCGGAAGGAGTGATCTCGGTCGGTGCAGCCTCGGGAGCGGCCGCTTTCATAGACATGACCTCCGTGGCCGGAGACGGTCTGTAGATCGGCTGCCCGACACTCAACTCGATCAGCCCGCCAAGACTTCCGCCTGCGGCTTGAGCCATGATTACAGCATCCCCGCGTGCGTTTGCAACTGCAGCAGCAAGTGCCTGACGACGCAGGGCATCGAATCTGCTCGACCTGAAAGTGATCTGCTGTACTTCGTCGGCCCCTGCCTGTACGGCCGCATCGACTGCTTTTCCGGTCAGCGAAAGATTACGGACCCTGACCATGACCAGATGACGTGCCGAATAGCCGTTCAGGACGTTTTTTCCCTGCGACTGGTCCCATTCCCACTGGGGAGAGACGGTAAAGCTCGCCGTGGAAGCGTCTTCGGCAGGTATGCCCGCCTGGCGGAGAGCCTGCTGCACAGCCCGATACTTTTCAGCGGTACGTGCGACTGCCTGGTCGGCATTCTTCGCTGCGGATTTCACCAGTGCCCCGAACTCCGCCATGTCGGGCTTCACCGACACCTTTCCCGATGCACCGACGACGATCTGGCGCACTTCTGCATGGACATGCTGCGGCATCACGGACAGCACGACAAGACAGCAAAAGGAAAAAAACAACAAACGGAAGGATTTCATGTGGTCACCCCTGTTTTTCACCATTCCGAAGCCTGCAGACCGAAAACCTCCTTGTAGGCCACTGCCGCTGCGCAGGAGGTTACCGGCACGGTGACGAGAAGCCCGACGACCAGAGCAAGCATGCCGAGCAGGTTCACGGCAAAAAGCGCAAATGAGAGTCCGAACACCGCAAACCAGTTTTTTGAAACGACCTTGCGGCTCATCTCCATGGCATCCCAGAACTCCATGCGGTGATCGATGACAAGCAGTGTTACGAACATGTAGCAAACCGCCAGATAGACACCCGGCAGAACAAGCAGGACAAATCCCAGACTTACCAGTATGCCGGTGGCGAGCCCGGCAAGAAAAAGCGGAAGAAAGTAGCTGAAGCCCCTGAAGAAATCACCGAACTGCAGGGACTTGCCGGTCATCAGGTTGAATGCGGCAATACCGTAACCGGTATAAAAGGGTGCGGCGGCGGCCGAAAAAACGATGGAGCCGAACGCTCCCATCTTCGAGCAAACTGCCGAAACCGCAAAAATGACAAGGGTAAACCCCACAAACTCCCCGATATGCTGTTTGAACATCTCAAGACCCTCTTTCAGACAGGCCTGGATGTCGATCCGGTAATCGCCTCGCAGCGATTTTTCGAACAGGGTCGGATCGGCTTTTTCTTCCATAATCGAATGATGCCATCACGCTCTCCGTTGGTTACATGTTAAGAAGCCGGTATCTGTTGCCTTTCCGCAAATCGTCGCCGTTGCAAGTTACGCAAGTGAAGAAAATACAGCAACCGGAAGAGATAACGATCAGGAAAAATACCGGTTACGATTACTTCCCTTTCGGAGGAAGCACATTACACGGAACTGACGGCCGAAAACAGCGGATTCCGAAGCAGATCATGCAAGGAATTGCTGGGTTTTGAACTTGCAGAGAAATGCCGCCAGCGTATGGTTCCACCGTTCAGCGATAACACCGCCATCCTGCCAGGGACCGTTTTCGGCATACCATCGGCTGCCGGGCGGGTCTCCCTGGTTCTGGTGAATATTGTGCACCCCTTTTCCGTTTCTGAAGGGCTCACCGAACACATAGACTCGCCGGACATGTTTCAGGAGAGGTTCGAGATCGCGGAATGCAGCAGCACCGGTTCCGAACCGCCATGGGGCGCAGTCCGCTCCATGATCATGCCTGACATCTTCGCCGACAGGCTCGGCAGGAACACAGGTTCCGGTAGGCTGCAACTCCTCCGAACGGTAGTAGTCAAGCGCTCCGGAACGGTCATTCGAGCGAAGATGATGCCACCCGTCCTTCAAGCCTGCAATACCTTTTAGCGATGTCCTGCCGAGTTCCACAACCCGCCACTGGATCCCGTCGGCAGACTTTTTGCCGTCAAGATCGACAGGACAACGGTAGATAACCGGTCCGGCCTTGATCCTGAGATTACAGTGGTAGTACTCTCCTTCACTGACCGTGCGATCGCACGAATAGCTGTGCAAGGTTCCGGCGAGGACTCCATACCCGTCGTTAAGAGGCATGAATGTTTTTTTTATTGCACGATACCGTTTACTTCCAAGATAGCTCTCCCTGGCTGCGAAGGCAACTGATCACAAGCCGGAGACGTTGAAAAAGTGAAATTCCGTATTTTCAGAATGAGGAGAGAACTCATGACAACATCCCTGCCGTTCATTACCGGAAACGAGGCGGAGGTCACCGGACATGCCGCGGCACTGATCATCAGTGAAGCCTGGCGGGCAGTATCGCGTCGGGGACGATTCACGTTCGTACTCTCGGGAGGCCGCTCGCCCCGGCCGCTGTACCGTAAACTTGCCTCAGGCGTATCGCTGGAGCTGATGCGGCTTCACGACCTCCCCTGTACAGAAAATCCGGAAGAGGACGATCTGATTCACATGCCCTGGAAGAAAACCCTGATTTTCTGGGGAGACGAACGGTGCGTACCTCCCTCGCATCCGGAAAGCAACTACCGGCTGGCGAAAGAAACCCTGCTCGATGCGCCGGGCATCGAGGAAGCACGGGTATTCAGAATTCCGGGTGAACTGTACCCGCACCACAAGGCTGCCGAATCCTATGAGGAAACCATCAGGAAGGTTTTCGGCTGCCGGGACGATAAAAAATCACCTGAAATACCGGCCTTCGATCTCATGGTGCTCGGCCTCGGCGAGGACGGCCATACCGCATCGCTGTTTCCGGAAGACCGGAAAAACCTGGAGGAAACCCGGCGACTGGTCGTAGCCGTCGAAACACCGCATGGACAACCCCGTATACCCCGGCTGAGCATCACCCTGCCACTCATCAACAGGGCAAGAACCGTGCTCTTTTTCACGGAAGGGAAAAAAAGGGCGGAGCTTGCGAAAAAAATCAGGAGCGGCACCGCATCTGCGGTCCTGCCGGCAGGAATGGTGAAACCGGCAAGCGGAAACCTGTTCTGGTTCACAGTACTCCCTTGAGCTCCGAAGCCCTCGGAGGGCCCCAGGAGCCGACAGGATAAACATCGGGCATCGCCCCTGCAAGGGCTTGCCGGATGGCGTCGATGATGGCCCACGAATATTCCACGCTGTCCTGGCGGATGAAGTTCAATTGATTTCCGGCAAGCGCATCGAGCAGAAGCCTGTGGTAAGGTGTCATGCCTGGCCGGGAAAATGCATCCTTGTAATCGAACCGCATGTAGACCGGGTCGGTAATGACCGCCTCTCCGGGGCGTTTTGCGCCGAAACGGATCGCGATAGTCTCTTCCGGCTGAATACGCAGAATCACCTGGTTGGCAGTATAACTGCAGCTTTCAGCCGGTCCGAAGAAATTCTGCGGGGGACAGGCGAAGGTGATGACGATCTCGGTAACGGTTTCGGCAAGGTTTTTTCCGGCCCTGACAAGGAACGGCACCCCCTTCCACCTCCAGTTGTCCACGTGGAACCGCACGGCAGCGAACGTCTCGGTCAGCGAATCCGGTGCGACCTGTTTTTCCCGGCGATAACCGTCATACTGACCTGCCACAACCTCCCGGTCTACGGTATCGTGCGTCACGAGGCGGATCGAGCGCAGCACCTTTGCTTTTTCATCGCGCACGGCATCGGCGGAAAGATCAACGGGCGGCTCCATGGCAACCGAGGCAAGAAGCTGCAGGCCGTGGTTCTGGATGATATCCCTGAACAGCCCTGCCTGTTCATAAAAGGCGCCCCGGTCGCGTATGCCGAAATCCTCCGCGATGGTGATCTCGACAGACGCGATGTGCTGGCGGTTCCAGAGTGGTTCGAAGATGCCGTTGGAAAACCGGAACACAAGAATGTTCTGCACGGTCTCCTTGCCGAGATAGTGATCGATGCGGAAAACCTGGTTTTCACTGAAAACGGAAGCGATAAGTGCATTGAGTTCCACGGCGGATTGCAGATCGCTGCCGTATGGCTTCTCGACAAGAATCTTGCGCAAACCGCCGCAACGCAGGGTTTTTCCGCCGAGCCCCGCTTCCCGGAGATTGCCGACAATGACCGGAGCAAGTGACGGCGGCGTGGAAAGGTAGAACAGCAGGTGACTGCAGAGATCGGGCTCAACGGAGGCATTCATGATCTCTTGGTGCAGCGCATGGTACCCGTCGATTCGCCCGAAATCCATCCTTACATAAAAGAGCTTCCGGCAAAAATCCGCGAAATGCTCCTCATCCTCGATGATACCGGGAGAAAATTCGGCGATTCGCTCCCGCACCTGCAGACGGTACTCCTCATGGGAAAGGCCGGTTCGGCCCGCACCGATAATCCGGTACGAGCCGCTCAGGTGCCCCCACCTGGCAAGCTGATAGAGCGATGGATAGAGTTTCCGGGCGGCAAGGTCGCTGCCGGCGCCGAAAAGCACAAACGTGAAATGGTGCGCGTCCGTCTGCATGGCATGTCCCGGTTACGGTTCCGGCGTAAAACCGTGTCCGCCGAACTCGTGACGCAGCGCGGCAACAACCTTGTCGGAAAAATTATTTTCACTGCGTGAACGGTACCTTCTGAACAGCGCCGAGGCAATCACCGGTATCGAAACCTGCTGCTCGAGCGCGCACTCCACCGTCCAGCGTCCCTCCCCCGAATCGGCTATGTTTCCGGTCAGGTAGCCAAGTCTGCCATCTTTTTCGAATGCTTGCACGGCAAGTTCCATCAGCCATCCGCGAATCACCGAACCGTTTGTCCAAACGCGTGCAACATCGGCATGATCGAGATCGAACCCGCTCGACGCCAGCAGTTCGAAGCCCTCTCCAAGAGCCTGCATCATGCCATACTCGATGCCGTTATGCACCATCTTCACATAGTGACCCGATCCCGATCGTCCCATATATGCGTAACCACCGGGAACACAGAGATCTTTCAGCAGCGGCTCGACAACGGCGTATGCTTCGGGATCACCTCCAACCATCATACATGCCCCGTGCCGTGCCCCGTCAAGTCCTCCGCTGGTTCCGGCATCGAGCAACCGGATGCCCTTTTCCATCAGCATGCCCGCCCGGCCTACCGAATCGGTATAGCGCGAATTCCCGCCGTCAACGACGATATCGCCCGGTTCAAGATGGGGAACCAGCGAGGCAAGCACCGTGTCCACAGGGTTTCCCGCAGGCACCATCATCCAGACAATACGCGGGGAGCGCAATGCACCTGCAAGCTGCTGCGGGGTGCCCGCCGGATCAGCTCCTTTTCCGGCAAGAAAAGAGAGTGCATCCTGCGAGAGGTCATGAACCGTCACCTCATGACCCTGCTCAAGCAGGTGCTCGACCATGTTGCAACCCATTTTGCCAAGTCCGATAAAGCCGATTTTCATGGATTTCTTCCGGATGATTGCCGGGGCCGGTTATTCTCCCGGATAGAACCCGAAGCGGATGACCTCCCGCGTGAAACGGTCAAACGCAGCGGGAAGCACCCGAAGATGCTCTCCGGCATGTTCAAGCTTGCCGTTCTTTGCTGCCTGCTCAACAGTCGCCGCAAGCATGCTCAGTTCTTTTCCTGCAACGGTGGCGGCAGCCCCTTTGAGGGTGTGTGCGAGTATGCGAACCGACTCATGGTCGTCACGGGCAGCGGAAACCTGCATATCGCTGATCTGCCGGGGAGTATCGCTGATAAACTGCGTGATGATAATGCGGATGATCTCGTCGTCATTCTGCAATCTCACCAGAAGCTCCTCAAGCATGAAAACATCACTGGAGTTCATTTTTTCCTGTTATACGTTCGGTTTTGAAAATCTTTTTCAAGATGGCTTTTTCCCGTCAATCATACAACAACCCAGCGCTTTTCTGACAATCCTGAAATCCCCGTCGTCCCTACTCCCTAAAGATCGGGCAAATAGGGTCCTGATCAAAATTTCATTCCGGAATCTCAACAATTTACAGGAAAGAAACGTTATTTGTCCAGATGCAGTCAACGCTGACCTTTCAGGTTTCGAGTCATGAAAATCCCGCTTTTATCAACCATTACCATGGAGGGGAAATTATGTCAGGAACATCCTTTGCGAGAAAAGACCGTTTTATAAAGGAAAAACGGCATGATGTTTACCGGGAGATGCAGAAACATGCGGAGCCGGCAAAATGCCCTTCATGCGGAGCGGTTTTTGTAAACGGAAGATGGCAGTGGCAAGGCATTGAAAAAGATGCCGTGCACATTCTCTGCCCTGCCTGCAAACGAACCGCGGACAATTATCCTGCCGGTGAAATCGAGTTCGGAGGAATTTTCTTTCTTGAGCACAGGAATGAGATCATCAATCTGGTGATGAATACCGAAAGACAGGAAAAAAAGCTCCACCCTCTCGAGAGAATCATGCATATCACCCACAATGAAGCAACAACAGCGGTAACAACAACCGGCATTCATGTAGCCCGAAGAATCAGTGAAGCAGTCGCGAAAGCCTTCAAGGGACATCTCTCCCTACGCTACGGCGATGGGGAACAGAGCCTGACGGCGCGATGGATGCGATAAAACGTTGAAGCTTCAAGAAAAAGCCCCGCATAACCGGGGCTTTTTGACGAGTTCAGTCGGTCAGGTAATACTCAAGCGTGGAGACCACTCTCACTTTTTTGATATGCGGGGTATTGCTGTCGCGATCCTCAATGGTGAACTGGCCCTGGCTGGCGCTCTTGATTTTACCCAGCCTGCTTTTCGAATCACTGGCAAATTTTTCGGCAACAGCACGCGCGTTGTTGGTCGCTTCTTCGATCATGGCCGGCTTCAGCCGATTCAGTCCGGTATAGAGAAACTCTGTTTTTACATCATAGTTTTCTCCGGAAACCGCAACACCGAGCTTGCCGAGGTCAACAAGCTTGCGGATGGTTTTGCGAACCAGTGCAACATTGCCGGTATAGACACTGACCGTTGAACTGCCGGCATACCGGAACGTGAAGCGGTTCGCATCTCCGTACCCCTGCGTCTGACGGTCAATAACCGCCGGAGCTGATATCGAAATGTCTTTTGCATCGAATCCGCTCGAAACAAGAAAATTGTACACCACCCGGTTTTTTTCCTCAATGGCGCCCACAAGAACCCCCAGATCGTCGGCCGCCACCTCGAATTTGATGGGCCATATGGCGATATCGGCCGCAACTTCCCTTTCCGAAAGGCCTTTCACCGATACGGAACGTTCAAGTGCCTTAAGCTTTACGAAACCTGAAGAAACAAGAAAACCGGCAACAACAAGCCCCGCAAAGAGAAATGCGCCGAGAATGAATGCCTCAGCAGTACGTTTGGTATCCATGGATCTGCAGGAAAGTTGAAAAAAAACAGAGCATTGTTACAACAAACAAGTTTTCGGCGTCAATCGATCCGTGAAACTTCAAAAGGATGGGCAGGCATATCAGCGGGCGGAAAAGGTTGACTCCCTGTCTGCATTGATCAGTTCACCATACCGTTCGATCAGTGCGCCGTTCACCGCATCCCATGATTGCCCGTCTGCGAAGCGCAGCCCGCTTGCACGCATTTCCGAAAATGCCTCGCGGTCATCTATCAGTCTGAGACAGTGCCGATAAAACTGATCGATATCCCCGGCTTTTGCAACCAGACCGGCCCCTGATTTGTTGACCAGTTCCATACAGCCGCCGATATTCGAAACAACCGCCGGCAAGCCGGTGGCAAAAGCTTCGAGCACCACGTTGCCGAACGCTTCGGTAGTCGAGGGAAACAGAAAGATATCTCCGCTCGCATAGGCCTCCGGAAGAGCTGAACCGGTCAGATATCCGGTAAAGACCGCTTCAGGCATGCGGCGGCGCATCTCGGCCTCTTCCGGTCCGGAACCGATCATGACGAAACGCACCCTCCGCTCAAAACCCTCGGCCACGAAACGCTCATAGACGCTCATAACCACTTCGATATCCTTGTAGAGCACGAAACGGCCCGCATACACAAAAACCGTCCGGTCTGCGGCGTTCCACTCCTCGCGAAGCTTCAGGGAACGACGGGACGGATCGAAAAGATTCCGGTCGATACCTCTCGACCAGATTTCAACGTTGCCGATGCTTTCTTCCGTGAGTTTGTGCTGAACGATCCGGTTGGGAGCAAGAGTCAGGTCGCAGGTGTTGTAAAACCATGCAAGATATTTCCAGACCGGTTTCACCGCAAAATTCAGCCGGTAATACGCCAGATAGGAAGGGAAATCGGTGTGATAGACAGAAGTGACCGGAAGGTTTTTCTTCTTTGCGTAGAGAAGAAACTTGCGACCAACAATATCAGGAGTCGATATATGAACAATGTCGGGGGCGAACGCATCAAGCTGGCGTTCGGTTTGCGAACTGAAAAACCCGATTTTGTAATCGGGATAGAGCGGGATGGGCACGGAGGAAAGACGGATGACATCCAGCGACCCGTGATCATCCTTTCCGGAAACATCCGGAGACCACACCGTCACTTCGTGGCCGCTTTTCCTGAACGAGGCTACAAGCTGATAGATGGAGCGAACAGCCCCATCCTTGTCTTTGACATACGTCCCTGCATACAAGGCAATCTTCATGGCATCCCGTAATACCGCATCAGAGCAGTTTCCCTTGTCTTTTTTTTTGCCAGTGCAACGCTTATTGCACACCACCCGATACCCTGCCCGGCCGTAAAGAAGCTAAGGTAACATTTCCATGAAAAAAAACATCATCCCGGACATGAGGAGATGTCACTGCAGCGTCAACGCAACCACCTTCGGGTTGACGAGCCGCTTGAAATCACGGTAGGCAAGCCTGACCAGTTCGGTGTGGGTTCCCGCATTGAACGCGATATCGTCATCATCCTCGAGTTCTTCGGCGACATACACATCCAGCCCGTAGAGGTTTCCGAACGGAGGCATTGCGCCGATCTCGCATTCGGGAAAAAGAAAGGAAAACTCCTGCTCTTCGGCAAGTCCCGCATCCCTGGTGCCGACAAGAGCCCTGAAACGCTCAAGATCGAGCTTTTTCGAAGCAGGAAGCACCACCATGGCCATATTTCCTTTCACGGCCACCATGACGGTTTTTGCAAGTTCCTTGCCGGGAACGTGAGCCGATGCGGCAATCTCCTGTGCGGTATAGGCCGGAGAGTGACTTACCACAAAGTATTTTACCCCGTGGCTGTCAAGAAACTCCCTCAATCTGCGGATAGGCATGAGCGGATCTCCTCTTGGGTATGATTGAATAATGAAATCCTGCGGAAAAACGATCAAACGGCCGCAAGATCGAAGCTTCAGTTGCTTGCCCTGAAACCCGGGAGAACATTGGAGCTGCTGATATCCGAATCCGTCGCGCCGGAACCGGGCCGGATTTTCAGATCGTCAGCAGTGCAATAACCCTGTTTCGCATCGACAGGCACCTGCCAGGAAACCTGAAAATCTGTGCCGGCGTCAGGCTGGAACGGGAGCAGCCGTCATTGCAGGAATTGTCAATTTCGGTTTTCTGATATGCAACCCCGCCTTCAAGCCTGTAACCGTCATGATCCACAAACCGGGAATACCGCAGAAAACAGCACCGGCAGATACTGCGGAACACCGGGACAGGTGCCATGAAGCGTGCATTTCTCGCCCCTCGGGAATGCGAACCCTGTCGAACCGCCGACGCAGGATGTGGCTGTACTGACATGTGAAGCGAGAAAAAAAGAGGAAACAAGTACGAAGAACAGCCCCCAGGAAACATCGTCATCATTGCCTCCGGCAGGATATGTTCAGGGGCGGAAAAGCAATCAGGAACAACTTCGCAAATAAAGTTACATATTTCAGAAACAATCATCAAGGGTTTTTCAGCCTCCCAGAACGGCTTTTTTCAACCCTTTCCACTCCTGCAACTGAAGAATGGCCGCACGATAGCCAGCCGAAATAATATCCGGAATCCGGGTTGTATCAATAAGATTGAATGCCGAAAGATCAGGAGTAACACAAAGATCCGCATCATCAAGCTGCACGGATGTCGCACTGGCGATTGCGCTGTAAAATGCGTTGAGCAGCACGGCAATGATATTCTGCGGCGAGCGGAACACATGCCGGCCGAGCAAATCCACGCAGATCACCCGCTCGGCTCCGATGGACCTGAGGGACGAAACCGGAACATTTTCAACCAGGACTCCATCGACAAGAAGCCTTCCATCGCATTCCACCGGTCTGAACACACCCGGAATGCAACTGCTGGCCATCACGGCGCAAGCCACGTCGCCAGCGGTGAAAACAACTTTTCCGCCCGTCGAAATATCGGTTGCGACAATGGCAAGAGGCACCAGGGCATCTTCGATATTTTTCTTTCCGAGAAGGTCGGTAACCATTTTGCCGAATTTCCGGTTTGAAAGCAATCCGTACTGCGAAAGAGAAAGTCCCGAGAGATCGAGCCAGTCCATTTCGAGGGCAACAGCCTCGATCTCTTCAGGGGATTTACCGAACGCATACAATGCGGCAATGAAAGCCCCGATACTTGTGCCGCTGAGGCAGTGGACGGGAACACCAAGTTCTTCAACCGCAAGAAGCGCTCCTACATGCGCCGCACCCAGTACCGCGCCGCCGCCGAGTGCAAGACCATTTTTTTTCATAAAAACATGTTTCTTGACCTGATGCCCTGGAAATCCACCGGAAAAACATCACCCGAAAAAACGCACGATTGCTCTCAGCAGCCTGAACCTGTTGCCGACATAGGGAGGATAACGGAGATTGGGGTCGGGAAATACCGATTTGTAAAGAACACTCCGCATCACGGAAAAAGTTTCGAAACCCGCTTTTCCGTGATATCTGCCGAATCCGCTCATGCCTGTTCCTCCGAATGGAAGCTGGTGTATGGCCGACTGGAACAGAAGGTCATTGCTGCAGAAACTGCCGGAACGGGTTCCACACCGCACCTTGTCCCTGACGGACGGATCGGGTGAAAAAAGGTATACTGCAAGAGGATCATCCCGTTCCCGTATGAACGCGAGCGCATCGTCAATATCGCCGTAGGTCATGACAGGAAGCAGCGGGCCGAAAATTTCGGACTGCATGAGCGGGGATTCCGGCATGACACCCCTGATGATGGTGGGCGCCACATAACGCAGATTTCTGTCGGTCTGTCCGCCGGCAAAGACATCACACCCCTGCAAAAGCCGTTCGAGTCTTGCAAAATGCCGATCGTTGACGATTCTCGAATAATCGGTGCTCCGGCTTGGGTCCGCACCGAAAAAATCCCGGATCGCCTGCTGCATGAAAGAAAGCAGCTCAGCCTCGGCATCTTTATGGACGAGCAGGTAATCCGGGGCAATGCAGGTCTGTCCGGCATTGAGAAATTTTGCCCAGACAATCCGCCTTGCCGCTGTACGCAACGATGCGTTCCTTTCGACGATGCAGGGATTTTTGCCGCCAAGTTCGAGTGCAACCGGCACGGTGTGACGTGCCGCTGCAAGCATGACCTCCCTGCCGCTGCTCCGGATGCCGGTATGAAAAATGAAATCGAACCGGTTTTCGAGCAGTGCAGCTGTTTCGGCCGCCCCGCCTTCGACAACCCGGACCGCCAGCGGGTCAAGATAGGCCGAAAGGCTGCGGGCAAGGAGTGCGGAGGTTTGCGGTGCAAGTTCGGAAGGCTTCAGAACCACGCAATTCCCTGCGGCAAGAGCGGAAACGAGCGGACCGAGAACGAGCTGCAACGGGTAGTTCCATGCCCCGATGACCAGCACCACCCCGTAAGGTTCGGCATAGACGGCACCTTTTCCGAACAGGTAGTGGAGCGGTACATGCCGGAAGGAAGGGCTCATCCACTGTCCGAGATGTTTCAGGGCATGACGGATTTCACCGGAAAGAAACGAGGTTTCCGTAAGAAAGGTTTCGGCGGGGGATTTGCCGAGATCCTCCCGGACCGCGGCGGCGATATCGCCTTCCCGCTCCCGGAGGAAGCGCAGCAGCGCAAACAGTTGCGACCGGCGCCAGGCTGCGGGACGGGTGATGCCGCTCCTGAAGGTTGTTTTCAGCTCTTCGGGAACCGGAGAATGTATATGGCTGCTCATAAAGACCCCGTAACTTACTGGTTCACGAAAACCCGGAAGTGTTGCCAACGACAAAAAAGATACCAATAAATCCGATCCCCGGCGAGGGCGGAATCCGTACAGTTGCCGGAGACATGCACGTTCGCTACATTACAGCAGCATTTTCTCACAACTCTTTTTCCCTGTCAGTTTATGGAATGGATAACCCAGCCTGAGGCGTGGGCTGCTCTGGCAACGCTGACGGCACTTGAAATCGTGCTCGGCATCGACAACATCATCTTCATTTCGATCATTGCCGGACGGTTGCCTGAATCGCAGCGCAACCAGGGCCGGGTCCTCGGCCTTGGCATTGCAATGATCTCCCGTATCATCCTGCTGCTCTCGATCACGTGGGTCATGAGCCTTACGCGCACCCTCTTTACCGTCGCAAGTCACGATATTTCCGGACGCGACATCATCCTGCTTGCCGGGGGCCTTTTCCTGCTCGCAAAAAGCACGCACGAGATCCATCAGAGTCTCGAAGGCAGCGAATCCGCTCACAAGAAATCATCCTCTGCCGGCTTCCTGGTGACCCTGCTGCAGATAGCCGTCATCGACATTGTCTTTTCGCTTGATTCGGTCATCACCGCCGTTGGTCTTGCCGAGGATGTCGCCGTCATGATCATCGCCATCGTCATATCCGTCGGCATCATGATGCTTGCCGCCAAAACCATCAGCGATTTTGTCGAACGCCATCCGACAATCAAGATGCTGGCGCTGAGCTTTCTCATCCTTGTCGGAGTCACCCTGCTCGCGGAAGGAGCCGACTACGAAATCCCGAGAGGGTATATTTATTTCGCAATGGCTTTTTCCATAACCGTGGAAATGCTCAACATCCGTCTCCGCGCCAGGGAAGCCGAACCGGTGCATCTGCATAAAAGCATGGATATCGAGGCATAAGAGCAAAATAGCGGAAATATCCCCGGCTCCCCGGTAAAGACACTGTTTTTTGCCGGGGTTTCGTACATTTCCTGAAAAGGGGCATCTCTGTCCCGGAACATCCGGTCAACTTCATCAAGGCGATCGATATGTCCATACCATCGGCACTTCCTCCCGAAAAACTGTACCGAAAATGCGATCCCCGGGAGTTCGCCTTCAGCACTACTGAAGAACTTGACGGACCGCTTGAAATAACCGGCCAACAGAGAGCTCTCGATGCCATACGCTTCAGCATGGGCATGCTGCATGACGGATTCAACCTGTTTGCGCTCGGTCCGAACGGAACCGGAAAGCAGACTGCGGTCATGCGCTACCTGGAGGGAATCGCCCCCGGATCAGGAGTTCCCGACGACTGGTGTTATGCATACAATTTCGAAAAGCCCCGTCACCCTGAAGCACTCAGGCTTCCTGCCGGAAAAGCATGCTCGCTCTCCGGCGATATGAACCGCCTGGTCGAGGCGCTCTTCACGGTCATTCCCGCCGCATTCAGCAGCGAAGATTACCAGGCACAGGAAAAAGTGTCATCAGGGAAACATTCCAGGAGCAGCAGGCGGCTGCTATCGAGGAGGTTGAAAAGCGCGCTGAGGACAACAAGATCGCGCTGATCCGCACACCTGCAGGTTTCGCATTTGCTCCCATCAAGAACGGAGAGGTGCTCAAACCAGACGAGTTCATGCTGCTCAGCGACGCCGAAAGGGAAAATATCGAGCAGGAGATAGCTTCACTGAAAAATACCATGCAATCCGTCATGGCGCAGATTCCGAAATGGCAGCGGGAAGCCCAGGAAAAAATCAAGGAGCTTAACAGCCAGATTGCAGGATTTGCCATCAAACCGCTCTTCACCGAACTCCGGAACGGTTACAGCGCCATAGCGCAGGCCTCGACCTATCTGGAACGGGTCGAAAACGACATCATCGAACACTTCGACAGCTTCCTGGAAAAGGAAAGCTCGAGCCAGGAACAGTTTCTGCCTGGAATTTCCGCCATGAAAGGAAACTTTTTCAACCGCTACAAGGTGAATGTACTGGTCGATAACAGCCATACTTCCGGAGCACCGGTCGTTATCGAGGACAAGCCCGCTTGCCAGAACCTTGTCGGCGACATCGAGCACCTGTCGCAGATGGGAGCCCTCGTAACGGATTTCACGCTCATCAAGCCGGGGGCCCTGCACCGCGCAAACGGAGGATACCTGCTCATAGACGCCCGACGGCTTCTCCTTGAACCTCTTGCCTGGGAGGCGCTCAAAAAAGCCCTCCGCACCCGGCAGATACGCATCGAATCGCTGGCCCAGCTCTACAGCCTCGTCAGCACGGTATCACTCGAGCCGGAACCCATACCGCTTGAGGTATCACTCGAGCCGGAACCCATACCGCTTGAGGTGAAGGTGATCCTCCTTGGAGATCGCATGCTGTACTCCCTGCTTTCCAGCCATGACCCGGACTTCAGTGAGCTCTTCAAGGTGGCTGCGGATTTCGAGGACGACCTGCAGAACAATGCGGAAAGCCGGTTGGCATACGCCCGGATCATCTCGGCCATTGCAAAAAAAGACGGCCTCTGCCATTTTGAAAGATCAGCCGTGGCAAGGATCGTCGAGCACGGCTGCCGCCTTTCAGGCGATGCCACCAGGCTGAGCGCTCACATCCAGAGCATCGCCGACCTGGTACGCGAAACCGATTACTACGCACGCCAGAACCGGAGCACCAGGGCTACGGCGAAAGAGGTGCAGGAAGCAATCGATGCAAGAACCGTAAGGGCGTCGAGAATACGTGAAAAAATCCGCGAAGCCACGCTGCGCAACACCCTCCTCATCGACACCTCAACAGAAAAAACCGGCCAGATCAACGGCCTTGCAGTATACTCCCTCGGAGACCAGAGTTTCGGCCACCCCGGACGGATCACGGCCAGGGTCAGCCTCGGCAAGGGAGAAGTGATCGACATCGAAAGGGAGGTCGAGATGGGTGGACCGATCCACTCGAAAGGCGTCCTGATCCTTTCGGGATTCCTTGCAGCACGCTTCGGCATAGAACAACCGCTCTCTCTTTCGGCTTCACTGGTATTCGAGCAGTCATACAGTGGTGTCGAGGGTGACAGTGCATCTTCGGCAGAACTCTACGCCCTGCTCTCGGCACTCTCGAATGTTCCGATACGCCAGTGGCTTGCCGTAACGGGTTCGGTCAACCAGCATGGCGAAGTGCAGGCTATCGGCGGCGTGAATGAAAAAATCGAAGGATTTTTCGACCTCTGTTCGGCCAGGGGACTCGACGGCAGACACGGCGTGATGATCCCGGTTTCAAATATCGACAATCTCATGCTCAGGGC
>VGMX01000031.1 GCA_016866305.1 Chlorobiota bacterium | reverse complement strand
GTTCAACGGCATCAATTTTGAACTGCTTGCTGAACTTGCGACGGTGCATTGACTGGGACATGGATCATACCTCCTTTTCTTATAAGGTATGCCTTCTTTTGGTGTCCAGAAAAAGATAGCAAGTTCAAAAAGGAGGTGGTGTTTATGACTACAATTTAGTGATACCGACTATGAACCAAATCAATCCAAAACGAAAGGAGATGCAACCATGACAACGCAAGGCACTCAAACAAAGTTCACAGAAGCCCAAGTTAAAGAGCACATTCAGCGCATTGAGAAGGTAGTTGAGAAGAATAGGACCGAGAACAGGGGAGAGCACTTTACATCCGTTACACCGGATGAAATTGAGAAGAAACTCAAACGTGTCAACTCTCCAATGATTGTATCACAAGGATGGGGCTCCGCTGCTCCGGGCGGGACTATCAACTACAGTCTCGGTATCTACAATCCGGATCCAACACAGGCCATCTGGCTATTTGCTCATGTCTGGGTAGGTTCCGGAAATATCGATCCAACTGTCGGCACGTTTCTGCAGAATATCGATACGCGCTTTCCTCGTTTAACGGAACCGACATTCTCGGGGCTGACTCTGGCGGCTGGTGCTTCGACGACGCTTAACTTCTCTCTGGTAATCCCAGCAACAGTTGAGCGAACGAACTACCTTGGAAACAGCTGCCTGATGCGTTTTAACTGGCACGATGTTGGGACGTATCTCGATCGCGGCATTTTCGTGTTCCGAATTGTGTAGTACAGCACTTAGCAGTGTTAGTGGTGTCATCAACATTATCAAGTGCGCCACTTACGCTTCAAGAAGATGAACAAGCCTAACAACGCCATCAACACGGACGGGCAAAAGCGCCGCTTCGCTCTGCTCATCCGCAGCGCCGTTGGCGAATGAAAGGAGCAACGAGAATGAAATGGATGGTAATACTCGGCATTGCGTGTGCGCTCACGGCCGGTTGTGCCTGTAAAAATGAGAATGTTGCCGCCCCAACCAATACCCTGATAGGGACCAAGTGGCTATTGATAGCGTGGTCAGTCAGTTCACTACACCCTTCGGCGCACACGATCACGGCTGATTTTGGCGAGTCCGATATTTCGGGACGTTCTGCCGTTAATGGATATGGTGGTCGATACACAGCCATCGACAAGGGAATGTTTTCGGTCGGAGAACTCACGGCAACGGAGATGGCTGGTTCCCCAGACGCCATGCGTGCCGAGTCGCTCTACTTCGACCTGCTGAAGCAGGCGCGCAAGTATGAGGTGTCTGGAACGACACTCACGCTAAGGAACGAGGGCAATCAAGAACTGTTGATCTTTCAGGCGCGATAGCGCCGATGGCGAGGCGCGTAGCGTCCGCGCCATCAATCGCTTTGAGCGGACGCGGCGAGAGCGCAGTGCCGCTGAACCGGAGCGTTGGGCGACGATGAGGCAAGCATCACCGATGACGGACGTCAATGAACACGCGAGCACGACTGTTCGCGTTCTGCCCGCTGTGCGCGTGGCCGGCGCGCTGGCGCTCTTGCAGCTGGTTCTTCATGCCGTCTCCTGGGCCCAATCTGCTGACCTACGGTTGCTCGCGCCGCATGGAGTCGCGCTACTACACGACGTGATGATCCTAGGCACCGCCGCGCTCGTTGCGCGCGCGGGTTCCCGGTTGCTGCCGCCGAACGTCCGACGCGCCGGCGACACCGTCTCCGTGCTGGCACTCGCTACCATCGGCCTGGTGATCTCCGTCTATCCGCAAGTTCTGCGCGAGCATCTTGCGTTTCCAGTGAATCTGTTCGGTTCCGGCGCGGATGCAGCGACCGTGATGCTGACGGAGTACCTGGGAATCGGTCGACTGTGGCCGGCGCTGGCCGCGATGGGTGTGGTCGTACTTGCGCTGTGGTGGAACCCTCGTCCGATGCCGCGCAACTGGTTGGTGCTTCTCGCCGCGTTGCTGGTCTTCGCCGCCGCTGCGTTGACGTTGCCCAGGAGTCCGAACCCGTGGGTTTTCAGTGTCGTGCAGTCGCTGTCCTCGATCGCGAGCCCGGCGCAGCGCGAGGTCCCGTCACTCGCTCGCCCACCGGCGCGGACTTCGGCAGCCGTCGGGGGCAACCTGCCGCTGGACCTCGAGCCCGACGCGCTTGCCCCGGCGCACGTGTTCCTCATCGTTCTGGAAGGCGTGACGGCAGCCGATTTCGAGCGCGAGTTCCTGGGGAATGGTCAGGGCTTCTATGGCGCGCGTCGCGACCAGGCCTTGTACTTCAGCCGGTACTACGCGACCAACCTCGATTCGTACACCAGCTTGATCGCCATGCTGACGGGCGTCCAGGTTCCCTATCGGGCGTACGCCGATGACGGGCTGTATGCAGCCGTAAACAGCGCGGAAAACGTGACGCGCCTTCTGCGCCACGCCGGCTATCACACCAGCTTCGTCAGTACCTATCAGCATCAACCATTTGTGCCGACACGCGCCGACTGGGACCGTGTGCTGGACAGGACGGGGCTCCCCTCGTTGGACGGATGGGTTTCGCTGGGCACGAGTCGGATGGAAGCAGCCACCGAGGACCGGGCGGCACTGTCCACCATCGTGGGCTTGGCCGCGGCGAACGACAGGACATTCGTGCTGCATGAGCTGGTTTACGGTCACACGACGGAATGGCGTGCGACCACGGGTCAGACGCAGTTGGCCTACTGCGACCAGTATCTGCGCGAACTCTCTGCCGCACTCGAGAACCAGGGCTTGCTCGATAAGTCCTTGTTCGTGGTCGTCTCCGACCACGGCGACCGGGCTCGTTCCTCTGATGCGGACAACTACCGGGTGCCGCTGTTGATCGTCGGCCCGAAGGTGGTGGCAGCGACCGACGCGGGCTTTCGTTCGCATCTTGACCTGCCCGCGATCATGTTTGCTGCGATGCAGCAGCGGGAGTTGCCGGCGGCTCGGTCGTCCCAGCTGCTCGTGGGATCTACCGAGCGCTGGGTCTACGGGCAGGTTTGGCCGGATGGATCCCACCTCTTTATCGACGACGGGACGGGAGCCGTCAAGGCACGGCGAGGAGCTACGGATGCGGCCTCAGTGCAGAGCTCATTCCAGACCATGCTGAACGCTTTCGGGGCCGTGTTTGGGCCGAACTCCCAGTGATGCAGGCAGGGGCAAAGGGTAGTCGCCCAACAAGGCGCTGCAGCGGACGGCCCAGGATGGGCCGCCGCTGAGCGCCGGACGGCAGAATAATGACATCACAAAAACAAACATTTAGAAACGTAGTCCTGGCGTTGATCCTCATCGGGTTCTTTCTTTATGATCTGCCGCCGAACAAGCACAAGCTGGTTGTCGCATGGATCGAAATTCATCACGAAGATTTGCTGGCTGACTGGAATTTGGCCGCAAACGGCAAGAAACCATTTCCAATAAAGCCAGGAGATAGGCGACAAGCAAGGCGAAGGAGTTGCGCTCAAGTAATATCTCGCAGATATATCGCAGATTTATCAAACCCGAGGTGACCATGATGCGGCGCTGGACTGTATGTTGAGGGCGCGTTCATAACCCCGGCAATGTTTACTTTCCAGCGATCGCCTGTGTTGCGTTCTTTTTTAACCGGTATACCGCCTCCGACAGGTCGGGACCGGAGGGGAAGGGGCGCACGTTACTCCGGCATATCGATCCGGATTCTCACTAAGTCTGCAAAGTATTGAAGAGAAATCGGACAGATGCGAAAGGCGCATGCCGTTCAGGGCTCTGCCCATTGTGCGCAGTTGCGCCAGCTCATGACGGTTACCCCGCTTCTCTCGTATGAATCGTCACCTCCGTAGATCAACCATGGCTGCAGCGCCTCGTCAGCGGCAAATCGTGCGGCTCTGAGGCCTGAGCGGATATAGTCGCCAGTAATGGTCTGGCCTGATTTTATTTCTATCGGCTGCAGCTTTCTGCCCCTTTCAAAAACAATATCGGCTTCGAGCCCGTTGTTGTCGCGCCAGAAGTAGAGGTCGGCAGGAAGTCCACGGTTATACCGGGCTTTGAGGCATTCGCTGACGATGCATGATTCAAAAATTGCTCCTCTCAGGGGATGAATGGAAAGAAGTTCGGATGAGCGGATGCCAAGAAGCCAGCAGGCAAGACCCTGATCGATAAAATAGAGTTTCGGCGTTTTTACGAGCCTCTTTCCGAAGTTTCTGTAGTATGGCGGAAGCAGATGAACAAGGTAACTCGATTCCAGAACCGAAAGCCATGAACGGGCGGTTGTATGGGAAATGCCTGTTTCGCCCGCAAGAGCATGCAGGTTCAGCATCTGTCCGTTTCTTCCTGCACAGAGGCGGACAAAGCGCTGGAAGACCGACAGATCCTGAATTTTTATGACCTGCCGGACATCCCTTTCGATATAGGTTGCCGTATAACTTGAAAACCAGTCGCCATGCAGCATGTTTCGGGCATGAAGGGCGGGATAGCATCCCTGCAGGAGCAGACGATCGAGAGATATCGAATGCTCGCCAACTCCCGGTATTTCCGACAGCGACAACGGGAGCAGCGTGGTCATGCCCACGCGGCCGGCAAGCGACTGGCTTACTCCGGAGAGCAGCCCGAATTGCTGTGAACCGGTTACGATGAATTTTCCGGGAACCGGCGCTTCGTCAACCATGCCCTGAAGGTACGAAAACAGATCAGGCCAGCGTTGCGCCTCATCGAAGATGGCTCCATCACGAAACCGCTGAAGGAATCCTTTCGGGTCTTCCACTGCGAATGCCCGTTCTGCCGGATCTTCAAGTGTAACATAAGGCTTGTCGGCAAAAATGGATTTTGCCAGCGTTGTTTTTCCCGATTGCCTTGGTCCGGTTATCGCAATAACAGGAAATGCGTTGGCCAACCGCTGAAGGGTTGCTGTCATGTTTCGATAGATCATAGGAAATTATACATTTTTAAACTTGATAATTCAAATTGTATAAAATACTTGGCTGGTGAAGAACCCGGACAGGGGGCATTATCCGTTGCGATGAGGAAAAAAGGTCAGTTCGAGCAAAAAGCAATCAGGCCAAAGGAGACAAAGAGCACGGAGGCCAGAAGAATGGTATAGTCGCTGATCCTGCGCATGAAGGCTGTTCTGTCTTCCCTGTAGAGGTTTGCGATCACGATCACGGCAATATTTTGTTCGCCAGCAGGAAATAGGTGGATGCCGGAAGGTTTTTGTGAATTCAAATTGCAAGTGCACCACGACCCTGCACGACACCCCGTCGGGCGACTGTGATGTTGTCTCTTTTTCGCTTTTCGGCCAGTCGTTCACTGGCATCAGCGCAGGCCCCCTTTTCAGGTTCAACGAGTCCATCTCCTTCGTGGTGCATTGCGATGCACGGGAGGAAATCGGCTACTACCGGGAAAAGCTCTCTTCCGCGCCTGAAGCCGAACAGTGCGGCTGGCTCAAGGACAGGTACGGTCTCTCCTGGCAAATTGTCCCCGCCTTGCTGGACGAGATGATGCAGTCCGGTCGGAAGGACGGGGGGGCTCGCAACTACGGAAACTAATTGCAATCAACCTGACGTTTGCACCCAAACCCCAGCAAAGGAGGCAATTATGTCTATTACCAGGAAGAAAAGCCCGGCAAACCCGTACCGCCATGCGATCGGATTTCTCGAAAGAGCGTGCTGCCATTGAAGCTGCCCGCCGTTCGTACTATTCCGATCTCTTCAGGGAGATCACACAAAAGGCGGGAATCGATTTCGCGACAATGGAAGAGGAAGCCAGGCGCAGGCGCCAGGTGGAAATGCGCAAAATCGATCAGTTGCAGAAAACGATCAGCAGGCGGTACGAAAAGGAACTCCGGGAAAGCAGGGACGATCTCCGTGCCTGGCTGGATGACTATCTCGAAAAGATCGTACCGGTGTACCGGAAGATACAGGGCAACCCGATACTGTGGACGGTGCGTCCGGTTGAGGTCCAGATCAATTTCGACCCGAGTACACCCGGCATGGGAGGAGGGACACGCCCCCGCAATCGCGCATACTGGACTTCGGAGTGCGATTATGATCTGGGAACCGGTTATCAGCGCCACAATATCTTTCACCCCTATATTCTGGTGGATAACCGGGACGACCAGCACACCGATACCTCAACCTGGCTTGAAATCGTGCTGCGTTTCGAAATCGACACCCCCGAAGGCGATTACTTTCTGGGAGAACGCATCTGGGCGCCCGTTGTCGGCCGGGGCAGCGAAACGTTCTTTGAGGGGTACCTGAGCTGCAGCGACAGGTTTCCGGTATTGAACAGGCGGGGTTGCCAGTGGGATACGATCCGGTATGATATTCGCGTTGACCAGCCGAGCAGCCGATATTTCAGCAGCTATGATCTTTCCAACCCCGCCGATCCCGACATGGGATATATTCCGATGCATACCCGGCCATACTGCGGAGGGCTGGACGGAGGACTGTACATGTTCAGCACCGAACCGATTGTCTATTCCGATATCGGTGGTTTCATGTATGATTTTCCCGGTATCCTTCTGGATGGACGGGCTCGCGACGGGATGCCGATTTCAGTCGAGGTGCGATTGCATTTTTCCACCGGCGTGTACTACGAAAAAGAGCGGCATGAAATCGATTTTCGTGAACCGGACTGGCTGCAGATACCCTGGGTGATGATTTATGGGCGGCGCATCGACCTGTAGGTCTCTTCGACGCGCCATCGGGGCGGCGGGGGTATGCCAGCAGGGTTACAAGAGGTATGCAGGCGGTTATGTCCGGCGTTTGCCGGAAAAGGAGCATGATGATGGCGGCAATCAATGAGAACATGAACGCTGACAGCGGGCGTGTGTGCCCGGTTGCGTATGCCGGAAGCCTGGACAACAGCTTCAGGCGGCTGGTGCAGCATCCGCTGAAGATACTCTCCCCCTTCATCCGGGAGGGGATGGTTGCGCTTGACATGGGCTGTGGCCCGGGGTTCTTCACTCTGCCCATGGCGCAACTCGTTGGCAGGACCGGCCACGTCATCGCTGTTGACCTGCAGGAGGGAATGCTGGAGAAGGTCCGGAGCAAGATTGCCGGGACGGAGCTCAAGGACCGGATTGTCCTGCAGCTGTGCGGGGTGGACACGATCGGTGTCGTCGAACCGGTTGACTTTGTGCTCCTGTTTTACCTGGTCCACGAGATCCCCGACAAGGAAAGATTTTTTGCCGAAATCGCGGGAATGCTCAAACCTGCCGGAAAGATACTCATGGTGGAGCCGCTGTTGCACGTCCCGAAAGCAGCGTTTCAGAGAACGCTTGAGATTGCCGGAAAGAAAGGACTTTCCCGCTCCAGGGGACCGAGGGTGTTTTTCAGCAGGACGGCCATACTGGAAAAAGAGGGCCAGCAGGTTTCCTGAGGCGACGCCTGAGCGCTCGCCTCAAGGCTCGCGTACGGAAATCGGACCGGGTCACCCTTCTCCAGACGTCCTGCTTCTTCCCTTTCTTACTCCCACTCGATGGTGGCCGGGGGTTTCGAGGAGATGTCGTAGGCCACGCGGTTGATGCCCCGTACCTCGTTGATGATGCGGTTCGAGACCCGGGCGAGGAAGTCGTGGGGCAACTGCGCCCAGTCGGCAGTCATGCCGTCGGAGGACTCCACGGCCCGCAGGGCGAGCACGTTCTCGTAAGTACGCTTGTCGCCCATCACGCCGACCGACTGCACCGGCAGGAGAACCGAGAACGCCTGCCACACATGCTGGTACAGGCCGCTCGATTTCAGCTCCTCGAGGTAGATTTCATCGGCGTCGCGCAGAATGTCGAGCCGCTCCTTCGAGACTGAACCGAGCACGCGCACCGCCAGGCCGGGGCCGGGAAAGGGGTGGCGCATGAGAATGTCCTCGGCGATGCCGAGTTCGCGTCCGACGGCGCGCACCTCGTCCTTGAAGAGCTCGCGGAGCGGTTCGATCAGCTTCAGCTTCATGCGCCTGGGCAGACCACCCACGTTGTGGTGCGACTTGATGGTTTCCGACGGTCCTTTCACGCTCACACTCTCGATCACGTCGGGGTAAAGGGTGCCCTGAACAAGAAACTTCTCCTCGTGCAGATTTTCCTCGAACACCTGGATGAAAGTCCTGCCGATGATCTTGCGTTTCTTTTCGGGCGAAGCCACGTTTTTCAGGCGTTTCAGGAACAGCTCCGAAGCGTCGGCCAGCGTGATCCGAAGGCCGAGATGCTTGAGAAACTGCATCACCTTGTCGGCCTCGTTTTTGCGCAGGAGACCGTTGTCGACAAACACGCAGTGCAGGTTTTTTCCGATGGCCCGGCTTACCAGCACGGCGGCTACGGAGGAGTCCACGCCGCCGCTGATGCCGCAGATGACGGTTTGCTCGCCAGCCTGCTTTCCGATCTCCTCGATCTGGTGCTGGATGAAGTGCTTCGGAGACCAGTCGGGCGTAATGCCGGCGATATCGATCAGGAAGTTCGAGAGCAACTGCTTGCCGTACAGGCTGTGCTGCACTTCAGGATGGAACTGCAGCCCGTACACCTTCAGCGCGGCCCGGCTTCCGTAGCTTTCAAGCGCGCACATCTCTGAATTTGCCGTGCTTGCCGTGATCCGGAACCCCTCCGGCATGCGAACCACCTTGTCGCCATGGCTCATCCATACATCCGAGTCAGGGATGTTGCGGAACAGCAGGCTCTCATTTTCGATTTCGTGGTTCACCAGCATTTTTGCCCGTCCGAACTCCTGTTTCGATGCCGAAGCCACCTCGCCGCCGAAATGCTTTGCGATGGCCTGCAGGCCGTAGCAGATACCGAGAATCGGCAGTCCGAGGGAAAAGATGCCTTCATGCGGCAGGATTGCGGACTCTCCGTAGACGCTGGTGGGGCCGCCCGAAAGAATGATGGCTTTCGGTGCGTGTTCCCTGATGGTGTCGGGCGTGGTGTTGTAGGGCAGAATTTCCGAATAGATACCCAACTCGCGGATTCGCCGGGCGATCAACTGGGTATACTGGGAACCGAAGTCAAGGACTAATACCGATTGCATAGTGAATTTGAGATGGTTATGCCTTAGAATACCCCTTCTCCCGCAGGTTCTTCTGCAGGGACATTCTGGGGTTCCGCTGTTTCGCCGCCTTCCGATGGCTGAACGGCTTCTTCGCCGCTTTCTCCCGAAGACTGCGCCGGACGGGATTTGTAATAGTTGAAGCCTTTCGGAGTGTAGTATTCGATATACACGTCGCTGCCCATCAGATCGGACGGCGTATTGGTGTTTCCCGAAATCGGAACGGCAACGACGTTCTCCGGAATATGGAAATACCGGTTTTCAAGTTTCAGCGAAGGGTCGCTGTAGGCGCGTTTCATGAACAGCGCCCAGATCGGAAGCGCAGCCCTTGCACCCTGGCCGTACTCCATGGTGGTAAAGTGGATGCGTTCGTCGTCGAACCCCGTCCAGACCACCGCGGCAACCTGCGGGGTGAACCCGGCAAACCAGGCATCCCGCATGCTCTGGGTCGTGCCGGTTTTTCCGGCGGCTTCATTTTCAAACCCGTAACGCGCCCGGAGTGCGATGCCGGTACCTTTGTTGACGACATCCTTCAGCATGGAAACCATGACGAAGTTCGAGGTCGAGTCGATCGCGAAACGGCTGTTCGGTCGGTATTCCGAAATCACCCGGTTGTGCTTGTCCTCCACCTTGAGGATCGAAACCGGTTCGTTCCAGATTCCGTTGTTTGCGAAGGTGGTAAAAGCACCGGCCAGCTCCAGCGGCGTGACTTCGGCCGTGCCGAGCACGATGGAGAGGTTCGAAGGCATCGGGGAGGAGATGCCCATTCTTCTGGCATAGCTGATGATTTCCGGGATTTTGAGATGTTCATAGGCAAGCCGAACCGTGACCTGGTTCATCGAACGGCTCAGGGCGCTGCGAAGCGTGGTCAGCCCTCCGGATGAGCCGTCGGAGTTTCTCGGCGACCAGATTCCGCTGCCGCTTTTCAGTGCGATCGGCTGGTTCAGCACCCTGAAATTCGCCGGAATTCCCTTGTCGATGGCCGCGGTGTAGACAAACGGCTTGAAGGTCGAGCCTGGCTGCCGCTTCGCCTGCCAGACATGATCGAACTGGTAGCGGTAGTCGTCGGGGGAAAAGTTGTTGCCTCCGACCCACGCCTTGACGTGTCCGTTCGACGGATCGAGGGCGACAAAGGCAACCTGTATTCTTGTTTTTTCCCTGAGCAGGTTGCCGAGCCATACCCGGTCGGCTTTCAGGGTTGCCATGGCCGATTGCTCCGAAACGCCGTCTTCCCTGAGTTCCCTGAATCTCTGGCTTTCCCTGATGATCTGGTTTTTCAGGGATTCAGGCCATCTCCAGGAGCGGTCGAACGCTGCCTGGAGCGTTGAGAGGTGTTCCCTTACTGCCTGTTCGGCATGTTTTTGCATGCGGCTGTCAAGTGTTGTCCGGATGGAGAGCCCGTCCCGGTAGACATTGATGTCTCCAAGCATCGACGCCGGCTTGATGGTCTGGCGGATATACTCGGTGAAATAGGGTGCGAGCCCGTGATGGTTCACCGGCGTGTACTGCAGGACAAGGCGGCTTTTCTTTGCTGCCGCAGCCTGTGCCGGAGTGATGAATTTCTCCTTTTCCATCAGCGAGAGCACGAGGTTCCGTCTGCCGACCGCACTTGAGGGATTTTTGACCGGATTGTAACCGGTCGGGTTTTTCAGGGTTGCGATGAGTGTAGCGCTTTCCGGCAGGGTCAGCTCGCTGGCCGGCTTGCCGAAATAGGTTCTTGCCGCAGCCTCGATGCCGTAGGCTCCCGAACCGAAATACACGGTATTGAGGTACAGCGCGAGAATCTCGTCCTTGGTATAGGTTTTCTCAAGCTCGATAGCGGTGATGAACTCCTTGACTTTCCTGCTGATCGTGCGTTCCTGCGTCAGGTACAGATTTTTCGCGAGCTGCTGGGTTATGGTGCTTGCACCGTGCCAACGCTTTCTTCCCTTAAAGATGTTTTCGCCCATCGCCAGGGCAAGTCTTCTCAAATCCACTCCCCAATGGTTGTAGAATGAAACGTCTTCCGTTGCGATAAGGGCATGCTGTGCCGATTTCGGAATGGATTTCAGGGGAATGAAGGTGCGGTTTTTCAGAAAGAACTTGTGCAGCAGCACTCCGTCTTCGGAATACACCAGAGAGGCAAGTTCCGGATTCGGGTTTTCAAGCTCTTCAAGGCTCGGCAGTCCCTTGAAGGGATTGAGCGCGTATGCCGATGCCGCCGAAAGCGACATGAAGAGGAATACGACAACAGCGGAATAGAGATGTCTTGACAATGGTTTCTTCACAGTATCGTTCAGTCTTTGATTTTTCACGGGTAAACGTCAGGTACCATTCGGTTCTTCAGGGAATCATATACTCTTGACAGGGGCGGATTTCCCCGGGAGTCTTTTTATAAAATTGTCCGGCAAATTCAAAATGTTTTTTCAGTACTCCGCCGTACCCCGCAGTGTCTTCGAGCATGGGAAGATGGCCGAGGCTCATGAAACGGGCCAGTGAGGTCGGGGTCTGTGACTTCGCCCTGCGTTTTTCGTACAGGGTGATGGTGCCTTCAGGAGGGATGGTATGATCTTCCATGCCCACGCAGCAGAGCACGGGCGAAGCTATCTCGATGACATGGCGGGTGTAGGCCCGGAGTGCTTCGGGATCTATGGAGAATTTTCCTACCGCGTTGGTGGCATCCCGGTCCGACAGGGTGAAGTCCTCGATGATGATGTCGCTGTACTCCCTGCCGATCTTCTTTGCGGCAGCCCTTTTGATGAACAGGCTTCTGAGCGGCTCTGCCTGGAAGATGTTCCTGAACTGCATGGAGACGTCGATCAGTCCGCCGAGAAAAAAAAGGCCCAGCGAGGTGAAGGCGGTTTCCTCGAAAATGCCGCATGCGGTTATGGTTGCCGAGAGCAGTGCGTCGCGGTATCGCATGCACAGCTCGGTTGCAACCATGCCTCCCATGGAGTGGCCGACAATGTGCAGGTTACGCGAACCATGCAATCCGAGATGCTCGATCAGTTCTCCGGCCTCGTCGGCAAATCCTTCGATGGTGAAGGCTGGTTTATGACCCTTGATGAGCGTTCTTCCGGTGCCGCTCTGGTCGTAGGTGATGCAGCGGAAATCCGGAGTCATCATGCCGACAAGCGGTTTCCAGTAACGCGACGATATGGCCCATCCGTTCACGAACAGAACAGCCGGCTTGTCGAGCAGCGTCGGATCATGTTCGGCAGTGTCTTCGTAAAAAAGCCTGCAGCGCGAAGATGCCAGATAGCTCATTGTAAGGAATGCGAACCTTGTTGCGTTTGGTTCAAAAACCACAATATATAATAATTATGACTTTTCTGCAGTTGCCGGATGGCCGGCAAAGTGTGCCGGGAGCGAAGGCCACCCTTCTTTTGCGGGTAATGCAGCCAATCGCTACATTATGCATGCTCCACAATGCCTTTTTCGTCAATAAATCGTCATAGCATGGACAACTCGTTCACCGGTATTCTCCTCGCGCTCGCTGATTTCATTATCCATATCGACAAGCACCTGCAGGTGCTTGCCTCTGAATACGGCCTGTGGCTTTACGGCATCCTTTTCGTTATTGTTTTCTGCGAAACCGGACTTGTCGTTACACCCTTTCTACCCGGTGACTCGCTGCTTTTTGCCGCAGGTTCGCTTGCTTCGGTGCCGGGCTCGCAGCTCGATCCGCATCTGCTTTTTCTCGTATTTTTCATTGCCGCCGTGCTTGGCGACAGCGTGAACTATGCTGTCGGCCACAAACTCGGGCCGAAAGTGTTCGATTTCAGGAAATCCCGTTTTTTCAATCCCGAGCATCTCCAGAAAACCCGCATCTTTTTCGAGAAGTACGGCGGAAAGACCATCATCATTGCCCGGTTCATTCCCATCATCCGCACCTTCGCGCCTTTCGTGGCCGGCATCGGGGCGATGGACTATCCACGATTCCTTCTTTTCAACATTCTGGGCGCCCTCTTCTGGGTGGGGCTTTTCAGCTACAGCGGGTACTATTTCGGACAGCTTCCCTTTGTCCAGGAAAATTTCAAGTTCCTGATTCTCGGCATCATCGTTTTTTCCCTGCTTCCTCCGGTTGTCGAGTATCTCAAGCACCGGGCGGGAACTGCCGGAAGATAGGGGTTTCCGGTGGTTGTTGAAGCAATGTGGATAACTTGTTGATCAATCGCTCCGGTCAGGCAGATCGGGGTTGATCCGGTCGTTGATTAACGGGGTATATTCTTTTCAAGTACTTATTAAAAAACAGGTTACAGTTTGCTCCCGGTTTGTTGTCCTGATTTTCTTCCATTTTGTTGCATTTTCGTTTATCCACAGAAAAACTGTTGATAACTCCGCGATGCCCTGCGGATTCTGAAGGTTCGCGCCCTGTCGACCGGGTATCCATCCGTGCATGCGGCAGCGGCTCCTGTTCCGGATTTTTCGCAAACGGGCTACCGGTTCTCCTGGCAATGCTCCGGCAGGAGACCTGCAAAATCCGCAAAAAAGTATTACATTTATTTACGGAATTTCTTATTATTGCTTCCCTTGATTGCATCGGCGTATAGCGCAGCCTGGTAGCGCACTTCCTTGGGGTGGAAGGGGTCGTGGGTTCAAATCCCGCTACGCCGACTCTTCTTTTCTCCTTTTCCTTTTCTCCATACCGTTCGCTTCCCCGTGCATTGATCCCGGTGCCATGTCCCGTGAACTTCCGGATACGTTCACCGGTTAAGCAATGAAACGCTTTCATTTTTTCCGGAGCTGTCATGGGGCTTTCTGACTGCAATATCGTCATTGTCGGTTCGGGTATCGGAGGGCTTGCCGCCGGCGCGCTGCTTGCCGGCAAGGGCGCTCCGGTCACGGTGCTTGAGGCAGTGGGTTACCCCGGCGGATGCGCTGCGACATTTTCAGAAAAAGGGTATCGGTTCGATGCAGGTGCTACGGTAGGATGCGGGTTTCATGCCGGCGGGCCGATGGATGAGCTGGGTCGGGAACTCGGCATCGTCTGGCCTGTTGAAGCCCTGCCGGTGGCGTGGCAGTACCGGCATGACCAGCTCAGCCTCGATCTTGACCGGTCAAAAGCCGCGGTTCTTGAACGTTTTCCGCATTCGTATGCCTTCTGGAAGGAGCAGGCAGAACTTTCCCGACTTCTCTGGAAGCTGGCTTCCGGAGGGCTTTCATGGCCGCCACGATCCCTTGCCGACCTTTCCTCGCTGCTGCGCAAGGGAGTTACCGGCTTTCCCGGAACAACCAGGCTTCTGCCGTTCGCCACAAAAACCGCCGGCGATTGGCTGGATGCGCACGGGCTTGGAAACGACGGGGAATTCCAGCGTTTCATCGATGCTCAACTGCTGATATCCGTGCAGACCACCTCCCGTCACGCCAGTGCAATCAATGCGGCAATCGCACTTGACCTTCCATCTTCCGGCGCCTGGCATATACATGGAGGAATCGGGCGTATTGCCGAACTGCTTGCAGGGAGCATCGAAAAAAACGGGGGCGCGGTGCTTTTCGGAGAGAGGGTCATCCGAATCGATTCCGTTCGCCGGCAGGTGGTCGGCGTGGAAACTGCCTCCGGCAGCGCATTTGCTGCAGACATGGTACTGGCGAACCTCACTCCGGATTCTCTGGCGCTTCTGCTTGACATCCCTGCCGGGTCTCCGTTTCTGCAGCAGAAAGAGCCCCCTCCGGAGTGGAGCGCCTTCATGCTTTATCTCGGCATGGATGCCGGGGCATCTGATCCAGATGGTGTCAGGCATCTGCAGATAACCGGGCATTCCGGAGACCTCGGCGAAGGCAACAGCATCTTCGTTTCGTTTTCATCTCCCGGAGAAACCGGCCGGGCGCCTGAAGGCCTTCTTGCCGTGACGGTTTCAACCCATACCCTTCCGGAGCCCTGGTTTGCGGCTCATGAGCGGAGCAGGGCGGAGTACCTGCAGCGCAAGAGCGACTATACCGTGAGGGTGCTCGATCTCATGGCCTCACAACTTCCCGGTGTTCGTGATGCGATACGCTTTCTCGATGCCGCCACACCGGTAACCTGGCAGCGTTATACCGGAAGGCATCGCGGTTTCGTCGGGGGGTATCCCCAGACTTCGCTCTTCGATGTCCGGGGGCCCGCTACAGGGTTCGACAACATGCTGCTTGTCGGCGATTCCATTTTTCCAGGGCAGTCCCTCCCTGGAGTGGTAACCGGGGCTCGGCGGGTTGTTGAACTGGTCGGGAAGAATGTGAGTGGTGGGCGGTGAGCAGGTAGATTGGAAGAGGGGAGCGGGGCAGTGGAAAACCCGGATTCTTCGCTATATTTTCCTGTATGGAAACGCTTGACAAGCTACAGATACTTTCCGGGGCGGCGCGTTACGACGCTTCCTGCGCCTCGAGCGGCAGCAGGAGACAGGGGCCCTCCTCCGACATCGGCAACACATCGCAGGGCGGTATCTGCCACTCCTGGTCGGATGACGGCCGCTGCATTTCACTCCTGAAAATCCTGCTCTCGAACGACTGCGTCTATGACTGTGCATACTGCGTGAACCGTTCCTCGAATCCGGTTCCCAGAGCTTCGTTCATCGCCCGAGAAGTGGTCGACCTCACCATGGAGTTCTACCGGAGGAACTACATCGAGGGACTGTTTCTCAGCTCGGCTGTCATGAAGAGTCCCGACTGCACGATGGAACGGATGGTCGGCGTGGCTGAAATACTGCGCACCGAGGAGCGGTTCGGGGGGTATATCCATCTGAAAATCATTCCCGGCAGCAGCAGCGAACTGGTGCATCAGGCGGGTCTCTACGCCGACCGCATCAGCGTGAACATCGAGCTGCCTTCGCAGGAATCACTCAAACGGCTTGCTCCCCAGAAACACAAGCAGGCTATTCTCGAACCGATGTCGTTTATCGGAAAGGAGATACGTCAGAGCCTCGTCGAACGTCGGCAGAGCTGCCGTGCACCGCGCTTCGCCCCTGCCGGGCAGAGTACGCAGATGATCATCGGGGCGAGCCCCGAGAGCGATTTCCAGATCCTCAGGCTTTCCGAGGGGCTCTACCGCAAGATGAACCTCAAGCGCGTGTATTACTCGGCTTTCGTGCCGGTCATGGAGGATAACCGCCTGCCGGTGCTTGCTGCGCCGCCGTTGCTCCGCGAGCACCGTCTCTACCAGGCCGACTGGCTGCTGCGTTTTTACGGATTCTCGGCCGCCGAGATTCTTTCGGACGACGCCCCGAACCTCGACGAATCGTTCGATCCGAAAACCGCCTGGGCGCTCCGCCATCCGGAATTCTTTCCGGTCGAGATCAACCGTGCGGATTACGGCACGCTGCTTCGCGTTCCGGGTATCGGGGTCACCTCGGCCCGGCGCATCGTCGCCGCCCGTCGTTTTTCGGTCATCACTCCCGAAGGGCTGAAAAAGATCGGGGTGGTCATGAAACGGGCGAAATATTTTATCACCTGTTCCGGCAGGCCGTTTGAAAAGCTCGATCGTCCGCCGGCTCTTTTGCGCAGCCGCCTTTTGATCGGTGACGGATCGGGAGTGGCTGTTCAGGAACCTCCGAAGCAGCTCCTGCTGCCCGGTCTGTTCGCCTGAGGCCATGAGCCGCTACCTGTACGACGGAACCGTCGAAGGCCTGCTTTCGGCTGCCGCCCGCATCATCACCGAAGAAAAGGATCCCGAAACCGCTGTTCTTGAAGAGCGGGAGAACACGCTGTTCGAGGAGGGGATGTTCATTGCAACCGATGCAGCCGCAGCCGAAGTTTTTTTTCAGCGGCTTCGCCGTGACGTTCCCGATGCGGCATCGACATTCTATTACTTTGTGCTTGCCGAGAAAGAGGGGCTTGAGACCAGTCTCCTGCACTACCTTGCCCAGGCGCTCCGCTATGGCGACCGGGTGAAAGGCAACCTCACGCATCCTGCTGTCCGCAATGTCGTGACGGTATCCCGGAAAGCTTCCAGGGAGCTGCACCGCATGAAAGGTCTTCTCCGCTTCGAGAAGCTTCGCGACGGGGCCTATCTTGCACGCATGGAACCCGACTGCAACATCCTGCAACCGCTCGCCCTGCACTTCAGCCGCAGATTGAGAGCCGAAGACTGGTTCATCTACGATGTTCGCCGCCGCATCGCCGCCCGCTGGCATTCCGGCTCCCTGCAGATCGGCTCCATCGAAGAGTTTGTCGCCCCGGCGCTCTCGGACGAAGAGAAACGGATCCAGACGCTCTGGCAGGCATTCTTTCGCACCATCGCCATTGCCGACCGCAAGAATCCGGGTCTGCAGAAGTCCAACATGCCCATGAAGTACTGGAAGTACCTGACCGAGAAGCAGGGGGAGTGACCATCTCCCCGCAGGAAGCTCACCCATCAGGGGAGTGTCCTGAAAACCGAACCGGAGAGAGTCCATGCACCTGACAGAAACAGCCGAAAGAGCAGTTGCGGCGTATGGCGGCGCCGGGCTCTGGCGGAACGCCTCCACGCTCCATGCCGAAGTGAGTGCTCGGGGACTGGCGTTCATTCTCAAAAGAAGGCCGTTTTTCAGTCACGTCCGTATCGTTGAAAGCGTCCACAAACCGTTTTCGGCATTGACCCCGATCGGGCGGAACCCCGGCGTTACGGGAGTTCTTGACGGTCATGATGTCCGCCTGGAAGATGAAAACGGCAGGGTGGTTTCGGAGCGCAGGAGTGCACGGGATCACTTCAGGATCGGAAGACGCCTGCTGTGGTGGGACGACCTCGACATGAGCTATTTCGCCAACTACGCTTCATGGAACTACTTCACGCTGCCCGCCCTCCTGATGCATGAAGGGATCGCCTGGACGGAGCTCGAACCGGGTTTGCTGGAGGCGCGTTTTCCGGACACGCTGCCTACCCACAGCCGCATGCAGCGGTTCCGTTTCGACTGCACGACCGGCCTTCTACTGCAGCACGACTATACCGCAGAGATCATCAGTCCTCTGGCTCGTGCATCCAATGTCGTGCTGCAGCACACCCGCAACAGCGCAGGTCTCCTGTATCCTTCGGTCAGGAGGGTGACCCCGAGGGGGCCGAAAGGCAGGGCGCTCGGAGGGCCGGTGCTGATTCATCTCGACATCCACGATTACCGGCTGAGCTGACAGTGCTTATGCCGGGAACTCAAGGCGCATGCCTGCGTAACCGGGTTCAACGGGGCAGTGCAGGTTGCGGCGGAAGTAGGTTGTCGCATGCTCACCCGTGCAGTGGCAGGGGATGATGCGGCTGATATCAAAAGCGCTGAGTGCTTCGACCGTCCGGGTAAGACGTTCCGGGGAGGCAGCCGACAGGTGGAATCCTCCTATGATGGCGGCGATGCGCGAGGTGCCGGTCAGTTCGACGACGTAGCGCAGGGTGTTGACGATGCCCGCGTGACAGCAGCCGGTTATGAGCACCAGTCCGTCCCTGGTTTCAAACCAGATCGAAAGGTCGTCGCCGATCGGGTCGGGTATGGTTCCTTCGCTGTCCATATAGAACGGGCCACCGGTATCCTCGAAATCGGTGCGCCGCGGAACGGGGCCGGTGATGCCTGCACCGTAGGAAAGCACGGCGGGCTGTTCAACCAGATGTATCCTTTCTCCCGGTATCGATTTCAGGGCAGAACGGGCATGTTCGGGCATGTTCACCGGACTGGGCATGCCGTCGCGGATGCTGAAACGCTTCTGGAATGCTGCCGGATGCATATAGACGGAAAGGGCGGATGCAATGCCGAGCACATCGGTGACGCCTCCCGTATGGTCGTAATGCCCGTGACTCAATATCAGTTGCCGGACCTGTGAAAGATCGATGCCGAGCGATGAGGCATTCGAAAGCAGCACGTTTTCCCTGCCGGTATCGAAAAGGATGGTGTTTTCCCCCGTTTCGGCAAGGAGTGAAAAGCCGTGTTCAGCGGTGCAGCATGCAGCGGCGTTGTTGTCCGACAGGATGGTCAGCGACAGTGTGTTTGCGGCCATAACGGAAAGGGTTGGCTGTGTTCAGGGAGGATAAAAAAGCCCGTCCTTGCAGACGGGCTTTTGCAGTGTCATGCTGATGCCGGGATTCAGAGGCCTACCCTGAGACCGAGCATCACGTTGTGGCTGTCGACGCTGATTTCGACGTCATCGTCGAATTCCGCATCTGCGGCGATCATATAACGGTACTTCGCATCCAGCGTCACCATCGGAGCGATGCTGAATCCTGCTCCTATGCCGACCTGGCCGGCCAGAACCGTGCTGCTGTCGTCAGCGAAACCCAGTCCTTCGGCCCTCACATCGGCCATGCCGATACCTGCAGTGACATAGGGAGTTACGGGACTCATGGGCACGCCGAGGTCAAGATAGCCGTTGGCCATGAAGGTAGGGAACCTCGATTTATTGAGTTTTGATATATCTCTGTACTTGAGTCAGCCGGAAAGCTCGTAGTCGATCCTAAAAAACACCGTTCTTTGACACATTTTGGGCTTAAAAGCCCCCTGGAAGCACCTCT
>VGMX01000030.1 GCA_016866305.1 Chlorobiota bacterium | reverse complement strand
AAAACAGACGAAACATCGTCCTGTCGCGATTGAACCAGTATCAAGAGATCCCTTCACCTCCTACGCTATCTGAAGAATCTTTGAAAGAATATGGATGGCGGCAAAGCTGTGATAATGACCGGATCGATAATCTGCTCCTCCATGCTTTGTGCCGGGGAGCGGTTCACTTCCTCGTCACAGATGATAATGGCATCCATAGGAAAGCAAGGGCAGCTCAGGTTCAGGAGCAAGTACACCACCTTGAACAGTTTCTGGCTTTTCTCCGGTCACAATCATCAATAGAACATCCGCCGCCTTTTGGCATCGAAGAGCGATACCTTCATGAATTTGATGTCCGCCAGTCTTTTTTTGACTCCTTGCGCGAGGGTTATAATGGGTTTAACGATTGGTACTGGGAAAAGGCTCAAGAACACCGAAAAGCCTGGTGCATCAGTGATGGCGATACCCTGCAAGCTATTTGCATTTATAAGGAGGAAGAACGTGAGGTAATCGTAGATGGTGGTGCCCCGTTGGATGGCATTGCTTTGAAGTTGTGCACGTTTAAGGTTGGTGAGAGTGTTCGTGGCCGTAAACTCGGTGAGCGCCTCCTTTTTTCAGCATTCAAATATGCTGTTGGGCATCATATCCCATATGTCTATCTCCATACCTTTGGTAGTGAACAGGACTTGCTGGTGTCACTCTGTCAGGACTATGGTTTTGAGCTTGCGGGCAAATATCGTGATCGTGACGATGTTTACCTGAAAAAAATGTCAGCGCCAGATTCTTTGCTGACCGACACCTCTCCCTTGGCCTATGCAGTCGCCTATTACCCTCATTACCTGGACAAGGTTGAAGTCGGCAAGTTCATTATTCCGATACAGCCCCAATATCACAATGACCTGTTTGCCGATACCAGCGATCTGGCCAGTAGTCTGTTTTCACAAGATGCAAGTTTATACAATCCACAATCTAACACAATAAAAAAAGCATATATCTGTCACGCGAATACAACGCAGATAAAAACTGGTGACCTCTTGTTTTTTTATAGAACCCATGATCGAAAAAGTGTCGAATGCATGGGGGTCGTTGAGCAGACCTATCGTGGGCAGGATATTGAGAGGGTGTTGCCTTTGGTGTCTAAACGTACGGTTTACTCACAGGCGGAGATCGGGGAATGGCTTCAGAAAGAAACTTTAGTAATCCTTTTTCGTTTTATTCGTGATTTTTCTCCTGTTGGCCAACGTTCGCTCGTTGACGCTGGTGTCAGAGGGCCGATTCAGAGTATCCGAAAAATTTCACATGAACAATATCTGCATTGCTTCGCAGGGGGCTATAGTTAATGAGTAAAGCTGTACTGATTTCAATTTATTATGAACATTTGGCCAAGATTCTATCCGGTGACAAGGTGTTCGAGTATCGTAAGGTGATGCCAAGCCAGAGCGTTTCGCATTTGGTTTTTTACTGCACACAACCAGTGAAAAAGGTCGTTGCAGTCGCTGACGTGGCCGGTCGGCTTGATGGGCCTCCAAGCAGGATATGGAGTGATACCGGTTATGGGGCGGGTATTACCCGCAAATATTACAGAGATTATTTCACAGGCCGAAAGAGTGCCAGTTGCTTTGCGTTGGGTAATGTGTATGAATTGACCGAATCTTTTGAACTTGTAGCACTTTCCAGCTCCAAGGTTCCTCCCCAGTCATTTTGTTACCTGAATGATGACGATACGGAGAAGATTTTTAACAAGCTGTCTGTTGCTCCTTCAAATCCATCCTCACTGATTTTCGTTGGGGGAATTCATGGGGTTGGCAAAACGACCATATGCCGCAAGGCCTTTGAACCTCTTGGCTATCATTGTGTCACTGCCAGTTCTTTAATCTCTGCATATGGATGTCGAACAGACACAAACAAGCGAGTTAAAAATGTCTCAAGCAACCAGGTCGCGCTTGTTGAACAGCTCGCATTGGAAAAACAGCAGCATTGCCGATTTCTTCTTGATGGTCATTTTACGTTGATTAATAGTCAAGAGGATATTGAGCCGATAGACTGTAGCGTTTTTCAGAAAATGCAGCTAACCCACCTGATTCTTTTCAAGGGTGATCCAGCAGAAATTGCAAGCCGATTGGAGATTCGTGATGGGAGAGAGTGGACTCCTGAATTTATTTCCGCCTTTCAGGATGCAGAGGAACGGCACGCCAGACATATATCAGATAGCATCGGGATACCTTTACAGATTTTCGAGAATACGGTTAGCCCGGCAAAAATTGCAAAATCAGTCAGTCGGAGGTCGTGATAATGGCTCTTTTCAACGAAGAGAACACTGTCGAGCAGATGGTGCTCGATACTCTCAGCAGTGGTGTTCCTGAGAGCGTCGTTGCTGAAGAATCTTCAAGATATGCTGGAAAGCTAAAAGGCTGGCGTTTCGTGCCTGTGGAATCGTTGGGGAGGGAGTATTCCGATGTATTCGTCGAGTCGATGGTGCGTGACGCACTCATCCGCCTGAACCCGGAAATCAAGACTCAGCCTGAGCGAGCTGACGAAGTGATCTATCGCCTGCGTACCATTCCTCTCTCGGTTCAAAGCGAGGGTCTGGTTCGGGCTAACGAAATGTTTGCTGAATGGCTGCGGGGCGAGAAGTCCATGCCGTTTGGAGAGAAGGGTGAACACACTCAGGTAAAGCTGATCGATTTCGAAGAACTCGACAACAACGACTATGTGGTGACGAGTCAGTGGGTTTATCCTGTTAAGGAAGGCGGTCGCCGGTTTGATATTGTTCTGCTGGTCAACGGGTTACCTCTGGTCATAGGAGAGGCCAAAACACCGGTACGTCCGGCAGTGACCTGGGTTGATGCAGCCAGCGACATACACAACGGCTATGAGCGGAGTGTCCCTGAGATGTTTGTTCCGAACGTGTTTTCCTTCGCAACGGAAGGCAAGTGTTTTCGATACGGATCGGTGCGTATGCCAGTCGATATTTGGGGGCCGTGGTATGGCGATGGCGTGAAGGAGGATCATGGAGGCGTGAAAGAAGGGAATCTGTCGAGTGTGCAACGAACGATTGCAAGTATGCTCAGGCCCGCAATCATTCTGGATATTTTGCAGAATTTCACCCTCTTCGCAACCGACAAGAAGCATCGAAGGATCAAAATTATCTGTCGCTACCAACAGTATGAGGCCGCCAACCTGATGGTGGCCCGCGTGGTCAAGGGTAATCCCCGAAAAGGGCTGATCTGGCATTTCCAGGGTTCCGGCAAGTCGCTTCTGATGGTATTTGCCGCGCAGAAGCTGAGGATGCACGACAAGCTTGGTAATCCTACGGTGATCATCGTGGTGGATCGTATCGACCTCGATACCCAGATTACCGCTACATTCAACGCCGCTGATATTCCGAACATGGTTGGAGCATCAACTCGGCAGGAGCTGCAAAGTCTTCTGGCCGCCGACACACGGAAGATCATCATCACCACTATCCACAAGTTTGCCGAAGCCGACGGACGCCTGAACGATCGCTCGAACATCATTGTGATGGTGGACGAAGCGCATCGAACCCAGGAGGGCGATCTGGGGCGCAAGATGCGCGAGGCTCTGCCGCATGCATTCCTGTTTGGACTGACGGGAACGCCGATCAACAAACGGGATCGGAACACCTTCTGGGCCTTCGGAGCTGACGAGGATGAGCAAGGGTACATGAGTCGCTACTCGTTTCAGGAGTCGATTCGTGATAAGGCCACCTTGCCACTGCATTTCGAGGCAGTCGATGTGAAACTGCATATCAACCGGGAGGCGATTGACGAAGCGTATGCCCAAATGACCGATGAACTCAACGACGATGATCGTGATGATTTGGCGAAAAGAGCGGCAAAAATGGCTGTTCTGATCAAGGCTCCGGCACGGGTGAACGCTATCTGCAAGCATATCGTGAAGCATTATCAGGAGAAGGTCGAGCCGAACGGCTTCAAGGCGCAAATCGTGACCTTTGATCGTGAGTGTTGCGTTCTGTACAAGAAGGTTCTGGATGAACTGATCGGCCCTGATGCCAGCGCCATCGTTATGCATACACAAGGTGGAAAATCTGATGAGTATGCAGAGTGGAAGCTTACCAAGGATGAAGAGGAAAAGCAGCTTGACCGATTCAGGGATTCGAGCGATCCGCTCAAATTTCTCATCGTCACCTCCAAGCTGTTGACCGGTTTCGATGCTCCTATTCTCCAGACGATGTATCTGGACAAACCGATGAAGGATCACAGCCTTTTGCAGGCTATCTGTCGCACCAATCGGGTTTATCCCGGCAAGACGCATGGCTTGATCGTCGATTACCTGGGTATTTTCGACGATGTGGCTGAGGCACTTGATTTCGATGAAAAGGCAGTGCAGAAAGTTATCACCAATCTGGACCAACTCAAAAAAGCGCTGCCGCACAGCATGACGAAGTGTCTGTCATTTTTCCCTGATGTTGATCGCACTGTTGGCGGTTACGAGGGATTGATTGCCGCACAGGATTGCCTGCCTAACAATGAAACCCGTGACCGGTTTGCTGCTGAATTTTCGGTGCTATCCCGGTTGTGGGAGGCACTGTCGCCTGACCCATGTCTCAGGCATTATGAGATCGATTACCGGTGGTTGGCTCAGGTGTATGAATCAGTCAAACCGCCGAGCGGTAATGGTAAGCTGCTCTGGCATGCTCTTGGAGCAAAAACTGTCGAGCTGGTGCATGAAAACGTGCATCTGGAGACGGTACGGGATGATCTCGAAACGCTGGTCATGGATGCTGAAGTGCTCGAAGAGTTTCTTAATACTCGTGAGCCGGGGAAAAAATCGAAAGAGATCGAAATCAAACTCGTTGCCCGGTTGCGGCGGCACAAGGACAATCCTGAGTTCATCGCTCTCGGAGAACGTTTGGAAATGCTCAGACAACGGCACGAAGCTGGATTGCTTCACAGTCTCGATTTCCTCAAAGAACTGCTGACTCTCGCCAGAGAGGTGGTGCAGGCTGAAAAGCAGGTTGATCCCGTCGATGAACAATCAAAAGCCAAAGCTGCCCTGACAGAGCTGTTCGCAGAAGTGAAAAACGGTAACGTGCCTGTCGTGGTCGAGCGGATTGTAACTGACATCGATGAAATCGTCAGAATGGTACGCTTTCCCGGCTGGCAAAACACCAAAGCCGGAGAACGGGAAGTCCAGAAGGCTCTGCGTAAAGTCATCTACGTAAAATACCAGGTCAAAGACCAGGAGTTGTTCGACAAGGCGTTCGGGTACATTCGGCAGTATTACTAAGAAGGTGTTGACTATTCCGGTGAAATTGTAAAAAGCGAAGGTCAGGTGCATCGCTATCAAGGGCATGCTGTCAGAAACAATGTTGCGGAACGGTTGGACTGATTGAGTATTCCGGGGAAAGTATACCAGTGACTCCAGAAAAAGCGGACCCCATTGAGCAGACAAAAAGATGTCAATTTTAACGAGGTAATCCAACATATTTTCCGCAGGGCTCACCGACGAAAAACGGCCGGGTTCCCGGCAGAATCGATCAGGAGGTAAAATACTCCTTCATCGAGCGGAACACCTCCTTCCGGGCAAGCAGGCCGCTCACCATGCCGAGTACGGTAGCCGCTCCGGCAGCGAAAAACAGCGGCCTGGCGGAAATGTTGTTGGTATAGTAGATAGCCGGAATGCCCTGTTCCTTGGCGAAACTGTCGAGCGAAGTGGTGCCGATCACCAGATCGGGTTTGTATCGCATCACTGCGTCGATATCCTCCTCGAGAAATTTCCGGTAGCGGATTTCAGTGCCAAATGCGGAGAGCACCTTGTGGTCATCCTCGCCAAGGGGCATTCGGGCAATCGAGGTGGAGGCGTAGGGCACCTCGAGACCGGCTTCGAGCAGCAGGCGCACGACGGGCAACTCGTTGCCTTCGTAGCCAGCGACGATAACGCTTCCTTCAAGAGCGCTGAACCGCGCCATCACCTCGCGGGCTTTCTGACGCTCCTCTTCGGCAACCTGGGCGACAAGTGCGGAATCGAGATCGAGAGCCTCGCCGACCCGCTTTATCCACTCGGCGGTTCCATTGGCACCGATCGGGTTGCCGGTAACGATTTTCACCCCGTTTTCCAGGAAAAACCCTGCAGTCTGTCCGTAAAAGGGGTGCAGCACGGCGCACGCTTCGGCATGGCCCGCATCGATATAGTCATCAAGAGCCGTACCGGGCAGGGCGATAACTGACTCGACACCGATTTTCTGGAGCACACTGCCGATAGTCATGGCATCAACCGGAAAGATTTCCCCGAGAATCACCAGTGTTTTTTTCTTTTTGCCGACGCCCGGCGATGCAAAACGACGAAGCAGTGTCGCAACCGTCACATCCTTCGCCTCCGGATGGGTACGTAGCTGAAAGGCCGGCAGACGAACCAGCAGGACATCGGCATTGCCTGCTCTCCGGGGAAGCAGTTCTTCGGCTATACCTGCGGTTTCAGCAACACAGGTGCTGACAACGGGAATGAACTTCACCCCCGGGTCCACAGCGATTTCCTCGATTGTTCTTCGGAGGTCGTCGATCATGGTACCCCCGGAAATCTGCACATTCATGAGCTCGGGGGTCACAACGGACTTTCGGGCCGCATAGAAATGGGAAACAAAGGTCAACCCGTATGCACAACCCTGATCGGCAACCAGGCAAACCTGGACGCCATCGATTCTCATCAGTACCCGCAAACCTCCGAATGCAGGGCACATTGACTGGGGATGAAGATGGTTACAACCCTTCTTCTCCATACGGTACAACCCTCCTCTTTGCTTGTTGAATATAGGCCTTGCCGTCCCGGCCGATCCCGGAGGAATCCATCCAGACAGCGGCTGCTCCGGCAGTATTGAACCTTCCGGCAGCCAGCCGGAAATATCTTTTCCCGTCACCGGTGACCGGCCAGATAAAAACCGGAACACCCGGCACTCTCGCTTTTTTCAGTTCCTGCCGTGCTGTCCGCTCCATCCGGAAAGTTGCCAGCACAACCGAATACTCTCCCTGTTCAAGAACCACCCCCGACGGCAGGACCGTTTTCCCGACATCCCCTTCGTTCCGAATGCCGGAAACCGGTTGCGGTTTCGGCAATTCCTCCCTGACAGCTTTGGAACGTGGAGCTGAAGAAAACGCATCGTCCGGTTCAGGGCGACCGGCAAAATACAGTGCGCCTGCAATCACAAGCATGAACGCGGCAACCAGAAGAGCAGGAAAAACATACTTCCTGACACCTCGATCGGCAGGTTCGACGGAAGAGAGCCGGATAGCCGAGAGATCCCGGTATTCGCTGTTCAGAAGATTTTCAAACGCCTTGTCGGCTTCAAATCGGCAGGTACGGTTTTTTTCAAAAAAAATCCTGCCGAAACCGGGAAAGACAACCTCCTTTTGCTGCAGACACCGGTCTTTAAAAAGCCCTGTTACAAAAGAGGCGATCTCTTCGGCTTTCCGAGGATCGAGTTGCATTCTGGAAACGAGCATCGTCACGAACGCACCGGTATCGAAAGCTCGCTTCTGAAAAACAACCCTGTTTCCGGGAGGAAGATACCGGGTGCCGTCTTTTTCCGAACGGCGTTCGGCAGGATAGTGCCTGAGAGAAAACACGCCGAGTCCGCCTACCCCGACCGAGCCGTTCTCAAGCAGTTCGGCACTCATCGCTCCGGAAAGCGCAGGAAGATAACGCTCCGCCATTTCGGTGCTTTCTGCGGCATCGGATGGAGCAAGGGTGTTTCCGGTTCGGATTTTCATCGCTGACAATGATGGATGGTGCCGGAAGTGTTCATGGGCAATAATATAACATATCGCCGGTAAATCACACCCCGCCGCTGAAAGGGCAACGCTGAAACAGCTCCGGAAAAACTGCCGATTCTGGCGGGTTTTTGCTATCTATGTTGAAGATGTTTTTGCAACCATTCCCGAATCGGATCGATGAGTAACATCGTATTTTCAGTCAGCGAACTGACCGCACAGATCAAAACCGAACTTGAACAACTTTTTCCACTCGTAAGGGTTAAAGGGGAAATCTCTAATTTCAAGCGGCATGGTTCCGGCCACAGCTACCTGACCCTCAAGGACGAACACTCCCAGATACCTGCGGTTATCTGGAAAAACACCGGAAACCGTATCGGCATTGCCTTGCGGGATGGCATGGAAATTATCGCGGAAGGACGTCTGGAGGTCTATCCTCCTGCCGGAAGATATCAGCTGATTTGCTCGTCCGTCACCGAAGCCGGTAAAGGCCAGCAGCAGGAGGCATTCGCACTGTTGCTCCGGAAACTCGCAAAAGCCGGTTATTTCAATCCGGAAAGAAAAAGGAAACTGCCCCGGATACCCCGGACCATCGGCATCATCACCTCTCCGACCGGAGCGGTCATCGAGGATATGGGCAATGTGATCGAACGACGCTTTCCGGCTGCGCAAATCCTGCTTTATCCGGTAAAGGTCCAGGGAACGGATGCCGCGCGTGATGTTGTCAGGGGAATAGATTACTTCAACAGCGCCGCGAACCCCCGGCACCGGGCAGATATCGTAATCGTTGCCCGCGGCGGTGGATCCACGGAGGATCTGCAGGCGTTCAACGAGGAAATCGTGGCCGATGCGATCTACCGTTCATCTCTTCCCGTCATCAGCGCCATAGGCCACGAAACCGACATAACCATTGCGGACATGGTGGCAGACCTGCGCGCAGGAACCCCTTCGATTGCCGCCGAGCTTGCCGTACCCGACAGGATCGAGCTTCTGAACACAATCGAGAACCTCATGAGCCGGCAGCGCACTATCGTGCTGTCGAAACTTGACGGTGCGGAAATGGAGATCGATTCACTGCAGAACAGCTATGCGTTCAATCGTCCGCTCATGCAACTCCAACAGTTGCATGAGCAACTCGACCGGGTTCCGGAACAGCTTGCCCGATCGGTCCAGAGAAAATGGGTGCAGAAAGCCGCGGAGTTCACCTTGTTCAATCAGCATCTTACGCTGCTCGATTACCGGAAAACTCTTGAACGGGGCTATGCGCTGGTAAAAAAAGGCGGACAATTCATCACCGGTGCATGCGATCTGGAACTTTCAGACCGGACGGAGATTCTTTTTCATGACGGCACCGTCACGACAACCGTCACCGGGAAATCCCTTCCCTGAGGATACGGCGCACCAGTTCGAGATCCTCTGCCGTATTGACCCCGGGATGATCGACGGTAGTGGTGACGCACCGGATGCTGAAACCGTTTTCAAGAAGCCGAAGCTGTTCAAGCGATTCGGCCAGTTCAAGCATGGAGGGAGGAAGGGCTGCGTAACGCTGCAGAACCTCGGCACTGAACGCATAGAGCCCTATGTGGCGGTAGAACCGGGTTGCGGCATACACCTCCCGTTGAAAGGGCACCGGACTCCTTGAAAAATAAAGCGCGTTGCCGGTATGGTTCATGACCACCTTGACGATATTGGGATCCTCGATCTGCGTGCGGTCATCGGATGGCAAAGGATAGACAAGCGTTGAGCAGTCGGGAGGATGCGGGTCGAGAAAAGGCTCCAGGCAGAGATCGATATTACGGGGACCGATAAGCGGTTCGTCGCCCTGCAGGTTCACGAACACATCGGCATCGATACCCTTTGCAGCTTCGGCGATCCGCTCGGTGCCGCAACGCGCATCCGGAGAGGTCATCACCACTTCGGCGCCATAAGCCTCCAGCGTTCCGGCAATTTCATGGCTGTCGGTGGCAACGACGACCCTTGCGGCATACCGCGACTGCATGGCCTGTCGCCAGGTCCGTACGATCAGCGGTTCGCCCTCCAGATCGGCCAGCATCTTTCCTGGCAAGCGGCTCGAACCAAGCCGGGCGGGAATCAGGATAACGGCATTCATCAGCGTCGGGGAGTATCGAGAATCAGGGTTACGGGACCGTCGTTGACCAGGCTTACCTGCATGGCTTCACCGTACCACCCCGTCATGACCGGCCTGCCGAGCTGCTGCCCGGTGAACCGCACAAAGGATTCATAGAGCGGGCGTGCCGCATCAAAGCCGGCGGAACCGGAAAAACCGGGGCGGTTCCCCCGGCTTGCGTCTCCATAAAGGGTAAACTGCGAAACCACGAGAATGCCTCCACCAGTATCCCGTACCGAGAGGTTCATTTTGCCGGCAGCATCATCAAACAGACGCAGATACGTAATTTTTCGGCTCATCCATGCAGCATCCAGGTCATCGTCTTCCGGGGCCACGCCAAGCAGCACGAGCAGACCGGGACCGATGCGGACAAGCCGGTCGGTGCCCGCAGCGACCGAAGCCGAAACCACCCGCTGGACAACAGCCCTCACCCTGCCTCCATCATATGTTGCAGAATCCTTGCCGCATCGGCTGCCGTGATGCCCTCGACCCTTACGGTCTTGTTCCTGGAACTCTTCCCTGCGGCTATGCTCGTCCGGGATGGCGGGACACCGAACAGCCCGGACAGAAGGCGGCAGCACTCCCGGTTGGCAGCATCGTCGACCGGGGCGGCTTTCAGAGCGACTTTCAGGCCCCCGTCATACACTCCGCACACCAGGCTCCTGGAAGATCTCGGCTGGACTTTCACAGGGAAAAGCACACCCCCGGCCTTCTCCGAAAACCGCACCCTAACCGAGAACTTTCGGAACCCTGAAGAAACGGTCCTGCCTGTCCGGAGCATTCTGCAAGGCAAGTTCCGTGGAAATCGAACCTCTTGCGACATCCTCCCTCAGCACATTGGTCTGATCATGGATACCGCTGAGCGGCACAACTCCTTCGGTATCGAATGCATTGAGTTTTTCCACATAGTGGAGAATGCTGTTGAGCTCGGTGGTCATGGTCACCATTTCTTCGTCACTGAACTGCAGCCGGGCAAGACCGGCGATATAGGAGACATCTTCCCGGGTAACGGACATGGATTGTGAAATTTGTTCTTGAAAAAATCAGAGTCTGCAAATGACGGCCATCTGTTCGTCGAGACGGATTTTCGGGCGATCTTCCATGGCAATGTAATCCCGCTGATCCTCGCCAAGATATATCTGCCTGGGCCGGGCAATCTTCTGTTCGGAATCCTTGACATGTTCTATCCACTGCGCAAGCCATCCCGGAACGCGTCCGATGGCAAAAAGCACCGGAAACATGTCCATGGGAAATCCCATTGCCTGATAGATGAGACCGGAATAGAAATCGACGTTGGGATAGAGTTTGCGGCTGACGAAATAATCATCCTCAAGCGCAATTCTTTCAAGTTCGAGCGCAATATCGAGCAACGGATTCCGGCCGGTTTCCTCGAACACCTGGAACGCGATATCCTTGATGATTTTCGCTCTCGGGTCGTAATTCTTGTACACCCTGTGACCGAAGCCCATCAGACGCCCCTCCCCTTCCTTGACCGACTTGATGAACTCGGGGACTTTGTCGATCGAACCGATCTTCATGAGCATCCTGATGACCGCCTCGTTTGCACCACCGTGCAGCGGCCCGTACAATGCGGCACACCCGGCGGCAATAGCTGAAAAAGGATCGACGCCCGAGCTGGCGACCGCCCTGAGGGAGCTGGTCGAACAGTTCTGCTCGTGATCGGCATGCAGAATGAACAGAACATCGAGAGCATGTTCAAGCACCGGATTCGGCTTGTAGCGAAGTTCGGTCATCTTGAACATCATCGAAAGAAAGTTACCCGCATAGCTCAGTTCATTATCAGGCAGCACATAGGGAAAGCCCATGCTGTGGCGGAAACTCATGGCTGCAAGCGTGGGAATCTTGCCGATAAGGCGGCGGACCTGCAATTTCCTGGAATCTTCGCTTCCGATATCCTTCGCATCACGGTAAAAGGTCGAAAGCGCCCCGACCGTCCCGACCAGTATACCCATCGGATGGGCATCGTAACGGAATCCGTCCATGAACTTGACGATATTGTTATGGGTCATGGTGTGATGGCGGATATTGTACGTCCATACCGCAAGCCGCTCCTTATCGGGCAATTCCCCCTTGATAAGCAGGTATGCAGTTTCAAGAAAGGTGCTTTTCTCTGCAAGCTGTTCGATGGGGTAACCGCGGTATCGCAGTATGCCCTTGTCTCCGTCAATGAAGGTGATCCGGCTTTTACAGGATGCGGTGTTCAAATACCCCGGATCGTAGCCCAGCAGTCCGAAATCCTCATCTGAAACCTTGATCTTGCGGAGGTCCATGGTATTGACCGATCCGTTCTCGATCGGAACTTCATAGGTTTTCCCTGTCCGGTTATCGACAATGGTCAGAGAGTTTCTGGTATCTGTAACCGTCATGACTGTAGTACGTTAAAGATTGAAGTAAATCCCGGCGGAGAGGCCAGCCTGCTGCATTTCCGGAAATCCGGGTCAAAACCCTCAAGGCAAAGTTACAAAACTCATGGCTCATAACCCCATCCCCCCCAGCCTGATGATAACAATCGTTATCCGGCAACAGATACAGCGCTTTACAGGCACGGAAAAACCCGGAAGTACAGGCAGGTCGGACCACTCCCTCGGAAGATCAGCAAGCCACGTAAAGCGGTTAATATAAACACAAAAAAAGGAAAAAACTTTTTGGATAAAAATCCCTGGTTATCTACATTTACAACTCATCAGCAAGGAGCTGTAGCTCAGTTTGGTTAGAGCGCCTGCCTGTCACGCAGGAGGTCGCGGGTTCGAGTCCCGTCAGCTCCGCAAAGAAAAGCCCTGATCTTCAGGGCTTTTCTCATTTCCCTTCACCGCAATCGCCGGCAGGCTCTATCTCGGCACCAGTTCCACACGTCGGTTTTTCGCCTTTCCGGCCTCGGTCGTATTCGGGGCAACCGGAGCAAGATAAGCTACACCGTTTGCTGTCAGGCGGGACAGTGCTATTCCGTACTCTTTGTGAAGTGCGCCCACCACGGCATCGGCACGCCGTTTCGAGAGTGCGGTATTGAATGCATAGCCGCCGGTATTATCGGTATGTCCCACGACATGCAGATTAAGTGCAGGCTGTTTTTTCAGGAGTTTTGCGATCTCTGCAAGAGCCGGCTTCGATGCCGGCTTGATCTCGGAACGGTTGGTATCGAAAAAGATGCCGTACAGCGATACCCTGCCGGTCGATACGATGGCCTGCGACATCTCGTCGGCACTGACCGTCACCATCTTCTGCTGCATGGGACGGGTTTCGACCATATCAACAGCGGCATAGGCCCCGCGCCTGGCCTTGTAAACCCGGTCGTCCCTGCCCCATTCGATAACGGTAAGATAAACATAGACATCCCCTTCAGGGCGCTTCTTTTTTGCGCTCGCGACACAGATGCCGTTTTTTTCGGCGGCGAAAAAAACATAGTTGCTTCTGTTGGTCGTCAGATCGGCATTTCCGAAAGGAGCGAGGTAATTCGTCCACTTTGTGGCTCCGGGATCCTTGCGGGAATCGTAAAGGATGACGAAGCCTTTCGAACGGAGCTCGTTCAGGTAGTTTCTGTACACTTCAAGCGCACCGGTGTCTCCGGCTGCCTCATACCAGATTCTCGTCAACCGGCCTTCGGGCTTCAGCGGCGGACGGGCGAACTCCCTTTTTTTTGTTTCAAGATTGTAGCGGACGAAGGTGGAAGTCTGCAGTTCGTATTCGTCGAAACTTTTCACCTGGTATCCGATAATTTCCGATCCGGCAAACCGCTTCAGAAAGGGAGTGTCTTTCGACCCGGGGATATCGGCGGCGGAGAGAGGCACTCCTGTCCAGAGAACGGCAAGCAGCGCAAGAAGCGGCAAAAACCCCGGAACCCTGCCGGAAACGAAAAAAAATGCACGATGGGGGCGTCTCATAATTCGTTTTTTTTGCGTTTATCCCTGACATAGATGGCTTTTGAAGGTCCTTCACCGATCAGACGCTCGTTCACCTCGAACAGCGTAGTGGCCCTGATCAGCTCCCCGAGTTTTCCATAACCGTAATTGCGGGGATCGAATTCCGGCTGCTGCTTGGCAATCGTTGCGCCGAGCGTGGCCAGGTGTGCCCATCCGCTTTCGTCGGAAGAGGATTCGACTGCGTTTCTGAGCAGCCTGACCAGACGGCTGTCCATTTTCATTTCGGCTGCGGTTTTCTTGACGATGACCTCGTTTTCATTGATTTTCGCCCTGAGCAGTTCGGTATAAATGAACTTGTCACATGCTGAAACAAAGGGCGAAGGGGTCTTTTTTTCACCGAAACCATAAACCGTCAGCCCGGACTCCCTCAGCCTCGATGCGAGCTTCGTGAAATCGCTGTCGCTGGAGACAATGCAGAAACCGTCAAATTTGCCGGTATAGAGCAGATCCATGGCATCGATGATCATCGCACTGTCGGTGGCATTCTTCCCCTTCGTATATCCAAACTGCTGGATCGGCTGGATCGAGTGCTGAAGCAACAGTTCCTTCCAGCTTTTCAGGGCCGTGGAGGTCCAGTCTCCGTATATTCTCCGGACACTTGCCGTCCCGTACTGGGCGATTTCCGAAAGAATGCCTTCGATGATGGAGGGCTGGGTATTGTCGGCATCGATGAGCACCGCAAGCCGGCCTGATTTTTCACATGCCATGACTGTTTGTTTAGACTGTTTACAAGAGCACCTTGAACCCCTGTTCCTCGATCAGTGCTCCGATGGCGGCGGGACTGATCATTTCAGGATCATAGTCAACCTCGACGACACCTTCGGCATGGGACGCCTTCACCAGATCGACTCCATCAAGTTCCCCAAGCGCCTCCTCGACGAGCCTTTCACAACTGGGGCAGCGCAAACCTGAAACCCTGAACTCTTTTTTCATAATTCCGAACCGGAATGATTGACAGGAAATGATTGAGCGTTTGCCGTCGTTGTAACAGGGATTGGCAGATAACTCAGTGAGTAATTATATTAATTTTCTATGATTCATGTACGAAAACATTTCAGGAGAGCCGTAAGACTGTTTTCCGTCCTCCTCCTGCTTGCCGGACTTGCTGTTTATTCCTCATGTTCGGAGCCGGTCTCAAAGGAGATCAGCGATCTGCAGCAACTGGCCTGGAAAAACTCCGGTGATGCCGAGGCATGGTTCCGCCTTGGAAACGCTTATGCCCGTAACCAGCAATACCGAAATGCGCAGGACGCCTACCGGGAGGCGCTTGAGGTTGATCCTGGCCTCGACAAAGCCCTTCAGGCACTCGGTGCAACGTATTTCAACCAGAGGGACTATCCGGAAGCGCTTGTTTATTTCACAAGGTACCAGAAGCTTGCGCCGGATGACTCCCTCAGAAACTACGACCTCGGCAACGTGTTTCTGCAGATGCAGCAGTACGACAGGGCCATCGCTGCATACCGCACGGCCATCGTGAACAGTATTTCGTTTGAAGAGGCCTACTACAACCTCGGGGTCTGTTACCTGCGCACCGGAAGAACCGCCGAAGCGGAAGAAATTTATGAGTTTCTTGTAAGGAAAAACAATTATCTTGCGGTCTCTCTGAAAAACCATTTCAACAGGAAAGAAGCAAGGAAGCCGTAATCGGCACAGTGCAGGTGCGGCCTGAAAAATGCAGGGAACCGGAGTGCCATGATGCATGAATGAGACTGACGGCATGAAGCGGACCTCCGGCAGGGGTACAAAAACGCAGAAAAGGGTGCTTTCATGAGACCGGAGCAACACATGGATGCATAATGGCATGATCAATGCTTATGAGTGAACAGCAGAACATTATAGTACCTGATGAGGAACCGCTGCCGATAGAGAAAGCTGTTGCCGCACTCCGTAAGGAAATACAAGAATATACCCATGCCTCAGGCATCCCCGGAGCGGGTCTCCACACGTTCAGTCAGCAGCTTCTCTTCACGGATATCCTGCTGTGGCTCGACGCGCAGAAACTCTTTCCCAAAGTGTTCTGGATGAACCGGGAAAAGGATTTCATTCTGGCGGGAGTCGGCTCGGCAGACTGCATCCGGCAGGATTCGTGCACTCCCAACCGGGAAAGTTTCGAACTGCTGGTCAACACGCTTGCCGCAAAGAGTCCGGCTGCGCGGTATATCGGAGGGTTTCGCTTCAACAATCTTGAAAAACAGGACGAAACCTGGAACAGGTTTCCTTCGTTCTCATTTGTGCTTCCGCTGATACAGATCAGTGCGGAAAATGGCGTGTTTCAAATCCATTGTCACCTGTGGATTGAAAGCGGATCCGATACCGGGGAAAAAATCGCAAAACTGCTTGACGCTCTCGATGCACTGGAGACATCCGGAAGCACTTCGAACGCTCGCATCCCCGCACTGAAACAGGTCACCCGCATTCCGGACAGGAAACAGTGGACCCAACAGTGCAACATGGCACTGCAGCTGTTCGAATCGGGAACGATGAACAAGATCATGCTGGCGCGCAGAACCGTCCTCGAATTCACCGGCAGCTTTTCACCGTTGTTTTACGTCATTGGCTATCCCTATCCAAAAAATGCGACCTACAGGTTCTACCTTGAACCGGAAGAAAACCTCGCATTTATCAGCTTTACGCCCGAACGGCTCTATCACCGGGATGGCCAGGTCATCGATACGGAAGCACTCGCGGGCACCTGTCTGAAAGAAACCATCAACGGTAACGACCTGCTCGCATCGGAAATGCTGCTCAACTCCGAAAAGGATGTCAGGGAACACGGGTTTGTCAAGGATGCCATATATACCGAACTCAAGCCGGTTTCCCGGTCCATCGAGATGGAGAAAAATCTGAGGGTGCTGCAACTGAACCGTCTTGCCCACCTCTATACCCGGTGTACGGCGACCCTGAAACCTGAATGCTGCAATGACAGCACCGTGCTTTCGGCGCTGCACCCGACCCCTGCGGTGGGTGGCGTTCCGAAAGAACTGGCGATGCAGCACATCCTCGAAATAGAGCCGTTCTGCCGGGGCTGGTACGCAGCGCCGGTCGGATGGATCAGCAGGCACCGTTCCGAGTTCTGTGTCGGCATCCGATCCGCACTGGTCAGCGGAAGCACCACGAACCTCTATTCAGGAGCCGGTCTGGTCAGAGGTTCCGACCCCGACCGTGAATGGGAGGAGGTTGAGCAGAAGATCGGGGACATCATGGCCATAACAGGACCGCGAGTATGAATAACCGTGAAATCACCTCGCTCTGGAGCAGGATCATCGTTGAAGAACTCATCCGGCTCGAAGCCGGATTTTTCTGTATCTCTCCCGGCTCCCGTTCCACCCCGCTCACCGTGGCAGCGGCGCGCAATCCCGGTACATCCTGGAAAATATTCCCCGACGAACGGTCGGCGGGTTTTTTTGCGCTTGGTCACGCCCGCGCAACCGGAAAACCGGCCATACTGATCTGCACATCGGGAACCGCTGTTGCCAATTACTACCCTGCAGTGGTCGAAGCCTCTGCGGACTGCATTCCCATGCTGATTCTTTCAGCCGACAGACCTTTCGAACTGCTCGAAACCGGCGCAAACCAGACCATCCAGCAATTCGGCATGTTCGGCGCCTACAGCCGCTGGAATTTCCGGCTGCCGGAACCTTCATCCGACATACCGCTCCGGTCGATCATCACAACGATCGATCATGCGGTATCCAGAGCGACCGGAACGCTTCCCGGTCCGGTCCATCTGAATGTCCCGTTCAGGGAACCCTTTGAACCGCTCGATCCCGACCTGCACGATCCCTGGCTTGCCCCTGTTTCGGGCTGGATCAACGGATCCGGCCCTCTCAATGCGACGGTACGCCATGAAAACGTACCGGACAACGAAAGCATCACCCTCTTGCGGAACATGCTTGCCGGATCGCGACTGCCTTTTTTCATAGCGGGAAGACTCAACAACCGTGCCGACGCTCTCGCTGTCGGAAACCTCGCCCGTTCGCTCAACATCCCCCTCTACGCCGACCTGTCTTCCGGGCTGCGTCTTGGATGCGAATCCATCAATCCATTGCAGCTCGCCTTTCAGTCATCGCAGTTCCCGGAAAAGTTCAGGCCCGACACCATCATCCACTTCGGAGGCGCGCTCATCGCAAGGCAGCCGGCCACTGCCATCCGGCAGTGGAATCCGGAAAACCATATTGTCGTCAAACCTCATGCCGGACGCTATGGCCCCGACCACAACGTCACTCTCAGCATTGAAGCTTCACCCGCGCTTGTGGCCGAAGCTCTCGGGGGGTGCCGACCCCCTTTGCCTGAAAAATGCCTCCCTCTTCACGAAGAGTTCTTCCTGAAGGCGTCTGCCGTTATCGAACGCTGCTGTTCTCCCGAAAAACCGGTTTCGGAAATTTCTGCCGCCCGTATCATATCGGCGTGCATCGGCGCCTCCGAAGGCCTGTTTCTTTCGAACAGCATGCCTGTCAGGGATATGGATCTGTACGCGACGGCACAGCAGTTTCCGGCATTCATGACGGGAATGAACCGCGGTGCCAGCGGTATCGACGGCATCATTTCCACCGCAGCAGGATTTGCAGAGGGCCTGCGGAAACCGGTAACCCTGCTTATCGGCGACATTGCATTCCTGCACGATCTCAATGCGCTCTGCCTGCTGCGCACACAAACAATGCCCCTCAGGATTGTCGTCCTGAACAACAACGGCGGGGGAATTTTTTCGTTTCTCCCGGTTGCGGAGGAAAAAGACATTTTCGAGACCCATTTTGCCACACCCCAGAACTACAGCATCAGGGATGCGGCAACAGCATTCGGTATCCCTTACGGTATGGCCGCAACAAACCGTGAGTTCGAGAAAAACTACCGTGATGGCTGCAATAACGGGATCAGCATGATCATCGAAGTAAAGGGAAGCCGTGAGGACAATGTCCTGCAGCACCGCTCGATCCAGTCGGAAATCATCGCACTCGCAGCAAGCAGTCTCATGGAATAATGCAGGAGATCACTGATTTCCATTTCCGCACCGTCGGCTTCCGGAGCAATCCGGGGCTTGTGCTCCTGCATGGTTTTCTTGGGTCGTCTGAGGAGTGGCTTCCGGTAAGCGAGGTGCTCGAAAAAAGCTTTTACTGCATGATTCCCGATCTTCCCGGTCACGGAAAGACCCCTGCGGCAAACGCATCCTTCGAATGCCAGATGGACGCGCTTGCACGGGCAATCGAACAGCTGCAGCCCGCACCCTCCTTTCTTGCCGGTTATTCCATGGGAGGGCGCATGGCGCTTTTTCTTGCCCTGCGCTACCCGCACCTCTTCAGAAAAGCCGTGATCGTTTCGGCATCTCCCGGTCTCGTATCAGCCGAGGAACGAAGGTTGAGACGGGAAAATGACGAGCGGATCGCCCGACAGATAGAAAAGGATTTCAATGCGTTTCTCTCCCGATGGTACGATCTTCCGCTTTTTTCCGAACTGAAAAGGCACCCTTCGTTCGAGGCTGTCCTGAGCGCAAGAAAAAAAAACCGCCCCGAACAGCTTGCCCTGGCGCTTCGCACGCTGGGCACGGGAAAGCAGCCGTCCCTGTGGGATGAGCTGAAAACGTGCCGGCACTCCCTGGCGGTTTTTGCGGGGGAAAAAGATGGCAAATATCTTGAGGGCATCTCTATTTATTCGAAAGCGACATATCTTTCATAAATA
>VGMX01000029.1 GCA_016866305.1 Chlorobiota bacterium | reverse complement strand
CGATGCGTCGAGGCGAAGATGAAATATTCGCCCGTTCTTTCCCTGCCATGTTCCCGATTCAGCCATAAGGTATTCGCCCGGTCGCGAGGGAACCGGACAGAGCGCCTCGAGATCGCTCGCCCTGCCGTCGGCATCCGGCCAGGAGTCAACCGTGACAGGATGGAAAACCGGGGCGGAGTCTGCCGACAGCGTGATGATCGACATTCTTGGGCCGTTTTCAAACGAGAGCGCATCGTGAACGACGAGCCAGGAATTGGCGTCGATCTGCGCCATTCCGCTGATGCCGGCGGCGGGTTGCTGCGATGTGACGTCGGCTGTCGGCTGAATGGTGCTGCAGCCGTAAATCGGCAGCCAGAGCGGAAGCAATAGGGCGACGACGAGAAACGGGAGATGAGTTCTGCATTTCATGAGAGGAGTACGATATCAGTTGTTCGACCAGTTGTTGTTACCCTCACCCATTGATAATGTATGAAAAAGTGCCGCTTCATAGATTGCAACGATATCGTTAACCTCGGGTGTTCATGGCTTTCCTCGATAACCCTTTTTACCGGCTGCGGATATGAAACCCTCGCTGATCTTGCTTCTGTTTTTCCTTGCTGCGCCTGCCTTCGCAGGAGATGCCCACCCTTTTTCGGAGTGGATACCCAGAGGCTGGAAGCTCATTGCGCACACATCGGGAGATTTGAACAGGGACGGACTTGACAGATGCGGTGCTTGTCGCCGAACAGACGGCCCCAGAAAATTTCAGGCAGAACAGGGAATCTCCCGGCGCATCGGTGCCCAATCTGAATCCGCGCCGTCTCGTCATCCTGTTCAGAACGCCCGGTGCGTTCAGAAAAATTCTCGGCAGGGATGACCTGCTGCCGAGCGAACATGACGAAGAGGTCCCGTGCCTGGCCGACCGTCTCGATGGCGGCGGGGTTTCGATAAAACGGGGGAATCTGGTGATCGAACTGCATACGTGGCTGAGCTGTGGCAGCTATGGGGTGAGGCATGAAACGTTCACGTTTCGTCCGGAAGGGGCGCGATTCCGCCTGATCGGTTACGACTGTTCCGAGTTCTCCCGGAGCTCGGGCGAACAGGCCGACTTCAGCATAAACTATCTTACAGGAAGGAAAAAGATCACGAAAGAATTGAACGCCTTCAGGGATTCGAAGCCGGAAGTTTCGTGGGAGAAGTTTCCCCTGCAGCGAAGGTTCTACCTGGACGACATATCCCTGGATTGTGATCCGACAGATCCGGTAAGCAGGAATAACTGGTGTCGGGAAAGTGGTACACAGTGAGACCCAGGGGTGCTGAAGCGTATCCTGAACAGGAAAGTGTCACAGAAAACAGGATGCGATATCGTGGCGTCCTGCAGTGGCGGCGGGGCCGTTTCCCTTTTTTATTTCGTTCCGGTTTTTCTACTTTGAAAAAAGTAAGTACTCATTCCCTCCTTTCCGTTCGGGCAGTTCACGCAGTACCTGTTGTACAAGACTTGTCGATGCAACGTTCGGTATATTCAAATCTGCTGGTTTGCCTGCGGCATCAGAATGCATTCATCCCCGGCTGCGGGGATCATTGACGCTTCAGGCTTATCGGTATCTCCTGCCATGTTGGCACATCATTATGCGACCATACCACAAAATCACATTGATCTATTTGCTCTTCGGCATCCTGTGGATTCTTGTTACCGACACCGCGGCCTATCTGTTTACCCACCAAATACAAATTTTTGCGATGGTGGAACTTGTCAAGGGGTGGTTCTATGTCGTTCTGTCATCAGCAGTCATCTTCTATCTGACCAGAGAAGCCTTTCGACAGCAAGACCAGGCAAGCAAGGAAAAGGCAAATATTTTTTATTCTACGATACGCGGCGCGCATCATGTTCTTCTGAATTACCTCAACCAGATGCAGCTGGTGACACTGGAAGCGGAACGGGTTGAAGGTTTTGATGCAGACATCCTGAAACTCGCTCAAACACTCTCCGAAGAAGCTTCATCGGAGTTGAGGCGTATGGGAGAGATCCGGAATATTTCACCTGAGGCGATTCATTCGGAATTTTTCCGGGATCGGCAGAGTCAGTGCTAACCATATCAGGCCCCGGCATTTTTTGCATCGTACCTCGTGACTCATGCGTCGCTCCGCACGAATCAGTAATTCCGGGCAAATGCAGAGGCACAGGGCTGGACGGGATTGTGGCCTGACAACAGCAGAGGGTACAGATGATCGTGAAATTGTTTTCAGCACCCCTTTTCGCGCTGCTGTGTATTCTCCTGCTTCTTTTTGCGGGTTCTGGCAGAGCGGATGCGCAGACCTATTACCATGTGACCGTCAAGGCAATGCGGGAACCGTCCGATCCCGCGGATTGCGAATGGGCGTGGGTGACGCTGGTGGAAATACCGAAAAGCAGGGCGTTTCCGAGTGAAGCGGCACTTGCCCGGCGTTACGGGGGATCGCTTCGCGGGAGCGTGCTTGCTCTCGTGCGGGCCGATGCCTGGCGTTCGGCGCACCGGCACACCAGGGAGGTTCGCTGCAACGGCCGCCGCTCGGATATGGTGGTTACGTGGCGGGAGAGCCGCGGCGACCTGGTCTATGCGATGGGGGGCCTGAATGATCCCGACGACAGCAACAAGATCAGTTTCGGGTTCACCAACCGCAATATTCTTGACGAGCACGGTCGCTGGTTCGATCCGCGGAGCAGGGCATACGCCGTTGCAGGGATTCCGGTGGCGGCCGGAAGCGAGCCGGTCGAGATGAAAGGCGATTATCTGCTCAGGCCGGTCAACTATATCGATCCGCTCAAGCAGTACAGCCGGTGCGGGAAACGGTGGGTGGAGCAGTTCACGTCCGCTCTTGATCATTTCCATGTGTTCGACAGCTTCTATCCGGGCTCCGACGAAATTTTCGGCCAGTCCGGTTCGTCACCGGGCGGCGACCGCCTTTACGTCTACCAGATTATCCGCTCTTCCTCGAGGGAGCATCCGCGCTGGGGGCAGACCACGATGTAGCGATTCTTCTATGCTGCGTTGCCTGCACCTTCCTTATTTTTTTCTGCCGGTCCGGCGTTCAGTATTTGAATTCGAGTCCGAGCGAAAGCAGATCAATATCCTTGAGTGAAAGCGGAGTTTCACCTTTGCTGTATTCGAACGTCATACCGACATTTTCGTTCAACCAGAGCGTTGCGTATGTGCGCAACAATTCAGCGTTCTCAATGGTGTTGTTGAGACTGTGAAATACTTCATAACTCGTCCCGATGTTCAGGGAGTTAAAGGAGGTTCCGAAAAACCTGAGGTCGCAGGCAAGCAGTCCCCCGATTCTGAACAGGTCATCTCCGCTGCTCCTCGTGGTGCACCTGCCTCGTTCAGCGGTTGTGCTGAAATCGATTTTCGGCACGATACGCAGCTGGTATTGCAATCCGTTGATGCCGGTATTCTGATAGCCGCCGACATAGAGTCCGGAGCCAAAAACTCCGCCGATGTATTCGGCCGATGCTTCAACCCCGTATATCAGGTGATCCAACGAAAAATCGGTCTGGACATAGGGCCTGGCGGTTATGACCCAGAGTCCGCTCAGGATTTTGCTTTCTGCTGCCAGAACATTTTCTTCATACGTTCCGGTATATGCTTTGCCGCCCGGCGAATGATAAATCGTCATGGGTACTGAAAAGCCAAGTTCTTCAATATCGCTGCCCGGGACTCCTTCAATGCTTGCTCTTTTCCAGTCCATCGTGGGCAGAAGTTCAAATTCGGTTGATTGCCCTGACTTTTTCCGGGTGTAGAGACTGATCGGATACCCAAGCACACCCTGCGTGTTCCAGGCTCCGGCACCCTTTACCAGACGATTGTCGGAAAAGGCGATCGTTACCCCTTTTGCGTCCTTGAGTGGCAACCGAAGATCCCCGATGGTTTTTCGAAGACGGACGGGTCCGTAGATGCGGGTTTTCGTGCTGTCGGAATACACAAGGGGTTTCGTCACTCCCTTGATGTTTTTCCAGCCATTTTCCGGCATGTTCCTGGCGACAGGGTCTGTTGTTGCATACAGCTTGTCAATCTCATCGGCGGGCCATGGTGCTTCATGGCCGGAAAGGGAGCGAAGGTCATCGAGCCGATCTTCCATGACGGCAGCAACCTGGCGTGGATCGATCTGCATTGTTTCCGGCTTCAGGAACGATGACAGCGGCATCTTGTATACAAAAGCCAGATACAGGGCCGCTTCATTGGTGTCAAGAACCCCGTCCGCACCGGCAAAACGATTGGCGCTCAAGCTTCCGGCAGCTTGAACCGTTTGCGGGAAGTACGAGCATGAAAACACTATGGCGAAAAAGATCGCTCGAAAGTTGCAACCAAAAGAGTGCCCGGTGTTCATCGTATCTCCTCCTGCCTGTGGTTACCAGGAATGCCGTTCCAGATTACATCGCGCAATTGCCCCACAGTTTGTGCAGCTGCAAGGTCATGACCGGCAACGTTTGCTTTGACATCTGCAAAGTAACAGGTTTCAATGGGTGTTTCGAGGGCACGGAGTTGAAAGGGATTCTTTCCGAGCCCAGCCGGCGGTGGTGCAGAAAGGCTTGTATCACTCAGCGGTTCCGAAGTCAATTTCCATTCGTTACACAGCATGCGTTTTGTGCGTCGAAGGGTGTCAGGCCTTGAAATCTTTATTGGTGGGGCCGGTTCGGACAACTGCTTGTTTTTGGCTGATGTGCGTGCCATGCTGATGAGTTGAAACGTTATCTCTTTCGATTCAACGGATTCCCTGAAAAACCGCTTGCTGTTTTTTTACAAGATAACGGTTAACAGTCAAGGTTGTTTGGCCTTTTTGCTGAACGTCTACCCTTTCGGTTTTCTTCTTGTGTTGCATTGCGCTGTTGTTCCGCCGCCCGCATCGTCAGGCGGCATGATCCCTCTGCACGATGCATGGGGTATACCGGGCAGAGTATGATGTTTCTCCGGTCTGAGACGGACGGATTGAAGATCGTGACTGCCGACCGTATATTAGACATATGCGGGCAGGTACGATCATCAACCCAAATCCTGAAAAACATGAACGAGACCATAGCGACAATACTCAGACGCAGAAGTGTGCGCGGCTTCCGTCCCGACCCGGTCGGTGAGGCTGAACTTGCAGAAATGCTCGAAGCCGCCCGTTACGCACCCACAGCAATGAACCAGCAGCCGTGGCACTTCACGGCCATCCGGAACCCTGAACTGCTCCGGAAGCTCGAGGAGAACTGCAAAACCGCCTTCCTTCTGTCGAACGTCCAGGCCCTGAGGGAAGTAGCAAAACAGGAGGGATTCAGTGTTTTCTACCATGCGCCGCTGATGGTCATCATTTCCGGTGACCCCGGGGCCATCGCCGCACAATACGACTGCACCCTCGCCATGGAGAACATGATGCTTGCCGCCGCCTCGCTCGGTATCGGCAGTTGCTGGACGCATGCCGTCATGATGTACCACGCAACCGAAAAGGGCAGGGCCATCTTCCGGGAACTCGGGGTCATCTTTCCGGAGGGGTACCAGCCTTACGCCGCGGCCGTGTTCGGCTGGCCTGCGGAGCCATACCCGGAAGCCCCGCCGAGAAATACTGACTGCGTCACCATCATGGACTGAGTTTCGTGCCATATTTTCCCTAACCCCAAAAGCCGGAGGCCCCCATGACTGCACCGAGAATTCTTCTTTCAATCGTTGTTTCGCTTCTTTTCGCCCTGCCGCTCCGCGCTGCGGAACCCGCCCGGCAAACCGGTGAAAAGCTTGTGCGCCAGCTCTTTGCCGACATGAAGTCCGCGAACATTCCCGCTATCGAGAAAATCATTTCTCCCGGATTCCAGTCCATCCACCAGGACGGTGCCCGAAACCGCGACCAGCAGATCGAACTGGTCAAGGGTCTCAATATGGCTGCACCGGTGCTTGGTGATTTCATTGAGACCCGCAACGGGAACATTCTCGTCGTGACCTATACGGTTCGTGCCGAGGAGATCATAGGAGGAAAGCAGCTCACCGGAAAACCGGCACGCAGGCTCACCGTGTTCCAGGAGACTCCCGAAGGATGGCGCTGGGCTGCGCATGCGAACCTGCAGGCAATGCAGTGAAATGAAGAGAGATTTGAAGCCGGGTTTCACGGGCGCTGTTTATCCGGAATTCACGATACTGTCCGCATCAGTCAGTATGAACTTTCGATAAAGGAGCGATATGAGCGAACTGCCGAACTGTCCGGAATGCAACTCGGAATACACCTATGGGGTCGGGACCCTTCTCGTCTGCCCTGAATGTGCTCACGAATGGAGTGCTCTGGAGGCGTCCGGCGGGAAAGCCGCCCGCGTCCGGAAGGATGCCAACGGCAATCTCCTGCAGGAGGGCGATACCGTGACGGTGATCAAGGACCTGAAAGTCAGGGGTTCCTCATCGGCGATCAAGGGCGGTACGAAGGTGAAGAACATCCACCTCATCGAGGGTGACCACGACATCGATTGCAGGATTGATGGTTTCGGGGCGATGCGGCTGAAATCGGAGATGGCGCGGACGCTACGCGCCTCGCCATCGGCGCTGCGGATTCCCATCCGCTTTCTGTCCCGGCGCTGACGCGCCAGGCCATCAAGCGGCTGCAGCGGACAGCCGCCCCCGCGAGCAAGCTCGCGTGTTCGTCTGCCGCTGATCCGCAGCGCCGTTCGTCCGGAAGGCCTGAACGGTTCATCCCGGAGTACCGGCGGGGCCGTATCTATTTCTGCTTTCTGTTGACAATCAGGACCGGCCGGAAGGTCTCGAAATTTTCCAGAATCGTACAGAGCCCCTTGCTGACGGCGGTTTCCGGTTCGTTGCAGATGGTAACGGCAAGTCCGGTTTCAGCCTGGATTTTTCTGTCGATTCCGTTCAGCAGCGCTCCCCCTCCCGTCAGATAGATGCCGCGTTCGAGGATATCGACGGCGACATCGGGTTTGTCGGCAAGCACTTCGATGCTCTTTTTGATTGCCATGACGACTTCCTGCAGCAGCGTCGTGATGATTTCCCTGATAGTAACGGAGCGGATTTCCTGTGTTTCGGGAAACCCTGAAAGCAGATTGAATCCTTTTACGGTCAGCCGGCAATCGTGATCGATTTCCCCGAAGCACGTGGCCAGTTTCAGCTTGATCTGTTCTGCGGCATAATCACTGATTGCAAGGTTGTTGTTCTCTCTCAGGTAACGGATGATCGCATTGTTGATCTGATTGCCTGAAACGGCAAGTGACTCTCCGGAAACAATGCCGCCAAGTGATACTACGGCAATTTGTGAGGAGCCCGCACCGAGATTGACAATCATCTTTGCAACGGATTCGACCGGGTTGAGGCCGGCTCCTATCGCTGCGGCTATCGGCTCTGTAACGAGAAAGGTTTCTTTTGCACCAAGACGATCTGCCATATCCAAGAAAGCGCGTTTGCCGACCTCGGTTATGCCAAGAGGTATGCTTGTCACAAGCCTGTGGATGCCAAAAAGCACCCTGGGCCTGATGGTATGCAGGAGCTCTCTCACCAGTTTCAGTGCAGGCTCATAATCGGAAATAATGCCCTGATTTACCGGCAGGATCGTCTGGATGCCCGGATGCATTTTCTGGTGCATGTTGAGGGCTTCATGTCCGATGGCAATCAGTTTGCCCGAATCGCTTTCAACAGCGACCATCGTCGGTTCGTTGACGACTATCCCCTTGTCCTTGATGCTCATCAACGTGTTTGCCGTCCCGATATCGAGGCCGAGATCAATGGTGGTTTCTATGTTCAATACGTTTGCGAGCAGCGTCATGATATGATTGAATGGTAGTGTCCATCTGGTTGTGTGTACAATCTTCCGGGCGGGTGATTCCGATCAATGGCGTTCATTCTGCATTGCCTGCGGATTGTCTCGTTTTATATGAAAAGCGTTTTTTTCTCTTGAAGGTTTGGTTTCTGCCCATTGCAGCGATTTCGCGGCTTGAACTTCCCGGGAAAGCGCTTTTTTCTGACCGGCTTCTTTGGCTACTCCGGTTTGAGTTGTGCCGGGAGGGTGAAACGCCTCCCGGCATAACGGAGGTTCACTCCTGGGGAGCCATGACCATGCCTGCCCCGATGTCGTAGGGATCAAACCCTTTTTTCATGCTTTTGGTCGAGGCGTTGCCGACAAGACGGTCGGTGAGGATGGTTGAGCGCAGGCTGCCTTCTCCAAGCAGCTTCTGTGCCCAGAGTGCCGCTACACCGGCCACGTGCGGGGTCGCCATGCTGGTGCCGCTCATAACGGCAAGTCCGCCGCCGGGCTTTGCGGACAATACATCGACGCCCGGACCGGCAAGCCTTGCGCCGGTGTTTGAAAAATCGGCGACGGTACAGGTTTTTCCGTTCGGGATCCTGCCGAGCGCCGCAACGGAGATGAAGCCGTCGGAAACCGCAGGCGGACTGACGGCGATTTCAAAATCCGGACGCCGGCTTTCATTGCCTGCCGCAGCCACCAGCAGGGCGGTCTTTTCAAACATGTCCTGGGCGGCGACCAGCGAGGCGAGGCGCTGGAAAAGCAGAATATTGGTTCGGTATCCTTCGAGTGCTATGGATGTTGCGTGTTCCGTAGCGTAGCCCTGTTTTACGAGTGCCTTCACGAAACCGGGGAAATCAATGCCGAGCGACATGGAAATGACGTTCGCACCATTCTCTACGGCCCACTGGATTGCCTGGATGATCTTGTCGCTTCCTCCTCCTGACTCTCCGAGCACCTTGCCAATCAGAGCTTTTTTGATGCCGGGGGCAACACCGATGCGGGTCCCGTTCACATCGCGGCCGAAAATGGTTCCTGTACAGTGCGTCCCGTGGCCATGACTGTCGTTGTCGCTCTCGCCGGTGAAGTTTCTGCGGACAAGTTCCACTCCCTGGAAAGCAGGGTGTCCGGGATCGATGCCCGTGTCGAGCACTGCAGCGACAATGCCTTCTCCGCTGTAGGGAGAGGTGGCTGCTCCGACCGCCTCAACGCCCCATGCTATGTTGCCTGAGGCCGCTGCCCTGGCGGAGATCTTCGATTTCAAGGGGGATATGAGTTTCATGGGTACAACCGGTGCGACCGCAACGGTTGATTTCTCCCGAATCGCTTTCTTGACGGATTTCTCCGACAGTTCGGCGATTTCGAATTCCGGTGCGGTCCCGGCCCTCGGAGCGCCTCTCATGGTTACTGTGGGGGAAGCCGCGACAGGGGCGGCACTGCGAAGAATGATGTATGATCTTTTCATGATGGCTCCTCCGGTAGCTGGGTTTCGATGTTGGGAAGCTGGCGACCATCCCCACGAGCTGTTGCATGAACTACAAGAAAAATGAGCGGGGATTTCCTCAGGAAGCGATGTGACAATTACCTTCTATATACGCTTTTCGGTATTGCAAAGCAAAGCACTCTGTTTTCGGGGAAAAGTGCGCAGGGGCTGACAACCGGCTCCTGAAGCTGTTTTCCTGTTCGGATTGTTTCCATCGCATGCATCCGAAGCTGTGCCCGGTTGTCTCGATCTATGCTTTCGTTTCCCCTCCGGTGACAAGCTCCCGGTAGAAATCTCCGAGATGGTGCGTACCGGTCGGCGGGGCGACGTTATCGAGTCCGCTGACCGAGACCGCGAACGCGAGCACTCCGGCCAATGATTTATTGAAGATGCCGGTCACGAAGAGTGCGGCGTCTCCGATCCACATGGGAATGTGTGTGATCCAGGGAGATTTGCCGACGGCCTGGAACGCCATCTCGACGGTTTCGTTGAAGGTGTAGGTGTCCGGCCCTCCCGCGCTGATCTCGATGGCGCTGCTTTCAACGGCATCGACGCAGATGTTCGCGAGGTCCGCCCCGTGGATGGGATTTACGTGGTTTTCGCCGTCGCCGAGCATGAACATGTGGCCCGAGCGAGCCATGGAGAGGAACATGCCCATGTCGGAAAAAAAGCCCGTTGGACGGATGACCGTGAAAGGCATGCCCGATGACTGGAGGTCCTTCACGAAAAGCTCATGGGCCTTCACCACGTCCACCTCCATCATTTTCTCGGCATTGAAGACCGAGATGTAGATGAACTTCCTGACGCCGTGAGTCATTGCATCCTCGAGCAGGGCCCGGTTGCCCAGATGATCGACCTTTTCGCTGGTGACACCCTCCTGCGGCTTGGTGAGGCCCATGCAGGAGAACACGATATCGACGCCCCTGCAGGCGTCTTTCAGCGATGCAGGGTCAGCGGCGTCTCCCCTGTGTATTTCCTCTACCATCGACGCCACCGCCGGTTCGAGATTGGGGCCTTCGGACGCAAGCTTCTCCGGGCTTCTCACGAGCGCCCTGACGGCATAGCCCCGCCGGGCGAATTCCCTGACGACATATCTGCCGAGATACCCTGAAGCTCCGGCTACCAGCACTTTCCGTTTTTCCATGACTGTTTTTTTACGGGTTGTTTCCTGTTTCCTGCCCTAACAGCGGCAGGAGGTTAATTGTTCGCCGGAGCAATTCCGGTTGCCTCTGTGCAATGCATTCAGTACCCATCTTTTACCCATCTTTGCATTTTGACCTTATCTCTTTTCAAAAAAGATCATTACATTTCAGAGTTGCATTTCCTGCAGGGTCACGATCGCTTTGGCAATCGAAGGCGCCATGATTCTTGCAGGAAAGGATCTGGTTTTCCTATTGACAAGGCTCGCTGGCCCCTCCCCGTTTTACCTAAGTAACAATTGACAATGAGTCTTTATTTCAGTACCTCGTTTCTGCTGCATTCGATCGATGCCTGGGAGCAGGATCGCAAGGAGCGATTCAATCTCGAAGCACTTACCGAATCATTTCATGAATCGGTTCCGGTTCTTGATTTTCTCGACTGGAGAATCACGGCTGTTGAGCGCGGTTATACCGAAACCGTACTGCCACTCAACCCCAACTCTTCCAATCAGTATATCACCCACCAAGCGGCACTGATGCTGCTTGCTGCTGATTACACCGGGGGGATTGCTTTGGCATCACTGTTTCATATGATTCCCATCATCGGCTTTGTGCCGTCCGTTGACGATAACGCTGCTTACATGTGGGGAGCAAAGGCTACCATCCAGTGGTTCGCTCCAAGTTGCCACAACCTGACCTGCCGAGCCGCTATCGACAGGAGCAAGTGGGAAATGCTTGCCAAAAGGTACGCAGAGAGCAATAAGGTCATCACCACAATTCCTGTCATGATGTACAACGGGGAGAAGCTGGTTGCCCAAGCGGATTTCACGTATTGGGCTCAGGACCTCAAGGGCATGAAGCGCAATGCCTTTGACGTCCAGAGGATCAACGTGCTGTATGAGCACAAGACCAAGACAACTGCGAAGCTCATCGTGGGACTGCGGGCCATGGAGCAGGAAAAGTCGGTTGGAGAGCGCAGGTTCGATGACCCCTATGCGTTCATGCTGGCGGGGCGGCAGGGGCTCACGCTTGCCCGACGTTTCAGCATGGACACTCCGTATCTTCAGAACATGGTTGCAGCGCGGACCATGCATCTTGACAAATCGATCACCCTTTTCGCCGAAGGAAAGGCTGCCTTTAACGTCGTCAATATCGGCGCGGGATACGACAGCCGGTTCTGGCGCCTGAATTTTGAGAATGCAGTTATCTACGATCTCGATCTTCCGGTTATGCTCAACGAGAGACGGCGCACGTTCGATTACAGCAAGAAAAGCTTGATCCGCAACATTGATATCGATCTGACGCTTCAGCCTATAGACAAGGTCCTTGACCAATCGGATTTCGATGCCACATTGCCGAGTTTTTTTATCTGGGAGGGGGGATCGATGTATTTCCAACCCGGGGAGATTGATTTCATCCTCGGATCCATTGCCAAGCTTACAGTACCGGATTCCCGCATCTGGTTCGACTATGTTTCGGAAGATCTTGTGGCCGATATCACAGGCCTTAAACCAGCGGAGGATTTTATGAGAAACATGCGAAAGATGGGTGAACCGTTTATCAATGGTTATAACAATACCAATGCGCTTGCGGCCGGGTATGGCCTGGCGGTCGAAGAAATCAGCTCATCCGGAACCGTGCTCGGAATAGGCGAGGCTATCTATAACCATTACAGTTTCTGCATTCTGAAAGGGGTATGAGCACCATGCCTTCCATACAAGTGTTTCTTCTCGATCGCTTTCGGGTAATTACAGATTTTTTTCGGAAGGATTACGAGCGCAACGAGTTTACTATAAAGATTTCCCGGTATGTCGGTTTCTGGGCACACCCGCTGTACTATTTTATATGGACAGCCATTTTGCCTCAACCGTATGAATCGCTTCTTCTGAGGTTTTCCTCTGCCGTTGCATACATTCCGTTGTTTTTCTACAAGAGATACCCCCTGCGTTTCAGGCCCTTTCTTAACCTGTACTGGTACCTCTGGCTGACACTTACCTTGCCGGTGATTTTTACGTACCTCACCCTGATGAACAATTTCTCGGGGATGTGGCTGATCTGCGAAACCATGATGCTGCTTGTTTTCATCATTTTCATTCCAAACTACTATCTGCTTGCAATGCTGCTTTTAGGGGGCATCGGGGTCGCCTACGCCGTGTATGTTTATGTAACCGGCAGCCATCTTGTGCTTACCAAGGAACTCATCACCTATCTGCTTCCTTTACCAATGGCCCTCCTGCTCGGATTGCTTTCAGGTTTTACCGTGAAAAAGAGTGAACTTGCCCAGGAGAGAAACCAGGTATTGCAGTCGCTTGCAGGCAGTATCGCACACGAGATGCGCAATCCTCTCGGCCAGATACGCAACTGCCTGAACGCAATCCAGAATCTTCTGCCGAAGCGTCAGCGGGAGGAGATTCAGGAGCCTTGCAGCGGCAATCGGCTCGACAATCTTTACGAACGGGTTGCACACGGCCAGCTGGCGGTCAAGCGCGGCGTCCAGGTGATCGACATGGTGCTCGATGAAATCCGCGAAAAACCGATAGATCCCGACAGCTTCACCTATCTTTCAGCCGTGCGACTGACGCGCAAGGCGATCGAGGAGTACGGGTATGATTCCGAGCTGGAAAGGAAACGGGTCCATCTTTATGCTGACGATGCCTTCACGTTCCGCATCAACGAAACCCTTTTCATTTTCGTGATCTTCAACCTGATGAAGAATGCGCTTTTTTATCTCAAAAGCCATCCGCAGAGTGAAATAACCATTCGCCTGAAAAAAGGCGAGCAGCACAACTACATCTTCTTTCGCGATACCGGCCCCGGAATCCAGAAGGTCGATCTTCCTCATATTTTCGACGGCTTCTACACCAAGGGCAAAAAGGGGGGGACCGGTCTCGGCCTCTCATACTGCAAGCGGGTGATGACGGCTTTCGGGGGCAACATCCTGTGTGATTCCGTGAAAGAGCAATTCACTGAATTTACGCTTGCCTTTCCGGTTGTGAACAATCAGGAGGTGGAGGCGTACAATGCGCTTGTCATCGCCCAGGCCCGGCCGGATTTCCGGGGCAAGCGACTGCTCATCGTCGATGACGACCCGCTTTACCGCCGGGCAGTCAGGTCCTTTCTGCAGCCTCTGGAAACCGGTATCGATGAAGCTGAAAGCGGCATCGAGGCGCTGGAGATGCTTCGGCGGCACCGCTGCGATCTTGTTCTGATGGACCTCAGCATGCCTTCCATGACCGGCTATGAAACGGTTGAAAGGATGCGCAACGGAGAGGCCGGAGCCGATGCGGCGAGGGTGCCGGTTGTTGCCCACAGTGCCGAGCCGCCGCACATTGCGGAGATCATGTCCGAAAAGGCCGGTATGCAGGCCTTTCTGTCGAAACCATGCAGTCAGGCGGAGCTGATCAATATCCTGAGGGCCGCATTGCAGACCATTCCTTCCGGGCCGGCCATGAGCAGGATGTTTGCCGGGAAGCGGGTGCTTCTTGCTGACGATTCAGCCCTCAATCGTGACATCATCGCCATTACTCTTCGGGATGCATCGCTTGATGTCGCTGTTTCGGGCGACGGCAAAGAAAGCTGGAAAATGCTGCAGAAACAGCGTTTCGACCTGCTTCTGACCGATATCCGGATGCCGGGTATGGACGGTATCGAGCTTGTCCGCATGATCCGTTCAAGCAGCGACCCTGAAATGCGCAAGCTGCCTGTTATCGGGATCAGCGGAGCGGTCGAGGAGGAGGAAGGCGCCAAGGCTGCGGGGATGAACGAGTTTCTGCTCAAAACCGACAGCTCGAGCATCCTGCTTGCTGCGATCAGCAGGCTCCTTGTTTCCGGTTCCGGATATCCTTCCCGGGAGAGTCCCGTGAGGCATCTTCAGGAAGAGGGGGACAGGAGCGCCGCCGCTTCATACGGCCTGTCGCAGGAAGAGTCTGAAAAGCTTATGGCGATGTTTTTCGAAGAGTACCGCCACACTCCCGATCAGTTGCAAAAGGCGCTTGAGAAAAATGATATCCGGGGAATTCAGGCGATAGCCCACAAGCTCAAGGGGACGGCAGCCCTTATTGGAGCAATGTCGGTGAGGCAAGCTGCCGAGGAACTTGAAGGGAGCTGCCGTGCCGGCAGGACAGGGGTTCTTGAACAGCAGGTGAAGCGTCTGACTGCCGCTCTCGAGGAACTGTAGAACGACGGGGATATGTTTTCAGGGTTTGGGGTGTTCTGGCGGCTGTCCTGAAGCCGATATTGCTCGTGGTGCATGCGTCCTTTGCCGAAAAGTTCGTACATTATGCAACATGATCGTCTGAATGCCCGGGGATGGAGCATAACTACCGGGGCATTTTTCCGGGCGTCTGTGCGGTTCCGGATTTCCGGTGGCAGGCCACTGCAAGTATTTCTTTTGTTGCATGAAGAAAATCCTGTTTCTCTCGCTCAACTATCCCCCCATGATGACTTGCGGCGCTTCCCGTGCCTTCCGGATCGCCTCGATGCTTCCCGAAGCCGGCTGGCTCCCTCTTGTGGCAGCGCCGGCCGACGTGAAACGCAGCGGCGTCGATGACGCTTCCGTTTCGCAGCAGTTTGCTCACCCGGTCTACCGGGCAGGGGAAGCGGTCGATGCGGACGCCCTGGGAGACGAGCGTGTCGAGCAGCTGTTGCAGGGGATGAGCGTCACCCCCCCTGCCGGTCTGGCGATGCGCATGATCTCTGGTTTGCTTTCCGGAGGGGTGAATCTTTCCGAGCGTTGGGAAAAGCACGCCCCGGGTCTTGTTGCGGAGATTCTTGGAGGCAATGAGCCGGTCGATGCAATCTACGCCCAGGGGCCAGGGCCGGCTCCGCTTCTGCTTGCGCTGGAACTTGCCGGAAAACACCATTTGCCGGTGCTTTTCGATATTGTCGCACCGCTCGAGAGTATCGACTCGGGCGGCAAAAGCGATGCCGCCCGCCTGGAGGAACGCATCCTGACTTCCGGACATCACCTCACAACTCCGACCAGGGCACTGAAGGAGTATTTCCTGAAAAAGTATTTCGGCAAGGTGACTCATGACGATATCACCATCATACCCGATTTCTGTATCCCGCCTGATGGACGGCAGATTGCCGGTAACCGGCTTTCCGCCGGGCAATCCCCTCTGGTCGTGCTGCTCGAGGATGTCTCTTCGAATGAGCTGAAGGTGTTCATGTCCGCCCTTGGCCGGTTCATGAACCGTGCGGGCATACTGCAGCCTTCCGTCAGTTTTATCGGAGGCGACCGGAAAGCGCTTGAAAAGTACGCAAGGAAGTATCTCCCGTCCATCAGTGCCGTCTTTGTGCCGCGCCTCAGCGACAGGGAGGAACTGGGTCATATCGGTCGATGCAGCATGTTCGGCGTAGTGCTCGGTCAAAGCGAGAGACATGCGCTGACGGTTCCGGAGCGGTTGGTGGACGCTGCCTGCATGGGCAAGCCTGTGTTCGTAATCGGACCCGATAACCCTGCGGCAAGGCTTTCGGCTGAATGTGGCGGCGTAGCAGCGCCATTGCAGGAAGCCGATTTCGTTGCAGGGGCTCTCAACAGCCTGTGGGAGCAGGTGCAGGAAAGGCCGCCGGGTACAACGGCAATGCACTTGTCCGAACGGTTCCCGCCGTCGCGTTCCATGGGCGACCTGACGAAGCTTCTCGCCTACATGCTGCCGATCTGATCGTCGCAGCGTCATTGCGTACGTTGCGGGGAGTCCGCAGTTCATGCTTCATGACCTGTGAAGTTGCCTGCAGGGCATCGCTTTCCCCCCGGGCGGTAACGCTCTTTTTTTATCCGGAAAAGCAGAAAAATGACTTTCCGGATTTTGTTTTTTATTCCGATTGAATTACATTGGTTGTCCTTATGGATTTTTATGATTTCCATCGTGTAAAATCAGACGTTTAAAAAGAAAAAGATTTATTCAAGTATGCCGACGATCCAGCAGCTTATCAGGAGCGGAAGAAGTGTAAAGGCGTCCAAGACAGCGTCTCCGGCGCTGGAGAAATGCCCGCAGAAACGGGGTGTATGCACTCGTGTCTACACAACCACACCGAAAAAACCGAACTCCGCGTTACGGAAAGTTGCGCGTGTAAGGCTTTCCAATAAAATCGAGGTTACCGCCTACATTCCGGGTGAAGGTCACAATCTTCAGGAGCACTCGATTGTGTTGATCCGTGGCGGCAGGGTGAAGGATCTTCCCGGTGTGCGCTATCATATCGTGAGGGGTTCGCTGGACACCTCCGGTGTTGCTGATCGCAAGCAGAGCCGTTCGAAATACGGGGCAAAGCAGCCTAAGGCTGGTGCTGCCGTTCCCGCAAAAGGCAAAAGATAAACTGAATTTTTAATCCGGAAGAGAATATGTCGAAAAAAGGTAGCTACAAGAGTGTCGGTGTTGATTTCCGTTACGGGGACGAAAGCGTGGCCCGTTTCATCAATGCGGTCATGCTTGACGGTAAGAAGGATGTTGCGGCGAAGATCGTCTATGATGCCTTTGATATTATTGCTGAAAAGATGAATGGAGAGGATCCGCTTGAGGTGTACCGCAAGGCAATGTCCAATATCGCTCCGGTTGTCGAGGTTCGCAGCAAGCGGGTCGGCGGGGCCACCTACCAGATTCCTATGGAGGTGAAGCCTTCCAGGCGCGGCGCTCTCGCTTTCCGCTGGCTGAAGCAGTATGCGGGCAAGCGCGGCGGCAGGTCGATGGCCGAGAAGTTCGCTGCCGAACTGATGGATGCGGCCAACGAGCAGGGTGCTTCCGTGAAGAAGCGTGACGAAGTGCACAGGATGGCCGACGCCAACAAGGCGTTCGCTCATTTCCGGTTCTGAGGGTATTCGTGATAATCAGTAGATAAAAAGCCAAACATTGTGTTATGACAAGGCAGGTTGCTTTAGATAAGGTGAGAAATATCGGTATCATGGCTCACATCGATGCAGGCAAGACGACGACGACTGAAAGGATTCTGTATTATACCGGCCGTCTGCACCGCATGGGCGAGGTGCACGAGGGCGGGGCGACGATGGACTGGATGGAGCAGGAAAAGGAGCGCGGCATCACCATCACCTCTGCGGCGACGACCTGTTTCTGGACCCCGAAGTTTGGTAATTATTCCGGATCGAAGCACAGGATCAATATTATCGATACTCCCGGCCACGTCGACTTCACGGTCGAGGTGGAGCGTTCGCTCAGGGTACTCGACGGTGCGGTTGCGCTTTTCTGCGCTGTGGGCGGCGTGGAGCCCCAGTCGGAAACCGTCTGGCGCCAGGCCAACAAGTACGGGGTTCCGAGAATCGCCTATGTCAACAAGATGGATCGTACCGGCGCGAATTTCTTCGAGGCGGTCAAGGCTATCAGGGAGAGGCTCGGCGCCAATCCCGTGCCGATCCAGATCCCTATCGGCGAAGGAGAGATGTTTGCCGGATTTGTCGATCTTATCCGCATGAAGGGCGTCATCTACAACAAGGATGACGGCAGCACCTATAACGAAGTCGATGTGCCTCATGATCTGGTGAATGAAGCCAGGACCTGGAGGATCAATATGCTTGAAGCGGTTTCAGAGCTTGATGAAACCCTTCTCGAGAAGTACCTGAACGGCGAGGATATCACCGAAGAGGAGATCCGCAAGGTGCTCCGGCAGGCTACCCTCAATGTCGATATTATTCCCGTGCTTTGCGGTTCATCGTTCAAGAACAAGGGTGTGCAGTTCATGCTCGATGCCGTTGTCGAATATCTCGCCTCACCGGTCGATGTCGGTGTTGTGGAAGGACACCACCCGAGAACCGAAGAGCCGGTCAAGCGTGAGCCGAATGATGAAGAACCGTTTGCCGGTCTTGCCTTCAAGATCGCGACCGATCCCTTCGTCGGCAAGCTGACCTTTTTCAGGGTCTATTCCGGCGTGCTCAAGGCGGGAAGTTATGTGCTCAATACCGTGACCGGCAAGAAAGAGCGCATCGGCCGTGTATTGCAGATGCACTCCAACAAGCGGGAGGATATCGATTCGGTGTATGCCGGTGATATCGCTGCTGCGGTGGGTCTGAAAGAGGTGAGAACCGGTGATACGCTTTGCGACGAGAACAGTCCCGTTGTGCTTGAGAAAATGGTGTTTCCCGAGCCCGTTATCCAGATTGCCATCGAGCCCAAGACCAAAGCGGATTCCGACAAACTCGGCATGTCGCTTGCAAAGCTTGCCGAAGAGGATCCTACCTTCAAGGTGAAAACCGACGAGGAGACCGGTCAGACACTGATTGCCGGAATGGGTGAGCTTCACCTCGAAATTCTGGTCGATCGTCTCAAGAGGGAGTTCAAGGTCGAGGCCAACGTGGGCCAGCCCCAGGTTGCCTACCGCGAAACCATTCGCAAGGCTGTCGAGCATGAAGGCAAGTTTGTGCGTCAGTCAGGCGGTAAAGGGCAGTTCGGTCTTGTCAATCTCAAGGTCGAGCCTCTTGAAGAGGGCAAGGGGTACGAGTTCGTCGATGCCATCAAGGGCGGCGTGATTCCCAGGGAGTATATTCCTGCGGTCAATGCCGGTATCCAGCAGGCTTTGAAAGATGGTGTCGTTGCCGGTTATCCGATGCAGGATATCAGGGTGACCCTGTTCGACGGCAAGTACCATGAGGTCGATTCGTCGGAAATGGCTTTCAAGATTGCCGGTTCCATCGGTTTCAAGGGAGCGGCGAAGAAAGCCGATCCTGCGCTGCTCGAGCCGATCATGAAGGTCGAGGTCGTGACCCCCGAGGAGTACCTCGGTGACGTGATGGGAGATCTTTCAAGCCGCAGGGGCCATATCGAGGGTATGGGTCAGCGTGCCGGAGCCCAGTTCGTTGCCGCCAAGGTTCCGCTTTCCGAGATGTTCGGCTACTCGACCGATCTGCGCTCCATGAGCCAGGGTCGCGCCAACTACTCGATGGAGTTCGACTGTTACCGCGAGGTGCCGCGCAATATTGCCGAGGCGCTGCAGGAAAAGAGAGTGAGCAAGGATTCGGAATAAGTGTTTACAGGAAGTACCAGTTTTCATTACCACAACAATAACAGATAACCCACAGGGAGATAAGTTATGGCAAAAGAGACTTACAAAAGGGATAAGCCTCATGTCAATATCGGCACTATCGGTCACGTTGACCATGGCAAGACAACCTTGACCGCAGCGATCACCTCCGTGCTTGCAAAGCAGGGACTTGCAGAGCAGCGTGAATTCGGCGATATCGACAAGGCTCCGGAAGAAAGGGAGCGCGGTATCACCATTTCGACCGCACACGTCGAGTACCAGACCAAGAACCGCCACTACGCGCACATCGACTGCCCTGGCCACGCTGACTACATCAAGAACATGATCACCGGTGCTGCCCAGATGGACGGCGCGATTCTTGTTGTTGCAGGTACCGACGGCCCGATGCCCCAGACCCGCGAGCACATCCTGCTTGCCCGTCAGGTGAACGTTCCGGCTCTTGTCGTATTCCTCAACAAGGTTGATATTGCGGATCCCGAACTCCTCGAGCTTGTCGAGCTTGAGCTTCGCGAGCTTCTCAGCGAGTACGATTTCCCCGGCGACGATATCCCGATCATCAAGGGTTCCGCCCTCAAGGCGCTCGATGGCGATCCGGAAGGTGAAAAAGCCATTCTCGAACTGATGGACGCTGTAGACTCCTACATTCCCGAGCCGCTCCGTGACGTCGACAAGCCGTTCCTCATGCCGGTCGAAGACGTGTTCTCGATCTCCGGCCGTGGTACCGTGGGTACCGGCAGAATCGAAAGAGGCCGTATCAAGATCAACGAAGAGGTCGAGATCGTCGGTATCAAACCGACCCGCAAATCGGTGGTTACCGGTATCGAAATGTTCCAGAAGCTTCTCGATGAAGGACAGGCCGGCGACAATGCAGGTCTTCTGCTCAGGGGCGTTGACAAAACCGAGCTCGAGCGCGGCATGGTTATTGCCAAACCCGGCACCATCAAGCCGCACACCAGGTTCGAGGCCCAGGTCTACATCCTGAAAAAGGAAGAAGGCGGCCGTCACACCCCGTTCTTCAACGGCTATCGTCCGCAGTTCTACTTCAGGACCACCGACGTTACCGGTTCCGTGACGCTGCCTGAAGGTGTCGAGATGGTTATGCCAGGCGACAACCTTTCCGTTACGGTTGAGCTGATCGCTCCGATCGCTATGGATGAAAACCTTCGCTTCGCTATCCGCGAGGGCGGTCGTACCGTCGGCGCAGGTTCCGTAACCAAGATCATCGAGTAATCCAGAGTGACGCTGTCCCGGGGCGGGGCTATCATCTCCCGCCCCTTTTTTATTGCTAACAAAGAAACAGGGTTGACAAGTGGCTGTACAGCAAAAGATAAGAATCAAGCTCAAGTCATACGACCATAGCCTGGTTGATAAATGGGCTTTACGGATTATTGATGTGGTGAAACAGACGGATGCCATCATCTTCGGTCCCATACCGCTGCCGACCAAGGCGCACGTCTATACGGTAAACCGTTCTCCGCACGTCGATAAGAAATCCCGTGAGCAGTTCTCGTTTTCGTCGCACAAGCGACTGATCGAGATCATCAATCCTACTGCCAGGACCATCGATATGCTGATGAAGCTCGAGCTTCCAAGCGGTGTAGATGTTGAAATTAAGTCTTAACGAATTAGAAAAGCTAATCATATATGGGTGCGAT
>VGMX01000028.1 GCA_016866305.1 Chlorobiota bacterium | reverse complement strand
AGTCCCGCAGGAGCGGCATATCGGTAACGCGGGGAACAACCCCCTCGAGCTACTTCAGGGTGTTCAGCTTCGCCACGGCAATCTTTCCCGCTTCGATCAGCCGGTTCCGAACGCTCTCCTTGCCGGTATTGCCTGCTCCGATCTGGATGTAGTAGCCGCCGGCCATGATGTAGATGCCCCCGGTTGAAATGAACGCTTCGTCTCCCACGCCCTCGATATCGGTTCTCATGCCTTCGAAATTATCCTTCAGGCTCTTGTAGATAGACGCTGTCGGGATGCCTCCCGGCTGCATGAACGCATCCTGGGTGAGCGTGACCTGCAGGAACTCCATGGAGTCGCTGCTCTTGGGGTTGTACATGCAGAGCTTCATGCCCACAACCTGCTTTTCGCTTTTCTCCGCCGGTTTCACCGCTTCTCCGAGAATCCTTGCGGCATCCTCCTGTGTAATAAGGTCGCACGGTTCGATAAGTTTCGAAGCCTGCGGCTGTACGGCTGCGTTTTCGCCTGCCGTTTCAGCCTTCTCGGGTGCGTTGCCGCTGCATCCGGGGAACAGCAGGAGTGCGCAGACGGGCACGATGCGGATGAGGTGTTTTAGGCGCATGTGGTTGAATGATAAAGGGTTGATACGGGGCGTTTCAACAGAAAAACAGGTCGGTATTCGGGTTTTTCTTGCGCAGAACGCACGGTTTATCATGGTATTATTTCAGTGGAAACACTACATTTTAAAGATACAAAACTTTGCCTGATGTGCTGGTGTCGCCTGACAGAGATCGAAGGATACTTGCGGAAGGGATCGATGGATATTAATTGCATCAGGTAGGCGGGTATTCCTTTTGGTGCTGGTTGAAACCATGCGTGATCCCGGTTTAGACTGATCGGTGTAAACCGACAGGCCCGAATGGTTTTTGATGCGTTTAAGTTATTTATAAATAATTAATTGGCTGGTCTGTGCGTGTGGGTTTGAAATTGTCTTATACCGAAAGCAGCTTTCTGCTTTTCCGGAATTAGGCAGATCAGTCTAAATATTGTTGGTACCGGAAGATGAGATGACCAAACGGATCAACTATCGGAAGATCGCATTCGACGCCTACGACCCGCTTTGCGCTCACTGCGGATTCGGCGTACCCGCAGTGCTTGAGGTCGCCCACATCGACGGCAACCGTGCCAACAACGACGTCGGGAACCTCGTCATTCTCTGCCCGAACTGCCACAAGATGCACGACCTCGATCTGATCTCGACCGAGACGATCATCCAGATGCGAGACCGCCCGAAGATCGTGAAGTGGGCGAAGCGGATGAAGGATGCAGGACAGAAGGCCGCCCTCCAGCGGAAACGCCGTGCGGCGGGCCGGAAGGCTGCCGAGACACGGAGACGAAATCGGGAGTCCCAACAAGTTGGTGGTGCCGACCCTCGTACCTCGGGCGGCACACCATAGCGATGGCGCGGACGCTACGCGCCTCGCCATCGGCGCTGCGGATGACCATCCGCTTTCTGTCCCGGCGCTGACGCGCCAGGCCATCAAGCGGCTGCAGCGGACAGTCGTCCCCGTGAGCAAGCTCGCGTGTTCGTCTGCCGCTGATCCGCAGCGCCGTTGGGCGGCATTTGCATATCACACAAAAAGGAACATCTATGGAACTTGAAATCACATGGAAGAGAGCGGTTCGAGTCTGGTGGTCATATCTTTGGCGGAATCTCACCGCGATTGTCGTCGCGATGATTATCGGTATGATCTTCGGTTTCATCATTGGCTTTATCATGGGAGCGATGGGCTTTCCGATTTTGACCATCCAACTTGTGACAGCACCGCTGGGCTTTGTGATTGGCTTGGGGATTTCCATCGTGCCGATGAAGATGATTCTTGGGAAAGACTTCGGAGAGTTCCGCTTGGTGCTCTTGGCCAAGCAGACGTCAGCAGCCACCACCGACACGCCGCCGCAAGTGATACTGTGACAGCGCCCAACCAGATCACTGGAGCGAACGCGGGCGGGCCACGTCAGTTGCCAATGCGAACCCGCCGGGCCGCCCGCGTCGCTCAGTTCTGTCGATGGCGCGGCTTCCCCTGCGCGTCATCGACGGCGATGCGGATGATCATCCGCTTTCTGTCCCGGCGCTGACGCGCCAGGCCATCAAGCGGCTGCAGCGGACAGCCGCCCCCGCGGGCAAGCTCGCGTGTTCGTCTGCCGCTGATCCGCAGCGCCGATGCTATGAATATAAAGGTATTGCTGAGCCATACATATTGCCATACATTGGTATTGCTATTAATGTGTAAACTTGGTATAATACACTAATGAGAAAAACAACCTTTGAGTGGGATGAGGAAAAGGACAAGGAAAACCAAGCGAAGCACGGCATTTCTTTTCTGACTGCACAACAGGTTTTTCTTGATCCGCACCGTGTTATCGCAGAAGACATTAATCATGGCGCCGAAGAAGAACGGTATTATTGCATGGGACGTGTCGGAGAAGGTGTTTTGACCGTCAGGTTTACATATCGTGGCAACGCTATTCGCATCTATGGTGCAGGCTATTGGAGAAAAGGAAGGAAAATCTATGAGGACCAAAATAAAATACACTGAAGAACCTATGGGTGATCTGAAAGTCGTCAAAGACTTTCTTCCCCCACCCGATCAGTTGGTGCTTAGAGAAGAGAATGTAAAGGTCACCATATCCTTGAAGAAATCGAGCATTTCCTTTTTCAAAGAACAGGCAAAGAAACAAAAGACTTCCTATCAGAAGATGATAAGAGAGGTTGTCGATTGGTATGCTTCACATTATCAAAAGGGCGCATAACCATGGCATCCACCGGATCGCCAAAAGATCTGGCTCCCGGTGATGCCGGGCGTCCATCAGGCGAACTGGAATCGTAACCGTACACCACCACAGGCATGAAGGCAGCCGCGTCTTCGTGCCTGACGGGCGGGAGAGCAAACCCAGGCGGCAGATAGGAGAACGAAGATCATGGCAACAAAGAACAAGAAGGTAGTACTCATCACGGGGGCGAACAAGTGAGGAAAAGAACGCATGTAAAGGACGCACCGAACAAGGGGCTGATCAAGGAATTGCTTTTCCTCAGGAACACTCCAACGCCAGCCCTTTCCTTATCGCTATAGCCTGCTTGGTGCTGCCGTGATATTTTGATGACTTTCCGTTGTTTCGCTATATTTTCAGATATGTTTTGTAATGACAGCGGAAAGCAGGTCGTTTGCACGCACATGCCGGAAGATGGATAAGATGTGCGCACCGTCATGAACTATACGCATGTTTTAAACAAAGGCGGTCATGGAGTAAAAAGCCCTGTTGACCTGTTTGTTGCCGGTTTAGGCTGAACTGTATAAACCGCCAGGTCTGAATAATTGTTAATGCGTTTAAGTTATTTTTATTTAGTTGATTGGCTGGTCTGTGACTGTGATTTTGAAGTTGTCTTATACAGAAAGCAGCTTTCTGCTTTTTCAGAATTAGGCAGATCAGTCTAAACATTGATGGCGCGGACGCTGCGCGCCTCGCCAACGGCGCTGCGGATGACCATCCGCTTTCTGTCCCGGCGCTGACGCGCCAGGCCATCAAGCGGCTGCAGCGGACAGTCGTCCCCGCGAGCTTGCTCGCGTGTTCGTCTGCCGCTGATCCGCAGCGCCGTTATGCTCACTCAACGGATCGATTCCCATAAGAAGCGCAACCTCTTCAAACTCTTTTTGCTTAGGCCGCGCGCTCATAGCTGATGTAGGCTCCTCGATACCCGAGTTTTCTGTTCACGCGGCCCTTGACCCCGATCAATCGGCCGGTAGGAACCTGTGTTGTCTTTCCTGCATTGTAGGCTTGTTCAAGACGGGACGGCGCGGTTTCGACACCCAAGCGTTGAAGCGCCTCTTTGGCCAGCGTTGGTAATGGGGCCACTGGCACAGGCTGACCGTTTATCGGGGATATTTTTGCTTTGGCATAGACGCCATAACCCAGGCGGATCAATCGTCCTTTTTTCGTCAGGTTCCTTAGCGCTCGTCCTACCTGATCGTAGTCGCTTATATCGTTAAAGTCATCACGAACAAAAACAGGGGATTTCTTCCTCACTATTCTTGCTGAAATCCTGTATTCGATGCTTCCGTATCTACTCATTTTATAATTGTATCTTGTATGTACATAAATACGACACTTGACCTGTACAAATATACGACACTTTATTTGCTTCTGCAAGTGCAGCGTTAAACGACTTTCTCCGCCTGCCGGCATAGTGTGGCTGGTTTTCATGAACTGATAGTTATGCCTTCCGGTTGAAGAAGTAGTGATGAGATTCGACAAAAAACCGGGTTCAGGTGTCTTGCACGAGACACTGCAGTACTCCGCACCCACAAAAGGAGAACTATCATGAATAGCAATCCCGTTGTCTGGTTTGAAATTTACGTCGAGAACATGGAGCGCGCCAAAGCGTTCTACGAAGCCACACTCGACGTTACACTGGAAATGATGCAGCCGCCGACCGATGAGATGAGCAAGGAGGCAACGATGGAAATGTGGAGCTTTCCCGGGCCCAAGGATAACGAAACAGCCATGAAAACCCCCGGCGCAAGCGGAATGCTGGTAAAAATGGATGGCTTCAGGCCCGGCCCGGGCGGCACCCTGGTGTATTTTGGCTGTGACGACTGCGGGGTGACTGCCGCGCGTGCAGTCAAAAACGGCGGGCGAACCGTCAGCGAAAAAACCTCTATCGGGGAGTATGGGTTTATTGCCCTGGTTCACGATACCGAAGGGAATATGATTGGTTTGCATTCGATGCAGTAAGGGTACCTCGAAAAAGTTGTTACGCGCCCAGATTGCTCTGGTTGGTCGGTGCCGGGCAATGTTCCGTAAGTCGTGTCGATTCTGCGTTATGTCGGCAATGGTTTTGTGAAAGCGGCGTCGGGAAAAGGACGGTTTGCAATCATGCCCGACTGTTCGGGGAAATAAGTAAATGACAAGGATCGTGCATTATGGCTGTTCAACATGAATCTCCATACCTCGTTCATGTTTTTGTCTGTACCAATGATCGGGGAGGAACACGAAAATCCTGTGCGGACGACAGCAGTCACCTTGTCAAGGAGGCATTAAAGCGGGTTGTTGACGGGAAAGGGTGGAAGGGCAAGGTGAGGGTTTCGACCTCAGGCTGCATGGGGCTTTGCGCCACGGGACCCAATGTGATGATCTACCCGCAGAAGGCATGGTTTTCCGGCGTATCGCCGGATGACGTTGATGGCATTGTGTCGGTTATCGGGCGGTTCATCGCCGATGCGTGACAATCAGGCATAGGAGAGGGAAAATGTAGTTATAAAACAGGAAGCGCAGCTTTTCGGGCTGCGCTTTTTCGTTGTCCATCGAAACCGTTGCCGGTGGTCCTTTGCTGAAGGAACAGGGTGTTCAGGGTATGTTTTTCCGTCCCGTGCATATCGATCAGCTGCATTTTGAAGCGGAAATGAGGGGTGACGCGTAAAGAATTCGTAAATTACCGGAGGCGGCAGGGGTTATGCCCTCCGCGGAAAGCAACGCGTCGTGACAACCGGCAGGCTTTTCCCGGTGCGGGTCAAACACGGTTCTGAAAAGACATGAAGAAAAATATCCTAATTATTCTTGGTCACCCGAACAGCGAGAGTTTTTGCGGCACCATGGCAGATGCCTATGAGGCAGGGGCCAGATCCGCAGGGCACACGGTAGCCCGTCTTGATCTCGGGTGTCTTCGCTTCGATCCGGTTCTGCACAAGGGATATGCCGAGATTCAGCCACTTGAACCGGATCTTGCTTCGGCCCGGGAAGCGATCAGCAGCGCGGATCATCTCGTGTTTGTTTATCCTGTCTGGTGGGGAGGGCCGCCGGCATTGCTGAAGGGTTTCTTTGACCGCCTCTTCCTGCCGGGCTTCGCCTTCAAATTTCAGTCGTCCACAGCGCTCGGGTGGGAGCGGTTGCTGGCCAGGCGTTCTGCGCGGTTGCTTGTTACCATGGATACGCCGCCTTGGTATTATCGGCTGGTGTACCGGATGCCGGGTCATAACCAGGTCAGGCGAACCATCCTTGGTTTCTGCGGCGTCAAGCCGGTCTCGATATCGGAATTTGGCCCGGTGAAAACATCAAGCCATGAGACCCGTTCAAAATGGTTGGGCAATGTCAGGAAACTGGGCCTTCTCGGTGCGTGAGCATGGAAGCTGTCATTTGCCTGCGGAAACACCAATTATCAGGGTTCGCTGTCATGCATGGTATCCATTCAGGACCGTACCAGGGAATTGCGGCGACACGGAGAACGTGACCATTACCTGCCTGGATGGCGATGAGGTGAACGTTCCGGACGCCGACCCTTTGCAATGAACGCAATCACAGGTTGAAAAAATTGTGAACACAAGGTGCGAAACGGCAATCGAGTACCAGAGGCGGATATGCCTTGCCATGAATTATATCAGCAGGAACCTGCATCGAGACCTGCTGCTTGAGGACATTGCCGCATCGGCTTCGTTTTCCTCATTTCATTTCCACAGGATTTTCAAGGCCGTTGTCGGCGAGACCGTCGCAGGATTTACCCGGCGGCTTCGGCTCGAGGCGGCTGCCCATCGTCTTTTTTCTGACGAAAAGCAGAGCATTACAAGGATCGCGCATGAATGCGGGTTCTCGAGTTCCCAGAATTTTGCCAAGGCTTTCCGCCAGCATTTCGGCTGCACCCCTTCAGCGTATCGAAAAAGCAAGAGAGAACACATAAATGGCAATGCAGAAAACGTTTTGTCCCTCCGGGCAGTGTATACTGACTCCATGAAGTTGACCGCTTTACCAATGCAATCATGGAGAAAGGATATGAAAACGGAAATCAGGGAGATGCCCGATTATCTGGTGGCGTACGTGCGAAAGATCGGCCCGTACGGAAAGGAAACCTGTGGCCAGGCTTTTGACGAGCTGATGAGATGGGCCGGACCGAAAGGACTGATTGGCCATGCTCCGGTTTTTGGTGTCTATTGGGACAATCCCAGTGTGACTTCCCCGGAAAATTGCCGGACTGATGCCTGTGTCGGTGTGCCTGAAGGTACCATCGTCGATGGCCGTGCGGGATTGCAGGTTCTTGAAGGCGGGCGTTATGCCGTATGTGGATTTGTTCTTGCCTCTGATGAATTCCAGCAATGCTGGGATGAAGCTTTTGCCTGGCTGGTGAGCAACGGATACCAGTGCGATGACAAGCCCTGCTATGAACTGTACCATAACAATGGCGCAGAAGCTCCTGACGGCAAGTGGATTGTTGATATCTGCATTCCCCTGAAGCATGGCTGACATCGGGATTCAGGATCGATCCGGGCTGAGCGCATCCGTTCCGGCAGGCGCGAAGCAGGCGACTTCAGGAAAAAGAGGGGATAGCGGAGGCGCCTACGAAACCATTTCCGGTCCGGAGAGTGACCGTCACACAAACAGGAAGCGCAGCTTTTCGGGCTGCGCTTCCTGTTTGTGCGGTTAGGCGTTCGAGGGGATCAATCCTCTTCCTGGTCGCGGAGGTTCTCCAGCACGCCGAAATCCTCGAGCGTGGTGACGTCGCCCTTGACCTCGTTCGAGGTTGCCAGTTCGCGGAGCAGGCGGCGCATGATCTTGCCGCTGCGGGTTTTCGGCAATCCTTTCGCCCAGCGGATTTCGTCCGGCTTGGCGATCGGCCCGATCTCCTTGGCCACGTGGTTGCGGAGCGCTTCGCGAAGCTTCATGTCGCCTTCGTACTCGTCCTTGAGCGTGACGAATGCCACGAGCGCGTTGCCCTTGATGTCGTCCGGACGGCTCACCACGGCAGCTTCGGCGACTGCCTCGTACGAGACGAGTGCGCTTTCCACCTCGCTGGTGCCGAGGCGGTGTCCGGAGACGTTCACCACGTCATCGACGCGGCCCATGATCCAGATGTAACCATCCTCATCCTTGCGGGCTCCGTCGCCGGTGAAGTACATGTCGTCGAATTCCGACCAGTAGGTTTTCTCATAGCGCTCGTTGTCGCCGTAGATGGTCCTGAGCATGGAAGGCCAGGGGTTCTTGACTACGAGGTAGCCGCCTTCGTTGGCGTTGCAGGATGTTCCGTCCTTGCGCACGACATCGACCATGATGCCGGGGAGCGGGCGGGTAGCGGTACCGGGCTTGGTCGGCGTTGCGCCCGGCATCGGAGAAACCATGATGCCGCCGGTTTCGGTCTGCCACCAGGTATCGACGATCGGGCATTTCTCCTGTCCGACGATCTTGTGGTACCACATCCAGGCTTCCGGGTTGATGGGTTCGCCCACCGAACCGAGCAGGCGGAGCGAGCTGAGGTCGTGCTTGGTGACCCATTCGTTTCCGGCGCGGATGAATGCGCGGATTGCAGTCGGAGCGGTATAGAGGATGGTGACCTTGTGGCGGTTGATGATGTCCCAGAAACGGTCCCACTGCGGGTAGTTGGGGGCGCCTTCATACATGAAGACCGTCGCGCCGTTGAGCAGCGGGCCGTACACCATGTAGGTGTGTCCGGTGATCCAGCCGACATCGGCCGTACAGAAGTAGATGTCCTCGTCCTTGATGTCGAAAACGTACTTGAAGGAGCTTGCGGCATGCACCATGTAGCCTGCGGTGGTGTGCAGGATGCCTTTCGGCTTGCCGGTGGAACCGCTGGTGTAGAGCACGAAGAGCGGATGTTCCGATTCGACCTCGACAGGATCGCAAACATCCATGGCCAGACCCATGAGGTCGTGCCACCAGTGGTCCATGCCGTCGTGCATGGTGACCTGTTCACCGGTCACTTTCAGGACGATAACGCTGCGAACCGACGGGGTGTTGACGATCGCCTCGTCAACGATGTTTTTCAGGTTGATCGAGCTTCCGCGACGCCTTGTGCCGTCGCAGCAGATCACGAGCTTGGCGCGGGAGTCGTTGACTCTTTCGGTAATGGCATGTGCCGAGAACCCGGCGAAAATGACGTTGTGCACCGCACCGACGCGGGCGCAGGCCAGCACGGCGATCACCAGTTCGGGAACCATGCCCATATAGATGGCAACGCGGTCACCGGGCTTGATACCGGCAATTTTCAGCACGTTGGCGAACTTGCTGACCTGACGGTGCAGCTCGCCGTAGGTGATGACCTGCTGATTGCCTTCTTCGCCTTCCCAGATAAGTGCCGCCTTGTTTTTTCTCCAGTTCTTCATGTGCACGTCAACGGCATTGTAGCAGATGTTGGTTTTACCGCCGTTGAACCATTTCGCGTAGGGGGTGTTCCATTCAAGCACGCTATCCCATTTCTTGAACCATTGGAACTGTTCAGCAATACCGGCCCAGTAGGATTCGGGATCTTCAGCTGCAGCAGCGTAAAGCTTCTCATACTGCTCCATCGTCGCGATGTGCGCACCCTGCGAGAAATCCGCTGAAGGCGGGAACTTGCGTTTTTCCGACAAAACGGAGCTGATGGATTCCTGGTTGGTTGATGTTTTTTCGTCTGTAGCCATTGATCCGGTTTTTATGAGTTACTGAAAAGAATACCTACATCACAGGTATGTGAGCGTCAAGAAAAAATGTTATCTGCGGAGATTGCCGTTTCGGATAGCGAGTGCATGAACCTAATCCTGATTTTACATAAAAAAACAATAGCAGTCAATAATTGTTACCGTACTGCCGGACATTCCGGTAGTATCAGACATTTTCGTGGTTTTCCGTACTCTATTTTACGGCAAAATTGACGAGCTTGTCGGGAACCACGATTTCCCTGACGATGGTTTTTCCGTCGAGGAATTTCACTACCGACTCGACGGCTTTGGCTTCAGCCAGCAGGAGTTCCTTCGGCGAACCTGCGGCTGCATTGAACGTGCCCCTGAGTTTTCCGTTGATCTGGACGGCAATTTCGACCACGTTGTCCGTCGCCAGCGCGGGATCGTATGCCGGGAACGGCACACGGCTGATCGATGCGTTGTTGCCGAGCGCCTGCCACAGCTCCTCGGTGATATGCGGAGCATAGGGCGAGAGCAGCAGGAGAAGGGTTTCCACGGCTTTTCTGCTGCGTATTCCGCTCCGCTGCAGTTCATTGACGAAAACCATCATTTCAGCGATGGCCGTGTTGAACTTCAGCGACTCGGTATCCTCGGTGACTTTTCTGATGGTTTTATGCATGCGCCGCAGAAGCTCTTCGGGCATGGCTTTGTTGGAGAGTTCGTCCATCGCTCCCTCCTGTTCAGGCCAGACCAGTCTCCACACCTTGCCGAGAAAACGGCTGATGCCCTCTATGCCGTGGGTGTTCCAGGGCTTGACCTGTTCAAGCGGCCCGAGGAACATTTCGTACAGCCTGACCGCATCGGCTCCGTATGTTTTCAGCACATGGTCGGCAGGAATGACGTTGCCTCTCGATTTCGACATCTTCTCGTTGTCCTCGCCGAGAATCATACCCTGGTTGAAGAGCTTCCGGAACGGCTCTTTGGTGCTGACGACCCCGAGATCGAAGAGCACCTTGTGCCAGAAGCGCGCATAGAGCAGGTGCAGTACGGCATGTTCGGCTCCGCCGATGTACAGATCCACATTCATCCAGTACCGCTCTTTTCCGGGATCGACGAGGGCATCGCTGTTCTGCGGGTCGATGAAGCGCAGGTAGTACCAGCAGCTTCCAGCCCACTGCGGCATGGTGTTGGTTTCCCTCCGGAATGCGCCGTGCTCGTCGGTTCCGTACAGCCAGTGGTGGATCGTCGCAAGCGGTGATTCACCGGTTTCGGATGGCTGGTATGCCTCCACTTCGGGAAGCGTGAGCGGCAGATTCGATTCGGTTCTGAGCGTTCCGTCTTCGTAGTGCTTGACGGGAATGGGTTCTCCCCAGTAGCGCTGGCGGCTGAAAATCCAGTCGCGCAACCTGTAATTCACCTTGCGTGTTCCGACTCCTTTCGCTTCAAGCCAGGAGGCCATTTTTTCGAACGCTTCACGGAATTCGAGGCCGTCGATGCTGATTTCTTCGTTCGAGGAGTTGACGCAGATGCTCTCTTTTTCTTCGAAAACCGCTTCATTGACATCGTGCGGGCTTTTGATCACCTCGACGATGGGCAGACCGAATTTCTTTGCGAACTCCCAGTCGCGGCTGTCGTGAGCCGGCACCGACATGATGGCGCCCGTTCCGTAGCTGGTGAGCACGAAATCGGATATCCAGACCGGGAGCGGTTTTCCTGTCGCCGGATTGATGGCGTAGGAACCGGTGAAGACGCCGGTTTTGTCTTTCTGCAGGCCGGTGCGTTCGAGTTCGGTTTTCAGTTTCGCCTGGCTGATGTAGGCCTTGACCTCCTTGAGGTTGTCGGCCGTGGCGAGTTTTTCAGCCATCGGGTGTTCCGGCGAGATGACCAGATAGGTTGCGCCGAAAAGCGTGTCGGGCCGGGTGGTGTAGACCCGCAGGTTTTTTTTGTGGCAGTGCAGTTCGAAATCGATTTCAACGCCTTCCGAGCGGCCGATCCAGTTGCGCTGCATCTGCTTGACGTTTTCCGGCCATTCAAGTTCATCCAGATCGGCAAGCAGTCGCTCCGCATATGCGGTTATTTTCAGCACCCACTGCCGCAGCGGTTTGCGTACCACGGTCAGGCCGTCGGCGATCTTTTCGTCAACCTCCTCGTTGGCCAGCACTGCCTTGAGCTCCACGCACCAGTTGACATCGACCTCCGACATGTAGGCAAGCCCCATCTCGTGCAGCTTCAGGAATATCCACTGGGTCCATTTGAAATAGGCGGGATCGGTTGTATTGATCTCGCGCGACCAGTCGTAGGAAAAGCCCATTGCCTGCAGGGTTTCCCTGAAGCTGCGGATGTTGTTTTCCGTTGTGGTTTTCGGGTGTGTGCCGGTTTTGATTGCGTACTGTTCCGCCGGAAGGCCGAAGGCGTCCCAGCCCATGGGGTGAAGCACGTTGAACCCTCTGCTGCGTTTGTAGCGGGCGATAATGTCCGAAGCGGTGTACCCTTCCAGGTGCCCGACATGCAGGCCTGATCCGCTGGGGTAGGGGAACATGTCGAGCACATAGTATTTCGGCCTCTGTTGTTCTTCACCGGTTCTGAATGTGGCGTTCTCCTGCCACGTTGTCTGCCATTTTTTCTCGATTGCTGAAAAATCGTATCGCATGATGCTTTTTTCTCTTCAATTTCCTGTTTCCGCTGCCGCAAGCATGAAAAGTATGCTGAAAATATGCATGGCGGCCAGCCCAAAAAACGGTTTTCATAAAAAAAAAGCAGTGCAGGAGGGCCTGCACTGCTTTGCTGAAAAAACCGCGTACTACTGTTTTTCCTGCTTGTTCTCTTGTGGCACACCGTTGGCGGCATCGATTTCCACCGCTTTCATGGAGAGTGCAAAGCGGGTTTTGCCGGTGCGGGGATCCTTGCGGACATCGACCAGCTTGACTTTTATCCGGTCGCCGATTTTCAGGTGGTCGCTCACTTTGGCTACCCGTTCGGTTGCCGATATTTCCGAGATGTGCACCAGACCGTCGGTTTTCGGAAGAAATTCAACGAATGCGCCAAGCTCGTCGCGGATGTCGCGGACCTTGCCGAGGTAGGTCGTGCCGACTTCGGGTTTGGCCAGAAGGGTTTTGATCGTTGACAGGGCGGCATGCGTGCCTTCAACATTCGAGCATGCGATGGTTACGGTGCCATCGTCCTCGATGTTGATTTCCGCGCCGGTCTCTTCGGTGATGCTGCGGATGGTTTCGCCACCCTTGCCGATGATCAGCCCGATGGCGTCAACGGGTATCTGGATGGTGGTGAGCCTCGGCGCGTATGCTGCAAGCTCTTCGCGCGAAGCGGGAATGGCCTCCTGCATTTTTTCGAGGATGTGCAGCCGTCCCTTTCGGGCCTGTTCGAGTGCGTTTTCAAGAATGTGGTAGTCAAGGCCGTCGATCTTGATATCCATCTGGCATGCCGTGATGCCGTCCTTGGTTCCCGATACCTTGAAATCCATGTCGCCCAGATGGTCCTCGTTGCCGAGAATGTCCGAAAGCACGGCATAGTTCGATCCCTCCTTGATGAGACCCATGGCAATGCCGGATACCGGCTTGCGGATCGGGACGCCTCCGTCCATCAGGGCGAGCGTTCCGCCGCATACGGAGGCCATGGAGGAGGAGCCGTTCGATTCAAGAATGTCGGAGACGATCCTGATGGTATAGGGGAACTCCTGCTCTGTCGGTGCAACCATTTTGATGGCGCGTTCGGCAAGGTTGCCGTGGCCGATCTCGCGGCGGCCGGTCCCGCCGACGCGGCCGGTTTCGCCGACCGAGAAGGGCGGGAAGTTGTAGTGCAGCATGAAGCGCTTGTCGGCTGAATCGGTAAGCGTATCGACCGACTGGGCATCTTTTTTCGTGCCAAGCGTGATGGTCACCAGAGCCTGGGTTTCACCGCGGGTGAACAGCGCCGAACCGTGAGCTCTCGGGATGATGCCGAGCTCGATGCTGATGGGACGAACCTGTTCGAGGGTCCTTCCGTCGAGGCGTTTGCCGTCGTCGAGAATCATGTGGCGCATCACTTTTTTCTCGATCGAGTGGATTTCCTCCTCGATCACGTGTCCGTTCAGGCACATGGCCCTGGCCGGATCGCCGGAAACGTCGGTGCCGCCGTACAGCGCGCTGAAGTGGTCGAGGGTGGCCTGCAGGGTTTCCTTGTAGATTGCGGCGGTTCCCGCTGCCCTGGCTTCCTTGGCAAGCGGGGTGTATGCCAGCTCTTTGAGGCGCTGCTGGCAAAGTTCACGCACCTTTTCGGTAAGCTCCGGGGGAATCGATGCCGGGGCGAAAGCGCGTTTGGATTTTCCTGCCTCTGCAGCCATCTCGTCCTGGACGGCGCAGAGTCTGCGGATGGCGTCATGGCCGAATTTGATTGCATCGAGCATTTCAGCTTCGGAAATTTCCTTCATCTCGCCTTCAAGCATGCAGATGGTGTCGGCGGTGCCGCCGATGCAGATGTCCAGATCGCTGCGCTGCAGCTCGTTGATGTCGGGGTTGACGATGAACTCTCCGTGGATCCTGCCTACGCGAACTTCCGACATGGCGTTCGGGAAGGGGATATCGGAAACCATGATGGCTGCCGATGCGGCCAGTCCGCCAAGCACGTCGGCATCGTTCTGCTGGTCCGAGGAGATGACCGATACGATCACCTGGGTTTCATGGTAGTAGCCGTCGGGAAAAAGCGGACGCAGGGCACGGTCAATCAGGCGGGCGGAGAGGATCTCCTTTTCGGAAGGACGGCCCTCGCGTTTGAAGAACCCGCCGGGGAACTTGCCTGCGGCAGAATATTTTTCACGGTATTCGACCTGGAGCGGGAAGAAGTCCTGATTGGGAGGCGGCGGGGTTTTGCTTGAGACGACCGTTGCAATCACCATCGTGTCGCCAAGGCGCACGACAGCCGCTCCGTCGGCCTGTTTGGCCATTTTGCCGGTTTCGATGGAGATTATTTTTCCCTTTCCGAGATCGATTGTTTTGTTGATAATCATGGAAATCGTTTGAAAATTAGTGATAGAAATGTTCCTCTTTTCCTTTGCACAGTCTCGGTGACCCACCTTATGTGTTTATGGATGCCGCCGCATTTTCAGGGCTGCAAAACAGAAAAACAACCAGTCCTTTAATATAGTAATAAAAAGTGTTTTACTGTAAGGCGCCCCTATAAAGTTATTCCATCCCCCAATTGCGGTGCTGTCCCGACCTGCCGGGACTCCGGTTTCTGCGCTTTGTTTGCCTCGCACGCTGATTGCTCATGACCGGTTACCGGGCAGCCCCGCAGATCAGGCAGTGAACAGGCCGTTGTCGATCAGCCGCACGCTTCCGGCCCAGGCGGCAAGCAGCAGGCGGTACTTCCGGCCCGGCACGGCGGTTTCTGCCGGCATGAAGGTCCCGTCATCGACGAAACAGACGTAGTCCGGGCGACATTCCGGTTCCCCGGCAATCATCTGTTCGATTTCAGCCGTGATGCCGGCAAGATCGTTGCGCTGCTTCTTGAGCTCCGAGTCCGCATGCCGAATGCCCCGGTAAAGCACGCCCGCAGCTTTGCGCTGTTCTGCCGAGAGATAGATGTTTCTCGAGCTGACGGCAAGTCCGCTTTCCTCGCGGATGACGGGTGCGCCGACGATCTCGACGTCGATATTGAGGTCGCGTACCAGCCGCCGTATGATGGCAAGCTGCTGGGCGTCCTTTTCTCCGAAGACGGCCGCATGCGGTTTGGTGATCTCCAGCAGTTTGGTGACCACCGTGACGACACCGTCGAAATGTCCCGGCCGTCTGGCGCCTTCGAACCCTTCTGCCAGAGCACCCGCGCGGATCGTGGTTTGAAATCCCTCCGGGTACATGGCCTCGGGTGACGGGGCGAACAGGTAATCGACTCCTGCTGCACTTGCGTGTGCGGCATCCTGTTCGAACGGCCGCGGGTAGCGGTGGAAATCCTCATCGGGGCCGAACTGCTTCGGATTGACGAAGATGGTCAGGATAACCGTGCCTGCAATGTTGCGGGCTTCACGAATGAGGCTGAGATGGCCTTCGTGGAGTGCGCCCATGGTCATGACGACGCCGATCCGCTGCCGGCAGAGGCGCAGTTTTTCAACGGCGGCCTGCATCGGGCCTGGTTCAGTGATGATCTGCATGTTCGTTGTACTGATTGGATGAGCTGTTCTTTTCCGGATGAGCGCAGACGCAGGGATGGACAACCACGACAAACTCTCCCCGGATTTTTTCGGCAGGAAGTTTTTCTGCGAGCATTGCGGCTGAACCGCTGAGGTACTCCTCGTGTATCTTGGTCATTTCGCGTGCGATGAAGAGCTCACCATCGGGCAGCAGCGCGGCCAGTTCTTCGAGCAGCTTCCGGATACGGTAGGGCGATTCGTAGAGCACGAAAGTTGCTCCGAGCGAAACGAGAAATTCAAGACGGCTTTTCCGGCCCTTTTTGTGCGGAAGGAATCCGGCGAAGAAAAAACTGCTGACCGGCAGCGGAGAGACCGAGAGCGCGGCTGTCAGGGCGCTCGGGCCGGGAACCGGAAGTATCGTGAACCCCTTTTCCCTGAGCGTGCGCACCATGAGGAATCCCGGATCGCTTATGGCGGGAGTTCCTGCATCGGTGATGAGCGAAACATCAACGCCCTCCTCGAGCAGCCTTGCGATACGGCTGATGGCTGCCGGTTCATTGTAGTCATGATAGCTGACAAGCTGCTTGCCGGTGATGCCGAGATGCCGCAGCAGGATGGCTGCCCTGCGGGTATCCTCGCAGGCGATCGCACCGGAATGCTGAAGGGTTTTGATCGCTCTCAGGGTGATGTCGTCAAGGTTGCCGAGCGGCGTGGCAACGACGTGAAGGGTGCCGTTATGTTGGTTTCCGGAAGGCAAGAGGTGTCGGCAAATCAGGTTTCAACGGAACCCTTTCGTATATCGGTTCCCTGGCTATAGTAGTTTCTGCATGCTTTTAGTATACTAATAAAAATACGATAAACAGCTATTCGGCCAACGATGGATCCTCAGCGACAGCTCCTTTCGGCAAGTGATATTTCAGTTCATTTTCCGGTGAAATCCGGAGGCGCATCCGGCAAGTCAAGGCGAGTCAGCGCAGTTAACGGTATCTCTTTCGAGATCCGCCGGGGGGAAACCCTCGGACTTGTCGGTGAATCGGGATGCGGAAAAACCACGTTCGGCAGGGCGCTGCTGCGTCTCGGCCACGGGGTTGTCGAGGGCAGGGTGGTTTTTGACGGCAAGGAGATCTCTTCCCTCGACAACCGCAGCTTCAGGCCGCTGCGCAAGGAGATGCAGATGATTTTCCAGGACCCGTTCGGTTCCCTGAACCCCAGGATAACCGTCGGCCAGATGCTTCAGGAGGTGCTTGCCGTGCACCGCATCGCCAGGGGCGAAGCCGCCCGGAAAAGGACACTCGAACTGCTCGATATCGTCGGCCTGAACCGGGAGTACGCCGAGCGGTATCCCCACGAGTTTTCAGGGGGCCAGCGTCAGCGGGTCGGCATTGCGCGCGCACTTGCCGTCAGGCCGCGCTTCATCATCTGCGACGAGCCGGTTTCGGCGCTCGATGTTTCAATCCAGTCGCAGATCATCAATCTGCTCAGGGATCTCCAGCGGGAATTCGATCTCACCTACCTGTTCATTGCCCATGACCTTTCGGTGGTGGAGTACATTTCCGACCGCGTCGCCGTGATGTATCTGGGAAAGGTTGTGGAGATCGCCTCATCGGAGGAGCTGTACACCAACCCGAAGCACCCCTACACACAGGCGCTGCTCTCGGCTATCCCGGTGCCTGAGCCGGATTCGAAACGGAAGCGGATTCTCCTGAAGGGAGATCTGCCGGGGCCGATGAGCATCCCTTCGGGCTGCAGCTTTCATCCCCGCTGTCCGGTCGCGAAACCGGAGTGCAGCAGAACGGAGCCGCGTCTGCTGCCACAGGGAGATGACGCCTCGCATCCGGTAAGCTGCCTTTTATATCAGGAGATCATCTAAGCGTACAAAACAGCGCACTGTTTCTGCCACTGTCACGATTTTACCTGTCATATGAAAAAAAACGGATGTCTGCTCAAGGGGTGCCTGCTCTCCTTGCTGGTGCCGCCGGTTCTTGCTCTGGTACTTTTCTTCGTGTTCCGTTCGTCCCATGATCTTCCCGGCCGTTTCGTGCTGTCCGTGCCTGTATCGGGGCCCCTTGACGAGCGCAGCAGCGCAGCTGCGTCGTTGCCCATCCTGATGCCGGACGAGCCGCTCTCGTTCCAGGATCTGCTTTTCCTGTTCGACCATGCCTCCAGGGACAAACGGATCGACACCGTTCTGCTCGAGATCGGGGGAGTGCGGACTTCACCGGCGAAAATCGCCGAACTGCGGCAGGCAATCGAAAAGCTTCGCTCCGGGGGGCGTAAGGTGATCGCCTGGCTGCATTCCGCGGAAGATGCCGATTACCACCTTGCGTCCGCCTGCGATTCAGTCGTGGTCGAGCGTGGCGGATATCTCCTGCTCGACGGCCTCAAGGCCGAAACGCTTTACTACAAGGAGCCGCTCGGCAAGATCGGTGTCTCTTTCCAGGCTGCCCAGTGGAAGAAGTACAAAAGCGGGGTGGAGCCGTTTACGCGGACAGAAGCCAGCCCGGAATACCTTGAACAGGTTGGTTCGCTGCTCGACGAGATCTACGGCGATTACACCGGCTATGTTTCGGGGCGGCGCGGCATCAGCCGCGATTCGCTTGAATCCGTGATTGACAATATCGCTCTCGTTCAGGCCGGGAAGGCCGTGAAGCTCGGACTTGCCGACGGAGTGGCCTCGCTGTGGGAGCTGAAACGTTCGATTGCGCGCAGGATAACCGGCAGGGAACCGGAAGATGCGGATGACCTCTTTGTTGCAGCTGCAGTGTACCGCGAGTCCCTCGAATGGCCGGTAGAGGCGGAAACGGAGGATGCGGTAGCGGTGATCACGCTTTCGGGCCCCATCGTGCGCAGCGCAGGCGGTTCGGCGATGGGCGTGGAAGACGAGGTGGATGTCGCCATGATACGCCGTTCGCTTGATGCGGCTCTCGAAAACAAAAGCGTCAAGGCGCTTGTTCTGCGCATCGACAGTCCGGGCGGTGATGCGCTTGCAGCTTCCGACATGCTGCAGATGCTCGATTCGGCGGCGGTAAAGAAGCCCCTTGTGGTTTCGATGTCGGGTGTCGCCGCTTCCGGCGGCTACATGGCCGCGCTTGCCGGCAGGGAGGTGTATCTGCAGCCGCTCACCATTACCGGTTCGATCGGGGTGTACGCCCTGAAGCCGGATATCAGCGGTCTTGCCGCGAAAACCGGTCTCGGTCGCGACGTGGTGACCCGCGGACGCTTCGCGGACGCCAATACCCCCTTCAAGCCGCTCGAAGGCGAAGCGTACCGGAAGTTCATGGACGCTTCCGGCGATATTTATCTGGATTTCATCGGAAAGGTCGCAAGAGCGAGGAAAATGAGCGTCGCTGCCGTCGATTCCGTGGCGGGCGGCCGGGTGTGGACCGGCCGGCAGGCTTTGCAGAGAGGACTTGCCGACAAGGAAGGCGGGCTTTTCGACGCCGTCGGGGCAGCCGGGAGGCTTGCCGGAATGGACAGGAAAAAACAGCCGCGGCTCCTTCTGTATCCCGAACGCAGAACCTGGTTGCAGATGCTTCTGGCGGGTGATCCGGGGGCGTTTTCCGGAGTTCTCGGCCGGATGGCCGTCAGGGTGATCGTCGGGGAATCGCTTTCTCCCTTGCCCGGCTCGTCCATGCTGCGCATGTATGAGATGATGGCCCGCTCGGGACAGGTCAGGATGGTTGCGGCCATGCCTTGCGAGATCACCGTTCGCTGAAGGCGGCCGGTTTCGGATACCCCGGTTATTCGGGTCGGGGTTGCTCGGGAGGGGGGCTGTACCCGATGCACGGTACCGATGGAATCCGGACTGCCGGGTTCCCTGAAGGTGCGGTTGGCTCCGACGACCGGGACCATGCGGAGAGCTGCTTTCCTTTTCTTTTCATCAGGCAGTCACGTTCCGCCCCTGTATCCGGCGGCAAATGAGATGACCGGCAGGACGAAACAGTGGGATTTTTTAACCTGGTTCCGCACCGCTTTTCAATGTATTTTAACCCTGCCTGTCGAGACAGGAACAGGGATTTCGGTTTGTTGACAATCTCTGGTTTGCTTCCGAAGAAATTGTTATCATTACCAGGCTTTCTGCAGGTATTTCAGGAGTGCTTCAGAACAAGGAGGTATGCATTGCTTTATGATAAATTGCATTATGTGTGGCTGATTATTATTGCCCCGTTTGTGATGGTGATGGTGTTTTTCACTCCTGCCTTCCAGGTGCCTGATGAATTCTCCCATTTTGCCAAAACAGAACAGGACATCACTCGTTGCAAAAGAAGAAAATGCCCATGTAATAGCCGTTCCGCTGCGCGGAAAAGGTAATGTGGTGCGCCGGATGTTTGCAGATGTAGATGCTGATATTTATGTGATGGTGGACGGCGACGGGACATACGATGCCTCATCGGTCACAAAAATGGTCGAGAAGTTGGTCGATGAGCATCTGGATATGGTGGTCGGCACCCGTCAAACCCCCGAGGAGCGGGCCGGTACTGCCTACAGACGGGGACACCGGTTTGGAAACCGAATCCTGACGCAAAGTGTCGCGAAAATATTTGGTGGGGAATATACAGATATGTTATCCGGTTATCGGGTATTTACCAGGCGATATGTGAAATCCTTTCCTGCTTTATCCAAGGGTTTCGAGATTGAAACGGAGCTGTCGATTCACGCACTGGAACTTCGAATGCCCTATGGTGAAATGATGACACCCTATGGCTCCAGGCCCGAAGGATCGGAAAGCAAATTGTCCACCTATCGTGACGGATGGCGGATACTTAAAACCATTTTCCGTCTGTATGTTTCTGAGCGGCCGTTTTCATTCTACAGCATATGCGCGGCTTTCATGGCGGCTTTCTCTGTTGTCATTGCGATTCCGGTTATCAGCGAATATCTTTCGACCGGTCTTGTTCCCCGCTTTCCTACGATGATACTTTCTGCTTCAGTCATGATCAGTGCACTTCTTTCATTTGTTTGCGGCCTTATTCTGGATAATGTCACAAAAGGGCGTCATGAAATGAAGCGTCTCGCATATCTTGCAATTCCTCTTCACAATACGGGCAAGCACTGAATCAGTGTTTCTTTGTGTTTTATGATATAGTGAAATGGGTAAAAAGAGACTCAGCCTGTCATCTCAATTCTTTTGGTTTGCATTGTCCGGCGTTGCAGGATTCATTGTCGATTCTTCAGTGTTGTACCTGCTCAAAGGGAGTATGGGTCTCTATGCCGGTCGTTTGGTGTCATTTCTTGCCGCGGCTTTCGCGACATGGCTGTTCAATCGTGCAATTACCTTTCGTGAACAAAATTCCGGGCATTCGAAAGCAAAAGAGTTTGGAATATATCTTGCCTTGATGGCAATCGGGGGGACAATCAATATTGCAGCGTATTCATTCCTGGTTGACAGCTATTCGATAATTGCATCGCACCCGGTTATCGGGGTTGCCGCAGGGAGCCTTGCCGGTATGTCGGTTAATCTTCTTACGTCCCGCTTCATATTGTTTCGATTTCAGAAATAATACAACGTTTCGTTTACACGTTTTGCACTCGATGCCGACGTCAAGTGACAAGCAGGGGCGGTTTCAGAAGCTCCAGAAGTCGCGGTCGAGGTTGCGGTACTGGATGCCCTGAACGAGATGGCGCATTTCCACACGATCCGATCCGTCGAGGTCGGCGATGGTTCGGCTCACCTTAAGGATCCGGTCGTGCGCGCGTGCCGAAAGGTTCAGGAGGTTCATGGCCTGCATGAGCTTTTCGGAGCTTTCGGCAGAGAGCGCGCAGAACTTTCTGATCATTTTCGTGTTCATCTGTGCGTTGGTGTACACGCCGTTGCATGATGCGGCAGTGAACCGCTCGTGCTGGCGTTGCCGCGCCTGCATGACCCGCCTGCGGATGTCGCGCGAGCTTTCCGCCGGCGCTCCCGAGAAGAGTTCGGCGTTTTCCACTTTCGGCACGTCGATGTGGATGTCGATCCGGTCGAGCAGCGGTCCGGATATTTTCGACAGGTAGCGCTGGATCTCTCTCGGCGTGGCGGTAAGATTGCCGTCGCGGTCCTTCAGGGCTCCGGCAGGGCTGGGGTTCATGGCGGCCACGAGCATGAAGCCGGCAGGGTAGCGGGTGGTTACCGATATTCTCGATACCGTCACCTCGCGGTCTTCCAGCGGCTGGCGCAGCACTTCGAGTGCGCTCCGGCTGAATTCGGGCAGTTCGTCGAGAAAAAGGATGCCGTTGTGCGCAAGGCTCACCTCTCCGGGTTTGGCAGTGGTTCCGCCGCCGATCAGTGCGACGTTGCTGGTGGTGTGGTGCGGATTGCGGAAAGGGCGGGTCACCATCAGCGGGCGATCCCGTTCCAGCAGGCTCGCCACGGAGTAGATTTTCGTGGTTTCCAGCGACTCTTCGAAACCGAGCGGGGGGAGGATGCCCGGCAACGCTTTGGCCAGCATGGTCTTGCCGCTTCCCGGAGGGCCGATCATGAGCAGGTTGTGAGCGCCGGCTGCGGCGATTTCGAGAGCTTTCTTGGCGGCCTGCTGCCCCTTGATGTCGGCGAAGTCCACCGGGTATTCCGGTTCCGAGGTGAAGAGTTCGGCAACGTTCACCTCGACGGGAGGCCGGCTCTCCTTGCCGTTCAGCAGCGCGACGGTTTCGTTGAGGGTTTCCACCCCGAACACCTCGATGCCGGAGTTCGAGGCCGATACGGCCACGGCAGCTTCAGCCGCATTGCCGAGGGGCACGATGATCCTGCGGATTTTTTCCCTGGAGGCCATGATTGCTACCGGCAGGGCGCCGTTGACGCGGCGTATCGAGCCGTCGAGGGCGAGTTCCCCCATGATGAGGGTGTCGCCGAAGCGGTGATCGACCAGCTTCAGGGATCCAAGCAGGCCGATGGCGACCGGCAGGTCGAATGCGGTGCCCTCTTTCCTGATGTCGGCAGGAGCGAGGTTGACCGTGACTTTCTTGGGCGGCATGTCGAAACCGGAGTTCCGGATGGCCGTGAGAATCCGCTCGCGGCTCTCCCGGATGGCGTTGTCGGGAAGGCCGACGACAGTGAACGAGGGGATGCCTCCCGAAACGTTGGTTTCCACTTCGACCTTTACGGCGTCGATGCCGACCAGGGATGCCGCTGCGAGTCTTGAGAGCATGGCTTGTACGGAAATGGGTTGGCTGCTGTGCGCTTTTACAGGAATTGTACGCAAAAATACCGTCTGAAGTTACGTTTTTCCTGTTTTTTCGTGCAGCGACAGCCTGATTGCCGGCGGATTCATCCGGTCGTGCGCAACCCTCCCGAGATGGCGTTCACGGTCAGGAACATCTCGGGAAGCATGGCTTCGGCCTGCTGTTCGTGACCGGCATGGTGCAGCCTGCGCCATTCGGCAAGCAGCATGATCTGACGGTGGTGCAGCAGGCGGAGAGCATCCGTGCGCAGAGCGACGAATCTCGTGACGTTGAGCCGCTGTTCTTCGAGCATTTCTCCGTAGAGCCGGTCGATGCAGCTTTTCGTTTTGCGGTGCTCCTCCTCGATCATATCGAGAATGGTTTGCCTGAGCTGCCGATCGCCGACCAGCGATGCGTACTTGCGCATGATGCCGGTATCGACCGTGGCGAGGCTTGTGTCCGCATTGCTCACGATATAGTACAGCGGCGTCCATTCCAGCTCCTTTCTCCGGATTGTATCGGCTACCCCTGAAAAATGTTCTGCAAGATGTTCAAGAGCGGATCCAACACCGTACCAGCCGGAAAGCGAGAATCTCGCCTGGTTCCAGCTGAACACCCAGGGAATGGCGCGCAGATCTTCCAGGCTGCCGTTTCCACAACGCCGGGATGGCCGCGAACCGATGCGGATCAGCTCGATGATGTCGATCGGTGTTGCCTCCCGGAAGAATTTCAGGAATCCAGGCGTTTCCAGCAGTTTGCGATAGGTGCGGTTGGCCTGTTCCGACATGGCGTCCATGACCGGTCTGAG
>VGMX01000027.1 GCA_016866305.1 Chlorobiota bacterium | reverse complement strand
GCTGCAAGAGAGAGCATTTTTTTCATTGTGTTTTCTCCGTTAGGTTGTGTGTGTTTGTACTGATGAAAAACAAGCTTGCCGCCACTTTTCAGGCGACCTGTCAGTGAAAGAAAGAACAGGTGTGGTTTTTATATAAAAAGTATGTTACGAAAATAACATAAAAAGAACAACTTTTGTGTTCTTTTTCCAAACAAGGGATACTTCGGGCCGTTGTTCTACTATATGGTTATATAATAATTGTTAATGCCCGGAAATCCAAATTTTCATTTTCCGGCAAAGGGCGGCAGGTCATCGAAATCAGTGACGTCATACTGTTTCACCAGGTGATGGATATGTTCAGGGACAAGAATGTCAAGGCGCCGGGGGGTGTAGTGCCGGACAAAGAAATAGTTTCTCAATGCATGGATGTCGATCGAGTATCGGGCGAACTCGATGCCTCCCGGGCCTTTTCGCGCCTTGAGAGCGCTGAGCAGTTTTCCGAACAGAAGAGGCATGGATCGTCTGTCTCCGAGCAGGTGCGGCTGCAGGATCGGGCCGATGGTGGGCTGCACCGACGCCTTGACGGCTCCGAAGCTGTCGCCGCTGCCCGTTTCCGCGGAAACGGTTATGTCGCTGCGTATCAGGTCGAGCAGCTGCCGGCCTTTTTCCGTGCGGACGAGAACCCACTGCAGTTTTCCCTCGGGGGTGTAGGGTGCGCCGAAGTACCCGACGGTGATATCGGCAAGGCTGTTGATGTAGTCGAAGCAGCTCATGCAGCTGTTCGAGAAGACGCCGACTTTCAGTACTGCGGCGGGAAGGCTGAAAAACGGTATTTTTTCGGTTTTTCCGGTTGAATGCACGATGTGCACCTTGTAGCATCCTGCATGAACTCGAAATTCAGCACGGTATCCGGAGATCGGCTGATATGGCGGAACACCCATTTCAGATGGGACGGTTCAAGGTTGTCGGTACAGGGAATGCCCACAACATGCAGTTCCACATCCTTCAGGTACGGATGGGTTGCCGCGAAGTCTCTGAGGACATGCACATGGCATGAAAGCTCCGACCACCAGCAGCTTTTTCATGCCTCTTTTCCATGCCGTGTGCAGCGCCTGGAGCACCGGCGAGAGCACAGGCTTGTTTCCCCTCGCTTCCCGGATCTCTTCGACGGTGGTTGCAAGGACGGCTTTCGGCTGGAAGGTGGTTCCCTGGAGGGTCACCACGCCGTCCACAAGGCCCGTTTCAAGGGCTCTGGTCGAAATGGCGGTGATGATACCGCTCCATTGCGCGCCATCGAGAGGTTTTTTCATGACTGCATTGAACCGCTCACGGGAAATGCCGAAGCGGAGCTCGTCGGTATCGAGCAGGTTTCTTTTTCTGCCGAACAGGTTTTCCTCATGTTTTCCAAGCCAGCCGGTATTGAAAACGCAGCTTTCGAGACTTTCCGCTGTCGGCCATGCATTTCCCATGCAGAGGCCGCAACGGCTGCACAACGGTTCATCGAATTTCGGGTTTTCAAATTTCGGTGGTGGATTCATGGAAGGGCATGCATACTGGAAAAAATAAAGGGGAAAATAGGGATTCTCCGACGAGACTGCAGCTGAATAGTTTTCCCCGGCACCGATTATTTCGTTTATTGAACTGCCTTGTGAACGCAGCCGGGGGGCTTCTCCGTTCATTGATACCCTGTGGCGACGCGTGCCTGGCGGGTTTTTATCAGTTATCAAACCTCATACATTGCCTCAGCCGATATGTCGAAGGTTACTCTCAGGGTCAGTGCCATCTGCGTTCATGACGACCGGGTGCTGCTTGTCGAACACAAGAGTTTCGCTCCTGAAGACCCGGCTCTTCCCGACCGTTACTGGATTCTTCCCGGAGGCGGCGTGGAGCACGGGGAAACGCTCGATGAAGCGCTCGCAAGGGAGATGAAGGAGGAGACCGGTTTCGACTGCAGGGTGGGTCCGCTTCTTTTCATCAAGGAGCTGCTCTATCCGTTTCCGGGTTCAGGGGAGCCGGGCAGTCGCCATCATTCGGTTTCGCTCGGGTTTTCCTGTTCGGTGACCGGAGGCGAGCTGATAACCGGAAAAGACCCGGAATACGGTGACGACCAGCAGATGATCATTCAGGTCCGGTGGATTCCGTTCAGGGAGCTGCACGAATTCGAGCTCTACCCGCCATTTCTGAAGCAGTATCTTTATGATCGAAGGGAGACGGGTTTCACTGAAGGGGTTCCGGAGCTTTTCGACTCGTGGCAGTGAACTCTGGAATGGTGTGCGGTGAGCAGTATTTTCTTCCTGCCCGCTGCTCATCGCACACCATTCCTTTACAGATCCACGATCAAGCCGATGGTACTGTAGCTTTCGGGCTTGTAGAAATACATTCCGTGACGGCTCATGCCCGAAAAGTAGTTGCAGGCCACCCTTACCCGGTCCATGCCGAGAGCCGTCAGGCGCATGCCTGCCTGCAGGTTCCAGGTTCCCCGGTATCCTTTTGTTTCCCCGTCTTCTCCGCCTCTCCAGATCGGCAGCAGCTTGAAGTCGGCTGCAAGGTAAGTGCTGCCCGGTGTGGCGATTTCGGCGCCCAGCTGAAAGGAGTGGGGGCTGATGTTGTCGGGAATGGTGTGCCAGAGGAACTGATAGCCCGCATAAATCCGGTGCTGTTCAGCAGAATGCAATGCAAGCGTAAGATTCAGGAACTCCCGGCTGTAGGTGAACGGAATCTCGAACGGACCGCTCTGGATCCATTCTCCCCCGTCGTCGGTATGGCCGTCCTCGAAATGGGAGGAGATATGGCTCAGGCGCAGCCGCGCACTGAATTCGTCAAAGGGCAGGCTGCCGGTGTCGATCGCGGTTTTCCATGTGGCGTTGATGCCGAACAGGTAGTCGATGGTATCGACGGGAAACTTGAAATTGCCGCTGGTGTTCAGCAGCGAAAACGTTCCGAAATCCACGCCGACGGCGAAGGTTTTCTCCTTGTTCTGGTAGATGTCCGCCGATGTGCCGATATCGAGCTGCAGGCCGTCCCTGCCAGGCATGGGCATGACGGCGATTCTCGGTTCCGCCGGATCTGCAAGCAACGGACGGAAGAGCGTATTGAGGGTTGGATCGAGCAACGGTTCAGCCGTGGCCGTCCTGAAAACCGGCAATGCCAGAAGGATGGTCACGACGAGCAGGAATCCGGGAATGTTTTTTTGTTTCATGATCATGGTTCCGGGTTTTTTCGGGTGAGGGTGTCGGGGTTATGCTGTTTTATCGGCAAGAATGGTTTGCAGAACCGCCATTCTTACCGCGACGCCGTTGGTGACCTGCTCGAGCAGCATGCTTCTCGAATAGCCCGGTGGCTGTATCCTGTCGGCAACGTTGTTGGATATTTCTATCTCCCGGTTGATAGGGCCGGGATGCAGCACAAGCAGGTGTTTGCGTATTTTTTCAAGCCGTTCGTCATTGAGTCCGAAATGGGAGGAATACTCTTCCAGAGAGGGGATGAATCCGCCGGTCGCCCGTTCGAGCTGAAGCCGGAGCACGATGGCTGCGTCGGCCCATGCAATCGCCCGGTCAAGATCGGTGAAAAGCCTCACTCCGAGGTGACCGGCATCGTTGGGCAGCAGGGTTGCGGGACTGCAGAGCCCTACCTTTGCCCCAAGCGTCTGAAGCCCGAATATGTTCGATCGGGCCACCCTGCTGTGCTGCACATCGCCGAGAATCACCACCTTGAGGCCGTCTGTTGCGCCGAAATGCTCCCGAAGCGTGAAGATGTCAAGCAGTGCCTGCGTCGGGTGTTCATGGGAGCCGTCACCTGCGTTGATGACACTTTTTTCGGTTATTCCCGCAATGAAACCGGCTGCGCCCGAGGAGGCATGACGGAGCACGAATGCATCCACCTGCATTGCTTCAAGGTTCCTGATGGTGTCGCTGAGGGTCTCTCCCTTGCTGACGCTGCTTCCCGAAGCGGTAAAGCTCAGGGTTCCGGCGCCAAGATATCGGCAGGCGACATCAAAGGAAAAGCGGGTTCTGGTGGAGTTTTCGAAAAAAACAAGGGCGATGCGTCTCCGGCGCAGGGTTGGCGTGAATTCGGGAGCCGGTGTTGCCAGTTTCTTTTTGAAGACGCCCGCAAGGTCCAGCAGTGCGGAAATATCTTCGGCAGGCATACCGCACAATCCGGTGAGATGTTTCAACTCGTCCTGAAATTTGTATGATTGCTTCGGAAAATTTACGGAAGTTACAAAAAATTGTTGATCGGTAATAACCGGCGCCGTATGATGAAAAAAGCTGTCGGGAAACGATTGTCAACGCGCTCCTGTTATGCATGAAATGTCTGTTGCGCTTTCCATTATCGAGGCTGTCGATGAAAAGGCGCGTCTTGAAGGCGCCGGGAGAATATCGGAGATCGAGCTGGTTGTCGGCCGTCTTGCGGGCATCGATGCCGAATCCCTGAAGTTCTGTTTTTCCGCGGCGGCCAGAGACTCTCTTGCCGAACATGCCGTTCTTGCCGTCCGGGAGCGTGAAGGACAGGGTCTGTGTACGGCTTGCGGCAGCAGTTTTCCTCTGGCGTTTCATATCGCCGAGTGTCCCGTCTGCCGCTCTTTTTCGGTCAGGATCGTTTCAGGCGATGAGTTTTTCATACAGTCAATCACCATAGAAGAAAAGGAGTAGCGGTATGTGCGATACATGCGGGTGCGGGCCTGGAAGCGAAGCCGTATTGCGCAGGCCCGGAAACGGAACCGGTCACGCTCATGACCTTCACGCAGACGGGATGCATCACCACCACCATCATCATGACCACGATCACCGCAGCCGTGATCCCCGGGAGCGAAAGATCGGGATGGAGCAGGATGTGCTGCACAGCAACAACCTGCTGGCTGAACGAAACCGGGGATATTTTGAGGCCCGGCATATTCTGGCGCTGAATTTCCTCAGCTCCCCGGGATCGGGAAAAACCTCACTGCTTGAAAAAACCATTCCGCTTCTGAAAGCGATCGTGCCGGTTGCGGTTATCGAAGGCGATCAGCAGACAACCAATGATGCCGACCGCATCGATGCGCTTGGTGTGCCGGTCATCCAGGTCAATACCGGAACCGGGTGCCATCTTGATGCAGGGATGATCAACCGTGCCGTCAGGGAACTGCCGCTTCAGGATAACTCCCTTCTGTGCATCGAGAATGTGGGTAATCTTGTCTGTCCCGCCATGTTCGATCTCGGAGAAGCCTTGAAGGTGGTTATCATCAGCGTTACGGAAGGTGATGACAAACCGTTGAAATATCCGTACATGTTCCATGAAGCCGATGTCTGCATTCTCAACAAGACCGATCTGCTTCCCCATGTCGAGTTCGATGCTGCAAGATGCAGGGAGAACGCCATGCGGGTCAGTCACGGCCTGGAGTGGTTCGAGGTGTCGGTGAAAACCGGAGAGGGACTCGATGCATGGCAGGCGTGGCTGGAAAAACAGCTCGGCAAGCGCTGAACACGAAGGAGAACCCGCCTGAAACCAGGCTCCGCATAACCGTCGGAGGCATCGTGCAGGGGGTCGGGTTCCGCCCGTTCGTGTACCGGCTTGCCCTCTCCCTCGGATTGAAGGGATTCATCCGGAACACCCCTTCGGGCGTTCTCCTCGAGGTGCAGGGTGATCCGCACCTGCTTGAAGGGGTTCCCGCTCTTCTGCAGGAACAGGCGCCCCCCCTTTCCAGAATCACCTCTCTTGCCGTCGAGGGGATTGCCTGTGAACCCTGCACCGCATTCGAAATTGACGGTTCCCTGCAGGGAAGCGCCGTCGAAACGCTTGTTCCCCCCGATATCGCGCTTTGTGCCCGGTGCCGCGACGAACTGTTCGATCCGCAGAACCGCCGGTACCGGTATCCTTTCATCAACTGTACCGATTGCGGTCCTCGCTACACGATTGTCGAAGGCATCCCCTACGACCGGCCCTTCACTTCGATGAAGGGGTTCGCGATGTGCGACGAGTGCCGGAGGGAGTATGGCGATCCGCTCGACCGCCGTTTTCATGCCCAGCCGGATGCGTGTCCGGTCTGCGGTCCGCGGGTCACGCTTCTGGACCGGGACGGAGAGCGGATACGGACCGAAGATCCGCTCCGTGAGGCTTCAAGACTGCTCGGTGAGGGCATGATCGTCGCCGTCAAGGGTGTCGGGGGTTTTCATCTTGCCGTCGATGCCCGCAACGCCGGTGCGGTCCGCCGGCTGAGAGCGCTGAAGGGGCGTGAGGATAAGCCCTTCGCCGTCATGATGCGCGAACAGGAACAGGTGAACCGTTACTGCCGGGTCAGCAGGGAAGAGGCTGCGGCGCTCGGTTCCGCGGAAGCGCCGATCGTGCTGCTTGCAAAAAAGCCCGGCTGCGGACTTCCGGATGCTGTCGCACCCGGGAACGACCGTCTTGGTGTCATGCTGCCCTATTCGCCGCTTCATGCCGTGCTCCTCGACGAAGGGCCGGATGTCCTGGTGATGACCAGCGCCAATCACAGTGAGGAACCGGTTCTGCATGACGAACACGAGGCGCTCATGCGGCTTGGCGGAATCGCGGATGTTTTTCTTGTTCATGACCGTCCGATCCTGCAGCGTTGCGATGATTCGGTTGCCGTGCATCTTTCGGGGTCACTGCGTTTTCTCAGACGGAGCAGGGGGTATGTGCCGGCTCCCGTGATGCTTTCGGAGTCCGGGCCGCCCCTGATTGCCGCCGGGGGAGAACTCAAGAACACCGTTTGCCTGCTCAGCGGCCGTCATGCCATTCTCAGCCAGCATCTCGGCGACATGAAGAATTACGGGACCTGGCGTTTTTTTACAGAGACCGTGAGCCATCTGCAGGAGCTCTTCAGGACACAGCCCGAACTGCTCGTACACGACCTGCATCCGGACTACCTGACCACCCGCTGGGCATCGACACAGGAGATGCCGTTCTTCGGCGTCCAGCACCATCACGCTCATCTTGCCTCGTGTCTCGCTGAAAATCTTGAACCGGGTCCGGCAATCGGACTTCTGCTCGACGGCACCGGTTACGGTCCGGACGGGACGATCTGGGGCGGTGAAGTGCTGGTCGGGGATGCCGCAGGAGCGGAACGGTTCGCTTCGCTGGAATGCATGCCGCTGCCCGGTGGCGACGCAGCGGTCAGGCATCCGTGGCGTACCGGGCTCGGGTATCTCTCCAGAAGCTGCCCGGTCATCCCCGATCTGCCGTTTCTCCAGGGAAAGCCGGAGGCTGAGGTGCTTGAACTGCTTGAAAAAAAAGTTGCCTGTGTGGAAACGTCGAGCTGCGGAAGACTTTTCGATGCCGTGGCTGCGATCAGCGGCCTGTGCAGCACCATCTCCTACGAAGGACAGGCGGCTCTGGCACTGATGCATGCGGCGCAAGGCGCGATTGGCTCCAGGGGGTTCAGGTACGGCATCGAACGGAGCGAAAGGAGCCTTTCGCTGCAGATCGCCCCCCTTGTTCACGATGTCGCCGATGCTGCCGGTCGAGGCATGCCGTTGGTCGATATCAGTCGCAGGTTTCACCGCACGCTCTGTATGATGCTGCAGGAGATAACCCGGATGGCCGCATCGGCGACAGGCATAAAAACGGTGGTGCTGAGCGGCGGGGTGTTCCAGAATATGCTGTTGTTCGAGACGCTGGTGCGCGAACTGCAGGCCGGCGGTTACAGGGTGCTGTCCCATACTGCTGTGCCCTGCAACGACGGGGGGCTCTCGCTCGGGCAGGCGGTCGTCGGCCGGGAGTATCTGAAGGGGAACTGCCGGGGAGTCAGGTATTGAGCCTCTGATGCAGAAGAGGAGTTCCTTCTGTCCCTTTCATGCTTTTTCTTATCTTGCAGTTGCTTTTCACGTATCAACAAACCAGCTTCACCCATGTGCCTTGCCATACCGGGAAAACTCCTCGATATAACGGAAGAAAACGGCCTTAAAATGGGGACGGTCGATGTCAACGGATCGAAAACAAGGGCCTGTCTCGAATATGTGCCGGATATCGTACCCGGCCAGTATACCATCGTGCATGCCGGTTTTGCCCTGAAAATCATCGACGAGGAAGAGGCCGCCGAAAGCCTGAAGCTCTGGCAGGAACTGATCGGGAGCGGTGCTTTCGAAACCGGGGATGAGCTGCCTTCAACCGATGATTTGTAGCGGATGGGCATGAAGCATCTTGATGAATACCGCGATCCGGAACTTGCCCGTTTCCTTCTTGAAGAGATCGCACGAAAGGCGACTCGCCCCTGGACCATCATGGAAATCTGCGGAGGGCAGACCCATTCGATCATGCGCAACGGCATCGACCAGTTGCTGCCGGATACCGTCGAGCTGGTGCACGGTCCGGGATGTCCGGTCTGCGTTACCCCGCTCGAGACCATCGATCGCGCTCTTGCCATCGCATCGATACCTGGCGTGATCTTCACCTCGTTCGGCGACATGCTGCGGGTTCCGGGAAGCCGCGACGATCTTTTTACGGTACGCAGCAGGGGAGGAGATGTCCGCATGGTCTACTCCCCTCTCGAAGCGCTGCAGCTTGCCCGCCTGCATCCGGAGCGCGAGGTGGTGTTTTTCGCAGTGGGTTTCGAAACCACCGCACCGGCAAATGCCATGGCGGTCCGGCAGGCCGCCCGTGAAGGCATTGCAAACTTCAGCGTGCTCTGCAGCCAGGTCATGGTTCCGCCCGCCATGCGGGCGATTCTCTCCTCACCGGATAACCGGGTACAGGGGTTTCTTGCAGCCGGGCACGTCTGCGCCATCATGGGGTGGGAGGAGTATGAACCGGTTGCCGAAGCGTTCGGTGTGCCGATTGTGCCCGCCGGATTCGAACCGGTCGATCTGCTCGACGGCATTCTCAAGGTGGTGGGAATGCTCGAAAAGGGGTGCAGCGGCGTCCTCAACGCCTATGGGCGTGTCGTCAGCCGCGAAGGCAACCGTGAGGCGCGCAAGGTGATGCACTCGGTGTTCGGGGTGGCCGACCGACCGTGGCGCGGCATCGGCCTCATGCCGGCAAGCGGCCTCGTGCTGCGCAGGGAGTACGCCCGCTTCGACGCCGAAAGGCGCTTCGACGTCGGACACATCGCACCCCGGGAGTCTCCTCTCTGCCGGAGCGGCGAGGTGCTGCAGGGACACCTGAAACCCGATGCATGTCCTGCGTTCGGCAAGGAGTGCACGCCGCAAACCCCGCTCGGTGCAACGATGGTCTCTTCCGAAGGTGCCTGCGCCGCGTATTATCGCTATCATCGAAATCCCGATTCCTTATGACCGAACCGTTCGCTTGTCCGCTTCCGCTTTTGCGGCATGAAACCATACAGATGGCCCATGGGGCTGGCGGGAGGCTTTCGCAGGAGCTCACCAGGCAGGTGTTCATGCCGCATCTCGGCAATGCGTTTCTCGATCTTCTCGACGATCAGGCCAAGCTCACCCTTCCTTCCGGAAGGGCTGCCTTCACCACCGACACCTACGTGGTCAGTCCCTGTCTGTTTCCCGGTGGAACCATCGGCTCCCTTGCCGTGAACGGCACCGTGAACGACCTTGCCGTCGGAGGTGCGCGTCCGCTTTACCTGAGCGCCGGTTTCGTGCTTGAGGAGGGATTTCCCATCGCCGACCTTGACCGCATTGTCGGCAGCATGGCTGAAGCTGCCGGAAAAGCAGGGGTACTGATCGTGACGGGAGATACCAAGGTTGTCCAGAAGGGGTTTTGCGACGGTATTTTCATCAATACCTCAGGCATAGGCGTCCTGCGCCAGGAGGTGGAGCTTTCCTGCCGTAACCTGCAGCCCGGAGACCGGATCCTGCTGTCGGGCACAGCGGGCGATCACGGGATGTCCATCATGACGGCACGGGAGGGACTTTCCTTTCAGTCCGGCATCTCGAGCGATTGTGCCCCACTGAACCATATGATCGAGGCCATGCTCGATGCGGTGCCCGGGATTCATGCCATGCGTGATCCGACGAGGGGCGGTGTGGCGGCTGTGCTGAACGAACTGGCCGCATCCTCTTCGGTTGGTATCGATATTGAAGAGCGCTCGATTCCTGTGCGCGATGAGGTGAGAGGGGCCTGTGAACTGCTCGGCATCGATCCGCTGCATGCAGCCAATGAAGGAAAACTCATTGCCGTTGTGCCTGATGAGGCCGCCCGTGAAGTGCTCGGTATCATGCACGCTTTCGAGGAGGGGCGGGACGCTGCCATTATCGGCACGGTGAGCGTCGATCATCCCGGCATGGTCGTCATGCATACTGTGTTCGGAAGCCGGCGTATCGTCGATCTTCCTGCAGGTGAGCAGTTGCCCCGGATATGCTGACGGAGGTGCCTGAAAAAAAGAGAAATATTTTGCATTCGCGTTCCTGTTGCATTATTCTTCAGGCGGATCGGCGCCTGAAGGGCGCCGGAAAGGAAAAGAAAGAAGAATAAACCATGTTCCGGCGTTCGCCGGCAAGACGGAAGAGTTGCATCCGGGCATGGCTCCTTTCCATCTCGCTTTTACTTTTTTTCTTATGAATGTTATCGAAACACCCATACCGGACGTTCTGCTTTTCGAGCCCAGGGTATTCGGCGATGAGCGGGGGTATTTTCTTGAAACCTACCGGCAGGACCTTTTCGAAAAGCATGTCGGAAAGGTGAATTTCGTCCAGGACAACGAATCGAAGTCGTCCTGCGGCGTCCTGCGCGGCCTGCATTTCCAGAAACCCCCGTTTGCCCAGTCGAAGCTGGTGAGAGTGGTATCCGGTACGGTGCTCGATGTTGCCGTCGATCTGCGCAGGGGGTCGCCGTGGTACGGCAGGCATGTCGTCGTCGAACTCGATGCCCGGAAGAAGAAGATGCTGTGGATTCCCAAAGGGTTTGCACACGGGTTCGTGGTGCTCTCCGATGAGGCTGTTTTCGCCTACAAATGCGACGAATACTACGCTCCCGATCATGACGCCGGCGTCATCTGGAACGATTCCCGGCTTGGCATCGACTGGGGAGTACCCGAAAAGGATATCCGTGTTTCCGCCAAGGACGCTTCACTTTCGCCGTTCGGCGCGGAGGACTTTTTTACATTCCAGGAATATGCCAAACCCTGAGGCCCGTTCATGAACATTCTTGTCACCGGCAGCAACGGCCAGCTCGGCTCCGAGATACAAGCGTGTGCCCGGCACCTTCCGGAGTGGAATTTTTCCTTTTTCGATCTTCCCGATCTCGACATCGCCGATCATGGGCGGGTTTCCGAAACCCTGGAGCGCTGCCGGTGTGAAGTGCTTGTCAACTGTGCGGCCTACACGGCCGTCGACCGGGCCGAAAGCGACCCCGATACGGCATACCGCGTAAACCGTGACGGCGCGGGAGTGCTTGCACGGTGTGCAAGGGAGCGGGATATTCTCCTGGTGCATGTTTCCACCGATTATGTGTTCAACGGCAGGGCATGCAGACCCTATACCGAGTCCGACGCTCCCGATCCTCTCGGCGTGTACGGCCGTTCGAAACTCGAAGGCGAACAACGCATACAGGAGATCGCCCCCTCGCATCTCATCATCCGCACCTCCTGGCTCTATTCGCTTTACGGACAGAATTTTCTCGGCACCATGCTGCGGCTCGGCGCCGAACGGGATCGGCTGGATGTCGTGTTCGACCAGACGGGAACCCCGACCAGAGCCTCCGATCTTGCGGGTGCCATCCTTGCGATGCTTGCCGGGGCCGACCTGGAAAAACGGTATGCCGGCCTTTATCATTACTCGAACGAAGGGGTCTGTTCGTGGTATGACTTCGCAGCCGCAATCATGAGGCTCCGGAAACTTCCGTGCAGGATTTTTCCCATCGAGAGCAGCGGTTATCCAACCCCGGCTCCGAGACCGGCATACAGCGTGCTGAACAAGGGCGCGATCAAAAGGGAGTGGGGCATCGACATTCCCCACTGGCACGATGCCCTCGAAGCCATGCTCTCGGGATTCTGAAATTGACAACACCAAAGCCATCAGCAATGCATCTACTCATTACCGGAGGAGCGGGGTTCATCGGGTCCCATGTGGTAAGGCACTTCGTGAAGCGCTACCCTGCATACACCATCACCAACCTCGACAGCCTTACCTATGCGGGTAATCTCGGCAATCTCCGGGATGTGGAGCATCTGGTGAACTACCGGTTCGTCAAGGGGGATATCACCGACCAGGCATTTATCGACCGGCTGTTCCTTGAAAACCGTTTCGACGGGGTTATCCATCTGGCCGCGGAGTCTCATGTGGACCGTTCGATTGCCAGTCCGGTCGAATTCGTCATGACCAACGTGCTCGGTACCGTGAACCTGCTCAATGCAGCCCGGCGCGTATGGGACGGCTGTTTTGAAGGAAAGCGGTTTTATCACATATCGACCGACGAGGTGTACGGTTCGCTCGGCAGCGAGGGGATTTTCACCGAGCGGACGCCCTACGATCCGCACAGTCCCTATTCCGCCTCAAAAGCCGCATCGGACCATTTCGTGAGGGCCTGGCACGACACCTACGGGCTGCCGGTCGTCATCAGCAACTGCTCGAACAACTACGGGCCATACCAGTTCCCGGAAAAGCTCATCCCGCTTTTCATCAACAACATCCGCCTGAAAAAGCCTCTTCCGGTTTACGGCAAAGGCGAGAATGTGCGTGACTGGCTGTGGGTTATCGACCATGCTTCGGCCATCGACGTCATCTTTCACAAGGGGAAGAACGGTGATACCTACAATATCGGCGGACACAACGAGTGGAAAAATATCGATCTCATCGGCCTGTTGTGCGACATCATGGACCGAAAGCTCCAGAGGGAGCCCGGGGAGTCCTCGTCACTCATCACCCATGTTGCCGACCGGGCAGGTCACGACCTGCGGTATGCGATCGATTCGTCGAAACTTCAGGAGGAGCTTGGATGGAGTCCCTCGATCCGGTTCGAGGAGGGTCTGGAAAAAACCGTGGAGTGGTATCTCGGCAACCAGGACTGGCTCGAGCAGGTGACGTCGGGAGCGTACCTTGATTATTACGGGAAGATGTACGGTTCTCCCTCCTCCGGCGATTGAGGGCTGGAGAATTCCTGCGGCAATTGCTATATTTTACCACAAGAAAGCTGTCCGGACCGGACGGACGCCCAGGTGAAACTGAATTCATGGAGGTACAATCATGAAAACCGGCAAGGATATCGCGTACCGTTTTCTGCTCGCGGAGGGGTTTCTCAACGAGGCTGAAGAGGATTTGCGTCTCGGGCGCTGGCGCTCGTGTGTTTCGGGTTCGATTCTCTGCATAGAAAACTGCGGCATCGCCGTGCTCATGCTGTTCGGTGTATCGCGGACAACCCATCATCCTGAAAAGCATCTGTCGCAGCTGCTCGATGAAGGCACGGTATCGGAGGAGGTCGGCGATCTTATCAGGAATCTCCTGCCGGAGCTGGAGCAGCACGAGTCCCATGAAAAAATGCTCGCCAAATACGGGCGCGAGTCCGGTTATCAGTCGCCGTGGGATATTTTTTCGGAACAGCAGGCAGTGGAGGCCCTGAACGGGGCGCGAAAGAGCCTTGATCTGTGCCGCAAACTCAGGCTTCTGCTCGAGCTCCCTTCCGGGGCGTGAAGGCGTCCGTGTCAGCGGTTTTTCCGAACTTGTCACCAATTGCGCATGCACATTCTTGTTATCGGGGGCGCCGGATATATCGGCAGCCATGTCGTCAGGGCGTTTCTCGACAGCGGCTACAAGGTCACGGTGTTCGACAACCTGTCGACGGGCTTACGGGAGAACCTGTTTCTGGATGCGGATTTCGTCCATGGCGACATCATGCGTTTCCGGCAGCTTTCCGAGGTGATGGGCGGGGGTTTCGATGGCTGTGTGCATCTTGCCGCCCTGAAAGCCGCAGGCCAGTCGATGCTCCATCCCGAACAGTATTCCCGGGCCAATCTGGTCGGCACCATCAATATTCTCAATGCAGCAACGGCTTCCTCGCTCGGTGTGCTTGTTTTTTCCTCTTCCGCCGCGATTTTCGGCAATCCGGTCTATCTGCCGATCGATGAGGATCATCCGAAAGAGCCCGAGAATTTCTACGGTTTCACGAAACTTGAAATCGAGCGCCTGCTTGCCTGGTACGACCGGCTCAAAGGGCTGAAATATGCCGCGATCCGGTATTTCAACGCTGCGGGTTACGATGTGCAGGGCCGCATACGGGGGCTTGAGCGCAATCCGGAAAACCTGCTCCCGGTCGTCATGGAGGTCGCCGCGGGCATCCGTCCGCAGTTGTCGGTATTCGGCGACGACTACCCGACAAGGGACGGCTCGTGTATCAGGGATTACGTGCATGTCAGCGATCTCGCGTCGGCGCATGTGAGCGCATTCGAATACATCCGGGCACACAAAGAAAGCCTCTCGGTGAACCTCGGCAGTGAAACCGGCATCAGCGTGCTTGAAATGGTTGAACGGGCTCGTCACGTGACCGGAAGGGCGATTCCTTCCGTCATTGCCTCGAGGCGCACCGGAGACCCTTCGGAGCTGGTGGCCTCATCGAGGAAGGCAAGGGAGCTGCTGCACTGGAAACCGCAATACAGCGACGCCGATACCCTGATCGCATCGACCTGGGAGCTGTACCGGACGATCGCCGTCCGGTGCGGCTCCGGAATCCGGTAAGCGTTTCTCCGGCTGTTTTATCAACATTTATCATGTTTCAGGAATGGTCATTCCGGTAATTCTCAGCGGCGGGGCGGGAACCCGCCTCTGGCCGCTCTCCCGCGCGCTCTATCCCAAGCAGCTGCTTCCGCTCGTGACGGACAGAACCATGCTCCAGGAAACCCTCCTCCGGCTTGCCGCCATCGAAGATCCCGGCCCGGTCTGCTGCATCTGCAACGAACAGCACCGTTTTCTCGTTGCGGGGCAACTGCATGAAGTGGCCGGAAACGTCGGGAGTATCATTCTCGAGCCTGCCGGCCGGAATACCGCTCCTGCCGCTGCGGTTGCCGCCATCGATGCGCTTTCGAAATACGATAATCCGGTGCTGCTGCTGTTGCCGGCAGACCATGTGATCCGTGACGAGCAGGCATTTGCCGCTGCGGTTGCCGCCGGTTACGCGGCAGCGGAGTCGGGTTCACTGGTGACGTTCGGTATCGTCCCTTCCGGCCCGGAGACCGGGTACGGCTATATCAGGGCGAAAACCGGCGATCCTTCTGCGACAGGCAGTTACCCGGTACTCGAGTTCGTCGAAAAGCCGGATCTTCCCGCTGCGGAGCGGTATATCAAGTCAGGCGATTATTTCTGGAACAGCGGCATGTTCCTGTTCCGCGCCGATACGTTTCTCGCAGAGCTCGATCGCACCAGTCCCGGGATGCTTGACTGGTGCAGAAAAGCGTATGAAAACGCCTCGGCTGACCTTGATTTTCTCCGGCTCGATCATGAAGCGTTCTCCTCATGTCCTTCAGATTCCATCGATTATGCGGTCATGGAAAAAACCTCGAGAGCCGTGGTTGTGCCGCTCGATGCCGGCTGGAACGATGTCGGCTCCTGGTCGGCTCTCTGGGAACTGAACGCGCACGATGCGTCTGACAATGTGCTCAAGGGCGACGTGCTCCTGCATGACGTGCACGACAGCTACATCCATGCCACCAGCCGTCTTGTCGCCGCAGTCGGCGTGGAGGGCCAGATCATCGTCGAGACGCCCGATGCCGTGCTTGTGGCATCCCGTGACCGGGTACAGGAGGTCAAGGCCATCGTCCGGCAGCTTCAGCACTCCGGCAGGGTGGAGGCGGAGAACCATCGCAGGGTCTACCGTCCCTGGGGAACCTATGAAACCGTCGATCTCGCCGAGCGGTTCCAGGTGAAGCGGATCGTGGTGAAACCCGGTGCGGCGCTTTCCCTGCAGAAGCATTACCACCGTGCAGAGCACTGGATCGTCGTGAAGGGCACCGCACTCATCACGGTGGGCGAACGTCAGATCACCCTCGGGGAGGACCAGTCCACCTACATTCCTCTCGGGACGCTTCACCGGCTTGAAAATCCCGGCAGGATACCACTCGAGCTGATCGAGGTGCAGACCGGCAGCTATCTGGGAGAGGATGATATCGTGCGTGTCGATGACCGCTACGGAAGGATCGCGGATACGCCCGGCGCCGACCGCCCCTCCTGAGTGTTTCCGGAAGGTTCCGATACCGGTAAAACCCTATAAACCCTTCCGCGGCTTTGATTGCTTTGTGAAATGTATTACATTGGAGACAGTATCCGGAAATAATGCGATAATTCTTAAACCGAGTGTATCATGGCTGAAGAAATGAAAACGTCCGCACAGGGTCAGCAGAGCCGCGGTGGCGATGCGGTAAAGGGTGATTTTTCAACCATACTTGTCGGTGTCGGCACCATTCTCGACAATACGCTTACCCCGCTCAGCAAGATGGTTGCCCAGGCGCTTGATTCCCTGACGGTTGTTGCCAAACAGATTCTTGAAGGAGTCAGTTCTTCTCTCGGCGATAAAAAGTAATGAGGTAACCCCGTTCAGGCGGTTGTTGTTTTCCCGTTTTTTGTCGCATAAAGACATTACAGGCAGGCTTTTCCGGTGTTGAAGGGTCTGCCTGTTCTGTTTTACGCCCGTTTCTTGTATATTGTGTGCTTTCCTGTTTTTGACCCTATGTTTCGCACGAATTATGTCCGATAAATTTCCCGAGTATTCCACCGGCGTTCCCTACAGCACGACAGAGCAAGAGGTGCTTGCGTACTGGAACGACCGCCGGATTTTCACAAAAACGCTCCAGGCGCGCGCAACCGCAACCGTTTTCTCGTTTTACGAAGGTCCTCCGACCGTCAACGGCAAGCCGGGAGTGCACCATGTTTTCAGCCGCACCATCAAGGATGTCGTCTGTCGCTACAAGACCATGCAGGGGTACCAGGTGCCCCGCAAGGCCGGTTGGGATACCCACGGTCTTCCGGTGGAGATTTCCGTCGAGAAGAAGCTCGGGCTGAAGAACAAAGCGCAGGTCGAGGAGTACGGCGAAGGAGAGTTCAACGCCGAGGCGCGTGCGCTGGTGTACCACCATATCGACGACAACCGCGAAGGGTGGGGCAGGCTTACCGCAGAGATGGGCTACTGGGTGGATATGGACAACCCCTATATCACCTGTACCAACGACTACATCGAGTCGGTCTGGTGGGCGCTGAAAACCATTTTCGACAAGGGTCTCATCTACAAGGACTACAAGATCGTGCCGCAGGATCCGAAATCCGAGACCGTGCTCAGTTCCCATGAGCTTGCTCTCGGCTACAAGGAGGTGAGCGATCCGAGCATCTACGTGAAGTTCCGCATCAGCGGATCGGAAGAGAGCCTGCTGGTCTGGACCACCACACCCTGGACACTGATTTCCAACGTCGCGCTCTGTGTCGGGCCGGATATCGACTACGTGAAGGTCCGCAACAGCGCGACCGGAGAAGTGCTCATCCTTGCCGAGTCCCGCCTTGCGGTGCTGGTGGAAAAAGACGAATCCGGTCAGTCGCTCTGGAAGGAAACCGCAAGGATGAAGGGGCGGGATCTCGAAGGCGTCGAATACGAGCCGCTTTTCAGCTATCAGCAGCCGCAGAAGCGGTGCTGGTTCGTCACGAACGGTTCGTTTGTCTCGACGGAAGACGGCACCGGCATCGTGCACATCGCCCCGGCGTTCGGTGCCGACGACTACGATCTTGCCCGGCAGTACGACCTGCCCATGCTGCAGCCGGTGGCGCGTAACGGCTGTTTCACCGCCGAGATTCCCGATTACGACGGCATGTTTTTCAAGGACGCCGATCCGCTCATCATCCGTCAGCTCAGGGAGGCCGGCCGCCTCTACCGGAAGGAGACCATTACCCATACCTATCCGTTCTCATGGCGTTACGACGTGCCGGTGATCTACTATGCCCGCGAATCGTGGTACATCAGGACCACCGACATTGCCGCGCGCATGGTGGAACTCAACAGAACCATCAACTGGTGCCCTCCGGAAATCGGCTCCGGACGTTTCGGCAACTGGCTCGAGGAGAACAAGGACTGGGCGCTTTCACGGGAGCGCTTCTGGGGATCTCCGCTGCCGGTCTGGGTGTCCGAAGATTTTGCCATCGGCGACGACATCTCCTCGGGCAAGCTCTTTGCCGTGGGATCGGTTGCCGAGCTTCGTGAAGGGTTCATCGACATAGAGGGCCGCCAGTTCCTGCTCGGCGACGCACTCGACCGGAACCTCGTGGAACTCGACCTGCACAAGCCGTTTGTCGACCGGATCTACTTCATCCGTGACGGCCGGCGCTTCAACCGCACGCCCGAGCTGGTCGACGTGTGGTTCGACAGCGGCTCGATGCCGTTTGCGCAGCTGCACTACCCCTTCGAGAACCGGGATCTGTTCGACAGGACCTTTCCGGCGGACTTCATTGCCGAAGGCGTTGACCAGACCAGGGGATGGTTCTATACCCTGCATGCCATCGCAACGCTCATTTTCGACAAGGTGGCTTACAGGAATCTTGTCGTCAACGGCCACATTCTCGATCGTGAAGGCCACAAGATGTCGAAGTCGAAGGGCAATGTGGTCGATCCGTTCGAAACCATGCACCGTTACGGTGCGGACGCCCTGCGCTGGTACCTGCTGGTGTCGAGCCCGCCCTGGAGGCCGAAATCGTTCAATACCGCCGAGATCGAGGAGGAGCAGCGCCGGTTTTTCCGGGCGTTCATCAACAGCTACAACTTTTTCGTGCTGTACGCCAATGTTGACGGATTTACCGGTTCGGAGCCCGATGTCTCCCTTGCCGAGCGTTCGGAACTCGACCGCTGGGTACTCTCCTGCCTCAATACGCTGGTCGAAGGCGTGCATGCACGCATGGAGCAGTATGACCTTACCGGTTCGGCCAGGCTGATCAGCGATTTTGCCGTTGATGATCTTTCGAACTGGTACATCAGGCGTTCACGCAAGCGGTTCTGGAAAAGCGACATGGGACCGGACAAGCTGGCGGCCTACCAGACGCTCTACACCTGCCTCATGACGCTTGCAAAGCTGCTGGCTCCGTTGACGCCGTTCATTGCCGAAAAGATTTATCTGAGTCTCAATGCAGTCAGCCGCCGGGACCCGTGGGAATCGGTGCATCTGGCGACATTTCCCCGAGCTGATGCAGCCATGACCGACCTGCCGCTCGAAAGCCGCATGAAAAAGGCGCAGACGGTCAGCTCGCTGGTGCGAACCATGCGTGAAAAGGCTTCCATCAAGGTGCGCCAGCCGCTCAAGCGCATCCTTCTGGCCGTCAGCGATGCCGCCGGTCGAAAGGAGTACGAACAGGTTGCCGGCATCATCCTCGACGAGGTGAACGTGCAGAAGATCGAGTATGTCGAGGACGAAGGCAGCGTGATCAGCAAGAAGGTGAAGCCGAACTTCAAAACCCTCGGCCCCCGCTACGGAAAGGATATGAAACTGCTGGCCGACGCCATCCGGCTCATGACGCACCGGCAGATCGCCGCGATCGAAAAGGATGGGCGGCTGTCGCTTGCATTTGACGGACGGGTCTTCGAGCTTGAACGGCAGGATGTCGAAATCATGCACGAGGATATCGAAGGGTGGCTGGTTGCCTCCGACGAGAGCCAGGGGATCATGGTGGCGCTCGATACCGAGATGACCGAGGAGCTTGAAATGCTCGGCATGGCGCGCGAGCTGGTCAGCAGAATCCAGTCGCTGCGCAAGGAGAGCGGGCTGGAGATCACCGACCGGATCAGGCTTCTGGTTTCGGGAACCGGCAAACTTCTTGATGCGGTCAAAAGAAATGATGCGTATATTAGGGATGAAACCCTTGCATCCGCTCTTGAAACCGCACTGTACGATCCGGAAGCCGGAACCGGGGCCGAAGAGTCGGTAAACGGTGAAATGTGCCGGTTATCACTTGAAAGATCATGTTGTTAGTCGTATACTACAAATCTTTTTGTACGGTTTACCGTTAGAACTTGAAAATCTGAGCTATCATGGCCAAAAAAAGCAGCAGCATGGCGGGAAAGGAGATCGAGGGTCCCGATGAGCCGATCCTGACGAAAACCTACCTGAGTGATGAAGAGCTTGAGCATTTCAGGCAGATCCTGCTCAAAAGAAGGGATGAGGTGCTTCGCGATCTGGAGATTCTGCGTTCATCGCTTTCGGATGAAAACGTCGAGGATTCCATCAACTCGAACTACTCCATGCACATGGCCGATCACGGCACGGAAACCATGGACCGTGAACAGCGTTTCATGTTCATCGCCCGCGACGAGAAGTATATCGGCTACATCGACCAGGCGCTCGACCGGATCCGCAACAAGACCTACGGCATCTGCATCAAGTCGGGCAAGCCCATACCAAAGAAGCGCCTCGAAGCGGTGCCCCACACCTCCGTGAGAATCGAGTTCAAGCAGGGGAAGAAATGAGTTGTCCCTGTTCGATAAGAGCTGCAATGCCCGGATAAAATGAAAAAGCGCCTTTCCCTGCAGTGGAAGGCGCTTTTTTTATTCTCCCGAGCTCCGGTTGTTTCCCTCAGTCGTTTTCCTCCTTGTCGGTGGTGGCGTCGTTGACCTGGATGGGGTAGTCGCCGCTGAAGCATGCCGTGCAGTAACTGCAGGTTTCGCCTTCGAAAGAGGGGACGCTGTTGAGCAGGCCCTGCATGGAGAGGTACTTCAGGGAGTCCACGCCGATATACTCGCGGATTTTCTCGATCTCGTCATGCTCGTTCTCCATGGTATCGAACATGTGGGTGAGCAACTGGCGCTTGGTGGGGAAGTCCATGCCGTAAAAACAGGGGTTGGTGATAGGCGGTGAACTGATATGCAGGTGAATGGCTTTCGGATCGGCTTCGCGGATCAGCCTGATGAGCATTTTCGCCGTGGTGCCGCGCACGATGGAGTCGTCGATCAGGATGATCGGCCGGTCGACGAGCACGCCCCTGACGATGTTGTATTTCGAACGCACCTTGATGTCCCGGCTGTGGATGCCCGGCTGGATGAAGGTTCTTCCCACGTAGTGGTTTCTGATCAGTCCGTGTTCGAACCGGGCGGGTTTCGAGAGCTTGTTGCTTTCCCTCACGAACCCGAGCGCCGCGGTGTTCGACGAGTCCGGCACGCTGACGACCGTGATCTCCTTTTCACCCGGCTGCTGTTCGATGGCGGATTCCCGCGCGAGGTTCTTGCCGAGGTTCCGGCGCACCTTGTCAACGGAGTGCTTGAAGATGAGGCTGTCGGGACGGGCAAAATACACGTACTCGAAAATGCAGCGTGCCTTGCGTTGCGAAGCGGGAAGAAACATCGACGTGGGGTTTTCATTGGTTACGGCGAGATGGTCGATCATCAGGATTTCCCCCGGCTCGATGTCGCGGATGTATTCCGCCTGGATGATGTCGAATGCGCAGGTTTCGCTTGCCACGATATAGGAGAGTTCGCCGGTCAGGGGATCGATCTTCCTGCCGAGTGCAAGGGGCCTGAACCCGTAGGGATCCCGTGCGGCGATCATCTGGTTGTTGGCCAGAATCACCATGGAATAGGCACCCTGTACCTGGCGCAGGGCTTCGTAGATCTGGTGCAGCGGCTCCTTCTCCCGGCTGCGGGCGGCAAGGTGCGGAATGATTTCAGTGTCGGAGGAAGCCTGGAAGATCACGCCCATTTCGGTGAGCTCCCTGCGAAGCGCGCGCGAGTTCGTGAGATTGCCGTTATGCGCTATGGCAAGGCTGCCGGAGCGGTAGGTCAGTGAAAACGGCTGGACATTGTTGGTGGATTTTGCCGAACCGGTGGTGGAGTAGCGGTTGTGACCGATCGCGGCATAACCGCTCAGGGTTTCGAAAATGGTTTCATCCTTGAACACCTCCGAAACCAGCCCCATGCCTTTATGCTGCTTGAACAGGGTTTTTTTCTTTGCCTTGTTGTATTCTGCCACAACGATGCCCGCAGCTTCCTGCCCCCGGTGCTGAAGCGAATACAGGCCGTAAAAGGTATCTTCCGCGGGAGTTTTTGAGTTAAAAATGCCGAAAACTCCACACATAGGCCTTGAAATGTTAAGTTTTTGTAAACTTTACCGTTGCCAAATTCGCCAAATGAACGTAATGATCCAAACAGAAAATAGAAAATAATCGTTGCACCCCGGCTGCGGCACGACAGGCTTTTCTGCAGCTTCCCCGGCGGGACGCAGGGCGTGAGCCCGCAAGGAATTGTAAGGGGGGATGCGGGGTTTATATTCTGGTTCATTTCCGTTCCCCGATTCCGTAACCAATTCCGCAAGATTATGGCCGCATTGCTTCAAAAGACTCCGGCTGCGCCGGGCCCCCCGATATGGATTTCCGTCACCCTGCTCTGGGGCACGGTTTTCTTTTTCACCTCTTCCTGGATGCTCTCGCTGGCCACCGGCATGCTCCGGGAGGGATCGTTCACGGTTTCAGGCGGCGACCTGTTCCGGGTCTACGGCTTTCACCTGCCCGTGCTTGTTCTCTTTGCGCTTCTGGCCATGATGGTCAAGAACCTGATCGACCCGCAGGGCCGCAAACAGGTGCAGCGCCAGCAGTCCGTGGTTGAAGGAAAACGGGAACGCCTGTTCGTCTCGTTTGCCGGGAGCATCGCCACGAGCTTCTTTTTCACCGGCCTGACGGCATCGACCTTTCTGTGGAGCGCGGCCTTTACCGGTCTGGCCGTGGACCTCACCCCGAAGGTTGTCGCTCTTGCGGCGCTCTATAACATCGCTGCCGGTCTTGCGGCTTCGCTTCTTGTGGGAGTGGTGTTCATGATCGCGAAGGTAGGGAGGAAGTGACGCCTTGCACTCGACATGCTCACGACGATACAAATGACACTCGCGCTCCTGTACGGAGCTTGAAAAGACACTCGCGCTCCTGTACGGAGCTTGAAAAGACACTCGCGCTCCTGTACGGAGCTTGAATGGGTAAAGATCGTGTCGGGTGCAACAGAGACACAGAACTGCCGGAAATGAAAAAAGCGCAACCGGATGATTGCGCTTTTTTTCGTTTCATGTGGAGCTAAGGAGACTCGAACTCCTGACCCTTTGCATGCCATGCAAATGCTCTACCAACTGAGCTATAGCCCCGTTCCGACGTTCTAATTAAAAGAAAAAAAAATTGTTTTTGCAACTTGTTTTCTGCATTCTTTTACATGATCAGGCTGATAACCGTTAACTAACGCAAGATGTCGTTATCCTTTATTGTCAGGGAAGGGTTCTCCGGCATAGGGCGGGCAAAGATACCCGCAGCCATTACCGTCACGATCAGTTTTTTCGCCCTCGTCCTCCTGGGTCTCTTCAGTACGGTTTCCCTGAGCTTTTTCGATCTCATGCAGGAACTGCGCAGCAGGGTCGAGCTCGAGGTTTTCCTTGCCGATTCGCTCAGTGAGCGGCAGGCGGCTGAACTTGCCGGAAAAATCAGGGCTCTCGATGGTGTACGTGAAGCCACCTTTGTTTCAAAGCAGGAGGCGGCATCGATTTTCTCCCGCGATTTCGGGGAGGATGTCGTAAAGATTCTCGGTTCCAATCCGCTTCCCCGATCCATCCGTCTGAAATTCCTTCCGGAATATGCCAGCCCCGACAGCATCGGCCGGGTGGTTCCGCATATCAATGCCCTCTCTGCGGGGCTTGAAGTGCGCTACAACCAGCGCTACCTCGGCCAGATCGAACAGAACGGCAGGCTCTTCACCCTCCTGACCGGCGGCCTCGGGCTTCTGATTGCCGTGGCTACGGTGGTGCTCGTCGGCTATACCATCAGGCTCGCGCTCTATTCGAGGCAGGAGAAGATCAGGACCATGCGGCTTGTGGGCGCCACAGCCTGGTTCATCGGAGCGCCCTATGTGATCGAAGGGGCCCTGCAGGGGCTTCTTGCCGGCCTGCTCGCCGCCGGCGCGGTCTGGCTGGTGTTCGAGCAGCTCCTGTTCACCTCCGAACCCGCGATTTACCGGATACTGCACCCCTCCGCGCTCGTGATCTATCCCGCGCTCGTGCTGCTTGGCCTCGTGCTCGGCATTTTCGGCAGTACGCTTTCGGTCGGCAAGTACCTCCGGGTGGCATCAAAACGGTAGCCTACCGTTTTTCCTGGAGACAGTAAAGCATCCGTATCTCCTCCTCCCAGCCGTCGGGATCGGGCGTTTCAAGGATCAGCGGCATTTCCTCGAAAAGCGGGTGCCGCATGATGCAGCCAAAAGCGTCCATGCCGATTTCACCCTTGCCGATGCATGCGTGCCGGTCGATGCGGCTGCCGAGCGGCTGCTTTGCGTCGTTCAGGTGCATGGCTTTCAGATACGGCAACCCCACGATGCGGTCGAACTCCCCGAGGGTGCATGCAAGCGCCTCGGTGTTCCTGATGTCGTATCCTCCGGCAAAGAGGTGGCAGGTGTCGAGGCAGATACCCACCCTCGACTTGTCCTCCACGAGATCGACCAGCATGGCGAGCTCCTCGAAGCGGCTGCCGAGGTTCGAGCCCTGTCCCGCGGTGTTCTCGATCACGGCGGTAACGCCCGAGGTGCGTTCGAGCGCCATGTTCACCGATTCGGCGATGAGCCGCAGGCACGCTTCGGGCCGGATGGTGTTGAGGTGGCTTCCGGGGTGGAAGTTCAGCATCCGCAGGCCGAGCCGTTCGACCCGGTGCATCTCGTCGAAAAAGGCGGTGCGCGAGCGTTCGAGCTTTTCCGGGTCCGGACTGCCGAGATTGATGAGGTAGCTGTCGTGCGGCAGGATGTGTTCCGGCATGAAGCCGCCGTCACTGCAGTTCCGGCGGAACGCCTCGATGGAGGTCTCCGTCAGTGCGGGAACCCGCCACTGCCGCTGGTTCTTCGTGAAGAGCGCGAAGGCCTTCGCTCCTATGGATTTCGCCTGCAGCGGCGCGTTCTCGACGCCGCCTGCAATGCTGACGTGGGCTCCGACCCGTTTCATGGAAAATTTTTTCGAGTTGAAAGAATGTGGGTGGCAGGTAATCGTGAAGAAATCATTTCTACCGGCTACCGGTTTCCGATTTTCTTTTCCTGCTCCTCCGTCATGTTGCAGGTTTCCCTTACGGTGAAGCGGACGCCTCCGGGCGCGGAGGTCGAGAGCATCTCGCCGAGCAGACCGGTGGAGAAGAGCTGTGCGCCGAGGATGATGAGCAGGATGCCGAGGAACAGGATCGGGCGGTTGCTCAC
>VGMX01000026.1 GCA_016866305.1 Chlorobiota bacterium | reverse complement strand
TTTTGAGCTGCTTTGTCAATCCTGTTCAGGAAATCAAGCCGATCTCCATCGTTAAAAACAATATCGGATCGCTCGATCCCTCGAACCATGACATGATGCAGAGCATCCGGCGCATCAAGCCTCGCTCCTCTCGGCATAGCATACTTTCCGCTTTTGTTTGACAGACAAAAGTATCAATGGGATATTTTACAAATATAATACGAAACAGGATTTGTTTTGGTCTTGTATTCCCTCAATCACTTACGTCCCTTTTCAGGGGCGTTCCTGCTGGAATTCTAATCGTCTTGTCAGTAAAGAAAACCGAAAAGCCAGAGGGGAATGGTGTTGCGGGAGCCGATTTCAAGGTCGTCAGCAACGACGAAGCTGTTTTCGATGCCGCCGATCTGCCGGAATCCCTTGCTTTTACCACCGATTTCGAATGTGTACATGTTGTTGACGAAAAAATCACCCTTGCTTGATACTTCCACTGATGTGTCGAGAATGCCGGGGTGCAGGGTACCGGCGTTTCGAATCTGGTTTACAAAAAACTGTTCCCGTAGCGTTCCGGTGTTGATGTTTTCAGTAATTGCATACATCAGGTTACTGTTTTCAAGAAATATCTTTTCCGGTTTGCTCAGGACTTCATAACCTCTTCCCTGGGAACGGACGAGATTCAGCAGTTTCGCATTCTGAAGGTTTTCAAGGTACTCGTACAGGCGTGCTCTGGAGATTTCCGTTGCTTCGGCCAGTTTTGTGATATTGGGTGTGAACGGTACCGATGTGGCAAGCAGGTAGAGAAGTTTTTTAAGCTTCGAAAGCTGTCGCGTTTCGATGCGGTTTATATAGGGGAGATCAACTTCAAGAATGTGGTTTATAACCTCGCGTAACCGGAAAGGATACGTCCCGCTGCTTTCGAGAAAGAAGGGGTAGTAACCGTATTTCAGGTAATCACGCAGTTCCTTGCGTATTGTAATCTCCTTGCTGATGGTTTCGGCAATATGTCTGTGGTTGTGGAGAATTGCTTCGAGCGGATGAACAGGATAATCGGTTTCATGGACAAAGTTGATATACTCACGGAGCGAGAGTCCATGAAGGTTGAAGATAATTGCCCTTCGGCTCAGGTCGGCTTTCTCTTTGGAAATCTGCAGGAGGCTGGATCCTGAAAAAACAAGACGCAGCTCCGGGAGGGAGTCGTACATCGATTTGATGTGACTCGCCCAGTCGGGATATTTGTGGATTTCATCGAGCAGCAGGAGCTCGCCGCCAAGTTCATGAAATTCCCTTGCAACTTCAAAGAGATTGTGAGCAAGAAAATATGGACTGTCAACCGAGACATACAGGGCTTTTTCCGATTTGCCGTATTGGTCCCTGACATGCTGGAGCATCATGGTGGTTTTGCCGGTTCCGCGTGCGCCAAGGATGCCGATGCAGCGTTCATTCCAGTCGATCAGGTCGTGGAGGTACCGCTTTTTAGCGCTTACCGACTCGATCAGCCGCAGCTGCTCCTGTTGAAATCGTTCCATGTGTTTCTCGCGTGTTGTATTGTGAGATCGTATAACGTATTATACAATAATAGTGAAATATTGTAATGCGTGTAATACATTTTTTTGTTTCGGGGGACTCGATGACGAGCATATTCGCAGAACTCAACGTGAAAGGGAGTGAACAATTCTGCGAGGTGCGAGACTGGATTCGTCGGGAGAAGGTGCATCACGTGATTCTCCGGGGAATCGAGCGGGGCAGCATTGTTCGCGACGATACGGACCGGAAAACGTTTGTCGATAGAATAACTTTTTATATGAATGGATTTGTTGTAGAACAGCCATGCCGATTGCAGCTGAATCCATCGATCTGGTTGTTTCTCTGGAAAGCGCTTTCCACTACAGGAGCCGTGAGGATTTTTTCAGGGAGGCGTATCGGGTGTTGCGACCGGGTGGAAGGCTGGTGACGGCGGACATTGTCCCGACCAGATACTCCGGGAACCTCTTCAGGCGGATGGAGCAATGGATTCAATACGCGACGATGTCTACCGGCTTCTTCATGAGTATCTGTCAAGAGATCAGCCGTTTGTCAGAAAGCTGCCTCCGGTTGCAAGGATGCTTGCAAAATCGGCATTGCGTCGCTCTGCCGGGAGTGTCTACGCCGGCCTGGACTATATTCTGTCTTATGCGGAAAAGCCGGAGAAATCCGGATGACATATGAGAACGGCGAAGTCGCTATCGACCGGCAAACAGCTTCGCTCAGGCGATGATGGTAGCATGGTTTTAAGGGATGCTCCTTATTACTATTACATTTCGTGGGAGCGGAAAATTGAGCGGGACGAGATTAAAGGGTTTTTCATGCAGGCAGGTCATAGCAAAAGCAATAATGCGTAATGCATAAAAGTGGCATATTTTTATGCGTAATTGTGTGTGATGATGGTATATTTAAGGAAGAATGCCTTTTTCACTGCTGACAACCCAAATTCAGAATGTTTAACCGATCAGCTATCCGGGATATAACCGACTGGTATCAGCGAAAAGACCGGAAGCCATTAGTCATTCGCGGTGCCCGTCAGGTTGGAAAGACAACAAGCGTTCGGCAGGCGGCGGCTGACCTCGATGTTCCGCTCGCAGAAATCAATCTCGAAAAGCACATCAGTCTTGAACCACTGTTCAGGAGCTACAACCTGAACGAACTCCTGCTCAATTTTTCGTTTATCACCGGTCGGCAGATCACTCCGGAGAGTAATACGATTCTGTTTCTCGATGAAGCTCAGGCAACTCCTTCAGCGTATGCGTGCCTTCGGTATTTCAGGGAAGAGATGCCTCGACTTGCCGTGGTTTTGACCGGATCGCTTCTTGACCAGGTCTTGCATAACGAAAAACGCCCTGTACCGGTAGGCCGGATCGAGCACTATTTTATGGGGCCACTGAGCTTCGAGGAGTTTCTCGCAGCGACAGATGCATCAAAAGCCCTCGATATTATCGGTATGATGACGCCGGAAACCATGCACATGATTCCGGACAAGGTGCATGAAGAGATGCTTTCACAGGTACGCCGCTATATTCTCACCGGCGGAATGCCTTACTCTGTCCAGACTGCGATTACATCTGATTTTCATCATGAAGCAATCCTTCGGGAGCAGTCAGCACTGGTGCAGACCTACAAGGATGACTTCGCAAAATATGTCGGACGAAGTGACGCTCTGAAGCTGAACAATTTCTTTACAGGACTTATCGGGCAGGTTGGCCAGCAGTTTTCAGCAAAGCAGGCAAATGAAATAGCACTCGGGACCAGTGGAGACGGTCGGCAACTGAAGGCAGCTCTTGAACAGTTTCTCGAAGCGCGTCTTTTTTACCGGGTGCAGCACTCAAATGCGGATACCATTCCGCTCGGCAGCGACGTCAAAACAAGAATCAGCAAATTACTTTTTGTCGATGTGGGTTTGTTGCTTGCCGTCCAGGGAGTTCCTGTGCAAAGCATCCTCAGCATGCCGTTGGAGCTTGCGAATCGAGGGATTGTCGCCGAGCAGTTCGTCGGCCAGCAGTTGCTCTGTTCCAGGCCGGGTTACCTCAATCCGGAACTCTATTACTGGCAGCCCCCGAAATCCGAAAGTCAGGCCGAAATCGATTACCTCTTCGAACAAGGCAGTACCATCTATCCCGTCGAGGTGAAATCCGCAAAAGGCAGTTCCATCAAGTCGATTCACGCCTATATCATCAAAAAACAGGCTGATACCGCATTCCGGATAAGTTCATCTAAACCATCCATTCAGGAACTGACTGCAAAAATAAGTCAGAAGGAAAAAAACTTCAGTCTCATCAACCTGCCGTTTTATATGGTCAACCGTCTTGAACGGTTTACGCGGTTGTTGGAATAGGATGGTGCCTAAGGGGCATGGTCTCAGGGACGCAGGTGTTAACGGGAAGTTTAGCTGCGGTTGGCTGTATAAACAGCAAGACCCGATGACAGTACCGGCAGGATTTTACCGCCAGAATCGGCCATGCGGCTTCGGCGACCGGAGCTTCGATCTATGCGTGGTCGCTGATGACGAACCATGCGCATCTTCTGATCCGAAGCGGTTCCGCGGCCGGACTGTTGCATGCGGAAGCGGCCGGAATGCCAGGATCATCAGGATCGGCGGTGAGCCGGATCCTCCGGAAGCGAAGCTTGAGGCGACACCGGCGATGTCCCCGTATAGCCAACAGAATCGTTGCCGGCATTTTTGCTGGTAATCGGGTACTTGTCAGACAGTATTATCAGGGTGGGATACAGGAAGGGAAGCGCGTGACGCGGGTTTTGTTTGTTTTGGTATTGCCGTTTATATTGGAGTATAATTCCAATGTAAACGGTTTTTTTATGTATACGCGTACGCTTTCTGCTACGATTCGTCGGGTAAGCGGGGGGTTTCCTGTGTTGTTGGTTACCGGTCCTCGTCAGGTTGGTAAAACGACTCTTTTGCAAATGTGTGCAGATGAGGATGCAGTTGAGGGGAGGGGGTACGTTTCGCTGGATGATCTGGATGCCCGCAGTCTGGCACAGCGCGATCCGGCGCTTTTTTTGCAGACATGGAAGCCTCCGGTGCTGATCGATGAGGTACAGTATGCTCCCCAGTTATTCAGTGTTATCAAGGTGATTGTTGATCAGGAGAGGTACAATGGTTTGTTCTGGCTGACGGGATCGCAGAAGTTCCATCTGATGCGGGGTATTACTGAAAGTCTTGCCGGGCGGGTTGCCATTCTCGATATGCTTGGGCTTTCGCAGGCCGAACTGGACGGCAGGGCGTTGTCCGGAGATCCTTTTCTGCCTGATGCCGAATGGATTGAGGAGGCGAGGGCGGCTTCCGGAGGGGGGCATGGTTCGTTGATGGATGTTTTTCGTCGGATCTGGCTGGGTTCTTTTCCCCGGTTGAACGAACTTGGACCACATTCGCGGGATGTGTTTTACCGTTCATATGTGCAGACGTATATACAGCGAGATGTGCAGGATCTGACCAGGGTGACCGATCAGATGGCGTTCAACAGGTTTCTTACGGCTGTGGCTGCTCGTACGGGACAGTTGCTCAATTATGCAAAATTGGCTCGTGATGTGGATATCGATAACAAGACCGCCAAGTCATGGTTGTCGGTACTGGAGGCTTCGGGACTGGTTTATTTATTGCAGCCGTATCATACGAACAGGACCAAAAGGCTGGTGAAAACTCCGAAATTGTATTTTCTCGATACAGGTTTGGCTGCATATCTGACTAAATGGCCTGATCCGGATTCTCTCGAGGCGGGCAGTATGTCGGGCGCCATGCTGGAAACCTGGGTTGTTTCGGAGATTCTGAAGAGCTATATGCATCGAGATCGTGATGCGGGCCTGTTTTTTTACAGGGATACGGACCAGCAGGAGGTTGATCTTGTTATCGAATCAGGCGATACCTTGTATCCTGTGGAGATAAAGAAAACAGCATCGCCTTCACAGCATGGAAGGTTCGGGTTTGGTGCGCTTGATAAATTGGGGCGCAAGGTTGGTCCGGGGGCGGTTGTGTGTTTTGTGGGGCGTGATGTTCCGTTATCGGAGAGTGTGACGGCGGTGCCGGTGGGGTATATCTGAAGATTGTGGGCCGTGAGCGGTTTGCGGTCTTCAGCGTTTTATCAGCCGCAAAAGCGAATGTACTTGGGGACGCTGACTCCGTTGCCAAAAATACTGTGCTATCTGGTATCCTGAAATCAGGAGTAAATCCGATTGACGGGCAAAATAAAGGGGCAAGTGCGATGCCGCGAGGACCGGGACTTGACGTTCCGGGAACCCTGCATCATGTGATTCTCCGGGGAATAGAGCAGGGCAATATTGTTTGTGACGATACGGACCGGAAAACGTTTCTCGACCGCATGGGACTGCAGGCCATGGGCTCGGGTACCTTCATTTACGCTTTCGCTCTCATGACGAACCATGCGCATATCCTCCTGAAAAGCGGTCCCCGGATAGCATCTGCACCTTCATGCGTCGCCTGCTGACCGGTTATGCCCAGTATTTCAACCGCCGACATACGCGGGTCGGGCACCTGTTCCAGAATCGCTACAAATCCATTATCTGCGAAGAGGAATCGTACTTCGACAAACTGGTTGCGTACATCCATCTCAATCCGTTGCGGGCTGGACTGGTCGAATCGCTCGAAGAGCTTGCACGGTATCCCTGGTGCGGCCATATCGTACTGCTGAACAGGGTTCGGTACGACTGGATGGATCGGGACTACGTGCTGCAGTTTTTCGATCGGAAGGAGGGGCCGGCACGGAAGGCATATCTGCAGTTTCTCGAAGAGGAACTTGGTATCGATCGGGAAAAGGAACTGTCGGGAGGCGGCCTCGTGCGCTCGCAGGGCGGATGGTCGAAAGTGCAGTCGATGCGCCGGCGGGGCGAGAAGGCGCTTGACTCTTTGACCGCGCATCACATTTTATAGAGATGCCCTGCATAAGCAGCAGAACCCGATGATACAGCCCGGCAGGATTTTACTGCCTGAATCTTTTTTACTGGCTGGTGTTCCGTTGCACTGTCGGTTGATTCCGGAGGGAAAATCGACAGTCTGCGGAAGAATGGTTTCCGGTAGAGAGGTTTCTGCATCTGAAAGGAAGCTCCCGTGAAAAGGATGGAGCTGCAGGGCGGCATTGAATTTTCATGCCGGAAAACGGGTTCCTGTTATTCTGTGCCGGTTTATACACCGGAAAGTTTACCCCGTGTTAAGACGTACATTTTTCTCTGCCTGCATGGCAAGGCATCTGCAACACAGGGTTGCAGGCCTGTGGAATGTTTTTTTGACAGGAGGATGAGCTATGGCAAAAAAGAAAACCGCCGAAAAGGTGGCGGGCAAAGCCCCCGTCATGGATCTCTCTTTCGGGTGCGTGAGGATTTTTCCTGAAAAACCAGGGGCGAAGGCGAACTACAACCTGCAGCCGGAAGTGACTGTTTACCGGCTCTGGCCCTTCTCCACCATCGAGTGGGTGCCTGTCGAGGGGAGTTACCGTGCGCGTGCGATCATCCAGCATAAAAAATGCGGGGATATCGTGGCTTTCAACTCATGGCATGGAGACTACTCGGATGCGAAGGCCGCAATCGATCTGTTGTCGGACAGCCTCAACGGTATCGGCAGCCGCAGGATCTACAATGTGTACGGCGAGACGCTTGAAACGCATACTGCTGATATCGGGGGCGGTAATGTGGTGAATGTTACCGAGGTTCTCGGGTTGATCTGGTCGATGCAGGAAGCTTCGGATAGCTGAGAGCGGAAATTGCGGCAGAAGCTGGACTGAGGGGGGGGCATTCAAGCGAGCTGACCCGGACGGCCACGCTGAGCTTTTCCGATGCGGCACCTTTCCATGTGCCGCGCACGGGCGGAACGTCGCCATAGTCGCGTCCGGAGCCGATCTTGATGTACCGCTGGTCGACCAGCAGGGTGCTGTGCGTGGGATCGAACCCGACCCACCCCTTTTTCTCTCCGCAGTACACCTCGCACCAGGCGTGACTTGCCTCGTCGCGTCCCTCCGGCGTGCTGCCGCCGCCGTACAGGTAGCCGCTTACATAGCGAGCCGGAACTCCGAGGCTGCGGCTGACGGCGATCATGATATGGGCGAAGTCCTGGCAGACACCGCGCCCGAGCGCCATGACCACGGCGCTGGTGCTGTGCACGTCCGTGACGCCCGGTTCGTAGCGAAAGGTGGTGTTGATGTGACGGCAGATGTCGATTGCCTGCTGGTATCGGTCGCCGATTCCCCTGAAGGGCTCGGCAAAGCTGCGTACCACCGGGTCGAAGTGGACATAGCGGCTTTCTCCGGAGAAGTCCATGAGAAAGATTTCGTTCTTTTCGGCTGTTCCCGATGATGCGGGATCCGTCTCTACAACCGAGGTTGCCACGATCTCCACCCGCTTGTGACTCTGCAGGATACTGAAATGGTGAACCTTGTTCCCGTAGAAGTCGGTGTATTCGAATACACCGGCATCGGGATTGAGCTGCAGGTTGAAATTGACGCACCGCTGACCTGAGGAACCGTTTCCTGCAGGGTGAAGGCGTACTTCCGTGGCGGTCTCGTAGATAGGGGAGTCGTATTCGAAAAGCGTGGTATGTTCAACCTTGAGTATCATCCTTGAAACTACTTATTTCTCCTGGATTTTCCGCCGGTGAACGGCAGGGGATTTATTACTGCTGCTGTTGCTGGGACTGGCTCCAGTTTGCCCTTCCTCCTGCAATGCCGGTGAACGGCAGCGCTTCGCTGACGTCGTTGGGCTCGATTTTCGGGGTGTGATAGGCGAAATAGAGCAGATGAACCTGTTCGCCGATCCTGTTGAGCCCCTGTTCAATTTCTTCGAGGAAGCGGTGCAGCCCTTTCCGGTACATATCTTCCACGGTGGTGTAGATGAGTTCGGCTTCCATTTTACCGATCAGGCGGTCGGCGTTGTTTGCGTAGCGGTGGCGGGAACTTCCGGAAATCCTCCACAGGGCTTCCTGGGCCGCGCAAATCGAAAACGCAATGCTTCGTGGAAAAGTGCGGTCGAGCACAAGAAACCAGAGTATGTTATCCGGGTCGATTTTCGAGAGGTAAACCTTCCGGAAGGCCTCCAGAGCGCTGCAGCTTTTCAGTACGGCCATCCACTGGATCGTATCGAACGAATCATGAACCGGATCATGCTCCCGTTCCTGCCCCACTTTGGGCATGAGCATATGGTATTTCACGTCGATCAGTCTTGCCGTATTGTCGGCTCGTTCCAGATATTTGCCGATCTGGATGAACTCCCACCCTTCGGTTCTCGAAAAGATGTTGTCCGTGATGCCCTGGAAGAGGTGCGAGGCATTTTTGATCTCCCTGTAGAAACTGAACGGATCGTTGTGCACCTGCTGGGGTGAGACGCTCTGCAGGAAATGGTAGAGGTTGTTGATCTGCTCCCACATTTCGCTCGATATACTGTCGATGATGCTGCGGGCATTTTCTCTTGCCATGCCGATCGACGAAATTATGGAGTTGCTGTTCTGACGGTCGAAAACCAGGTAATCGGTTACCGTGTGGGCGTTGTATTCCGGGTACCGATCCGTAAAATTCAGGGGATCGCCGGTAACCCGGATCAGCGGACTCCAGTAGTTCGGATGATCGATTGCGGTGATGTCGTTCAGGTCGAGCAGCAGGTTGAAATTCACCTCCAGGAACCGTGCGGTATTCTCCGCCCGTTCGACGTAGCGGCTCATCCAGAACAGTGATTCGGCAACGCGGCTCAGCATGTTATATTTCCTGTTTTTATTATTCATCGATCACCCAGGTATCCTTGCTTCCTCCTCCCTGCGAGGAGTTCACCACAAGCGACCCTCGTTTGAGAGCCACCCTGGTCAGGCCTCCGGGCACGATGGTCGGCGAGTTGCCGTAGAGCACATAGGGGCGAAGGTCGATATGGCATCCGCCGAGTTCGGCGTCGTTGAAAAAACTCGGATGCCGCGACAGCGATATGGTCGGTTGGGCAATATAGTTTCTCGGGTTGGCGACGATCTTTTCGGCAAACCGTTCCCGCTCCTCCTGTGTTGATTCAGGACCGACCAGCATTCCGTATCCTCCGGACTCGTTCGCAGCTTTCACCACGAGCGTATCGAGGTTTTCGAGGATGTATTTCATCTCTTTCGGGTTGCTCGCCAGCCAGGTCTCGACATTGTCGAGTATCGGTTCTTCACCAAGGTAGTACCGGATGATTTTCGGCACGAAGCTGTAAATCACCTTGTCATCGGCCACTCCGGTGCCGATGGCGTTTGCCAGCGCGACGTTGCCCTTTCGGTAGGCGTTGATCAGACCGGCCACGCCGAGCTTCGAGTCTGCACGGAAAACCAGCGGATCGAGAAAATCGTCATCGACACGCCGGTAGATCACGTCAACCCGCTGCAGCCCCCTGGTGGTGCGGGTATAGACCTTGTTGTTGTTCACGACGAGGTCACGCCCTTCCGTCAGCTCCACACCCATCTGCCGGGCCAGGAAGCTGTGCTCGAAATATGCCGAGTTGTAGATGCCGGGCGTCAGCACCACCACGTTGGGTTCAGGTCGCGAGGATGGGCTGATCTCCTGCAGTGTGCGCAGGAGCTCCTGAGGGTAGTTGTCGATCGGTCGTACCTTGTAACGGTCGAAGAGCACGGGAAAGGCCCGCTTGAGTGCCTGACGGTTCTGCAGCATGTACGACACACCGCTCGGCGTGCGCAGGTTGTCTTCAAGTACGAGGTAGCGTCCGTCGCGGTCGCGGATGATATCGCTGCCGGTCACGTGGATGTACACGCCGAGCGGGGGCCTGACCCCGACAAATTCCCGCTTGAAATGCTTGCTTCCCAGTACCAGTTCGGCAGGAACGATCCGGTCTTTGAGGATTTTCTGGCTGGAGTAGATGTCCGAGAGAAATGCATTAAGGGCCACGATCCGCTGTATGAGCCCGCGTTCGATGTTCGCCCATTCGTGGGAAGGAATGATTCTCGGTATGAGATCGAAGGGAAAGATGCGCTCGATCCCCTCATCCTTCCCGTATACGGTGAAGGTTATACCCTGGTTCCGGAAAAAAATATTGACGATCTGGCGGCGGGTACTGATGTCATCAAGTGAAAACTGGCCGAACCGGTGCACCATCTTGTCGTAATGCCCTCTCGGGTTGCCCTCCGCAGTAAGTACTTCGTCAAAAAAACGATCAGAGGAAGCGTCATATCTCTCAAAAAGGCTGATCATATCAGGGCGCCTTTATGTCTTTTGAATAATCAGCACAAGGTCTTTTCTAAACTTAAAATATTATGGCTAATTATAAAATTAATCTTAAAAATTAATACGATTATGTAGTAATCCGAAGCACCTGCAGGCACATGGCACTGCCGGTCAAGCCATGGCCCCCTGATCCGGGCCAATGCCTTAAAAATTAAGGGTAAGAATTAAAATTCAAATATAATTTTAGGAATAAATGTTTTAATTTATAAATTAACTGTATGATTATATAGTTTTTTCAATTTCAGCGGGGTCAGCCATGAAGCATGTCGTCGTTGTCGGAGGGGGATTCGCAGGCCTTGAATGCCGGTCAGATCGCCTACCCCTTGCGCATGATGCTTGCCCGGTACAGGAATGTTACGGTTTACAAAGGTGTGGTGGAGCGTATCGACCCGGCAGAAAAAAAGGTTTTTACGGATTTCGGGGAACTCGACTACGATTATCTGGTTCTGGCGTGCGGAGCGAAACATCACTATTTCGGCCACAACGGATGGGAGGAGCATGCTCCCGGCCTGAAGACCATTTCACAGGCATCGGAAATACGCAGAAGGGTGATGGATGCCTATGAGAAAGCCGAACGGACGCGGGACCCTTCGGAGAAGCGGCGCATGCTGACCTTCGTGGTGGTCGGGGGAGGTCCGACCGGAGTCGAGCCGGCCGGTTCCATAGGCGAAATGAGCCGTTACTATCTGTCGAAATATTACCGGAATATCGACCCGAAGCTCGCCAGGATTTTTATTGTTCACTCAGCCCCCCGTATCCTGCAGACTTTTTCTCCGGAGCTGTCGGGCCGGGCAACCCGTGCGCTCGAGAAACTCGGGGTGCAGGTATGGACATGCAGCCTGGTAAGCGGCGGAATCGATGCAAACGGAGTTCAGGTCGGGAACGAGAGGGGATCGAAGCCGGGACAGTGCTCTGGGCGGCCGGGGTCAAGGCTGCCCGGATCGTCGGGGGTACGGGGGTTCGAGACCGACAACAGCGGCAGGATTCATGTCACCGATGAACTGAGCGTACCGGGCTATCCCGATGTGTTTGCAGGAGGCGATCAGGCGTGTTTCACCCTCGCCGACGGAGATGCGCTGCCCGGGATGGCTTCCGTTTCCCTCCAGCAGGGGAGGGCTATCGGTCGCAATATTCTGCTTTCAGCAAGGGGTGAGGCCCGCAAGGCATTCCGCTACAAGGATAAGGGGCAGATGGCTACGATCGGCAAGAATATGGCGATTGCCGAAAAAGGCAATGTGAAATTGCACGGCCTGTTTGCCTGGATCATCTGGATCGGAGTGCATATCTACTACCTCAGCAGCGTCAGGCATCGCTTTTTTGTTTTGATGCAGTGGGCATGGTCGTACTTCACCTTCGGCCATGAGGCACGGATCGTCCACGGATCGTCAGCAAGGAGTGGCGCTTTTACCCCGATCTTCCGGAACGGGCCGAACCGGCGGAGCCGGTTGAGCTGGCTCTGCATCCGGGATGTCGCTATGTTCCCGGCATGCAGGTGCAGGCGGAATAGAACTAAGCGCTCATGCCTGCCATGTACAGGTGGTAGTTCATGCTGTCGCAGAGCGCGTGGAGGCTCGCTTCGATGATGTTGGTCGAGACTCCGACCGTCCCCCAGGTGTTGTGCCCGTCGCTCGTTTCGATAAGCACCCGCACCTTTGCGCTGGTTCCGCGTTTCTCCTCAAGCACCCGCACCTTGTAATCGACCAGCCTGATGGTTTTTATCTGGGGATAAAAGCGGATGAGTGCCTTGCGCAGGGCTTTGTCAAGTGCATTGACCGGGCCGTCGCCATCGGCTGCGACCAGTTCGGTTTCTTCTCCGACCGCCACCTTCAGCACGGCCTGATCGACGTTTTTCGATCCTTTACGGGACTCGATGGCGATTTTTGTTTCAAGGACATCGAAAAAGGGGCTGAAATTGCCCAGTTCCCGTTGCAGAATCAGCTCGAATGACGCTTCAGCGCCATCGAACTGGTACCCCTTGTGCTCCAGCTCCTTGATGTGGTTCACCAGGTTTTTCAGAAGCTCGCCTTTTTCCGGCAGCTCAATGCCGAGTTCACGGGCCTTGTAGCGGATATTGCTCTGACCGGCAAGCTCCGAGACCAGCACGCGCTGACGGTTGCCTACCAGCTTGGGATCGATATGCTCGTAAAGCGAACTCTCCTTCATGACCGCGCTGACGTGGATGCCGCCCTTGTGAGCGAATGCCGATTTCCCCACGAAAGGAGCCTTGCCGTCGGGCGGCATGTTGAGGATTTCGTAAACGAACTTCGAGAGCGAGGTGAGCTGCGCGAGGTGTTCGACGAAGGTGAAGTTCCGCTGCAGCTTCAGCATGACATTCGGAATGATGCTGATGAGGTTTGCGTTGCCGCACCGTTCACCGATCCCGTTGATGGTGCCGTGGATATGGGTAGCCCCGGCGATCACGGCGGCAAGTGAGTTTGCCACGGCGAGGTCTCCGTCGTTATGGCTGTGAATGCCGACCGGCAATCCGGTGTGCAAAAGCAGGTTCCTGACGATTTCTTCCACCTCTTCGGGAAGCGAACCTCCGTTGGTGTCGCAAAGCACCAGGCGCGACGCTCCGCCTTCGGCTGCGGAATCGAGCATCCTGAGGGCAAACTCCGGGTTGTCCTTGTACCCGTCAAAAAAATGTTCCGCGTCGAAGAACACCTCGCGTCCCTCCGAGCGGAGAAACGAGACCGAGCGGTAGATCAGTTCGGCGTTTTCTTCTTCGGAGATGCCGAGACCCTTGAGGGTATGGGCTTTCCAGGTTTTACCGAAAATGGTGATGATCGGAGTTTCGGAGTGCAGCAGCCCAAGCAGGTTGGGATCGTTCCCGATGTTCCGGAGCGACCGGGCTGTAGAGCCGAACGAGCAGAGTTTTGCATGTGAAAGCGAAAGATTGCGCGCCTTCAGGAAATACTCTTCGTCCTTCGGGTTGCTGCTTGGCCACCCTCCCTCGATGTAGTCCATGCCGAACTCGTCGAGCTTTTCCGTGATGAGCAGCTTGTCCTGTACGGAAAGGTTGATGTGTTCACCCTGCGTTCCGTCTCGCAGGGTGGTATCGTAGAGTTCTATTGCCTTTGGCGTTCCATTCATATTGTCAGTTCCGGCCCATTAGATTCTCCTGGCGTGCATAGGCGAATATGCCTCCTGCGCGGACGATGCTGAATACGTCGCCGAGCGGGTTGAGCCGGTAGGTGACGCTGGTCGTTAGATTCGTGACGGTGTTCGCCTCGATGTCGATTTTCAGCTCATCTCCGGTTTTGATCACTTCAGCAAGATTTTCTGCGGTTTCGTAAGGGATAACAAAGCCGCCATCGACGCAGTTGCGGTAGAAAATACGCGCATACGATTCGGCGATGATGGCTTTCGCACCGGCTACCTGAAGCGAGAAGGGCGCATGTTCTCGCGACGATCCGCAGCCGAAGTTCGGTCCGGCAACGATGATGGTGTACTCCGAGCTGAAGCTTCCCTCGCCGACGAACGGAATGTTGCCCTCGGGAAGGCCGCCCTGTTCGGGAGGTACGCCGGAGAGCGCGTACTTGCCGTACAGTTTCACCTCTTCCGGGTTGGAGAGGCTGTAGACGAGGTGTTCAGCAGGAATGATCTGGTCGGTGTCGATATTTTTGCCTAAAACGTAGGCTTTCCCCTGAATGATGGTATCCATGTATCTTGTTGCTTAACGTTTCGTTCGTTTCTTTCCGTTCAGAGGAAATCCCTCGGATCGGTAAGTTTTCCGGTGACGGCCGATGCTGCTGCGGTGAGCGGCGAGGCAAGATAGACCCCGGCCTTTTTGCTGCCCATGCGTCCCGGAAAGTTGCGGTTCGTGGTCGAAACCACGACGTCGTAATCCACCGAACGTCCGACCGTATCGGCCGGGCCGCCGAGACATGCCGCGCAGGAGGGAAGGGCGATGCTGCAGCCTGCGTTCTCGAAAATCTGCCTGAGCGTTATGCCCTCGAAGGTCTCGCATTCGAGGGCGCGGGCAACCTTCACGGTTGCCGGCACGATATTGGTCGGCACGGCCACCTGTTTGCCTTTGAGGATCTTTGCCGCAAGCATGAAATCGGTGAGTTTTCCTCCGGTACACGATCCGATATAGGACTTGGTGATTTTCGTGCCCTGTACGCTCCGCACCGTAGCACGGTTGTCCGGGCTGTGCGGCTGCGCAACCACCGGCTCCATCTCGCGCACCCTGTAGCGTCGGACGCTGTGGTAAGGGGCGTCGGAATCACTCCGGAAAATCTCGTACGGCTTGCTGCTGTGAGCCTTCACATAGGCTTCGGTTATTGCGTCGGCAGCGATGATGCCGTTCATGCCGCCCGCCTCGATAGCCATGTTTGTAAGGGTCATGCGCTCCTCTAGGGGCAGCGAATAAACCGCCTCACCGTCGAACTCCATGGCCCGGTAGGTTGCGCCGTCGGTGCCGATGTCGCCGAGGATCTGCAGGATAAGGTCCTTTGCACAGAGGTATTCCGGCATTTCGCCCTCGAAGGTGAACTTCATGGATTCAGGCACCTTCTCCCAGAGCTTGCCGGTGCCGAGAATGAACGCTGCATCGGTGTTGCCGATGCCCGAGCCGAACATGCCGAATGCACCGGAGGTGCAGGTGTGCGAATCGGTGCCGAACAGCACGGTGCCGGGAATATTGAAGCCCTCTTCGGCCAGTGCCACATGGCAGACGCCCTTGTAGCGTTCGGTGCCGACATCGTAGTAGTTCGGCAGCCCCTGCTCTGCGGAAAACTGCCGGAGAAGGTCGATGTTCCGGTGGGCGTGTTCGTTGGCGGTGAAAATGTAATGGTCAGGCAGGACGACCACCTTTTCGGGGGCCCATACTTTTGCGTCCGGCCCGAACTCCTGCTTGAAGATATCGAATGTCGGCGGTCCGCATACGTCGTGGGTAAGCAGGATATCGACATTGAGCCATACGTTTTCGCCTGCATCAACGAATTTACGGTTTGCGGCTCTCGACAGGATTTTCTGGGTTATGGTTTGTGCCATGTTGTCTTTAACCCTCAGTTCTCATTGGTTTTCGGTTGTAGTATGTCAGGTGTCGAGGTTTTTCAGGATTGCAGCAGTCATTTCCGTCGTCGAAACCGTTTTCTGGCCTTGAGCGGCAATATCGGCGGTGCGCAACCCTTCGGCAAGCGAGGCTTCGATAGCCCCGTAGATTTCGTCGGCGATGTCGGGCATGCAGAAACTGTGCTCGAACATCATGGCAACGGATGCGATGGTGGCAATCGGGTTCGCCTTGTTCTGGCCCGCTATGTCGGGCGCACTGCCATGGATGGGTTCGTAAAGCGCATGGCTTTTGCCGATGCTTGCCGAAGGCAGCATGCCGAGGCTTCCGGTGATCATGCCGGCAATGTCGCTGAGGATGTCGCCGAACAGATTTCCGGTGACGATGACGTCGAACTGCTTCGGGTTCCGGACGATCTGCATGGCAGCATTATCGACATACATGTCCGCGAGCTCGATTTCAGGAAAATCCCTGTGTACTTCATGCACCACGTTCCGCCAGAACTGGGAAACCTCAAGCACGTTGGCCTTGTCGATCGAGGTGACCTTACCGCCGCGTTTCTGTGCGGCTTCGAACGCGAGCCGGGCGATACGCGCAACCTCGTAGCGCTCGTACACCATGGTGTTCCACCCCCTGTTCTCGTCGTAGCCTCTCGGCTGGCCGAAATAGATGCCTCCGGTCAGCTCCCTGAAGACGATGAAGTCGGTTCCTCCGACCACTTCCGCCTTCAGCGAAGATGCTTCGACCAGCGCATCGTACACCTTTGCCGGTCTCAGGTTCGCGAAAAGTCCGAGTTCCTTGCGGATTCTGAGCAGTGCGGCTTCCGGCTTGTGTTCGTGGGGGAGGTTCTCCCATTTCGCCCCCCCCACGGCGCCGAGCAGCACCGCGTCGCAGTTCCTGCACGCTTTGAGGGTTTCCTCGGTCAGCATTTCACCGTGCAGGTCGTAGGATGCACCGCCGAAGGGATGCTCCTCGATGCTGATGGCAAAGCCGTGCTTTTCCGAGAGCCGGTTCATGACGGCAACGGCTCCGGCTACAACTTCCGGGCCGATGCCGTCACCCGGTATGGATACGATCTTGTACATGTTCCTGTTTCCGCTGCGTTATTTCTTGATCAGCCAGCTCATCATGTCGCGAAGCTTCGCACCGACCCGCTCGATGGCGTGGCCGCTGTTCTCCGCTCTGAGTCTGTTGAGATTATTGTAGCCGCCGTTGCATTCGTCGATAAACTCTTTTGCAAAGCGTCCGTCCTGCACCTCTTCGAGAATTTTCTTCATCTCGGCTTTCACCGCCGGAGTTATGACGCGCGGACCGCGTGTCATCCCGCCGTATTCTGCGGTGTCGCTGACCGAGAAGTTCATTCTCGACAGGCCGCCTTCGTAATAGAGATCGACGATGAGCTTCAACTCGTGCATGCACTCGAAGTAAGCAAGCTCTTCGGGATACCCGGCCTCGACGAGGGTTTCGAATCCGGCCTTGATCAGTTCGGCCGAACCGCCGCACAGGACGGCCTGTTCGCCGAACAGGTCGGTTTCGGTTTCGTTCTTGAAGGTGGTTTCGATGACGCCGGCCTTGGTGCCGCCGATGCCTTTGGCCCAGGCAAGTGCGATCTGACGGGCTTCACCGGTAGCGTCCTGATGCACCGCGATGAGGCATGGCACGCCGTTGCCCTGGGTATAGGTGCGGCGCACGAGGTGGCCGGGGCTTTTCGGCGCGATCATGATGACGTTGATCGACGCATCGGGCACGATCTGATTGTAATGGATATTGAATCCGTGCGCAAAGGCCAGGGTGTTGCCCGGCTGCAGATTCGGTGCGATTTCGCTTTCGTAGATCGCTTTCTGGTACTGGTCAGGCAGGAGCACCATGACAATATCTGCCCATTTGACGGCATCGGCCACGGTGTTGACCTGCAGGCCTGCTTCACGGGCACGGTCGCAGGAGGAGCTGTCGGGGCGAAGACCCACACAGACGTTCATCCCGCTTTCCTTGAGGTTCAGGGCGTGTGCGTGTCCCTGGCTGCCGTAACCGAGTATTGCGATATTTTTTCCCTGCAGATAACCGAGGTCGGCATCCTGCTCATAATAAGCGTTCATTCTTCTGGTATGTTTTGATTTGTGTTGGCAATGGCAAATGGTTCAGGATTCGCCCCGGTGAATGGCAACAGCTCCGGAACGCGCAAGCTCCCGGATGCCGTACGGCCTGAAAATATCAATGGTTGTATTGATTTTGTCCGGAGAACCGATGACCTCAATAGTAATGGATTTTTGTTTTATATCCACGACTTTTCCCTTAAAAACGTTGGTGAGTCCGAAAATCTCGTGCTGCGTGGCCCTGCTCAGTTTCAGGGTCATCAGCAGCAGCTCCCGCTCGACGTGCGGCTGTTTTGTCAGGTCGGTCACCTTGATGGTATCGACCAGCCGGTTCAGTTGCTTGAGCACCTGGCTGATGATCTGGTCGTCGCCGCGGGTGACGATGGTCATGCGGGATATTTCGGTGTCCTCGGTTTCACCGATGGAGATGCTTTCAAGGTTGAACCCGCGGGCGCTGAACATCGCGGCGACACGGCTCAGCGTGCCGAACTTGTTTTCAACCAGAACGGAGATGATGTGTTTCATAGTACAGTTCAAACCATTGTTTTCGGGTTCAGTCTCGTGAGCAGCATGTCGGAAATCGACCCTCCTGCCGGGACCATCGGGAAAACCATATCCTTTTTGATGACCCTGAAGTCAACCAGTACCGGGCCTTCGTTCCAGGCAAGCGCATCAGTGATGGCACGCCTGGCTTCTTCGGGATTTTCGGCGCGCATTGCCCGGCATCCGAATGCTTCGGCGACCTTCACGAAATCCGGATTGCTGTCGCCAAGGTCGGTGAACGAGTACTTCTCCTGATGGAAAAGCTCCTGCCACTGGCGCACCATGCCAAGAAAGCTGTTGTTGATGAGGAAAATCTTGACCGGTACTTTGTAGTGGACGGCCGTGACCAGTTCCTGCACGTTCATCATGAAGCCTCCGTCACCGCAGAAGAGCACGACAGGCCGGTCGGTGACGCCGAATGCCGCGCCGATCGCCGCGGGAAGTCCGTAACCCATGGTGCCGAGTCCGCCGCTGGTGATGATCGAGCGAGGCTTGCGGAAACGGTAGTACTGCGTTGTCCACATCTGGTGCTGGCCGACGTCGGTGGTGACGACCGCATTCCCGTTGGTCTGTTTGGAGACTTCGTCGATGACGAACTCCGTTTTCAGCGAGTCGTTCTCGACCGTATAGGTGAGCGGGCACTCCTCCTGCCACTTGCGGATCTCCGACAGCCATGCCGAGCGGTCTTCAACCTGCTTCGGCATCTCCTTGAAGAGCGAGGCGAGAAAATGCTTCGCATCGCCGACAACCGGCAGATCGACCTTGATGTTCTTGTCGACGTTGGTCGGGTCGATATCGTTGTGAATGATATATGCCTGCGTTGCGAAGGTGTCGGTTTTGCCGGTAACCCGGTCGTCGAAGCGGGCTCCGACGGCGATCAGCACATCGCAGTTATTGACGGCCTGGTTCGCCCAGTAGGTGCCGTGCATGCCGAGCATGCCCATCGAAAGCGGGTGGTCGCCAGGGAAGGCGCCAAGCCCCTGCAAGGTCATGGTGACCGGTATGTTCTGCTCTGTGGCGAGCCGTCGCAACTCCTCCGTCGCTTCGGAGCTGATCACTCCGCCTCCGATGTAGAACAGCGGCTTTTTGGCTTTTGCGATCCTGTGCGCAGCCTTTTCGACCTGGTTCTGGTGGCATTTCAGGGTCGGCTTGAACCCCCTGATATCGACGCTCTCAGGCCACTCGAAAGCACACTCTGCGTTCAGCACGTCTTTCGGCATGTCGACCAGCACCGGTCCCGGACGGCCGTTCGTGGCAAGGTAGAATGCCTTGCGGATGGTGGATGCGAGCTCCCTGACATCCTTGACGAGGAAGTTGTGTTTGGTTATCGGGCGGGTGATGCCGACGATATCAGCTTCCTGGAATGCATCGTTGCCGATCAGTGAACTCGGCACCTGTCCGGTGAAGACCACCAGAGGTGATGAGTCCATATAGGCGTTGGTGATGCCGGTAACGGTATTGGTCGCACCCGGTCCGGAGGTGACGAGCACGACGCCCGGCTTGCCGGTGGCGCGCGCGTACCCTTCCGCCATGTGCGTTGCGCCCTGTTCATGGCGGACGAGAATGTGCCTGATGTCCCTGACGTCGTAAAGCGTTTCATACACCTTCAGCAGCGCTCCCCCTGGATAGCCGAAGATATACTCGACGTTTTCGCGCCGCAGGCATTCGAAGAATATTTCCGATCCGTTCAGTTTCTGTCCTGGTGCATGCATGGTCTGGTTATTTTGATTCACAGTAAACCGGGCTTTTCATGATCGCTCCTGTGCTTGCCGAGGTCACGAGCTGCGAATAGCGGGCAAGATACCCTTTTTTGATTTTCGGTTCGAACGGCGTGAGCGCGGCAAGTCGCTCCAGTATGACGCTTTCCGGTACTTCCATGGTGATCGAGCGGTTTGGAATATCGATGGTGATCATGTCGCCGTTTACAAGTGCCGCTATCGGGCCTTTTTCAGCGGCTTCCGGCGAGACATGGCCGATGCAGGCTCCCCTCGAACCGCCCGAAAAACGGCCGTCGGTGATGAGCGCGACCGAGCTCCCCAGACCACGGCCCATGATGGCGCTGGTGGGGGCAAGCATTTCCGGCATGCCGGGTCCTCCTTTCGGTCCTTCGTAACGGATCACCACCACATCGCCGGCCACGATAGCGCCCTCCATGATCCCTTTCAGTGCATCGTCCTGGGAATCGAACACTTTTGCCGGTCCGGTGTGCCGCATCATTTCAGGGTCGACCGCGCCGGTTTTGATGACGGCACCCTGCGGAGCGAGATTTCCGTAAAGGACGGCAAGTCCTCCGGTGGCCGAGTAGGGATCGGATACGGGCCTGATCACCTTCCGGTCGATCACCCCGGCTCCGGAGATATTCTCGCCGAGCGTTTTTCCGGTGACGGTCGGTGCGGAAAGATCCAGCAGTCCCTCTATCGAGGAGAGCTCTTTCAGGATCGCCGAAACACCGCCGGCCCGGTCGACATCCTCGATATGCACATCCATGGTAGCCGGGCTCACCTTGCAGATATAGGGGGTCCTGGCGGAAAGCGCGTTCAGTTCCGAAAAGTCGAAATCCAGTTCCGCCTCGTTTGCTATTGCCAGAGTGTGCAGGATGGTATTGGTGCTGCCGCCCATGGCAAAGTCGAGAGCAAAAGCGTTGAGCAGCGATTTTCTGGTGACGATGTCCCTCGGACGGACGTTACGCCGGACCAGGTCGATGATTTGCCGGGAGGCTTCCCTGACCAGTTCGTTGCGCCGCGGGTCGGCGGCGAGCACGGTTCCGTTGCCGGGCAAAGCCATGCCGAGCGCCTCGGAGAGGCAGTTCATGGAGTTGGCGGTAAACATGCCGGAACAGGAGCCGCATCCCGGGCAGGCACTGTTCTGGATGGTTTCAAGCTCTGTTTCCGTTATCTCTCCGGTGCTGCAGCGGCCGACCGCCTCGAACACCGAGATGAGATCGACGGTCTTGCCTGAGGGCGTATGGCCGGCTTTCATGGGTCCGCCTGAAACGAAGATGACCGGAATGTTGATGCGCAGCGCGGCCATCATCATACCGGGCGTGATCTTGTCGCAGTTCGGAATGCACACCAGCCCGTCGAGACGGTGCGCCTCGGCCACGGTTTCGACGCTGTCGGCGATGATCTCCCGGCTTGCCAGGGAGTAGCGCATGCCGATATGACCCATGGCAATGCCGTCACAGACGCCGATGGTATTGAATTCGAAAGGCACTCCGCCGGCCTCGCGTACCGCTTCCCTTGCGATTCTTCCCAGTTCCTGAAGATGGGCGTGTCCGGGAATCAGCTCGTTGAAGGAGTTGCAGATGCCGATGAACGGTTTTGTGAAATCCCCTTCACCTGCAATTGCTCCTGTAGCTTTCAGAAGGCTGCGGTGCGGCGCTTTTTCAAATCCTTTTTTTACCGTATCCGATCTCATGGTGAAAATGTTGACAATTAACAAAACAACCCCAGGGCCTGCCGTTCCCGAAGCCATCAGTTTGCTTATTGTCTGAAAGGGTAAAATGGACTTGGGACCGGCTTTCTGTTCAGAGTACAGAAATAATGATCTGTACGGGAAGTACAGATACCGAAACTCCGATCCTGATGCTGAGGGTATCGAACGTGTAAGCTGAATTGCCGCTGTTTGCAGCAGGGCTTATGTTTCCTGTACGCGCAGGAGCGTTGCTTGCCGGGCGGTTATGTGTTCCTGTTCCTTGCATGTACTCGGTAAACTACAGGTTTTCTTGGTTGTATCTCTCTGCAAACGCAATTACAAACAAAAGTCGGCCATAATTTACAATATCGCATGCATTAAAGCAAATGCGAAAAATTGTAGAAAGCTGATCCGTATTTTGTTATAAATTTGTTACTGTATAAAGGGTGAATGCCGGATATCCGGTAATTGTTCCTGATCTTGACGTTTCCGCAACGAAAACAGGCAAGTTAACATGCTGAATCTTCAGGCACCGCTTTCCCAGGATCTCCCAGCCTTTTTTATGACACTCTCTCTGGTGTTGTCCGTGATCGTCCTGGGCGAGCTGCTTATCAGGCGGTTCTCGGTCAGCGCGTTCGTCGTCCGTAAAATCATTCATCTCGGCATGGGGATGGTGGCGTTTTTCGTGCCGGCGTATTTCCAGTCGAACTTCTATCCGCTACTGGCGGGCTTGCTGTTTCTTCTCTTGAACGGAGTGAACGTCTTCAGCGGAAAGTTTCGCTCGCTGCACTCGGAAACCCTTGAGCCGGACGGCAGCAAGGGGGTGAACAGTTACGGTTCGATGCTGTTCCCCCTGGTGTTTCTGCTGCTTGTCCTTTTTCTGTGGGACGCTCACAAGTGGATTCTGCAGACCGCCATGCTCGTTATGGGCGTGGGGGATTCGCTTGCAGCTCTTGCAGGCAGTTCTTCAGGACGGCGCCACATCGAGCATCTGACGGAAAGCCCGAAAACCATCGAGGGATCGGCTGTCATGTTCGTGGTCTCCTTCGTGCTTCTGCTTGCCTGTCTCAGTTTTTTCAGTACCGATATTTCGGGATCGCTGGCATCGAGGCCGTTCTGGGTGATCGTGCTTTTTGCCCTGTTTCTCGCTCTTGTTGCCACGGCTGTCGAGGCATTGCTCTCCTACGGGCTCGATAATCTCTTTATACCGGTCTCCATTGCCTACGTGCTCTTTGTACTTGAAGTGAATCATACGGTCGATCTCGTCCATTTTCTCGTCGGCGGCCTGCTTGCCCTCCTGCTCGCGGTGTTTTCCATCAAGGTGAAATTTCTCAACAGCAGCGGTGCAGTAGCGACCTTCCTGCTCGGCACCACGATTTTCGGTATCGGCGGTGTGACCTGGACGGTTCCGCTTCTCACTTTCTACCTGCTTTCATCGGTGCTTTCCAAGCTCGGCAAAAAGCGGAAAGCAAAATTCGATCTTGTCTTCGAAAAAGGATCACAGCGTGATGCCGGCCAGGTCTATGCCAACGGAGGCATCGCATGGATTCTCATGATCGTCTTTTCCCTGACGGGTGATCCCGCGGTGTTTTTTGCCTATATGGGCACGCTTGCCGCCGTGCAGGCCGATACCTGGGCCACGGAGATCGGCACCATGTGGCCGAATCCGAAGGCGTGGCTGGTAACCTCGTTCAAGGCGGTGCCTGTCGGTACTTCCGGCGGCGTTTCGGTACCGGGCACTTCCGGCGCTTTCATAGGATCGCTTTTCATCTGTGCCAGTGCGCTCCTCGTCAACGTTGAGTGGCTTCATGCGTTCGGTGTGGTGCAGTCGATGCTGCTGATCGGTGTTGCCGGTCTTGTGGCGAGCCTTGTCGACAGCTTTTTCGGCGCCACTTTGCAGGCCCAGTATTTCGATCCTGTCAGGGAGAAAGTTACCGAAAGAACGCACAGCGTCGCCGCGGACGGGACCCTCGTCGAGAACAGCCTTCTCAAGGGAGTTCCTTTCGTGAACAATGATCTGGTCAATACGCTTTGCGCCATTTCCGGTTCGGCACTCGCCTACACGGTCATCGAACATCTCGGGATTTTTAACTAAACCTCCATTTGAATGCTATGACAGATTCTCAATTCGGGCTTTTTTCGCTTGTTTCGGATTCCGGCCCGGTCGTGCTGCTGGTGCTTTTCCTGCTTCTCTCCTTCTCGGTGGTTTCCTGGGCAATCATTGCCTATAAATTCAGCGTCGTCAGAAAATCCAGGGACGAATCGGACGAGTTTCTCGACTGTTTTTTCGAGGTTTCAAATCTCGACAGGGTTTTCGCGGAAAGTGAAAAGTACCGGAACAGCTCGCTTGCAAGGGTGTTCCGGTCGGGATATCTCGAATACCGGGCGGCCGGAAACAGCGGGTCTGTCGGCGGCGCGTCCGTCGAGCGCATCAGGCGGGCCGTCAAACGGGAGGCGAATGCCGAAAGCAAGCGGCTCGGGCGACTTGTCCCGTTCCTTGCCACCGTCGGAAACACCGCACCCTTCATCGGTCTTTTCGGTACGGTCTGGGGCATCATGAACTCCTTTCACACTATCGGCCTCACCCAGTCCGCCTCGCTTGCCTCGGTTGCTCCCGGTATATCCGAAGCGCTCGTCGCCACAGCCGCAGGTCTTGCCGCGGCGATTCCCGCCGTCATGGGCTACAACTACTTCACCCAGCAGATCGGCAGTATCGAGCGTGACCTCGATGATTTTGCGGGCGAGTTCGCGGCAGCCTGCATCGAGAAAACCGATACCCCCCGGAACCTATGATGACATCCCGAAAAAAAGGGTTGATGAGCGAGATCAACGTGACGCCTTTTGTGGATGTCATGCTTGTTCTGCTGATCATTTTCATGGTTACCGCGCCGATGATGACCCATGGCGTGAAGGTCGAGACGCCTGAAACCACCCATGAAAAGATGGATGTCGATGCAAAGGCCCTCATTGTGTCTATCGACGCTAACCGACAGGTGTTCATCAATCAGTACCAGCTCGATGCGTCCGAAGTACGGGAGCGTCTTCCCGCGATTCTCGACGTGCGACAGACAAGGGAGGTTTTTCTGAAAGCCGACAAGTCACTGCCCTATGGTCTCGTCATGGATGTGATGGCACAGATCAGGGACGCCGGCATCGAAAAAATCGGCATGGTCACCGAGCCTTCTCCGGTTCGGGAGGAGCCGAAGAGGTAGGTGCCGTCTATGGAAAGAAGTCAGGAACTCCGCATTGAACGGAAACGCTTCTCGTTCTGGCTTGCCGTTACTTCCGGTGCCCATCTTCTCGTGATGCTTCTGGTCATGGCCCTACAGCTTCTTTTCGGCAGGGGAGAGCCGGCTCCGAAGATCGTCAACGTCAGCCTTGTTTCGCTTCCCGGACCTGGCGGTTCCGCGCTGCAGGCTCCGGAAGGGGAGCCTGGTACGGATGCTTCCGCGAAGGATGCCGCAGCGGCAGAGGAGGAACCCGAGAGGGAGGTGAGCGCCGTTGAACCGGAACCGGTTTCCGTTTCTCCGAAAAAAACCGTTCCTGATGCAGCCAAACAGAAAATACCGGAAAAGCCGGTTGTAAAGAGTTCTCCTGCCGAGAAAATACCGGACAGGCAGGCGCAGCTCGGCAAGGCGCTCGACAAGCTCAAGGCCTCGGTTAACCGCAACAGCGCCGGTCAGGGGCCGCAACGCGAAAACAATCTCGGAAGTGCCCTCGCAAGACTGCAGCAGAAAGTCGCTTCCCAGGGAGCCGGGGCTTCGGGCAGGGAGAGCGGTGGCGGAGGTTCATCCGCAGGCAGCAGCACGGGGCGAGGTGGCGGCGGTACTGCAGATCCCTACAAGGTCAAGATCGCTTCCATCATCCAGAAAAACTGGGAGTTTTCTTCGCATATGCTGCAGAACAGCTACGGCATGGAGGTCTATGTGCATATTTTCATTCTTCCGGACGGGACGATCAGGGAGATCACCTACGACAAAAGGGCTCCGAGCGCCTATCTGAACAATTCGGTGAAAAAAGCGCTTGAAAAATCATCCCCTCTCCCGCAGCTTCCCCAGGATTACGGTTCCGGCGGGACATCCATCGGTTTCGTATTCACTCCTGAAGGCATCGATATGTGAGCATGTCCGCATCTTGTGCAGGCAAAGAGGAAAGCCGGGTTTTTATCTATAGGGGCATCTCTATTTATTCGAAAGCGACATATCTTTCATAAATAAAATAACTTAGCGTTCATAAAAAGGCCGGAAATTTGTATATTTCAGCAGATTTCTTCATTCATCCTCTGCTATCATGAAAAACATCAATCCTCCTGGCCTTTTCGACGAATATTTTCTGCTGGAACGGCTCACCAAG
>VGMX01000025.1 GCA_016866305.1 Chlorobiota bacterium | reverse complement strand
GATCTTTTACAACCGGAAAAGGACTCACTCGGCATTAGGCTATCTGTCGCCGGCTGAGTTTTTGAAGCTTCATTATCAACCGAAGGTTTTGGCCTCTTAACGTGTCCTCTTTTTTGTTGCAAGTTCATTTGTTGCCTAACGGCGCTGCGGATCAGCGGCAGACGAACACGCGAGCAAGCTCGCGGGGCGGCTGTCCGCTGCAGCCGCTTGATGGCCTGGCGCGTCAGCGCCGGGACAGAAAGCGGATGGGTAATCCGCAGCGCCAACCTCAATCCAGCACCGTACATGATCGAAGCCATTAACCCCTTCTCACCGGACATTTCGGCAAGAAGGGCTGTACTCGAATGCTTACAATTCAATTGGCTTGAAATACAATCAAGTTCCTAACAATGGGAACTTCACTTCATGACAGCAAAAACGTCATGGAAACTGTAACCCTGAAACTAAATGGCTTGGGAGCATCAGTGATCCCCGGAGCAGGGGATGAACGTATCTTGGTGCTGCAAGCTGACCTACTTATTTGAAAAACCGAACGTTACATCGAAATTTCAAATACAACAGGCACTGCTTGAACTACTTGGGAGAAAAAAAGAGAGGGCTCTTTTTTTTAAAGTACAAAAAACAGGAATAGATGCAAAAGGAAAATTCTTCTGCTTCACTGTCTGAAACTCAGATATTTGCGCTATCGTGCTTTTTCAAGCACTTGGCGGGGCTGTTCGTTAGTAAAAAAACTTTTCGTTTTGATTTGTCAGGTGAGTAGACCGGAGGACTTTCACCTCCAGATCCTCGCAAAACCGGACATGAACCTCTCGACTCATCCGGCTTCCATCATCCAGCCATCGGGAGACACCCCACTTTCCAGTGCGCAAACATGTCTGGTTGTGCTTTGGCCATGAGCCATAGCATTCTGTGTATTCTTCATGTGCAATGCCTTTCAAAACATCGGCGCTGCGGATCAGCGGCAGACGAACACGCGAGCTTGCTCACGGGGACGACTGTCCGCTGCAGCCGCTTGATGGCCTGGCGCGTCAGCGCCGGGACAGAAAGCGGATGGTCATCCGCAGCGCCGATGGCGAGGCGCGTAGCGTCCGCGCCATCGGTCGGGTTCAGGCGCGTTGCGGCGTGCAGCGGAGCAACGTTGCCTGCAACCCGGTGTTGGGCTGCGATGGTTGAATACACGATTGTGGCTCTGTTGGCTCCATAGTTCATAGTCCTATTTCATCAGACGCTTCCGAAGGAACTTGACGGTTCGCTCCCACGCCAATTCAGCCGCTTGGGAATTGAAGGCGTCGGCTCGGTCTGACTCGAAGAACCAATGGCTGGTGTCAGGGTAGATGAAAAATTCACCGACTCTATCTGCGGTTTCAAGGCTCTTCTTGAGTTTCTTGAGCGCCGCATCGGACACCCAGTCATCCCCTTCCGCAAAGTGACCCAAGAAGACGGCCCGACTGCTCGTGTAGTCTCCTGCACGTGCGCCATAGAACGTCACAGTTGCTCCGATCGGCAACGCGGGTCGTTGCGATAGCCAAAGCGCCCAATGGCCGCCCATTGAAAAGCCTATAACCCCAATGGTTGACCCTTGAACTGCAGGATGATTGCAGAGTTGCTCGATAGCACGAATGAGTGTTTTGTAAGTTGGTTCTTTCTTCGGCTTGGCACGCAATCGTTTTGCGCCCGCGATGGTGGTGGCAACTTGGCCTTCAAACAAATCGGGAGCGAGAGCGACGAAGCCTTCCTCGGCCAATCGGTCACAGACACCTCTGAAGAAGTCGTTCAGCCCCCACCAAGCGTGGATGACAAGTACGCCAGTGCCCTTTCCCGAAGGGGGCAAGGCGACATACACATTTGTGGATTGCGTTGTTTTCCTAGGCATCTCTTTTGCCCAAAATGGCGATAACTGAATTTGCAGCCCAACAATGTTAGCTCAGCCGACAGCAAAAAGCGCAGCTTTTTGACGGTCGGCTGGAGCGATTTGTTGGGCTGCTGGTTTGAGCAAGAAATTGACTTTTCATTTCTTGGCTGAGGCAGTGTGCTTCATGTTCATGTAGACCCCACCGACTTCAAGCTCGTCCAGCATTTGGGAAAGCCTTTTGTCTTTGGTCTCTTGACGTTTCGCTCTGCTTATCCAGCCGATGTAATCGTTTTGCTGATACGCTGGCCGATCCTTGTAGGCACCCATCAGACCTCGCTCATTCAGCGCAAGGCTAACGAACTCAGGCATAGGATACTTCTGTCGTTTCAAGCCAGAGAAATCGGAACTCATGGTTTTCCTCATGTGGTGCTGCCCAACGTAAAGCTAAGGGGCGCGCCTGTCACGGAAGATTGGCGAAGCCGCCGAAGCTGAAAAAAATACAAACCCCCAAAATCGCCCCGACAAGGCACGTCCCGCTTGAGCGTAATTGAATTTAATGCTATGTGCAGCGCCATTACCTATGTTCTTGATAATGAGATTTACGATAGAAGGCCGTTTAATATCAGGATCAGCATAGACGATAACGACAGGGTCAGTTGATGAGCGAAAGACTGCGTATGTGACCACAGCAGATGCTGTTGCAACCAAGGCCATAAAGATCGAAATCCAGTTACCAACATCCATTTTGTTATGATATGCAATAAGTTAACAATGTTCAGACTGATCTGTCTAATTCAGGAAAAGCAGAAAGCTTCTTTCTGTACAGGATAACTTCAATATCATATCCACAGAACGACCAATTAATTATTTATAAAAGAGTTAACGGTATCCGGAATTAGGGGCGGACATTAGTTTCAGTCACTTTTCGTTTCGGCAGAACACGGATTTCCGACAACCCCCGACGTTGATACCCCCGACTGACCGGGCCCTCGCCGCATGGACCTCAATGACGTTGCTTCTGTTCGACGTAAGAGCGCAAGACTGCGTTGATTTTCTTCTGGTAGCCTTTGCCCTGGCTTCGGAAAAACTCCAGAACCTCATAGTCAACACGCATGTTCAGCACTGCCTTGGGGCGAGGAGGTTCTGCCGAAATGCTTGACCAGTCAATGTGCATTCCGGCCTCATCATCGTCTTCGGCAACTGCTGCCTCGATTTCCTTGCCCGACATGGCCGCAGCGCTTTTCCAATCGCTCTTGTCCTGGCCATGCATCCGCATGTTTTCCAACTCTTTATCCGTGTATCTGACGATACGCTCTTTCCTCGACATCTCGTGCCCTCCTGAATGAAATAATCCGGCGGGCATTGGCCCGCCATGTCCAGACTACAGTGTAAAATTTCTCGCCGATTGTGGCCGTGGTCACATAGCGAGTCTCATCGGGATTATTTGCCGTGGCCGTAACCGTTGGCCTTCCATCGAAAAGCAACCTCGCTGCTATAAAATCGAGTCAGTGCTTCTCCAAGATTCCTGATCCGTTTCTTTTCGTCCCATTCAAACATAACAACAATTCTACACAATTTGTATAGACAATGCAGATAAGTTTCAACATTTCTTCGTCGGTAAGGACTGGAACGGTCACAACGACGTCAAGTTACAACGCACATCGCTTCACGATATGGCTTGCCGCAGCCGCTGAAAGCCTGAGCTAAAGGGCCATTCCGGCAGAGGTCACCCCCTTGCCTCCATGCAGAAAATGGTTATGCCTATTCTTGAATTACGGATATTGCCTTCCCTTTTGCGGTTTTTATTTCATCCGGACCTCCGTAAAATCCGGTGTTAATGAGAAGTACACCGTTGGCTCCGATTTTAGCAGCTTGTACTTTAAGCTCGTTGATGACACGATCCTGTGCCGCCTGTGTTGAAAATTCAACATCGCTGGAAGCCTCAACTATACCGATAGTGTCATATCTCGATGGTGGATCAAGATATAGTTTCACCATACCTGGACTGATCGCAGGTTTGAACTTGCCAGTCACAATCGACGAGCCAGTTGCTCATCCGACCAAAACAGACAAAAAGGAAAGCGTTATGATGATTTTGAAAATTCGCATTTTTAACCTCCTATTGACATGACATTGATCTGTATCCTCAATAAATTAAGCCACATAGAAAAAATAAGCAATACGCGAATTCTTTCCGGGTGAATCAGCTCGATCAGCTCGATCAGTTCCGAATACAACAGTGATCAGTTACAAGGATGAATGCATCATTGCTGGGGTTTACCGTGTCTACCATGCGATTAGTTTACGTAGTTATGAACGTCCCCTCCTCCACAGCTCAGAATACATGAGTGATCAGTTACAAGAATGCATGCATCATTGCTGGGGTTTACCGGGATTCCCAAGAAATTAGTTTCCGTAGTTGTGAGCGTCCCGCTCTCCCCCCTTGAGTCGAAACGAGTCAGCCGATTTTTCACCACGCGATTTTCTATTTAGTTTTCCACCGCTCAAGTTTCGGGATCCCACGGGTTAATATCCATGCCAAAATGCCATTCATTCCATCTTTCTTCATTTCTTGAATGCAATACTTTTGGAATTTCTGAGCAGTATCAATATCCGGGGGGTTCAGAAATTTTCCGTTTTCGTAGCACATGGAACAATACTTGTCGCTTATTGAGCCATCCGAATTGGTGCCACCACCCTTTTTATCCTTCTTCATTGGGTACCCACAACTTTGACAATATTTGTTCATTACCAACCTCCTTTTGTAAGCACATAACGTGGCCGCGGATGAGCAGTGCTCCGTGGCGAAAAATTTATTTATCGGCGTGGAGTGTCAGTACAAAATAAGCAATACGCGAATTCTTTCCGGGTGAATCCGCTCGATCAGTTCCGAATACAACAGTGATCAGTTACAAGGATGAATGCATCATTGCTCGGGTTTACCGTGTCTACCATGCGATTAGTTTACGTAGTTGTGAACGTCCCCTCGTCCCCTATTGCTCGGGTTTACCGTGTCTACCATGCGATTAGTTTACGTAGTTGTGAACGTCCCCTCGTCCCCTATTGCTCGGGTTTACCGTGTCTACCATGCGATTAGTTTACGTAGTTGTGAACGTCCCCTCGTCCCCTATCCGAACCAGCCCTGTAATTCCCTTTGGCTCTTGAACCGTAAAGTATGGCTTTATCTACCTGCCCGTAGCGCGCAATCACACCATGAATGCTCGCTATGGTCGTATCGTTGAGTCCATATTTCATTCCTGCCTCTCACTTGTAAGCGGTTCAAGCATATCAAGAAGCTTGCGGTAGGCGGCATGATAATGATTGCGGATTGCTTCTGCGATTTCTTCGGCAATTTCCATGTGGGAACCTCTAAAAAGTGTGATGAGAGATCAATGTGCAAGGCGGACGGAGCGGAGAAACCGGAGTGTACACCACACTACATGAGGATTTCGAGCACCGACCAACGCAGCAATTTGAGTGCGGAATAACTTTTTCGAGGTCCCCTTTATAACACATCAGCCATCTGTATGGAAGCAAAAGTTCGTATTTGAAATGCACCCAACATTTTCAGGTCATAAAAAATGCCGGGTCAGCCCAGGCTGTTGCGGGAGTAAGGAGGAAACAGCGTCGTCATGGCTCACAAGCGTAACGCACGGGACAGGTCGTCATGCTCAAAAGCGCTCTCCATCCGCTTGATTTCTGCCGGTCGTGCACCGACAGTTTTTGCCACCTCAGCCCATCTCTCTGTAACATGGGCAACCTCAGAAATCATTCGATCCGCCTCAGCCTTCTGCAATCCGAAAAAATGGGCGACATCACGAACCAGTCCTATCGAGCACGTTCCGTCTTCCAGATCAATGGCTGTCGAGAGAACCCTCGGTTTCACATCCTGAGGCGTCGGGTTGAGATCGAACACCGGAGACAACACCCATCCGTGCCTGCTCGTCATCAAAAAGCCATGGTTCCGCAAATGATCGTCAACATTTGAGATCAGCACATTGAAAACCATGCGCCGAAACAACTCGGCACGATCCGTCCGCGCCTGGGCACCAAACTCTCCGAGCGCATCGACAATATCCAGATAACTCCCCCCCTCGCCATCAAGAGATCCGGTCATGGACATTGCCGACATGAAAGGAATACGCCCACCATCCTTGCGGTCAAAACGGCACGAAAGCAGAATGGCTTTTCCGGCAATCCTCTTCAGATCATGGACGGGTGTCCTTATCCCTGCTTTTGCAGCAAGTCTCAGCGCAATCTCTTCCCAGGTTTCAATGCTGTATTCATCGTTTTCCTTCGGAAACTTGGCTATCGAAAGCTGTCCATACTGATCAATAACCGATGCTTTCGGACGCGCCCCTCCAAGTGATGAACCGGGAGCGAAAATCATCAGGAGGTCTTCATCACTCTCTTCGTCTCGCAGTATCCGCTCGGTCACTCCTAATAACTTCCCAAGCTCAACCAACTTTGGAACCCCGCTCTCTGTCGATGACAGAAAACCCGCATCTCCCGGATATCTGAAGCGAAATGCGCCCAAACGGGTCTCATCGGCAACCCCCAGCAGAAAATCGGTTTCAAACAGCGTTCGTGGAGCCCGAAGCTCTTTTTCGGCTCTTCGACGCTCGGCACGACGCATAAGACGACGCCCCCATTGGTCCGGAGCGGAATCCCCCAACGTACCGAACATCTCCCTGCCTGCCGGAGGAACGAAAATACCACGCCCCACCTTGAGTGAAACATCTATTGGAAAATGATCGACCGCAGCAATCCATCGGTCATCATACTGGAATGAAACGGTCTCCCGGCCCCTGCCCGACTGACGGTAAAGCCTGCCAATCAATCGGCAGGAACCTTGCCAATCGATATAAACCTCGACCTCAGGCATCACCGTCACTCCGTTTTCTGCCGCTTATACGGGCACGCCTGGGCAATGCTGCCGTCGAAAGCTGCTGACCAACACTGTCTCGGGCAGGATCGGCAAGCAAGGCCAGATCATCCAGCAAACCAAGGGCCTGAAGCACAGCAGCATAAATACCGATACTCACCGAAGGATCGCCCTTCTCAAGGCGGGAAAGGGTTGGGCGCGATGTCGAAGCCCGCTCAGCCACAACACTCATAGGCAGCCTGCGGCGCATCCGCGCCTCATGAATATTGGCTCCAAGCTTGCGCAGCGCCTTGCGCACGGCAGAATTTGGCAGATGAGGTGTCGGCATTTGTAATATTGGTATATCCTTAATCAGATATAAGGTAACACCATATTTACATATTACAAAAAACGGGACGCGCTTCGGCCTATGGTCTCACCTTTCTTCAAATCCCGTAGGGATGCCCTATCGGTAGAACAGCATCCCCTCCTCCTTAAAGCTCCGGAGGAGCGGCATAACGGTAACGCCGGACGCAACACGGTACACCCGCAAATCCGCTTGCTGTTGCTCAATAACCAACCAATCAGCAACAGGTTACGCCACCATTCCCCCCGCTTCTGCCGCTGTTGCACTTTCTGATTCTCCCGTTTTTTACTCAAACAATTCACGCTGCCATACACCGTCCCCAAGTTCCCTTACAAGAAATTAGTTTACTTAGTTGCGAGCGTCCCGTCCTTCTCCCCCCGACATCGAAAAGAAAAATGGAACACAACAGTCGTTTGTCGAAATGGGGAATGAAGTTGTTAAATCAAGTGAAATGCTTCTATCAAAGTTTGTGCTTGGTTGACTACAAGATTGCGATAAATATTTTGCAATATATCTGTATTTTGCGATTTCAACAGTTGTCGCCAGCTTGCAAAAAGTGTTAAAACATTCACGCGATCATGCAAAAATCAAAAACTGGTAACGCTTCATTGGTTGCGGCACTCTTATGCAACACATTTACTGGAAGCAGGAACGGATTTACGTTACATACAAGAGCTATTAGGGCATAAGAGCAGTAAGACGACAGAAATCTATACCCACGTATGCGAGCAGAGTTTACTGAAAATCTCCAGCCCCTTTGACAATTTGTAAAAAATATTGTGCACCTCAAAGGTGTATAAAGCATGCCGGAATAGCTGGCTTTATGCACCTTTGGGTGGGGTATGGTGCATATATAAAGGAGTTATGCTTCAGGCTAAAAGACGACAAAATAAACTAATAACTAAATCATGGCTTCAAAATATCAAGAAAACGAAAGAGCAAAAGCAGTAGGATTAATCAAATCTGGAAATCAAGTTTTTTATGGTGCAAAGGCAGGGAAAAAATTCAGAGGAGATAATAGAGCTTTTGTTCTATATGATGGTTTGAAAAACATTTATCAACCAATTGTAAAGGATGTAGTTGATTATTTTGATAAAAATATCATTTCTTGGTGGGGTGGTAAGTATCCAACAGGTCATGTATTATCTTCACAAATTGCATGTTTAAATCATTTATTCCAAATCAGAAATGACAAAATAGCTGTATTGACAATTATTAAAAACATTTCGGCCGACTTCATTGATGTTTTTCAAATAGATACTGACAAATTCTTACCTGCCTATATTCAATTTGAAGCAGTTAGTGATTATGATTATTTGAACGAAGGTCAACCAACTCGGGGGAACAACTGTACTTCAATAGATACTTTAATTTTTGCAAAACATAAAAATGGAGAAAAATGGTTAATTCCAATCGAGTGGAAGTACACAGAATTTTATAATAACACAGACAAGTCAATCGAAGACAGCAACAAAAAAAAAGTCGGACATTTAAAGGGAGACGAAGCAAAAGGAAAAGAAAGGCTGAATAGATATTGCTATAATACCAAAGGCAGACTGATGGATAACTCCAACTATCTTAAAACTTTGAAGCAGTATAGGAATTCCGTTTATTTTTTTGAACCGTTTTATCAACTAATGCGTCAGACATTATGGGTTGAGCAAATGATAAAAAATATGAATCAAGAAACACTTAAAGCAGACAACTTTATTCATGTGCACGTAATTCCAGCAGAAAATAAAGATTTGTTAAATAAGAAATATAAGTGTAGCGGTTTGGATATGGAAACGACATGGAGAAATCAATTGAATGACCAAACAAAATATCAGATTGTAACTCCAAGTGAATTATTGAATGGAATAGATAGTCTGAAATACAAGGACTTATTAAATTATTTAAAGTTCAGATATTTATGAATAAAAAGCCCGAAAGCATAACAAAGGCTAAATGCAATAAGGGTTTCAGTGGTAATTCAGGCATTCTGCCCCGCATAAAAATTCGTGTAGGTGGACAGGAAAGTAGCCCGCAATCCCCTTACTGCATTTAGCCTCGACCGTTAGCCGTCATTGTAGAGCTACGCACCAAACCTACATAAATTGAATACATATGATTAATATTCCAATTACAACAATTCAACAATTACTTGAAAATCGTGGATTTGACAAAACCAGTAGAACAAAGATTGTAAGACATACTGACCAAAACTATCCCGACTTGTATGATTGGTATTGTTCCGACAAAGACAAATTTTTCAACTATTTTAAAAGGCAAAGCAAAGAAGTCTTTTCTAAATGCGATTTTGTAATTGCATTTTTAGGAGAAAAAGGAACTTTGGCACGTTTTATAGGAATTTATAAAGTGAACGGAGTTAGTAAAATAAGTGATGAATTAGGCGAAGGATTTTTTTATGATTTAAATGAAATAGTAGGTTATGAAGAATTAAAAGAACGAGTAATAATTGATTGGGGCAAAGGGACTTCTAGTTGGCATAATTGGTATGACATTGAAAAAGAAGTTGTTGAAATAAAATTTCGTCCAGATTTAAACTACAAACAATTCAAAAATTTCGATGACGTTATTTTGAGTTATAGTGAATTACAAGAAGTTTTCAAACACGAATATAAAGATTGGAAAAGTCCATTATCAGCTACAAATGCAATTTACCTAATTTTGGACAAAAGCAACGGCAATCAATATGTTGGTTCAACTTATGGTGCAGACGGAATATGGCAACGCTGGAAAGATTATGCGAAAAATGGAAATGGAGGAAATAAACTTTTGAAAAAACTTACTGAAGTTGATAAAAACTACGCAAATAATTTTCAATGGTCGATATTAACAACTCTTTCCAAAACAATAACAAAAGATGAAGCAATAGCAATTGAAAATAAATATAAACAAAAATTAGGTTCAAGAGCATTTGGACTTAATGAAAATTAGGAAAATATGAGTATATCAAGAGTAATAGTTCACGGCGGAGTAACCATAGATTTGGTGTAATCCTTTCTTAGCCGCTAACGTGACCGCGTATCGGGAAACCACCTATTTGTACGAGTGCATTTACCTTGTTAGGTCATTTACTTTGATTCCAATGAATGCCTCGTATTTGCTTCAATAGCAAGCAATACACCGACACTTTCTCCAACAATCAGGGAAATGATTCCGAAAAAGAAAACTAACATCCCACCACCGAGTTCCATAGCATCACCTTGCGCAAAGTGATGATGAGGAAGATTTGGCTCAATGATACCTTCGTAGATCCCGTAGTAAATACCGAACAAGAGCAGTAAAACGCCAAACAACCGGATTAATACCGACAGAAATGAAAGAACAGGAAATTTTTTGCTCATTTTTTGCTCATTTTTTTGATTGAACTAACACTTCAGGTAACAGGCGCAAACAAGTCATTGCAACCAAAATGCGAGTAAAACGTCCTCGTTGAAACGGTTGTTAGGCTCAAGAGATATCTTACTGAAAATATAGCGAAATAACGGCAAGTCATCAAAATATCACATCACTAAGCAAGCAATAACTACGCCACAAAACAAGTGGATTCAGAGCGTGACCCGTCCTTTCCATCCGTTACCGTAGCCGTCACCGTTTTTGAAGGTTGCCGAAATGCACTATCTTGACTGATGTTTTTACCGAAAATCGGGGTGCGTTAACAAACCATTACACGACAAGGTTTTGCCTGTACCCCTCTATCGCCCACTCCATGCGCGAACTGCTGCTCATCAATATCACGGGCCCGGACAAACCGGGCCTGAATGCGAAAATCACGGCCATTCTCGCCGGGTACAACATACCGGTGCTCGACCTCGGCCAGGCGGTGATCCACAACCACCTCAGCCTCGGCATGCTGGTGGAGGTGCCGAAGGAGTCGGCATCCTTGCCCGTGCTGAAGGACCTGTTCTTCTGCGCCCATACGCTCGGCATCCAGATTACCTTCACCCCGGTGGCCGACGAGGAGTACGACCGCTGGGTGGGCGAACAGGGAAAGCCCCGATACCTGCTCTCGCTGCTGAGTCGATTCACATAGTGAACATGCCCAGTATTCCTGATCCATGGTTACACCATTCCTGCAGGTACATTATCGATGGTTGACGTGATCGGGAGATACATTGGGGCAAGCGAGATGATGCATCCCTGCCCGATCGGTTGTTTCAGGGTTTGAAGCACCTGGAAATGACGAATTGCCTCTTTTCCCGGATTAGCCGATTTTTTTATTTCTACCGGATAGAGTGTGCCGTTCTGATGAATGAGCAGATCGACCTCTTTGGCGTCCTTGTCGCGATAGTAGTAAACGGGAGCGCGCTTGCCGTTGTGCCACCAGCTTTTGATGATCTCCGATACCACCCAGCTTTCAAGAATGGCTCCTGACATTGCTCCCGCTTCCAGCGTTTCGGGTGAAGTCCACTCGGTCAGCCAGGCTGCAAGTCCCGTATCGAGAAAGTACAGTTTCGGAGTTTTCACCACTCTTTTATTGCTATTGGTGTGCCATGGTTCAAGCAGGTAGATGATGCCTGAATTTTCAAGAATCGAGAGCCATCGTTTTCCGGTCGCATGGTTGATGTCGCTCTGGCGGCAAAGGTCCAGGATATTGAGCATCTGGCCGGTGCGTGCCGCACAGGAGCGGAGAAATCCCAGGAATGCGCTTTCGTCGCCTACATTGGCAAGATCGCGCACATCACGTTGCAGATAGGTCTGGACGTATGAACTGTAGAACAGGCCATGATCGGCAGGATTTTCCTGATGGAGAGCGGGAAACGATCCGAGCCGGATTTTCCGGTAGAGTTCGGGCAGAAGCAATTGCCGGCTTTCTGCCCGTTGTTTCATGACTTCCGGAACCGGCAGAAACGGCCCTGCAAAAGGGGTGTCCAAAAGCTCTCTCTGCGAAAATCCAAGCAGGTTGACCACCCCGACACGACCGGCAAGCGATTCAGTGACCCCCTTCATCAAATGGAATTGCTGTGAACCGGTAAGCCAGAATTTTCCGGCTTGCGGTTCGTTGTCCACCGCCATTTTGATGCAGGGCAGAAGCTGTGGAGCATACTGGATTTCGTCGATGAGAACCGGTGAGGTAAAGCGTTGCAGGAACAGTGCGGGCTCTTCCCTTGCGAGTGCCCGGAGCATCGGGTCGTCAAGCGTGACATACGAGCGATTTTCTTCTGCCAGGTGTCGCAGGAACGTTGTTTTTCCGGTTTGGCGAGGTCCGGTCAGCAGCATGACGGGGAATTGTTGACTCGCTTGCAGGAAAAAACCCTCAAGTGTTCTTGTTTTGTAGGCCATGATTCGGCTGATTTTATTATCAAGTATAAAAATAGCCGAAAAAACAAGCAGGTGCAAGTGGCAAAAAAGAGAGTACCTCTGAGAATGATGCAGGTGGGAAAACGGTTCGGCACGCAGGTTAATGGGGCATCCTGCGCCCGATGCCGGCCGTTCCGTTATCTTCCCCGCTCCCGTTTTTGAAGGTTGCCGAAACAACACTATCTTGACTGATGTTTTTACCGAAAATCGGGGTGCGTCAGCAAACCATTACACGACAAGGTTTTGCCTGTACCCCTCTATTACCCACGCCATGCGCGAACTGCTGCTCATCAACATCACGGGCCCGGACAAACCGGGCCTGACTGCGAAAATCACGGCCATTCTCGCCGGGTACAACGTACCGGTGCTCGATCTCGGCCAGGCAGTGATCCACAACCACCTCAGCCTCGGCATGCTGGTGGAGGTTCCGAAGGAGTCGGCATCCTCGCCGGTGCTGAAGGACCTGCTCTTCTGCGCCCATACGCTCGGCATCCAGATCACCTTCACGCCGGTGGCCGACGAGGAGTACGACCGCTGGGTGGGCGAACAGGGCAAGCCCCGATACCTGCTCTCGCTGCTGTCGCGCAAAATCACGGCCGAACAGCTCGAACGGGTCTCGTCGATCGTGGCCGCACACCACCTCAACATCGATACCATCAGCCGCCTTTCAGGCCGCATACCGCTCGACAACGGCGACAACCACACCCGCGCATGCGTGGAGTTCTCCCTGAGGGGCACCCTCTCCGACGAAAACCTCTTTCGCGAACAGCTTCTGGCCATTACCGACAGCCTCGGCATCGACATCGCTTTCCAGGAGGACAACATTTTCCGGCGGAACCGGCGGATGGTGGTGTTCGATATGGATTCGACCCTCATCACCTCGGAAGTGATCGACGAACTTGCAAAGGAGGCCGGGGTCGGCGAGGAGGTTTCGGCCATCACCGAACAGGCCATGCGGGGGGAACTGGATTTCAACGAAAGTCTGCAGCGCCGGGTGGCGCAGCTCAGGGGGCTCGACGAACATGTGATGGAGAGCATCGCAGCGCGCCTGCAGCTCACCGAAGGGGCAGAACGGCTCTTCGGCAACCTGAAGCGTCTCGGCTACAAAACCGCCATCCTCTCCGGCGGCTTCACCTATTTCGGCCACTACCTGCAGAAAAAGCTCTCGATCGACTACGTCTACGCCAACACCCTCGAAATCGAAAACGGCAAGCTGACCGGCAGGGTGGTGGGCAAGGTTGTCGATGGAGCCCGCAAAGCCGAACTGCTCGGACTGCTTGCCGCAAAAGAGAACATCCGGCTCGAACAGACCGTTGCGGTCGGGGATGGAGCCAACGACCTGCCCATGCTCGGCAAGGCGGGACTCGGCATCGCCTTCAGGGCCAAACCCATCGTGCGCGAACGCGCCCGGCAGGCCATCTCCACGCTCGGCCTCGACGCCATCCTCTACCTGATGGGATTCAGGGATCGCGACGAACTGGCGGAGTAGGGGCGCCTGTCGCCTCTTTCTCTATCAATGAGCACGTGGGTACAACGGAGCAATTCAGGCGCGTGATAACCGGCAACTCCGGTTATCCTCGATGCAGGGCCACGCCCGACAGGAAAACCTCGCTGTCGCCTCAGCGCTGTGCGCCATTCCCCACCGTCAGGGAACGGTGAAAGGTTTGTTCTCGCCTTACTCCCGTCTTGTGGCGGCAAAGGCACTGTAGAGCGGCAGGAACGTGATCTTTTGCTCAGGGAGGTCTGCATACGGGCGGTCGGAAAAGACAAGCGCTTTACCACACTCCTGGTACGTGGCAAGAAAGAGATGAAGACTCCTCAAACTGCCGGCAGCTCCGCTTTTCACCTCGACAGGATGGATCCTGCCGTTCAGAACCGCCAGATAATCAACTTCCGCTGAACTGCTTTTAGCCTGTCTGTCCCAGTAATAAAGGTCACCCTGCTGGGATACCATCATCTCCTGTCCGACAAACTGCTCGGCCATTGCTCCCCGGTAGATGGCGAGAAGGTCGTTTTTTGCATACTCGATATCACTGGGCATACCGGACAGATGGCGCATCAATCCGATATCGAGCACAAGCGCCTTGAATGATTTGGCGGAGGCCGTAGCTCCCAATGGAAGCCCCGAAGGATCAACCGACGGGATTCTTCGGGCTACCTGGGCCAGGCATAATGCATCAAATGCCTTTTTCAGCGTCGGGTTGCTGTATCCCTCGCCGAGACGCGCATATTTGATCTGTTTTCCGATATGCTGCGACAGGGAGATAAAGACTGCGTCGAGACAGAAGCGGTCAACCCTCGGCGTATATTTGGCAAAGTCCAGCCTGTATGACTCTGCAATCTCCTTTTGTACGTCAAAGGCATCGCGCAGTGAGTTTTTCTCAAGGTACGCATTGACGGCCGCAGGCATTCCCCCGATAAAGAAATAGCGCTTCAGTTCCTCGCGCAGCAGGTCATGCACGGCAGGCGATATGTCAGCAGGATTGCCGAGAACTGCAGCCACCGCAGGGGCGTTGCCGATTGCCTCCAGATATTCGGCAAAACAGAGCGGATAGAGATTGAGGAACTGAACCCTGCCAACCGGAAAGGCGTTCTCATCAAGAGCGAATTCAAGGAGCGACCCGGCGGCAACAACATGCAGTTCCGGCATCTCTTCATAAAAATAGCGCAGGGCGGTTATAGCCCGGGGGCATGCCTGAATTTCGTCAAAAAAAAGCAGGGTTTTGCCGGGAGTGATGTTTTGCTGCAGGATGACCTCAAGATCCGAGATGATGCGCGTGGCCTTGAGATCGCCGTCGAAAACCCTGCATATGGACTGATTCCGCTCAAAATCCACAAGAGCAAGCGATTCAAATCGCTTGTTCCCGAACTCTTTGATCGACCAGGTTTTACCGACCTGACGCGCTCCCCGCAGGATGAGGGGCTTGCGACGTGTCCCTTCCTGCCAGAGCCGAAGATCGTTCTCGATAAATCGAAGCATGGGTACTGGTTATGGTGAGGCAAACCGACGTTTTTAATTATAAGATGTAATTTATATAGTATTGATTTAAATATACAAGGCTTTTTATGGTTTTGCGCAATACAACACCTCTCCACTGCTATTTTCGCAGGAAAGCCTGTGCCGGAATTGTTGCCGGTTATGAATCGGCTCATTGACCGGACATACCGGCCGGGGTAAGGCGCTCAATAGGGCAGGACGCTCAATCGACGTACTCGACGAACCGCTGGAAATCTTCCGGGCGGGGCAGGGTGATCGCTCCGGAGGGGCAGACCGGCTCGCAGCGGGTGCAGAGCACGAGGCAGTTGTAGGGATGGGCGACACTCATTTTCGGGCGGCGTAGCACGCCGTCCCCTTCATCGACCGGGCCGGGTTCGAACACGCCGGGCCGGCAGAGATCGGCGCACGCTTCGCAGCCGTTGCACAGCTCCGCGTCGATGGCGGGAAACCAGGCGATCTCCTCGCGCGGAGCGAGCAGGCGCTTCTTTTTCTTCAGGGGGGATGGTGAACCGCTCATGAGTCGCTCCGTTTCGGATTCTTCCTCTCAATCCACATACTCGACATACTTTTCGAAATCCTCTTTCGGCGGGAGCTTGATCGCGCCGGAGGTGCAGATGGGCACGCAGCGGTCGCACAGCACCAGGCACTTGTAGGGATGGGCTACAAGAAATTTGGGCCTGTGGATCCCTTCGGGGTCCGGCGGGCCGGGATCGAACACTCCCGGCTTGCAGAGCACCTTGCAGTCGGCGCAGCCGTTGCAGAGGTCGGCCTTGATGGTGGGAAACCACGGAATCTCCTCACGTGGTGCGAGCAGCCGTTTTTTTCGTTTCGGGGCAGGCTGCTGCTGGTGCGGGCTCTTTTCGGGCGCCTTGTGGTGAGCAAGCACGCTCTCCACCTCTTTTTTCCACACGCCTTCCGTATCGACAGAATCGTCAGAGCATTTCTGCATGGCGCGGGACTTCAGCATGAGGCGCAGCGAGCGCACCGGCCTGCAGAGGCATCCGTCGCACGAGGGCTTTTCGCAGCGCCCGAAAAAGCAGTCAGAAACAAGCATACAGCTTCAACCGGTTGTCCTTTATTATTTGACAGCGGCTTTCACCAGTGCCCCGAACGCCTCAAGCGCCGCCGACATTCCCGCCGGGTTCTTGCCGCCTGCCGTGGCGAATTCCGGCTTGCCGCCGCCGCCGCCCTGTACGGCCTTTGCCGCCTCGCGGACGAGTTTCGATGCATCGAGTCCGAATCCGCTGATGGCCTGCTGGCCGGCAAATGCCGTCAGCGATACCTTGCCGTGCTCTTCGAAGCAGAACAGACCCACGAGAGCAGGATGCCGTTCACGCAACCCGGCAACCGCCTGGCGCAACCATTCCGCATCGACAGGCGCGATCATCGTGGAAACAATGCGAAGTTCCCCTGCCTCTGCGGCGCCTTCGAGGGAACGCTCCAGGGTTGCTGCGAGTGCGGCAATCCTGTACTCCTGCAGCTGTTTTTCAAGCTCTTTCCTTGAGTCGAGAAGTTCGGCTACCCTGCCCTTGACCGGTTCTTCGGCCTTGAGCTTGAGGAGATGACGGATCTCCTGCAGTTCGCGGTACTCCTTCCACATGAGCTGTTCGGCTGCCTTGCCGGTGAGTGCCTCGATGCGCCGCACGCCGGAAGCGACCGACGATTCGCCGACGATCTTGAACAGGCCGATCTGGCCGATGCTGTCAACGTGGGTTCCGCCGCACAGCTCGATTGAAATGCCGGGAATCTCCACCATCCTCACGCGGTCGGCATACTTGTCGCCAAAGAAAGCGAGCGCGCCTTTTTCGATGGCTTCTTCGTACGCAATATCCTCATGTTTCACCACCGTCCCGGCGCTTCTGACCGCTTCGTTCACTTCGGCTTCCACCTGCTCGAGTTCATCAGGGGAGAGTTTCGAGAAATGGCTGAAATCGAACCGCAGCCTTTCGGCACTGACGAAGGAGCCCTTCTGCTGCACATGCGCGCCGAGGATGCGGCGGAGCGCTGCATGCAGGAGATGGGTGGCGGTATGGTTGCGTTCCGCCCCTTCCCGGTTCCCGCGATCGACCGACGCACGGCAGGCGAGACGGGAGGCATCGAACACCACATCCGCCGGATCGATCGTGCAGTCACGCACGGTGTCGAACGCCTCGCTCACCACGTGCACGATGGCATCGCCGTCCTTGCGGGTATCAGTGACGTGCAGACGGTACTCCGGAGTCTCGATCCAGCCCGAATCGCCGGCCTGTCCGCCGCTTTCGGCGTAGAACGGTGTGCGATCGAGCACCAGAAGCACCCTGTCTGCCGTGACGCTGTAGCCGGTAACGGCGCTCTCCTCTTCAAGCGTGGTGTAGCCGGTGAACTGCGATGCATGGTTGTCGGAAAACCAGTGCCACCGGCTTTCACCGGTCTGCAGCTGCTGTTTTTCCCTGCGATCCCGGCGCGCCCGCGATTTCTGTTCATGCATGGCATGCTCGAATTCTTCCTCATCGACACCGAAACCGGCTTCCGAAGCCATCAGCCTGGTCAGATCGAGCGGAAAACCGTAGGTGTCGTAAAGGCGGAAAGCGTCGGTGCCGGCAATGACCGATGCGCTGTTGTGGCGGAGCGATGCAATAACCTCGTTGAAGATTTCGATGCCGCGATCGAGCGTGGCAAGAAAGCTCTCCTCCTCGGCCCTGATGATCCGGGCAACCGTTTCCTTGCGATCCTCCAGTTCCGGAAAAACCTCACCCATCGAACCGGCAAGCGTCCCGACCAGCCGGTGAAGGATCGGCTCGTTGCATCCGAGCGTCTTGGCGTAACGGAGCGCACGGCGCAGAATCCGGCGAAGCACGTAGCCGCGCCCTTCATTGGAGGGCATGGCGCCGTCCGAAAGCGCGAACGTCAGCGTTCGTGCATGATCGGCAAGCACGCGCATGGCGATATCCCCCTGGCCGTCAAGGGTGCCCGTATACCGAACCCCGGTGATCTCCGTGATCTTCCCGAAAAGCGGAAGGAACACGTCGCTGTCGTAGTTCGACCCTTTGCCCTGCAGGACCGCGCATACCCGCTCGAAGCCCATGCCGGTATCGACATGCTTCTGCGGCAGCGGTTCGAGCCTGCCGTCCTGCTGCCGGTTGTACTGGATGAACACCAGGTTCCAGAGCTCCATCACGCGGTAATCGCCGGCATTGACCAGCTCCTTGCCGGAGGCGTCAGGAGTGAGGTCGATATGGATTTCCGAACAGGGGCCGCAGGGACCGGTTTCGCCCATCTCCCAGAAGTTGTCCTTGTCGCCGAACCGGAGAATGTGATCATAAGCGATGTCGGTTACCTGCTGCCAGAGCTGGAAGCTTTCGTCGTCGTCCTGGTAAACCGTGGCATACAGGCGCTCCTTCGGCAGCTTCCAGACCGATGTCAGGAGCTCCCATGCCCAGGAGATGGCCTCTTTCTTGTAGTAGTCCCCGAAAGACCAGTTGCCGAGCATTTCGAAAAAGGTGTGGTGGTAGGTGTCGCGCCCCACATCCTCGAGGTCGTTGTGCTTGCCGGATGCCCTGATGCATTTCTGGGTATCGGCAGCGCGGGTATAGGGGCGGGTGCCTTTTCCGAGAAAGACATCCTTGAACTGGTTCATGCCGGCGTTGGTGAAGAGCAGGGTCGGATCCTCGGCGGGAATAACCGGCGCCGAACGGACGATTTTATGGTCTTTCGAAGCGAAAAAATCTAAAAAGGATTGCCTGATTGCACTGGATTTCATAGTTGTCTGTCTTGTTTCCGTTGTCTGCCCGGTGCAGCGGCAGTGCGCTTGCGGAGCCTCGTTACGGGCTCAAAGTTAACCTTTTTTCATGCTCGATGCCAACTTAATTTTCCCCTGCCGCCGGAAGCCGGCACGCCCTTCAAAAACACTTCCGGCCGCCTTTCATGCGGTCTTTGGCAAAAAAGAGCCTATATTGCCTGATGCATGGGTTTCTTCCCTTTTCACTGATTTAATCAGGGGTACGGTTATGAGCTGGGGTGTCGAAGATGAGCAAAGACGCAAGGACATTCTGGAACTGATGAAGATATCGGAGGAGATCGTCAGGGCCAATCCCAATCATGTCAACGAGGTCAACAAAAGCAGGAACGGCTGCTGGATGGAACAGATGTACGGCATGATGCGCTGCGATTTCTGTGATCTCTCTGCCGACTGCCCGGTAAGGGAGGAAAACGAGTGGCAGGAATACCTCAGGGTGAACAATATCGTCATCGTCAGGGGCGACGACCAATAATTGCTGAAACATTTGGTTCTCAACCCGGTTAAACTTATATTTTCCACTTTGCGGAAAACCGTCGGGGTATTTCCCTGACCGCTTCCGACCCTCCGTTTCTATTTTTCTTATCACCGGCTGCCAATATCTCCGTTACAATGAACCGACGGTTCTTTCACAGGGGGATGCTTTGGTTTGTGGTTTTCTAAATAAAACAGCAGGAACTCGATCGAATGAGTGAGACAACAATCTTAAACAAAAAAGATATGGTAACAGCTAAATCAAGCGTGTCCGTACTTTTCGCCGGAGATTCAGGCGACGGCATGCAGCTAACGGGAACCCAGTTTGCAAATACGGTCGCCGTTTACGGCTCGGATCTCAATACGTTTCCGAACTTTCCATCCGAAATCCGTCCGCCTGCAGGAACAATATCGGGTGTTTCGGGATTCCAGCTGCAGTTCGGCACCGCCGGAGTCTACACGCCCGGAGCGAAATTCGACGTCATGATCGCCATGAACGCCGCAGCGCTGAAGGCGAACCTGAAAAACCTGCATCACGGCGGCATCATCATCGCCGATACGGACGGCTTCGATGCCAGGAACCTGACCCTTTCCGGGTACGGAGAGGCCAACAACCCGCTCGAAGACGGCACCCTGAAAGACTATACCGTTTTCAGTATCCCGGTTATAAGCCTGACCCGCAAGGCGCTTGCCGACACCGGCCTCAGCACGAAATTCATCGACCGGTGCAAGAACATGTTCGTGCTCGGCGTACTTTACTGGCTTTACAGCCTGCCTATCGAAACCACGATCGAGACCCTGCAGACGAAGTTCCGCAACAAACAGGATATTGCCGATGCCAATATCAAGGCAGTTCAGGCCGGGTACAACTTCGGCGACGAAACCGAGATGTTCTCGCAGCACGGGCGTTTCTCCGTTGCCCCTGCGGATAAAAAACCAGGCGTCTACCGCCGCGTTACCGGCAACGAGGCATCGGCAATCGGGCTTGCAGCCGCTGCGAAAAAAGCCGGTCTGGAGCTTTTCCTCGGTTCCTACCCCATCACCCCGGCATCGGAAATCCTGCAGACCCTTGCCGGCATGAAAAAGTTCGGCGTCAAGACCTTCCAGGCCGAAGACGAAATTGCCGGCGTGCTGACCAGCATCGGCGCGGCATATGCCGGAGCACTTGCCGCCACCAACACCTCCGGACCCGGTCTGGCCCTGAAATCCGAAGGTCTCGGACTGGCCGTCATTCTTGAAATTCCGCTGGTTATCATCAACGTCATGAGAGGCGGTCCATCAACCGGCCTGCCCACAAAGCCTGAACAGTCCGATCTGCTGATGGCCATGTACGGACGGCATGGCGATGCGCCGATGCCGGTCATCGCGGCGAAGTCGCCGGTCGACTGCTTCTACGCTGCTTACGAAGCTGCAAAAATAGCGGTAGAGTACATGACCCCCGTTCTCTGCCTGACCGACGGCTATCTTGCGCTCAGCTCCGAACCGATGCTGGTGCCTTCGCCCGACGCCCTGGCTTCGATCACTCCGGTCTTTTCGCCGGCCCGGAAGGCCGACGATCCCGCCTACCTCCCGTACAAGAGGGATGAACGCGGTGTCCGCCAGTGGGCAATACCGGGCACTCCCGGCCTTGAACACCGTATCGGCGGACTTGAAAAGCACCACGAAACCGGCAACGTTTCGCACGATCCGGAAAACCATGCGCTCATGACGAAAATGCGCGCCGAAAAAGTCGCGCGAGTAGCGGAGATCGTTCCCGACCTCACCATCGACAACGGTCCGGAAAAGGGCGACCTCCTGGTGCTTGGCTGGGGTTCGACCTACGGCGCAATCAAGAAAGCCGTGGAACAGGCCCTCGATGGCGGCTGCAGCGTGGCTCACGCTCACCTGCGCTATATCAACCCGTTCCCGAAAAATCTCCGCGAGATCATGGGCAACTACAAAAAGGTGCTGATTCCCGAAAACAACTGTGGGCAGCTGCTCTCCCTGATCAGGGACAAATTCCTCTGCGAGCCTGTCGGGTTCAGCAAGGTACAGGGCCTGCCGTTCAATGAAATGGAAATCGAAGCAAAAATCACCGATATCTTAAAGGAGCTTTAATCATGACCGATACACTTGCACAACTGACTGCAAAGGATTTCACTTCCCACCAGGAGCCGAAATGGTGTCCCGGATGCGGCGACTTCGCCGTCCTGCAGCAACTGAAGAACGCCATGGCCGACCTCGGCCTGAAAACCGAAGAGGTCGTTGTCGTCTCCGGTATCGGTTGCTCGTCAAGGCTTCCCTACTACATTGCCACCTATGGCGTACACGGTATCCACGGCAGGGCCATGGCCATGGCATCCGGCATCAAGACCGCCCGTCCCGAGCTCAGCGTCTGGGTCGGCACCGGTGATGGCGATGCGCTCTCCATCGGCGGCAACCATTACATTCACACGGTCAGGAGAAACCTCGACCTGAATGTGATCCTTTTCAACAACGAGATTTACGGCCTCACCAAGGGACAGTACTCACCCACCTCGAAAGTCGGCCTCAGAACCGTCACCTCCCCGAACGGCGTTGTGGACCATCCCATCAATACCGTAGCCCTCACGCTCGGAGCGGGAGGCACGTTTGTCGCCCGGGTTATGGATCGCGACGGCAAGTTCATGCGCGATATCTTCAAGCGCGCTGCGGAGCACAAGGGGACATCGGTTGTGGAAATCTACCAGAATTGCCCGATTTTCAACGACGGTGCGTTCGACGCCTTCAGCAGCAAGGAGCGCAAAGCCGACACCACGATTTATCTCGAACAGGGAAAGCCGCTGGTTTTCGGCCTCGACAACCGGAAGGGTATCAGGCTCGACGGGTTTACTCCCGTCATGGTGAACCTTGACGACGCTTCGGTTTCACAGGATGACCTCTGGGTCCACGACGAAAAGGATTTCATCAAGGCCAACATCCTGTCGCGCTTCTTCGATGATCCCGATACGATGCAAAACGCCCTGCCGAGACCGTTCGGCATCTTTTACGTTGAGGATCGCATCACCTATGAAGACGCACTCACCGCACAGATCGACAGCGCTCAGGAGCGTGGTGAAGGCACTTTCGAAGAACTCCTTACAGGAAGCAGCACCTGGACCATCAGCTGAACCGGACACTTCCGAACCGGAACAGAAAAAGCCGGCATCATCGCCGGCTTTTTTTTGTTTCCGCTCCCCCTGCCCCCGGCAGGGTTACGGTTCGCTCCAGACTCCCATCGACGAAAATTTTTCGATCCTTTCCCTGACCAGGGTTCCGCTCTCTTTCGGAAGAAGCGTCCGCAGTTCTTCGACAAGCATGGCCCTGAGTGTTCCGGCCATGGTTTCAGGATCGGTATGCGCTCCTCCGAGCGGTTCCGGCACGATCCTGTCGATGATTCCCTGTCCGAGAAGGTCGTCAGCAGTCAGCTTCAGGGCTTCAGCCGCCTGTTCCTTGTAGTTCCAGCTCCTCCAGAGTATGGAGGAACAGCTTTCGGGAGAAATAACCGAATACCAGCTGTTTTCGGCCATGAGAATCCTGTCGCCGACACCGATTCCAATGGCTCCGCCGCTTGCGCCTTCACCGATGATGACGCAAACGATCGGCACGGTAAGCCGGGCCATCTCGAACAGGTTTCGTGCAATGGCCTCCGCCTGTCCGCGCTCTTCGGCCTCGATGCCGGGAAAAGCGCCGGGAGTGTCGATCAGGGTGACAACCGGCTTGCGGAACTTTTCAGCCAGCTTCATGAGACGCAACGCCTTGCGGTAGCCTTCGGGCTGCGCCATGCCGAAATTGCGGTAAAGGTTCGACTTGGTGTCCCGACCTTTCTGGTGGCCGATCATCATGACGGTTTCGGAAAAACCGGAGCCATCTTCAAGACGGGCAAAACCTCCGACAATGGCCTTGTCGTCACTGAAATGGCGATCACCGGCAAGCTCCACGAAATCCCTGGTCATCATGTAGATGTAGTCGAGCGTATAGGGTCGTTCGGGATGACGGGCAAGCTGGACTTTCTGCCAGCGGGTGAGATTCTTGTAGATCGACCGCCGGAGCGCGTCAACCTTCTGCTCGAGAAGTTCTATATCCCGGTGCAGGATATCTGCCTCCTGCGGGCCCTGATCCCTTGTGCTGCCTCTGAGACAAACACGCATCTCGTTCAGCTTGGCTTCAAGCTCGAACAGCGGTTTTTCAAAATCCAGAACAACCTTGGCTGCCATAATGAAAACATGAGTATTGATAAAAAAAGTCCACCACGCCGAAGCAGATGATGGACTTTTCAAAAACGCTGTACCCTCTTGTGTGACTTCAGCTCACGCCCCGATTTCGTCTTTAAGCGCTTTACCCGGCTTGAACTTTACAACTTTTTTTGCGGCAATCGTAATCGATGCGCCGGTCTTGGGGTTTCTGCCCTGTCTTTCAGCCCTGTCACCTGTTGTGAAGGTACCAAAACCGACAAGCGTAACATCATCTCCGCCTTTCAACGATGAAGTGACGACATTGATGAATGCATTAACAGCCCGCTCTGCATCGGCTTTTGTCAATCCTGCCTGTGAGGCTATTTTTTCTACTAACTCAGCTTTTGACATATGGCATGTTGTTATTGTTAAAGTAAACCATTTTTTTCAGAGCTACTAATTCAGTGAATTTAAACAGTGCCCGGTAAAGATGCAATGACTTTTTCAGCAATCAGCGCCTTTCGGGAGTCACCGTTTGAATTCGTCACCGTGCGATGTTATATTTAGGTTCTTTTTGCAAACCGTAATTTTCCCGGTCAGCCTATGACTTCCATCAGCAACGTATCGAAAGGGTCCATTATCCGGTTCAAGGGAGAACCGCATATTATCGAAAGCCTTGTGCACCGCACCCCGGGAAACCTCCGTGCATTTTACCAGGCAAACATGAAGAACCTGAAAACCGGCAGGAATGTCGAGTACCGGTTCAGCGCCTCGGAATCGGTCGACCTGATCGTTACCGAACGCAAGCAGTATCAGTACCTGTACCATGACGGAGCGGACTATGTCATGATGGACACCGATACCTTCGATCAGATCAACGTGCCGGAACTCGCCATCGGCTCCTCAGCCCGCTTCCTCAAAGACGGCATTACGGTTTTCATTGTCTTTTCCGATGACGGTTCGATTCTCGATGTCGAGCTGCCGACCTTTGTCGAGGTGGAGGTCATGGAAACCAGCCCGGCAACAAAAGATGACCGTGCGACCACCGGCACAAAACCCGCAACGGTGGAAACCGGCGCCGAGGTCAGTGTCCCGATGTTCATCCAGAGCGGCAGCATCATCCGTGTCGACACCCGGACAGGCGAATACATCGAACGAGTCAAAAAGTAATCAGTACCCGCATCGGCGCTTGTGTTTTAACTTTAAGGATAAATCACCATGAACCTGAATGAAATCAAACAGCTCATTGACGTCGTCAATAGCTCCGATCTGCAGGAAGCCATCATTGAAGAGGGTTCCTTTAAAATCACTCTCCGGCGCTTCGTTGCCGGAACACCCCTCCTGATGCAGGCTGCAGCAACCGTTCCGGCAACCCAGCAGGTTCTTCCTGCTTCTGTACAGCCCCAGATTTCATCAGGTATCACCCCGGCAGCCTCCGCACCGAAGACTGAGGCGGCCTCGGATCTGATCGAGATCTGCTCTCCGATTGTCGGCACGTTCTACCGCTCGCCTTCGCCTGATTCCGCTCCGTTCGTGAATGTTGACGACACCATTCACAAGGGTGACGTCCTGTGTATCATCGAAGCCATGAAGCTTATGAACGAAATCGAAGCGGAGATATCGGGCACTGTTGTGGAAGTTCTCGTTGAAAACGGCCAGCCTGTCGAATACGATCAGCCACTGTTCCGCATTAAACCGTAATTCTTAGTAATACACCCAACGTGTTCAAAAAAATACTTGTTGCCAACCGCGGTGAAATTGCATTGCGCGTCATGCAGACCTGCCGCGAGCTCGGCATAAGCACCGTCTCCGTCTATTCGACTGCCGATGCCCAGTCCATTCACGTAAAGTATGCCGATGAAGCGGTCTGTATCGGACCGCCTCCCTCCCGTGAGAGTTATCTGAACATTCCGAGAATCATTGCCGCCGCCGAGCTCACCAATGCGGACGCAATCCATCCCGGATACGGGTTTCTGGCTGAAAACGAGGATTTTGCCGAAGTGTGCTCATCGGTAAACATCAAGTTTATCGGCCCGACAGCGCGCATGATCAACCAGATGGGCGACAAGAATACCGCAAAAGCCACCATGATAGCGGCAGGCGTTCCCGTAGTTCCGGGAAGCCAGGGACTGGTCGGCGATATCGCCGAAGCTCTCGTCACCGCGAAAAAGACAGGATACCCGATCATTATCAAGCCAACAGCAGGTGGCGGCGGCAAGGGCATGCGGGTGGTGCATGAGGAAAACCAGCTTGAAAAAGCCCTCAAGACCGCCAGGAGCGAAGCGGAACAGGCGTTCGGCAACAGCGGTGTGTATATCGAGAAATTTCTTGAAAATCCGCGCCACGTCGAAATCCAGATCCTTTCCGACCAGCACGGAAACACCATTCATCTCGGCGAGCGCGATTGCACCGTCCAGCGGCGGCATCAGAAACTGATCGAGGAGACACCCTCACCTGCGGTTGACGACGAGCTGAGAAAAAAGATGGGCGATGCCGCCATCGCAGCTGCCCGAGCCATCAATTACGAGGGAGCAGGCACCATTGAATTCCTGCTTGACCGGCACAGGAACTTCTATTTCATGGAGATGAACACCCGTATCCAGGTGGAGCATCCGGTAACGGAGGAGCGATACGACGTGGATATCGTCAAGGAACAGATACTGATCGCCGCAGGGGAATCCATCGCCGGACGCACCTTCACCCCGAAGGGACACGCCATCGAGTGCCGCATCAACGCCGAAGACCCCGAACATCTTTTCCGTCCGTCACCCGGCAAGCTCCAGGTCTTTCACACTCCCGGAGGCCACGGCGTGAGAGTGGATTCGCATGCCTATGCAAGTTATGTCGTTCCGCCGAATTACGACTCCATGATCGCCAAGCTTATCGTTACGGCGCACAGCCGCGACGAGGCAATCGCAAGAATGTCAAGGGCGCTTGACGAGTTTATCGTTGCCGGGGTAAAAACCACCATCCCCTTCCACAAGCAGGTCATGCAATCGCCGGTTTTCCAGAGCGGGGAGTTTGACACGAGCTTCCTGGATTCTTTCCGGTACGAAAAGAAATAGCTTCCCGGAGTCAAAGGAAGCACTGAAAAGGGCCGGCCGTAAAGGGCGGCCTTTTTTCGTGTGGACACCTGCAGCAGGGTACGGCCACAAACAACCCGGTTCGCGGCTCTCATAGCGAAAACGCCCCCTTTCGGAATCGAAAAGCATGAAAACAGGGAAGGCCGTCCTGCTCAACTGCGCGGGACGGCCTTCTTCTCCCGACTTCTGCCAATTAGTGCGGAAACTCAGGATTCAAGAGCTGAATAAGTTTACTGTTCGCCAATATGCTGGTTTTCATGCGCACAGAGTGTACTTCTCCGGTTAGTTCATTATAGATATTGGC
>VGMX01000024.1 GCA_016866305.1 Chlorobiota bacterium | reverse complement strand
TTCTGCAGAAGCGACTCGATGCTGTCGCCTATCGACTCCTGGTCCTTGACGATAGTCATGAGGGCGAACACCTCACGGGACTCCCGTTCTCCGAGCTCCTGACGGCTGATGGCGATGAGATAGTCCGACACTTTCGATTCGAGAAAGTCGATTTTGTCCTCACGCATTCGGATTCCCCCGACAACGGAAAGTTCAGGAAAGAAGGTATCCCTTGCAGCCCGACTGCCGGTAAACGCCGGAAGCAAAGCTCCTGACATCCGTTCAAGAATGCGGTTCATGCGAACGGTCTCGGCCCTTGCGTAGCTCAGGGCAAGCGATGGCGTCGAAAGCGCCGTGCCGGTGATGTACCAGGTCGCCGGCTGAAGACGGGATTCCTCGGGACTGTCGGGAATCAGACGGATCAGCAGTTTCGCCCAGAACGGAATCAGGGGCAGGAACAGGAGGGCCATGAACACATTGTAGAGCGTATGGGCATTGGCAATCTGCCGGGGAATGACCGCTCCGGCAACGCCCGCAGAAGGCGAAAGCATGCGAACGAAATCGGCATACCAGGGAATGAGAAACAGAAAAAGGGCAACACCGCTGACATTGAACAGCACCTGCGCAAGAGCGACGCGGCGGGCAGGACGCATGGTCCCGATACTGGCCAGCGTCGCGGTTATGCAGGTACCGATATTTGCGCCGAGCAACAGAGGAATACCGGCTTCCAGCGTCAGCGACCCCTGCTGTGCAAGCGTGATGACAATCCCTATAAAAGCTCCGCTGCTGTGAATAAGTGCGGTAAAGAGCATTCCCGCCAGCACGCTGTAGAGCGGGTTCTCCATAAAGCGCAGCAACTCAAGAAAGGGGCCGTAGGAACGGAGCGGTGCTACGGCTCCCGACATCAGGCTCATGCCGAAAAGAAAAAGCCCGAATCCGTAAAGCACCTCGCCGACGTTGCGAAGCCCCTCCCTCCTGCTCATGAGGTTCAGGGCAAATCCTGCGGCAAAAACCGGCAATCCATATTCATGGATTCTGAAGGCGATCAGCTGCGCCATGGCCGTCGTGCCGATTTCAGCACCCAGAATGATGGCGAGTGCCTGATGAGAGGTCAGAAGCTGAGACTGCACCAGACCCACCAGCATCACCATGATGGTGCTGCTCGACTGCACCATCATGGAGGCAAACGCTCCCGCAAGCAGGCCTGAAAGCCGGTTATCGGTAATCCGCGCGATAAAATCGCGCATGCGGCTGCCCGCAGCTTTCTTGAGCCCTCCGCTCATGACCCTGATGCCGTAAAGAAACAGCGCAAGCCCCCCGGCAAAGGAAAGCGCTATGGACAGAAAGGAAAATTCATTCTGCATCGCGGTGCAACGCTACGGAATTCATGATGCCAAGAAATTCGCATGTCTTTCTTTTTCTGTATGCAAACACCTCCTCAAGGCGACGGTTCACGATCAGCGCATTGACCAGATCTCCGAATACCCCGAAAGGCATGGTGTACTCAATCAGGTCGGTCATTTCCACTCCTCCGGGTATTTCACGGAACTTGTGGCGGTGAACCCAGCTTTCATAGGGTCCCGATTGCTGCCGGTCCTCGAAAAAGAACGGCCTCTCTACCTTCGTTATTTCGGTCTCCCACTGCACCGGCAGCATCATGAAGGGATAGAGCGTATAGGTGATCAGCATCCCCTCGTAAATCGGCTGACCGGCCGCACCGTTGAGTATCCTGAACATCATTTCAGGAGGAGTTATCCTTGCAAGATTCGACGGAGCCGAGAAAAAATCCCAGGCTTCCCCTATCGAAACCGGTATGCACTGCCTGAAGGTCAGGGTGTTGAGCCCCATGATAGTTACGCGGATTCTGTTGCCTTTTTCAGCTATAACGGTTTGAAGAGCCAAAAAGTAGCGGTTAACCTGAATAATTCATTAGGCTGCAGGTATTCCATCATTGCGCAAGATCATGCCTTGATCATCATGAGAAGTCGAAAGATGGGAGGCAAGCGTTTCAAATTTTCAGCGTTTTCCCCGAGTCACTGTTCTTTGAGAGACAAAATATCGATCAACAGGCGATGCTCCATGAGTACAGCAGCGATCATTCGAGTCAGTTCCTGCAAAGAGTGGCGGTATTTCGTCCGGAATTTGATGTACGATACCAGCAAGTAATAACACATGGCGATCCGGATCTGCGTCAATACGGCGTTCTGGCTGGTGCCGAGGAATGACTTGATTTTCAGGTTTTGTTTGATCCACCTGAAAAATGTTTCGGTCTGCCAGCGTGACTTGTAAATGGCTGCTATCGTTGCGGCTGCGAGTTTCATGTTGTTGGTGATGAACTCATATGCCTTGCCGGTTTCCGGATCAGTATAGCAGACCAGTCGAAGCGGTTTTGGATCGTTTGCTCTCGATTTCTCGATGATCAGTTCGATTCTTTCGTCTCGTGTTCCCTGCTTGTTTTTGATCGGTTGATGCTGTCCGATGATTCGGTACTGAATGTTTGTTTTTGAGCGGGTCACGAACCAGACCTTGCGCTGATCAAGGGTGTACAGCCATTTGAAGTCGATATATGCCCGGTCAAAGGAAACGATGCTGTCCGGCAGCAGGTGAAAATCAAGTTTTTCCTGGCTTCTTGCCACCCGGATATCGCTCTGCTTGCCATCAGTCATGACCATGAAACAGTCCCTCACAAATTTGATGCGGACGGTTTTTCATGGCGTCAGACAAGGTGCTTCGTTTTATGTCTGTAAGTCCGCGAGGTGGTACCATTTCTGCGCATGGACGCCAAGGCTTGTCTGAATGCCTCGGAGACTGTCATGTCCGCCAATCTGCGCATCGAACAAGGTTATCAACTGTTGCCAGCCCGTGCAATACTTCGTGTAGTGGTTGCTTTGGTGCTGCTTTTCGAGTTTCTCGAATTCGTATCTCGGAAAAATCTTCAGTAACTCTCCCAGAATCGTTGTAACTTGCTTCATGGTCTGGAACTCCTTGTGAATACGGCTGATATCAATTGTTTTTCTCACTTTTAATATCGCCGTTTCTCAAGTGTTTTCAGACCTTTTTTATTTTTTCCCGGACACTACTGATTCCGGATACATTTTGTCGTAATTCCGGAGACGACGCCCGCAACTGAAACCCTGCACGCCGAAATTCGCTTTCCCGTAAAGTGAATCAAAAAGGGGTGTATATTGAAAAAAGCGGGGCTGCGGAAAACCGCAGGCAGGCGAGTGAGGAAACCGTTACCGGAAAAGGGGAACGCCATGAAGAAATACACGGGAATATGGCTCGACCACATGGATGCGCTGCTTGTACATGTCGAAGGCAAAAACATCTCGGTCGAGCATCTGGAATCGGGGGCCGAAAGCCGTTACAAGCCATCCGGCGGCTGGAAAGCCGGAGGAACAAGCGTGGCGCAGTCGGTCGTGAGGGAAAAAAGCGCAGAGGAAAGCCGGATGCATCAGTACCGAGCGTTCTACCGGCAGATCATCGAACTGCTTGCCGGTTCGGATGCAATCGCCGTTTTCGGTCCTGGCGAGGCGAAAACCGAGCTTGCAAAAGAGATCGGGGCCGTTCATGGCATGCAGGAGAAAATCCGCTCGGTCGAACCCTCGGACCGGATGACGGAAAACCGCTTCGTCGCAAAAGTGAAGGATTACTTCGCGGTCTGAGTCACAGGAACCGGAAACCTATATCCTTGCAAGCAGCATGCGCATCCTGCTCTCCAGCGGCAGATCGACAGGATTGCTCTTGCTGCGGGTGACGGCAGCAAGCCGTTCGGCATCCTGAGGCCTGATGCCGTAAGCCCCGAGACGAGGAAAACCGAGGGTATCCTGCCATGCTTCAAGCCTTTCCACCAGCAGGCTGCACCCTGTCGCCGTATCTGCTTCCGGCCTTCCCGTCAGCAGTCGTCCGGCTTCGGCATACTTCCTCAGGGCGGGAGCTTCAGCGCCCGAACGATGCAGCTGCAGGATATTTTCCCTTGTCGCTTCCGCAAGCAGGGTCGCGCAGAGCACTCCGTGAGGAATGGCAAACGAGCCGCCCACCGACGAAGCGAATCCGTGCACGATGCCGAGACCGGCATTGCAGAGCACGACTCCCGACAGATACGATGCATAGGCGATATCGGCGCGGACGGCTGTATCGGCGGCTCCGCAGGAGCAGGCATTCAGAAACGAACGACTGAAATACTCCATGCCGCTGAAAGCCAGGCGGTCGGTAAAGGGGGATGCGAACGGAGAAACCCAGGCTTCCAGCAACTGGGTAAAGGCATCCATACCGGTAGAGACGGTGAGATCCCGTGGCGTCGAACACATCAGAAGAGGATCGATCAGCGCAACGTCCGGAACGAATGCCGGATGGCGCAGGGAACGCTTGAACCCATCAGATCCGATCCGGCTGATTACGGCATTGTTGGTTGCCTCACTGCCGGTTCCGGAAGTCGTTGGCACGGCAACAAACGGCACCTTGCGGCCGTCGTGCTCCTGAAAATCCGGACGACCCTCGATGAACCGCTCCACCTGATGCTCCTGCAGCAGCATGGCCGAAACAGCCTTCCCGGCATCGATCACGCTCCCCCCGCCGATCGCCAGAACCATATCGGTACCGGCGTTCTTTCCCGCCGTGGTTGCAATATCGACCACTTCGGGAGAAGGCTCGCCATCAACTCGGAAGTGCAGGTATGCGCCGGCAGTTTTCCGCAATTCGGCAAGCAGCCATCCGAGTCGCCCTGATGCATCGAGAAAACGGCTTCCGGTTACAACCATGGGCAGCTTCCCGAAGTTTGCTGCAAGCTGTGGTAAAAGAGAAAAACTGCCGACTCCGAAATGGAGCGCCGGCAGCTTGTGAATTGAAAACGAAGGAAGAAATTCAGGCCACACTGCTGCACCTCCCCTTTCGGATCAGCGGCTTGCCGCACTCAGGACACTGCTCCATGCGGCAGGGAATGCCTTCGAGATGGGGCTTTTCAAATCCGCAGTAGAGGCAGACACAGGTATTTTCGCCTGCGATTTCCGCATGACCGCACACCTGTTCGATGTTTCCTCCCTCGACGCAGATCGATTTGCCGTCGATAATGGCTTCGGCAACTTTTCTGCGCGCCGATTCGATGATACGTCCGAATGTCTGGCGGGAAACCTTCATTCTCGAGGCTGCCTCCGACTGATACAGGCCAAGCTTGTCGGCAAGCCGGAGCGCCTCGACCTCGTCAACGGTCAGCACGACACTCTCGAGGCGTGATGGAGCAATGCCTTCAGGCTTGAAACAGGTGAATTTCGGTATATCCTCGATACAGCGGCAACTCACCGGCCTGCCAACCCTGTTCTGCTTCATTTGCTTATCCGTTACGTTACCCGAAGTCAGTCCTCAACGCAAATCTCCCCTTTGGCAATCGCCATCGTCGTCCGTACAATCAGGACTGCGATAATGAGGAACAGAAAACCCAACTCGAAAAATGCAAGGTTTTTATAGAACGGATCCTTTGTCAGGTTCAGCATCAGAAGGGTTGCAAGCACCTTTGCGGCAACAGGGAAAGAGTATGCCCACCATGAAAGGTAGTAGTTGATCTTTGCAAGCATCGGAAGCCGGAACAGTACCAGCACGAACATGAAAAGCGAGAAGAAATAGAGAATACGGGCAAACGCATCGAGTTCACCTCCGGCAAGCTTGTTGTAGGCGATGAAACCGATAGCGGGAGGAGCGAACAGGATGAACAGGGTCGGAAGAAGGCGATCGGGAATCGGTGCATGGAAAATCATGCGGTTCATCACGATAGTGAACAGCGCCATCCAGAAAATCAGCCCGACCGCGAAAAAGAACCATGAAACCTCCACGAAACCGTGCTTGACACCGGCAATCGGCACGATAATCGATCCTACGATGGGAATGAACCAGCCCGGAGTCATGTGCTCGATCTTGAAGTGCGTCTGGGAGAACCAGCTCGATATGATGAATATGGATGCGAAGAACTGCAGGATCGTACCGGATACCCAGAGATAATAGGATATCTGCGGTGTCCGTTCGAGGTACACAACACTCAGAACGAGAAGAATTTTCGCAATGAGTGGAAAGAAGTTGATTTTGATCGGATGATTCCACTCCCTGCCGACCATGTCGGGATGAGCTGCCGCCTTGAACAGGTAGATCACGCTGACGACGGCAAAAAGCCCGAGCGTGATGTAGAGGAGTACATCACTGACCGGAGCGAGCGGCTTGATAAGACCGCTGCCTGCTTTTTGCACGGCGAGCGTGAAACCTGCCATACCGAGCACAATGGCAAAAAACGTTATATGAAAATGCTTCAGCTTCATCGGCTGACCTCCATGTCCTGCTTCAGATGTCATGATCTGTTGATTGTAGTGTTTGAATTGAAAGGTTGGTTAGATATGCTCAATTTCCGGTTGTGGCGGTCACCACTTCAAAAACAGGTGGATCCTGGATATGTTTTTTCACCGCGCAGAGGTTGGCGGCGTTGACGACGGCATCCTTGTACTTTTCGGGAAAATCCGGAGGCACCTCGATGGTCAGCACGATTTTGCCGATGCCCCGACCGGTCTCTTTGGGAAAATGGGACTGCACGATCCTGATACCCTCGGTCGGGATTTCCCGGCTCTGGCAGAAGGAATAGACATAGATGCCCGCACAGGTTCCGATGGAAGCGAGAAACAGCATGAACGGCTCAGGTGCAGAACCCTCCCCTCCCGCATATTCCGACTGGTCGGTCTCGATGGTGAATCCCTTGAATTCGGCATTCACTTTCTTGCCGCCTTTGAAAGTGATGATCATATCCTGGCTCATGGTACTGAAAGTTAAAAACGTTGATTTTTCGACAGACTCCCGGAGTGCAGCATGGGGACTGCGGGTGCCCGGCTCACCCTCAATTATAAGCATATGCTCATATTTTAGCAAGGAAATAATAGAAAAAGTAGCCGGCATTCAGTATTCAGTATTTTGTATTCTGGCTACTGGCTACCGACTGCTGACTCCCCCGCCATCCATCCTGTGGAAAATGCCGCCTGCAGGTTGAACCCCCCGATCTCGCCGGCGTAATCGAGAATCTCACCGGCAAAGAAAAGGCCCGGCACGATGCGGGATTGCATGGTTTTCGGGTTCACCTCCTTCAGTGATACCCCGCCCGCCGATACCTCCCCCTCTTCGAGCGGCACGGCTTTGACGCTGCCGAGGGGAAACCTCTTCAGCGTATTCAGGAGCGCAATCCGGCTTCCGCGGAGAAGGCCACTCAAAAGCACATCTTCAGAAATTCCCGCATGGCTCATGATCAGGGGTATAAGCGACGCAGGAGGACCATCCGTGCTGTACTGCAGGAATTTGCGGACCATCCTTGCTCCGTTGCGCCTGGTCTCCGAAAGCAGCTTTTCCTGAAGCTCATCCTGGGTGAGGTCTGCAAACAGGTCCGCGAAAAGCCGACAGCTCCCCTCCGTTCTGAACAGTTCCGCGACATCCCTTGAAAGCGAAAGCACCGCAGGGCCGGAAAGCCCCCGGTGCGTAAAGAGCACATCTCCTTTTCGGCTGACCTGCTTTCCGCCGGCGGAAGCGATGAACTCAACCGAACGGAGAGAAACTCCTGCAAGCTCTGAGGGCGGCTTATCCGCAGTCAGAACGGGGGCGAGTGCCGGTGACGGCTTGATGGTGCTGTGGCCAAGGAGGCGCGCGAAGCGAAGCCCGTCTCCCCTGCTGCCGGTCGAGGGCCAGGAAACTCCTCCTGTAGCGAGAATAAGTGAAGCAGACCTGTATGTTCGATCTCCAGCCGTAACGGCAAACCGTTCCCCGGAGCGCTCGATACTATTGACCGTACAGGATGTTTCTACCGCAATGGCACGTTCGGCGATCATGCGATCGAACGCATGCACGACATCCGGAGCGGCAAGCCCGGCAACCGGAAACACCTTGCCATCCGGCCGCGCTTCACACCTCACCCCCTGTCGTTCGAGCAGTGCAAGCAGATCCCCGCTCCTGAAAACGTGGAGCGCATGGCGGAGAAAACGCTGTTCCCCCTTCTTCAAAAACCCCTTTGCAAGCAGTCCACCCGGTTCAGCATCGTGCGTAACGTTACATCGTCCGCCGCCCGATATCCTGATTTTTGCGCCCGTCCGGTCGTTACGCTCCAGAATGACGATTGAAAAATCCTTGTCCGGAATACGGCGCTGACGTGCACTCTCCCGTGCCGCAACAGCCGCAAGCATGCCGGCAGCCCCGCCACCGACGATCAGGATATCGATTATCCGCATGGGACTCCGGAAGGTTCGGTTACCGCCATCCACCGCCGAGGGAACGATAGAGTTCAGCCATGGCCGTCAGGTGCTGGCGGCGGATGTCGGCCAGGGCAAGTTCAGCCTGAAGAGAACCGCTCTGGACGGAAATAACCTCGATATAGGTTGCCATGCCGCTCCTGAAAAGCAGATTGGAGTTGGCAACAGCCTTTTGCAGGGTAACCACCCGCGCCGAAGCAGCACGCTCCTGCTCACGGAGCTTGTCGAGGCGCACCAGCGCGTCGGAAACCTCCCCGACGGCGTTCAGAAGCGACTGCTTGAAGGCGATTTCAGCCTGGTCGCTGCGGATGCGCGACTTTTCGTACCCCGACTTCAGCTCCCCACGCTGGAAAATCGGCTGCAGAATGGCTCCCTGAACCAGCCCGAAAAGCGATCCGGGCGTATTGAACCAGGTGCTGCTCCGGAAGGAGTTCAGACCGCCCTGGGCAGTGATGGTGAGAGACGGGTACATGGCAGCTTTTGCCGCTGCCATATCGGCATGCGCTTCCATGACAGCCATTTCAGCCTGGCGCACATCGGGCCGGTTCTGCAGCAACGCAGCAGGAATGCCCACGGGAAGGTTATCGGCAACCGGAATGGAGGCGAGGCTCCTTCCTCGCGCAACCGCTCCGGGATAACTGCCCATGAGAATACCGAGCGCATGCTCCTGCACGGCGATATTCTGCTCGATCTGCGGCACGGTCTGCATCACGGCCTGCAAGACGGCTTCCTGCTGCCCGACGGCAAGCATGGTCACCTGGCCGGCGTTGTACTGCAGCCGGATCATGCCAAGCGTGGTGTCGGCCAGCGCAAGGTTTTTCCGGGCGATATCGAGCTGGGCGTCGAGCATCCGGAGATTGTAGTAGCCCGATGCGACATCGGAAACAAGTTTTGTACGCACGGCTTTTGCCGCCTCCACGGTTTTCAGGTAACCGGCCAGAGCGCCCTTTTTCTTGCTGCGGATTCTGCTCCAGATGTCGATCTCCCAGGATGTACCGAGAGAGAGTGTATAATCCTCGGAATAGCTTTTTCCCGGAGCCTGCTGCAAGCTCGATGCACTGAGGCTGTTGTCGGAAGGCCGGTTGAGCGTTCCCGATGCGCCAAGCGACAGTGAGGGCAGAAAACCGAGCCTGGCCTGTTTCAGGCTCTCGTGGGCGTAGTCGATGTTTTTAAGGGCAATCTGCAGGTCGTGGTTGCGCACCATCGCCGTATCGATAAGGGAAACCAGCTCCGGATCACTGAAGAAACTGCGGTAGGGAATTTCCCCTGTCTCCTGCTGCCGTGCCGACGACTCTCCCGCCCCCCGGTAGGCTGGTGGCAGGTTCACCTCTGCACGCCTGTAGGGTGCCGTGGTGCTGCAGGCCGCAAGCGCCATGATGAAAAGCATGAAGACACCGGAAGTCCGCAAGGAGCTGAACCCCTTCTTTCCCGTTGGTTGCATATCGTTCTGTTGATTGTATCACCGTTAAAAATCGGGGACATCGCCCGAAACATCAAGCTTCGGAGCGTGCACGGTCTCGATCCGGTGCGCCGGACCGGAAATACGCTCCTGGAGAGCCTGAAAGATCACGAACAGCACCGGAATGATGAAAATGCCGAGCATCACACCGCTGAGCATGCCGCCAACCGCAGCCCAGCCGATGGAGTGGTTGCCGAGAGCCGACGGGCCGGATGCCCAGAGCAGAGGCAGAAGTCCAACCACGAAGGCGAACGAGGTCATGAGGATGGGACGAAGCCTCGCCCTTGATCCATCGAGCGCCGAGAGCACGAGATCCTTGCCCGCACTCCGGCGCTGGATGGAGTATTCGACGATCAGAATGGCGTTCTTGGCAAGAAGCCCGATGAGCATGACAATCGCCACCTGGACATAGATGTTGTTGTCGATTCCCGCCAGCCTGATGCCGAGAAACACACCGAGCAGCCCGGTCGGAATGGAAAGCATCACCGCAAAAGGCAGAATATAGCTTTCGTACTGCGCAGCCAGCAGGAAGTAGACAAATGCGAGGCAGAGCACGAAGATGGCCGCAGCCTTCCCGCCGGACCCGGTCTCCTCGCGGCTCATCCCTTTCCAGTCGTAACTGTATCCGGCGGGAAGCGTCTCTTCGGCAACCTCCCCGACGGCGGTGATCGCCTGGCCGGTACTGTAGCCGGGCTTGACATTGGCGGTAATGCCGATTGCGTTGAAAAGGTTGAAATGATCGACGGTTTCGGGACCGTACACCCTTTTCAGGGAGGCCACCGAGGTGAGCGGCACCATCGATCCCGATCGGTTCTTCACCGAAACACCGTTCAGGGAGGAGGGGTCGGCACGCTCTGCGGCTTCGGACTGCATGATCACCCGGTAGTACCTGCCGAAACGGTTGAAATCGGAGGCCTGCATCCCGCCGTACAGCCCCTGCATGACGGTCATGATATCGGATGTGCTCACACCGAGCTGCTCGGCCCGGTTTGCATCGACAACCAGTTCATATTGCGGAAAGCCGGTATTGAAGGGAGTAAAGGCAAAGGCGAACTCGGGACGCTGCATGAGCGCGCCGATAAAACCCCCGGAAACATCACCGAACTTCTGCAGGCTGCCGGCTGTCCTGTCCTGCAGCACGAACTCCACGCCGCTCACGTTGCCGAAACCCGGCACGGTAGGCAGGGTGAGCACGTAGAACGACGCGTCGGTGAGCATGGCGAGTTTCTGGTTCATCATGCCGGTAAGGGCCTGAATGTTCTTCACATCGCCACGCTCGGCAATCTCCCGGAGCTGAACGAACATGATTCCGGCAGAAGGAGAGTTCGCTCCGGATATGATGTTCACACCCGACACGGCGATCACCCGCTCGACGCTCTCCTCCCTGTGCAGCAGTGCATCGGCTTCTTTGAGCACCCTGTTGGTCCGTTCGAGCGAGGCTCCGGGAGGAAGCGTAACCGTTATCATGGCAAAGCCGTTGTCCTCGTCGGGAATGAAACCGGTCGGTGTGGTTCTGAACAGGATAAAGGTCACTGCCGTCACGGCGCCAAGCGCAGCCATGCTCAGCCACTTGTGGTCGATAAGAAATCGCAGGCTCCGGATGTACTTTTCGGTAAGTATCGTAAAGGCGGCATTGAAACCGCTGAAGAACCGCCTGCCGAAACCCCTGAACATCACGAGCTTCTGCCTGTCCCCATCGACGGGAGCGGCAAGAAAGAGTGCGCAGAGCGCCGGACTCAGCGTCAGTGCGTTCACCGCAGAAATCAGGATTGCCGTGGCCAGGGTAAAGGCGAACTGCCGGTAGAACACCCCGGTGGGACCTTCCATGAATCCTACCGGAAGGAACACTGAGGACATGACCAGGGTAATGGAGATGATGGCTCCGGTGATTTCGCTCATGGCCGACGCGGTGGCGGGCGTAGCCGCAAGACCCCGGTGCTCCATCTTGGCATGCACCGCCTCGACCACCACGATGGCGTCGTCCACCACGATCCCGATGGCGAGCACCAGCGCAAAGAGCGTCAGCAGGTTGATGGAAAAACCGAAGAGGTTCATGAAAAAGAAAGTACCGATAATGGCAACCGGCACGGCAATGGCAGGAATCAGCGTGGAACGGAAATCCTGGAGAAAAATGAACACCACAAGGAACACCAGCGCAAAGGCTTCGAGCAGGGTGTGAACCACCTGTTCGATCGACTCGTCGAGCGATTTCTTGGTACTGTAGGGCACCGCGTAACTGATCCCTTCGGGAAAGGATTCCGAGGCGTTGTCGAGCACTTTCTGCAGCTCGGTCTGGATGGCGTTGGCGTTGGATCCCGCTGCCTGGTAGATGGCCATGGTAACCGAAGGGCGACCGTCCACCTTCGAGTTGACCGTATAGTCGTATGAGCCGAGTTCGATACGGGCCACATCCCTGAGCCGGAGCTGCATGCCATCCTGGCCGGAACGGATGACGATGTTGCCGAAATCTTCGGCAGTACTGAATTTTCCACGGTACTTGATGATGAACTCCATGGCCTCCCGGCTCCCCTCTCCGAACTTGCCCGGCGCAGCCTCGATATTCTGCGACTGAATGGCTGCCGCCACCTCCGCAGGGGTCAGGTTGTAGGCTGCAAGCTGCTTCGGTTTCAGCCAGATGCGCATGGAGTAGTCCTTGTTGCCGAACACGGTGGCCTGACCGACGCCCGCTACCCTCTTGATATCCGGAATGAGATTGATTTTCGCATAGTTCTGCAGAAAGGTCTCGTCGTAGTTCGGGCTCCGGCTGATGAGACTGATCACCATGATCATGCTGTTCTGCTGCTTCACCGTGGTGATACCGCGCTCGATAACCGCCGAAGGAAGCTGGCTCTGTGCCTGTGAAACCCGGTTCTGCACATTCACGGCTGCCTGGTCGGCATCAGTTCCCAGCTTGAAGTAAACCGTAATGGAAAGCATGCCGTCGTTACCCGAGGTCGAGGTCATGTAGGTCATGTTCTCGACGCCGTTGATCGCCTCCTCGAGCGAAGGCGCAACCGAACGGGCTATGGTTTCGGCACTTGCGCCGGGGTACATGGCCGTGACCACCACGCTCGGAGGAGCAATATCGGGAAACTGCGTAACGGGCAGCCTCCCCATGCCAACAATGCCGAGAATAACCAGCACGATGGAAATGACGGTGGCAAGTACCGGACGTGTTATGAATTTTTCAAACATTGGATCTCCGGGAATTAAGCCGTCCTTGAATCAGTCCTGAAACCATCCGGGACACCTCCGTTTATTTCCGATTCGACTGACTGAAAACCGGCTTCACCGGCATACCGTCCTGCAGTCTTCCCAGACCGCTGGTCACAATCACATCGCCTGACTTCAGTTCGGCGCCGGCGATGTACCGGTCACCGCTTTTGCCCTTTACCGTGAAAGCCGTGCGGCGGGCGTTTCCCGATTTGTCGAGCCTGAAGACGAAAACCTTGTCCTGCATCTCCACGGTCGCCGCCTGCGGAACCAGCAGCGCCCCTGCATGGCGGCTTTCAATCCGAACCCTGCCGGTATTGCCCGTCCGGAGCAGTCCGTTCCCGTTGGGAAACACCGCCCTCACGGCAATCGCCGCCGTCGACTCGTCGAACTGCCCACCCACCATTTCCAGTTCCCCTTTTTCCGGATAGGGACTTCCGTCGGCAAGCAGCAGCGTCACCGGCGGAACATTCCGGATTTTCTCCTCGAGCGTCGAGCCGGGGTACTGGCGCCGGAACTGCATGAAATCCGCCTCGCTCATGCTGAAATAGCCGTACACCTCGCTCACATCCGAAAGCATGGTGAGCGGCTTGCTGCCGCTCCGCTCTACCAGGCTTCCCGTGCGGAACGGTATGGTGCCGATATATCCGCCGACCGGAGCACTGATCACCGTATAGCCGAGATTGATGCGGGCCGATTGTGCGGCAGCTTTTGCCTGCTCCACGTTGGCGTTTGCTGCCTGCAGCGACGCCTTTGCACTTTTGAGCTGAATATCGGAGACCACCTTGTTTCTGACCAGCGGAGCAAGCTTGTCGACCTCGAGCCTTGCGATGGATGCGGCGGCTTCTGCCGCATGCTGCGCGGCAGTCGCCTGGTTGAACTGTTCCCGGTAGAGGCGGCTGTCGATGCGGAAAAGCGGCTGACCTGCCTTGACCAGAGCACCTTCGTCAACATAAATTTTCTCCAGAATGCCATCGACCTGCGGGCGGATTTCAACATTCACCCTCCCTTCAAGCCTGGTTGGAAATTCCTGAACCACCAGGGCCGCTTCAGGCTTCAGCTTCAAGGCTGGCAGCGCAGCGGCCTGCGGCCCTTCGGCTCCCTGCCGGCCGCCACAGCCGGCAAACGCCAGCGGAAGCACAAAAAAAGCCGTAAAGACCGGCATTTGAAAAAAACGTCTGTAGATCGTCATCATCTCCTCATTCATTTTATGGCAAGAGTCCGCAACCGGTACTTGAAAGAGACACGATATGCTTGCGAAAATCTGCGGGCATATGCCCGGTCTGCGCCTTGAAAAACCTGCTGAAATAGGACTGGTCGCTGAAACCAAGGTCGAAGGATATCTCCTTGAAACTCTTTCTGCCGTATGCGATTTCCCGCTTGGCCTCCAGGATCAGGCGGGAATGCAGAATGCGGGTAAGCGTCACATCAAGCTTTTCATGCAGAATCTCATTGAGGCGCTTGGGCGTGATACCGAGGGAGGACGCGTAGAATTCGGCATGGCGCTCCTTGCGAAAATGCTTCTCGATCAGCTCGAACAGAAGACTCATGCGTTTTCCGTTCTTGTCGAACGAAAAATTCTCCTCCTGATGCAGCCGGGCAACGTGCAGCAGGAACGATTTGAGACAGGCCTGAAGAATACGAAAATCTTTCTTCCCCCGGCTTTCGAGAAACATCAGGCCGACAAGCTGCTGGAGCGCAGGCACGGTATCGTCGGGAATTCGTATGCCGCACTTGGTGAAAGGGTTGAAGAGAATGGTGAATTCCGGCTCCATGATGCCGCTGAAAAAATCGGTGGAAAACGCGATGTAGCAGCCAGAGGGTGACGGGCCGCTATAGGCGTGCACCTCACCCGGAGCCATCAGATACATGAGACCTCCCTCGACGGGATGCGGTTCGAAATCGATGTAATGCACACATTCGTTCGAGGATGTAGCCCAGAGGATTTCGAAAAAATCGTGCCGGTGATGTTCACGCACAATGTACGCGCCCAGTTCGTTGAATTCCGCAATTTCAAAAAAAGTGTTCTCGAGCCGGGTAAGCGGAATGTCATGTTTCGGGTTCATGCATCTTTCATCAATTGTTAACCGAATCTTGCACAATCCAGAAATAAACATAAAAGGAACTTACTGCAAATACGAGAGACGATCCTCCTTTTACATTGCATATTTTGAACATGCCGCCATCAAATACTACCGGAAAAAGCTCATCACACTGCAATAAAAAGACTGTCTGCCCTTGTTTTTCCTGTAGAGAAGCGATGCGCTGGGGATGCACGAAAGGCAAGGACTTTTCTTGATTTTTTTAACCTGAATGAAGCCGGGAACGGAGAACGAAGCGTTGTGACAAACAAGAGATCATGAACGGTTTGACGACTTTGCAGGCGCTGAAATGAGCGTGACGAACGGTGCCTGCTGCAGCCGGTATATTTACAGCTCACGAGTAGCGGTATATCGGCAGTTATCGACATCCCGGCATGCATACCGGGTTCAGGGCTGCTATCCCGAAGGGAGTGGTCTGCATTGTTCCAGATCGAGCAGACGCCGCTTCAGCGCGAGTCCGCCACGGTAGCCGGTCAGCTTTCCGTTGGCGCCGATGATGCGGTGGCAGGGAATGAAAAGCGGAATGGGGTTCCGGCGGTTCGCCATGCCCACGGCGCGGAAAGCGTTCGGGTTCCCTGCCGCTCTGGCGATGTCGCGATAGGAGGCTGTTTGGCCGAATGGCACGGCAGTGACCTGCCGCCACACCTCCTGCATGAAGGGTGTCCCATATGGGTTGACCGGCAGGTTGAACACCCTGAGTCCGCCATCGACGTAGGCATGCAACTGCCGGAATGCCTCACGAAGCAGGTCGGAAGTGCCGGGCTCCGCTCCCTCCGGCACAAGGTCATGCTCGAAGCAGAGGTTCGTGATCGCCCCCCCTGATTCTGCAATACCGATGCGGCCTATTGCCGACTGCTGAAAGGAAATGATCATGGTGCTGCTGCGTCTCAGAGGTTCCGATCCTTGTCCATCACCCGCCTGTAGTAGGAATTGCTGGTATAGAGGGCTGCTGCCGGATTGTGCGCGAGCACCCTGTCCTTGACGATGAGCGTCGTCACAAGCGCTTCGGAATGCTTGCAGAAAAGAGCGTCGTGACCCACGCAGAGCCCGATCACCACATTCAGCTCCGACTTCCATTCGTTAAGCATTTGAGCCTGCAGAATCGGATTGCAGAGCGCCTCGAAACTCTCCGGGCGGAGCTTCAGTTCCTCCCCGATGCCTATCTCCGTCTTGTCGACCGAGCCGATCTTGCAGAGCACCGCATATGGCTCGAACCCGTTATGTTTGAGTATCCCGGAAAACAGGCGGGTCTCTTCGACGAGGCCGACGCAGGTGGCAAGCCCTATTTTACAGGCGCCGATGCGTCGGGCAAAGGCAAGCACCTCCTCGACACGGGTCAGTTTGCCGTAATAAAGCCCCTCGACCTCGGCCGCTGCCCTTGCCGTCCGGGCGTCATCTTCATCACCGCAGTACCGGCTGATAACACCATCAAGGGCTTGTTCTTCAACCCCCTCCCCCGGACAGAAATCCGGAAACCTGCTCTCCTGCCGGTAGCAGTTCAGAAGCCTGCAATCCGAACAGCTCACATCGGGACGGTCAGCGGGCTTTTGCTCACTCTTCCGATTCATGGATTCGGTGTCTTTTTCAGTGCTCAAATAGAGAACAATACTATTTTGTCGGTAATATCCCCTGCTCGCAGATGAAAAACCGCAACAGGGTAGCTGCCGATCCTCGGAAGGTATCCATCTGCCGGAAAAAATTGCGAAACGCTTCTTTTCCGGAAGGAAACGGCTATCTTTTCTGCATCGGGATACCGTTTTTGAGGGCTGAAACCATCCAATCCCTCTTAACTCAAGCAAACCCTTCCATGCCGAAGTTCACCGAACACGATATACGCACGCTTGCCTATAAATTCTGGCAGGAGCGAGGCTGTCCCTTCGACAGCCTGTCGGAAGAGGACTGGATCAAGGCCGAACAGATACTCATGACGGAATCGTACCCGAATGTCGATCCATCGGTACCGTCGAAGGAGGAAGATGACGATACTCCGGCGCACTGAAACCATCCTCGGAGATTCCGTTCCGGCTTGTCTATCGACGCAAGGCCTTTACTCAACCGGCTGATTGCAGCACCGGATAGTCGGTATACCCCCTCGGCCCCGGCGTATAGAAGGTATCCATGTCGGGTACATTCAGCGGCGCTCCGCTCTTCCACCTCTCGACAAGGTCCGGATTGGCCAGGAACGGCCGTCCGACAGCCACCAGGTCGCACCTCCCCGATGCGAGATCACTTTCCGCACGCTCAGCATCGTACCCCCCCGAAAGGATGAGCGCACCCCTGAAAGTGGTGCGGAAGGTCTCCCTGATGCGCTCGGGCACAAGGGGCGCCCCCATCGATGAGTGATCCACAAGATGAATGTACGCTGGAGCCGAGACATCGAGCTCCCGGGCAAGCCAGGTGTAATCGCTCTCCATGTCGTCATACAGCGGCATATCGTTGAACACCCCGAAAGGCGAAAGCCGGATGCCCACCCGCTCCCTGCCGACAGCCCCGATCACCGCATCCACCACTTCGAGCACGAAACGTACACGATTTTCGATGGAACCTCCGTATCGGTCGGTGCGCAGGTTCGTATTCGGACGAATGAACTGTTCGAGCAGATAGCCGTTCGCGCCATGCAGTTCCACACCGTCGAACCCTGCCTGAACGGCATTGCGGGCAGCATCGGCATATTCGGTGATGGTAATCCGGATATCATCGCCGGTCATGGCCTCCGGTACGGGAAAAGGCTGCAGACCTGATGCATCCGTGTACATCGTGCCTGAGGCAGATACAGCTGAAGGCGCAATAACGCGGGCGCCTTCGGGCATATTCAGCGCATGGGATATCCGCCCGCAGTGCATGATCTGCAGGAACATCCTTGCGCCTTTTCTGGGCATTGCCTCCATAACGGTTTTCCAGCCCTCTATCTGGGCTTTGGAAAATATTCCCGGTATGCGCGGATAACCCAGGCCGTTGGGGGATGGTGAGGTGCCCTCGGTAATGATGAGACCGGCCGAAGCGCGTTGTGCGTAATAGTGGGCCATGAGCCCGTTGGGAACGTTACCGGGTGCGCGGCTCCGGGTCATCGGCGCCATGACCAGGCGGTTCAGCAGCGATATCGGGCCGAGACGGGTTGGTGAAAAAAGTATCGACATGGGTGACTCCTTCATGGAAAGTTCGGGCTCTTTACCCATGTAACGCTTTCCGGGGTCAGGTGGTTCAGAATTCAGCAAGGAACCGGTTGTTGCGGTACAGCATGCTCGCTTTCTGCTTGCAGCACAGCATCCCCGCAAGCAGGCTTTATTTTATGAAACAATATTTCCCGAGCTGCAACTTTTTATGATTTCTGCAATGTTTCAGGAATATGATTCACCTGATGATTCTGCTCCCCCCATCCATCCATCAATACCGGCAGTCAGGGCTTTTCTTGAAATGCAGTACCGGACGATCCGCATCAATCCATTAAAACGCGAAGGGAGAAGACCATGAAAAAGATTGTGCTGTTTGTTTTTTGCGCCGCGATGATGTTCATCGCCCTGAACACCGCCATTGCCGCGAATCCGTCGGTAACGGTCGGGCAGAAAGAGGGAATCGGCAGCTATCTTGCCGACGGCAGCGGTAAAACGCTCTACTGGTTTAAAAAAGATTCCCCGAACACAAGCGCCTGCACGGGCGCCTGTCTGGAAAAGTGGCCTGCATTTTTCAGCGGCGCAATGCTCACCGTTCCTCCATCCCTGAAGGCAACCGATTTCGGCACCATAGACCGGCCTGACGGAAAGAAACAGAGCACCTTCCGCGGCTATCCGCTCTACTATTACGCCATGGACCTGAAGGCTGGCGATACGAACGGCCATGAACTCAACGAGGTCTGGTTCGTTATCGACCCCGGCAAATTCCCGCCGGTGACCAAACAGAAGAGCGGATCGCCCACAGCGAAATAATTTCAGGGCCCCTCTGTAACGGGTGATGAGCGATCGATTTGCAGGCAGGATGGAATCGTTGCAGAGGGGGCCCTTTACAATCAACCGGAAGGAAGAACAGGACGTGCCGCACTACTTCTTCAGAAACAAACTGCATCTGTCGCTGCTCTCCTCGCTCGGAGCCGCGAGCTGGTCGGTGTATTTCGATATTCCGGTCAACCCATGGGCCGTTCTGACGGTCTTCTTTCTGACTTTCTCGATCTATCAGGACAACCGGCTGACCGACGAAGGCGAAGACGCCACGAACGACCCCGAAGGGCTGAAAAACGCCCTCCGGCACGAAGCATTTATCACCTACGCGACCTTCTACCTGCTCTCCCTGGTCTCGCTCGTCATAGCCTTTCAGTTCGGGCAGCCTGCGTTTCTGACGACGGCGCTCGTCATTCTCATCGGCTTTCTGTACAACCACAAATGCTTTCCGTCCGTCCTCTCCCGTCGCCTGAACGGAGCCCGGCGGCTGAAAGACATCTACATCGTCAAGAACCTCGCCCCTCCCATCGACTGGGCTACCGCACTCGTCTTTCTGCCCCTGTTTTTCGAAGGCGAGGCGCTGTCGCTGAAAGCCTGGATCTGCTGGGGATATGTGTTTATCTGCGCGTTTTTCGTGGAGGTGATGTGGGACATGCGTGACCACCGGGGCGACCTCCTCTCCGGCATCAAAACCATCGCCAACACGCTCTCCTTCGCGCAAACGAAGCGGTTTCTCATCGTCACGAGCCTGATCAGCGGACTGCTCCTGCTCTATTTCACCAACGCGGATAACCTTCCGTCATCCACCTATTTCCTGCTGGCGAACAATGTCGCCGTCATCGTCATCGCAAGCCTGTACCGGGAGAACAAAACGGCCTTCATGCGCAGGATCAGCGACTATACCATTCTTCTGGCCTCCGTGCTCTTTGTCTCCTTCGGGCTGATCGCTTTTTACTCGAACTGACCCGCGCCCTTTCACGAATGCCTCACCGCTTTGATAACAGGATACGGAGCTGCGCCAGCAATTCATCTGGTTCGAAACAGGGGTTTACGCAGCCATGCTGTTCATGGTTCAAGCTCATCCACGCGAATTGAGCGATGTCCTTCAAAAACGGTGAGAATTTCGATACGGTCGGAAGTTCGACGGTAGACAATCCGGTAATTGCCGACAAAAACCTCGCGGATTTCCGGATAAGCTATTTCCGGCACAACTCTTCCACTATCCGGATAGAGACCGATCAAATCACCTTTTTCAAGAAGTGTATCAATGAAATCCGATGCTCTTTTCGGGTTATCCTCGGCGATAAAGCGTTCTATTTCATCAAGTTTCTCGATAGCAACGCTTGTCCAGACCACCTTCATTGATTTGCGGATGCCCGTTTCTCTTTCATCTTTTTCCTTACCCCTTCCGTATCGTACACTTCCCCGGCTTCAGCCGCCAGAAGCCCAAGGCCGACTGATTCGGAAAATTGCCTCCGATACACCAGCGCATCATATTCAGCCGGAGAAAGCAGCACCCCTGCAGGCCGGCCGTTCTGGGTGATAATGAGCGGATGCCCCGTATCCTGAACCTTTTTCAGGCAGGCAGAGATTCCCGTCTTGAACTCGCCAAGAGGAATGATATCGCTTGAAATCCGTATGGCTTTCATAAAAAAGAGCATTATTAAGAACTGAATTCAGACCTTTTTTCAGCACTCAATATAACAACAATACTCGTCCCTCTGAAACAAAATCAAGCCGGATGTGAGTGGAGGGGGACGCAGTCAAGAATTCAAGGGAATTCAAGGGGACGCAGTGCAATAGCAGCAATTAACTATCGAAAAACAGATCTTCAGGCTCTGGCGAGCAACCGTTCACCTGGTTCTCACCATATAGCCAACCGCATTCGTCGTCACCCCCAACCGTCTTCCAGTCTCGGCCATCGATAAACCGTACTCATAGACAAACTTCAGTGCAAGCGTCTTTCTCATCGACGCCAACTCTCCGCTCCTGCTTCCGGATCGCAGAAATGCTTCCGTTATCGCCGCTTGACGACATTCCTGTTCAATAGCCTCGTTAATCAACCTCGAACGTTCGTCTGCTGATAACGGCAGCGCCATGCGATCTTCCGCTTCTTTCAGCACGTCCCGAACAAATGCGTCACCGCCGAGAATCCGCTCGTCGCTGAGCACTTTGGTGCCTTTTTTACGCATGGATTGTACCTGCTCCCAGCCGCCATGCGAACGAAGCAACCCGCCTCCGGAAAATTCCTTTTTACGATCGACACCCATTTCTTCTTCAAGAAACGCAAGATACGCTTCTCTTGCCGCACCTTCCCTGCTTCCGAAACAGTGCAGCACATATTCCCTCTCCAGCCAGTCACAGCGTACCTTTTTCATGATTACCGCATGCCCGCCCCATGGATACAAGGCCAGCTCTCGCAGTGAGGAAACAAGTCCAGCCCGCAATGGATTGAGGTGGATGTATGCCACCAGTTTGTCGAAGTATGCCTCTTCTTCGCAGATAACCGATTTGTACCGGTTCTGAAAAAGATGGCCGACCCGTTTATGGCGTCGGTTGAAATATTGCGCATATCCCGACAATAGCCTGCGCATGTAAAGAGACAATCCAATGGATCCGCTTTTGAGCAGGATATGCGCATGGTTCGTCATCAGGGCAAAGGCGTAGATGCTTGTCCCCGATGTTTTCGCCAACAATCCCATACGGCGAAGAAATTCCGTTCTGTCGCTATCGTCACGAACGATACTTCCCTGTTCGATGCCCCGCATCATCACATGATGCAGCGTCCCCGGTGCGTCAAGTCTCGCTCCACGTGGCATATGGCTTTATCGTCTTTACGTTTTCAACAATTTATACCATATACTCCGAATTTTTACCAGTAAAATACAATCTTCTATGCTATTGCACTGCGTCCCCTATTTTTCCCACTGCTCGTCTGCCAACAGCAATAAGTCAAGGAACAGTTTCTTATTATCGATAATTTTTTCTACTCTCATCCTAATTGGATTATTTACTTTCTTCTATTTTATTGTGTCAAGGTTGTAGGACGGTTTTCCAGCATGACGCACAACGTTTGGCGGTATGAAACGTAGCGGATTGCGTGGCTGCGAACCTATCCCCCGTTACTGACTTTGCCAGCGGGAACCGAGCTTGCAAATTGCACTGAAACCGCTATGTTTTATGACCGCGTGTTAGCCATTTGTTGCTTTTTTAATCCGTATTTTATTTCAAATTCATTTATCCAATCATCATGCTTTCCAGATTTTCTTATTGAATCAACAATTTCCTGAACAGTTATCAAAACAACTCTTTCTTTATATTTTTCAGGAACAAATTCAATTAATAATGGAATCAATCCACGAACCTTAGCTCCATGTTTATAATTAAATACTGGACTTCGTTCGTCAGACAGCAAAACAAAAAATCCATCTTTATCAATGCTTAACAATATTTCTCTAAAGAACTGATAATAATTCACTAATATACAAGTCTTTTCACTTGCAATTTTTTCAGTAAATCCATATTTCTCAATTAAGTCCCAATATTTCCGACCAATAAAATGCAAGAAACAATCTTGCAAATCATTTATCGGATTTTTTCCAGCACAATCACCTTTTGTAAATACAGAACAACCTCCAAATTCTGCTTCGACTAATTTGCTTTCAATAAATATTTTCGGAATTCCAACTTTGTCAAAAAGCACTAAATCAATTGATGTCGGCTGTCCTGTATCTTCATTAAAAACATTTCTGTCTTCATATTCAAATTGTGCTTTTGATATAGTTTCTTGAATTCCTTTAATCTTCAAAATGTCAAGTAATGGATGTAAATCTTTTCTTGTAATTAATGGTCCAATCAAATTGAAAACCATTGCTTGACTACTCAATCCATGATGAGCGTATTTATGTAATGGAAATGGTTTATTATTCTTTTCACTTTCATTTTTAAAATCCTCAATATAATCAGCAACCTCAGATAAAATAATGTTGTTTTTCCAATTATCTAAAGAGCCTAAACAATATGGCATTTTATAATGAACTTGAAATCCTTTTTCTGCGAACCAGTCAGAAGATGAATTTCTTAATTCTGTTTCAAATTCAGCATGTCTAGGAATCTTCCAGTCTTTTGCTTTTTGTCTACTATTCATAGTTCTTGTCTGGTTGTCGGTGGTTTTTTTTGCAATAATGGCTAACGTTTTGCGGCTTTGCGAAGGTGGCGATTTTCACCACTAAACTTCAATCGAAGCACTAAATTTTGATTAACCACTTTACTGTCATACGAAGCACTGCACCGCCACTTTTGCAAAACCGCTGTTACCAGCTGGCGTTCTGTCGTCTGTGTCTGTAAATCATTGTCTTTGTTGAGTTTAACTGTCATTTTTTGTGTCGTGTTGGTCTGTGCGTTTGCGTATTTTTTATTTTCAGAAGGGTGGGAAATTTTTTTTAATTCAATTTTTCTTTGGGTCGGCTTTGCAAGCTCTTTGACAAAGCTTTGCCTTGCGGGTGGGCTTGTGGGGCTTTGGCAATGTGCTTGCAAAATGCGTTGGCTCATACGATTTTATTTATTGGTTTCTCAATTCCTTTTAATAGTTCTTCCAACTGTCCGCCTTGACTTGCGTAACCAATGGTGATTTGGTCTGCAAGGGTTGTCATTAGTTGGTTTCGTGTCTGTGCGTTTTGGCTGCTTACTCTTTTTACCGATTTGTCAAACGGTGTGATGATTAACAGTCTGCCTTGTTCCAATGGTTTTTCAAATTCAGGTTCTAACTTTTCTTTTAATCCTCTTGCCAATGCTAAAATGATGGGCTGTTTGCCTTTAAGCAGATAATGCAATACATCTTTTTCTATTTGGCTGTGAAAACCACTGATAACACAATTGCCTTTTTCTCTTTGCTCTATTGCCCAGTCATAGCATTTTAATACCACCGAAGCAGGAACTTGTCGGCTGCATAAAAAAGCTGTTTTGGGTAGCTTTAAAAGGTCGGTATTGCCAAGGCTTTCTTTTATCATTCTTCGTCTTCTTCAGCTTCTTTTGTTAATCTATACTTATTGTCGTAAGAAACTATGTAATCAATCTGTTCTTCAGCTAGTCCATAGTGTTTAGCTAAAACTCTATCAATGTCTTCGATTATTGGTTTTGATAAAGTCGGTCTAAAAATAAGTTGCATTCTTTCACCAGTTGTTGCATACGACTGTATCTTTTTTTCAGCATTTTCAATCATATCAGCACTTAATTTCTGTCCAAGTTTTTCAAGTTCAGAAATGTATTTGCAATTGTCGTAGTCAAATGGAAAGCTATACATCATATAATCTTTACAGTTATACATATCAAAATGCAAAGTGTAATACCACCACCATATATCAGAACTTAGAACAGCAATCATCACATAAACATTGTATTTATTCTGAAAGTATTTACTCTTATTACTCTTGCTTTCAGAACCAAATGCTCTGTCGATGAAAACTTTGAAATATCTTCCTCCAGCTGTTCTATAAAAAAGTTCTTGTTTTGTTGCGTTCTTTGTTGGTTCTAAGTAATGACTTAATGTTTTTTTCTGTGAAAGTAGTTTTGCAAGTATTAAATTCTCTTTTTCATTTTTGAGTTTTGGAATGGAATATTCGAATAAGAACTTATCATTATCTACCTTATTTAAAGGAATATTTTGAAAAAGCTGCTCACGGCATTCAGGTTTCCATCTTAAATAAGGAGAAGCGTATATAACAGGACTTACTTGTTTTTCTACTTTTAATATTTCTGAAATTATAATTGTTAAGTTCATCGTAACACCTTCAAAAAGATAGGCAGGTCTTGTGGCAAAGTTGGAAAGCCAGTTTGTGCTGACATTTCTCTTTATTTCTTTAACCATCGTTTCCATACTTGGTGTTGAAACAGAGCTAATTTGGACAATCATTCCAATTCGAGAGCCACTTTTTAAAATCAGTTTTGCTCTCTCAAATACTAATGAATATAAATTCCTGCTAGGAAATGTCTTGAATAATTTTTCTTCAATTTTATACAGAAATTTAGTTGCAGAATATTCAACATAAGGTGGATTGCCAATAACTACATCAAAACCTCCTTTGTCGTGAATTATTTCAAAAAATTCTGCGAACCAATGAAAAGGCTGAAAGTTGTTTTTCCAAGAGTTAAGTTCTTTCTCCTTTTTTGCATCAACACCATAATTACGTGATAAAAAAGAATTTAATGCTTTGTTTAGTTCGCTAATTCTTTCAGTCAAATCATTCTTGGCATTTTTGAAAGAAGAATAACTCCAAACGCCAGTCTTTTTCGCTTTATCTTCAATAGTGTAGAAGTCCAATTGTATCTTCTTAAATTCTTTATAAGCCATTGATACTTGTTCCATTTTCTCCTTCAAAGTATCATCATCGTTTTCAAAATCTAAACTCCATTGCAAGCCTTTTTTATACTCTGTTTCTGTTGCAAAACCAATTAAGGTGTTTCCTGCACGGATATTAAAATCAATGTCGGGCAAAGGCTCTAAACCTAAATTTGGTTTGCGGTAATCGGCTTCTACTGTTGCTACGAGTTTAAGGAACAAACGAAGTTTGGCAATTTCTACCGCTTCTTTCATTATGTCCACACCATACAGGTTACGTAAGATGATGCTTTTGTAAATGAAATATTGCAGGTTGGGGTGTTCGGGGCTTTTTACCTGTGCCAGCGTTTCTTCAAAAAACTTGTATTTGCCTTTGGGTGCTTCGGCAACAAAGTTTTCCATCCGTTGCAGGCAGCTTTCATACAAAGGTTCTAAAATGTTCATTGCAGCAAACAAAAACGCACCAGAGCCACAAGTAGGGTCAATAATGGTAACGCTGTTGAGTGCTTTGTAAAAGTGTTTCAGCAGTTCGGGGTCATTGGTGTTTTCTACTACATCTTGTGCAAATTGGCGAATGTTCAGGTTGTAGGTAATAAAGTCGTTGATTTGCTGAATGTCGCCTTTGTCAATTTTGCTTTTTACTTCGGTGTATCGGTTTCTGCGGTCAACCACTTCACGCCAAATTTCGGTTGGCAAAGCGTAATTTATGGTAGCAGGTTTATTCCAATCGGTGCGTTTGCTTACATCCTTTATGCCTTGTTCAATTTCTTTTGGCAATGGTTCTTCCACACCTTTTTTCACTGCATCGTAAATGTATTGGTCGCCACTTTGCTTTACCATTTGCCACAATTCGGCATCTGTATTAAATGCTTTCGGGTAATGGCGTTTGGTTTCGTCAAACAAATAGGGCAGGATGCAATTTTTACTGATATAGTCGGTAATATCTTCTTTGGTGTAGTAAGCACCCATATTTGCCCTGTCGTTGATATACTTCCTGACTTCTGCCAACTTTGGCCTATTCATCTGTGCCGTAATAATAAATCATTTACTTTCAATTAGTTAGCATTTTCAGGCTCCTGGGTTTCCGCACTAATGGTATCTTTATCATATGCGTGGAGACTTGACAATCCGAAAGGTTAAGACTGCCTCTGGGGCAACTGCCGTTCAGGTAGTTCGCAATGAGGGAAAGAAGCGTGCCATCATCAAGCATGTTGGTAGTGCTCATACCGAAAGAGAGTGCGATCTGTTAATGGCAGAGGCAGTGAAGTATGCAGAAGCTCATCGCAGACAGCCATACCTTTTTCCCGAGACACCTCCCCCGACAAGCTCTTCACAGCACCTGGATCTCTCTCGTGTCGAGCTTGTCGATGTAACGCATCAGTTTGCCCGCAAAGCGCTTCTTGCTTGCGCCCGGATGTGTGGCTTGGGAGCCTTGCCTGAGCTGTATCTGGATTTTGCCCTCATGCGCATCATTGAGCCCGTCTCAAAGTTGCGGACTCTTGAGCTTCTGCAGCGGTACTTCAATGTGCATTATGCTGAACGGACCATGTATCGGTTGCTACCAAAGCTCCTTGAGTATCAGAAGGAAATAGAGACTGCCGCCATCCAGACGGCTCGCGATGCGCTGCAGGAACCTTTCAGCCTTGTCTTGTACGATATCACCACGCTCTACTTCGAATCCTTCAAGGAATACGACTTTCAGCGCCCCGGTTTCTCCAAAGACAATAAACCCCAGCAACCGCAAATCGTCATCGGTCTGATCACCACCCGTTCAGGCTTTCCGGTTATGCATGAGGTGTTTGAAGGCAATACGTTCGAAGGGCACACCATGCTGGCCATCGTGCGCCGGTTTCAGGAGCGAGTCGGAGAAACCAAGCCGATCATTGTGGCAGATGCAGCCATGCTCTCAAAAACCAACATGCAGCAACTGGAGGCCGAAGGATATCGCTACATCGTCGGGGCAAGACTGGCGAACACTGCAGCCAGCTTCATCGATCAGATTCACAGAGAACTGCCTCGTACGGACAAGGCCACATGGCGATTGAGCTATGAGGCTGTTGTGAAGAATGCAACCATAATCGGTGAGTTCTCAGAAGCCCGGTACAAGAAGGACAAGCGAGACTTCGACAAGCAGGTGAAGCGGGCCCTTGCTCTACTTGACCGAAACGAGCCCGGCAGACGGGCAAAATTCATCAAGAAGTCCAAAGAGAAAGACAAGCCATTCATCTTTGATACTGATCTTCAGGCAAAGGCAGAGATGCTTCTCGGCATCAAAGGCTATGTCACCAACATCCCTGAGGATGAGCTGACCAGCACCGAGGTTATCGCATACTACCGCGATCTCTGGCATGTAGAGCAGGCGTTTCGGATGAGCAAGTCAGACCTGAAAGCCAGACCCATCTTCCATTACACGCAGGAAGCCATCAGAGCCCATATGCTCGTTTGCTTCATGGCCTTGATGATGGGCAAATACCTTGAGATCAAAACAGGACGATCATTACGGCAGATTCGGGACGAACTGTGGCAAGTTCAGGAGGCCAATATCTATAATGAACTAACCGGAGAAGTACACTCTGTGCGCATGAAAACCAGCATATTGGCGAACAGTAAACTTATTCAGCTCTTGAATCCTGAGTTTCCGCACTAATTGGCAGAAGTCGGGA
>VGMX01000023.1 GCA_016866305.1 Chlorobiota bacterium | reverse complement strand
GTATCGGTAGGTTTCTGATGCAGGCTGAAGTGAACGATGAACTGGTTTCTGGTGCTGAGCTGGACATTAGAGCCTGCCTTGAGCTGACCGTTTCTCATGGGATCTTCTTTCATCCGTATGAAAGTGGTGTCAGGATCAGTCTTGGAAAAACTGTTCCGTACCCCCATGATTCGCTCCTTCTCGGCATATTCGGCCAGTTTCATCGGCCAGTGCCTTTTGGCGGAGTTCCGTTTTTGAACGGTCTTTTTTTTTGTTTCCGGATCCTCGGCATCAGTCTCCCTTGGGCACTTGGTTGAGCCGATCAATCGTCCGGGCAAGTTCTTCACGCTCAAGGCCGCCGAAATCGGGTTCCGGTTCATTGAACTCCTGCTGGGCTCCCTGCTGGGTATCGCGCCAGAGCTCTTCAAGCTGGCGTGGCGCTCGCTTCTGAACCGGTTGATCGTGTGATGATCCGGGGTATTCATGCCGGCAAGCCACATGAAGTGAATGTTTTCCCTGACGGCATCTTCAAGTTTGCGGCTTGAATAGATGTTGCAAAGGGAACCGTACACGAGCACCTTCAGCAGCATCCGCGGATGATAGCTCGACGCACCACCGCCCTCGCAGTTATTGACGGAGGATTTCCAGGTCAAGGCGGTCAATGATGCTGTTGAGTGTTCGGACAGGATGATTGGGCTTGATGAGTTCGTCGAGCGATGGCGGAATCAGCATGAGCTGATTCTGATTGGAAGTCTTGAAGACCACCCTGCTATGTGATTGATTTTCGATAGCTTAAGATACAAATAACCATGCAAAATGGCCACCTTTTCAGATAGCCATTTTGCGTTTTCAACTGCCCTTCTGAGACAGCCTCTTTTCTGTATTGTGGACGATCATGAGAGAACAATGGCGGAAGATGCCGGTTCTCTTCACCGCTCTTATCCCGGTTTCTGAGCCTGACAGAGCAGGTGGTCGTACTTCCTCACGATGCTCACGTTGCTGAATCCTATCTTCTCGAGAATCTCCTTGTAGGCATCCTGCGGCTTGAAGCCAAGCACCGAGAACGGCATGCCCGCGCCGAGGATATAATGGCTCAGGTAATCGAAGTTCGGATTTTCCGGATCATCGATGATCATGTCGAGAATGAGTACTTTTCCTCCTGCCGGCAGCGCATCGTAAGCCTTCCTGCACATCATGTCGGTAAGCTGTTCGTTTGCAGAATAGAGAATCCTGCAGAACATGACCGCATCTGCCTGGGGGTAGCTGTCACGGTAAATATCGACGGCAATCCCTTTCAGGCGGTCGCCGACCCCTTTTTCCTCTGCGTTTTCATTGACAAGCTCGATAGCACCGGGCAGGTTGAGGATGGTTGACTGCAGCTGGGTGAACTTTTTCAGCAGAGCAGCGGAAATGTCACCGATGCCGCCGCCAACATCGACCAGTGTTTTCATGCCGGAAAGGTCGGCTTCCTCGAGCAGCAGTTTGATGGCGAAATGAGCGTTGCTGCGGTGTATCTCTTCAAAATACCAGTTATCTTCACGGGTTACCGGGGGATAAGGCACTTCACCCTTGAAGTCAAGCCGGCCTTTCACGGCATCGGCAAGTTTGAAATAGAAAGAGTCGGAGAGGTGTGCCATGGCTTTTGCCACCGGAATCATATAGAGGTTCGGCTGCGAGGCATCAGGCACGAACATCGCTTTTGCGAAAGGTGTAAGGCTCCATGTTCCGTTTTCTTCGCTGGTGACACCCATCTGGCGGAGCGCTTCGAGCAGCATGCCAAGCCTGGGCGGAACCGAGCCTGTCGATGTGGCCAGGGTTGCCGTGTCTTTTGCCCCATCACCAAGTTGCGTAAAGAGGTCAAGTTCAAGAGCTGCCTTGAAACAGCCGAATTCCACAAGCCCTTTGAAAATAATGTCGTTCGCCATGTGGTTTTGTTTCAGTAACTCGGTGTCGTTCATGGTACGGATGAGGCTAAAGAGTTTAAGAAATTGAACGGTATGGTAAAGCCGCTGGGATTTTACCTAAATTTCAATTTAGCCCAATTAGGGTTACGAAACAACACGCAAGGAGTCATCTCATTGTGTTATACTGTAATGAACGGGGCGTTTCAGAGTATGCATGCCGTAACCGCAACCAAAGGAGGCCTACATGCTGTCAAGTCTATCGAAACTCACTGCTGTCCAGATCGGGGAAATCCGCAAGCTCGAGGCCGAACTGGGTAAAACCCTGCTCTCGTTCTCAAGCTATGACGTTATTGCCGGCAATCTTTCCGAGGACGAGCTTTCCCGTGTGCGCGATCTCGAGAAAAAAATCGGAACCTCGCTTATTGCTGTCGATCCTGCATCTTCCGACCGGGAGTAATGCCGATAATGCTTGCCATGCGTCCGGTTCGTCCGGCATCTCTGCGGTAGGAGTAGAACAGGTCTCGGTCAAGGAACGCGCAGAAAGACGAGCATTCGATCCGTGTCTGCGCAACAGCGGTATCGACGAGTTGTTTTTTGTTGACCCCTGCCAGGTCGAGCAGGAATTTCTCACCGCCCGCCCTTGAGGGAATGCAGTGATCGGCAGGGAAATTTCCTGCGACGGAGGCATCGACTTCATAGGCGGCCTGAGAAATTCCTGTGCCGATCCATGCCGTAATATCCTCCGGGCGCGAGTTGAACAGGCGGCGCATTGCCTCGACGGTCTTGATGACGATACCGCCCGCAGTTCCTCTCCAGCCGGCATGGATTGCTGCAATGGCCTGATTTTCCGCATCATGGAGCAGAACCGGAAAGCAGTCCGCAGTAAAGACGCAGAGGTAAATATCGGGACAGGATGTCACAAAAGCGTCGTAGCCCGGATAAAATCCCGGTTGGCGGACGTGAAGCACCTCCGTGCCGTGCACCTGATCGGAACAGGCGAGCCGTTCCGGCACTATTCCGACATGGTTGCACAGGGCAGACGTGTTGCTGGCGATGTTTCCTGCATCGTCACCTGTGGCTTTCCCGAGGTTGAGGCTTTCAAAGGGCGCCGGGCTGACGCCTCCCCTGCGTGTGGTTTGCAGGGCGAGAAGGTTTTCTGCTCCGCTGAAAATTCCGGGGACGATATGTTCGGGGCGCATGACGGGCTCCTTTTCAGGAATAACAGATAAAGCGTTATTATGCCGGGGAGCGAAAATGCTTCCGGTCAGGAGGGAAAGATAAGTTTTTTTTGGGGGGAGAGCCGAAGCATTTTCCTTCTTGTATTCCGAACCGGATTGTTGCCCGAGGTCTTGCAGTCCGAACAAAAAGAGGGAGGTGGTCATGAAAAATCAGCAGGAAGAGGAGCGGTACCAGGATCAGTTCGGGCGTTCTCTCCGGGCGCTTTCCGATTATCTCGGGCTCGGCATCCAGATTGCTGCAAGTTTCGTTTTTTTTGTGCTTGCAGGGTACTGGGGTGACCAGAAACTCGGCACGTCGCCACTTTTCCTGATTGCCGGGGTGTTTATGGGCATGGCCGGGATGGTGCTCGTGCTTATGAAAACCCTGAAAATCGCCAACCGGAAGAAACAGAAGTAACGCAGAGGGGAGTTTTTGCATCATTACAAGTCAACAAAGGAAAGAGGATGAAACCAATATTTGATTTTCTGATTAAGTTATGTATTTTGTCCGTCGTTTTATGGGCGGTTATCTTGTTGGGGCTTGCGCCGGGCAGTGTTGATCTTCATGCGGTTTTTTTTGCATGGGCCATGGTTGTCGCGAATGCCCTTGGCGGATACCTGCTTTTCGAGTACGCATTTGACAGGGAGTCCTCGGTCTTCACCAAGGTTGTTTTCGGAGGTCTTGCCGCACGCCTTCTGCTGCTGATGATTCTGGTTGCGGTGGTCATGGCGCTGAAGCTTGTGGCAGTTTATGATTTCGTCCTGTCGTTTTTTGCGTTTTACTGTATTTACGTGATTGTCGAAATTCTCGGCTACCAGAAAAAAAACAAACAGAAAAAGAACGTTGCATGAAACCGGTAATCGTTAAACAGGCTCAAGCGTTTTTGAAAGTTCTTGCACTTGCCGTGCCGCTGCTCATGAATACCGGTGTTTCCGTTTCTGCTTCGCCTGCTGAAGCCGGTGCTGTCGCTCATGATACGGCGGCAGCCGTTGTGGCTGAAACCGCGGGTGAGCATGCAGGAGCTGCAGCCGAAGGCGCAGGGGCCGGTCACGGTGACAAGCCCGGTGACGTGATCATGCACCATATTCTTGACAGTAACGTTTTTGCTTTCGAGCCGTTCGGAGAGGTCGAGCTTCCCAGGATCGTGGTGGGCGGCTTTGATATTTCAGTTACCAAGCATGTGGTGATGCTCTGGGTTGTTTCCGCTATTCTTCTTGTGATTTTTTCCCTTGTCGCAGCCAGGTACAAGAACCTGACGAACCGTCAGGCGCCCAAAGGTCTGGCCAACGCGATGGAGGCGCTGGTCGACTTTATTCGCCTCGATGTTGCCAAGGCGAACATCGGTCCCGGTTACGAAAAATATCTCCCGTATCTTCTCACGGTGTTTTTCTTCGTTCTGCTCTGCAACCTGCTCGGCCTTGTCCCATACGGCGCAACAGCAACCGGTAACATCAATGTCACGCTTACCCTCGCGACCTTCACGTTTTTCATTACCCAGGTCGCGGCACTCAAGGCTCACGGCATCAAAGGCTATCTTGCCCATCTTACCGGCGGTACGCATCCGGCGCTCTGGATCATCATGATACCCATTGAGTTTATCGGCCTGTTTACCAAACCCGTTGCGCTCACAATCCGGTTGTTTGCAAACATGACGGCGGGTCATATCGTTATTCTCAGCCTTATCTTTATCAGCTTCATCCTGAAAAGCTATATCGTTGCGGTTGTGATGTCGGTGCCGTTTTCGATTTTCATCTATCTTCTTGAGCTTTTTGTGGCATTTCTTCAGGCATTTATTTTTACCATGCTTTCTGCTCTCTTTATCGGTCTTGCTTCTGCACATGAAGGGCATGACGGGCATGATTCAGAAGTTGCCGCTCATTAATTTAGTGTCAGGATAATTAAGGAATAAGTTGTACCTTTAGGTTTTTTATCAGACAGTTTTAATGCCGTTAATTATAGACAGCAGAAAACATACAAACAAATAAACGGAGGTAATTTCAATATGGAAGGTTTTGGTTTTTTAGGAGCAGGTATTGGTGCCGGTCTGGCTGTAATCGGTGCTGGTCTTGGTATTGGTAACGTAGCAGCTTCTGCTGCGGAAGGTGTTGCCCGTCAGCCTGAGGCTACTGCCGATATCCGTACCACCATGATTATCGCTGCAGCGCTTATCGAAGGCGTGGCTCTGTTCGGTGAGGTTATCTGCGTTCTTCTTGCCCTCAAGTAAGTCGACGCCGTCACAACGCTCAAATCAGAACTGTATCCCGTGTGCGGCAGGCCATTTTCGGCCATGCCGCATACGGATTTTAACATCAACCCGTTAAAGGAACTGTGTTCATGCTTACCTCGGGAGTCATCCTTCTCAGCGGCGGTCTTCTCAGCCCAAATCCCGGGCTCATCTTCTGGACTGCGGTCACATTCGTCATTGTTTTGCTCATTCTGAAAAAGCTTGCATGGGGACCGATCATTTCAGCCCTCGAAGAGCGTGAAAAAGGTATCCAGTCTGCAATCGACCGTGCCCACAATGCAAAAGACGAAGCGGAAGCGATTCTTCGCAAGAACCGCGACGTACTGGCCAAGGCCGATGCGGAGGCAGAGCGGATTGTCCGTGAAGGAAAGGAGTTCGGCGACAAGCTTCGTGCCGAGATGACCGAAAAAGCTCATGAAGAAGCCAAAAAAATGATTACGGCGGCTAAAGAGGAGATCGAGCAGGAAAAGCGCCGTGCGCTCGATGTGCTGCGCAACGAGGTTGCTGATCTTGCGGTCATGGGCGCTGAAAAGATCATCAAGGCAAATCTCGATGCCGACATGCAGAAAAAAATCGTCGACAGCATGATTCAGGATCTTTCCTCAAAACGTAACTGAAAATTCAGCACGACATGTCAAGTGTAATTGCAAGCAGACGGTATGCGTCAGCTCTCCTTTCTGCCGCTGAAGAGGGGAAGTTTCTTGAAGAGGCTACCGAAGCGCTGAACAATATAAAGGAAACGCTCGATCACTCGCGTGATCTGGTTCACACCCTGAAGAGTCCGCTGATCAATGGAGACCAGAAAACTCATATTCTCGAAGCGATCTTCAAGGAGACCGCCGGCGAGAAAGTGATGATATTCCTCAAGTTGCTTGCCCATAAAAAGAGAGCCGGACAGCTTCCAGAAATCATCAGCGAGTACCATAAACTGCTCGATGAGAAAAACGGGGTCATCAATGTCGATGTCCAGAGCGCCGTCAAGCTCAGCGACGAGCAGGCCAAGGAGCTGGTCAACAAGCTTGCCGTCTATACCGGCAAAAAAATCCGGGCGAAAATGTCTCTCCGCGAAGAGCTTCTCGGTGGCGTCACCATCAAGATCGACGATACCATTCTGGACGGAAGCGTGCGTCATCAGCTTCAGATGATGAAAAAAACATTGACCGCCGGCAAGCTGTAATTCTGACGGTTATTCTTCTTCTTAGTAGCCTGTACGTTCTGCAGGCTATTTTTTTGTCAGGTTTTTTTTGATATTCTTTCACTGTGCTGCCCGAAGTTGCGGGTTTGCGCAAAAGGGGCTTTAGCTCAGTTGGTAGAGCGTCTCGTTCGCAATGAGAAGGTCAGGGGTTCGACTCCCCTAAGCTCCACAACCCCATATCAGGCCTGCTTTCCGCCGCAATGCGCACATCCGCATGATCCTTCTTCGAGTCGCATGAATCGATAAAGAACGGTAATTACAATTGTTACCTCTTGATAGGGCTTTATGGTGTCACTATATTACTGCGCACATCCGCTGAAGCATCCCCTCGGCTGATTCTTCCGGCATCGTGCAGGTACTTCCGCTCTTGCAACAACCGCTCAACGAAAAACGTACAGGAGACTATGATGATGACATTCTGGAAAAAACCGCTTGCCTGCTCTTTTCCATTCATTTCCGCTGACATCTCGTCCGGCATCACTCCCCTGGAGTGTTGCAATTTCCCTTTCAGCCCCTATCCGGTCGCATCCGGTCCCTGGCAAGCCGGAACGGCTGATGAAAACCGTGCGGCAGATTGACATGCCGTATGCATGGGGTCAGGTTTCATGCAAAACAGTGACCTTGAGTGCCGGATAGGCTGCTCAGCTGCAGCATCTGACGGAGGGGTTCCCGCTGGCAGGAGAAATACACCGCATCAGTTCGTGTTGTCTGTTTTGTTTCGTATTATGTTGTTTAATTCAAACCTAATGCATTAACGGAGTTGCTATGCCGCCTACCAGATTGACCTTGCGTTCAGCCCTGATGATCGTTCCGATATCTGCCCTTCTCTTTTCGGCCTGTTCCTCTTCAAAGGTTTCACTTGATTCTTCCGGAGCTGTCGAAACCCATTATCAGAAGGCGCTCGGTTATTACAGCAAGGAGGACTACGAAGATGCCGCCATCGAGCTTGAACCGGCCATTTTTACGTCCAGGGCAACTGCTCTCGAGGATGATGTTCTGTTCCTTCTCGGGCAGTCCTACTACAAGTCCGAGCAGTACCTGCTTGCCGTTGACATGTATACCCGGTTACTCCAGCAGGTTCCCTCTTCACCCTATGCACGGCAGTCGCAGTTTCTGCTTGCAAAATCTCACGAACAGCTCTCCACCCATTTCGAGCTCGATCACGAGCATACCCGGAAAGCGATCCAGCAGTATTCAGTATATCTCGACCTGTATCCGGGAAGAGATTCCGCCCAGGTCACATCCGATGTCGAGATGTACCGCGAACTGCTGAAAGTCAATCCCGGCAACGATGCCTACAGGCAGCGCTATGCGCTGGCCCAGGCCGAGCTTGAAAGCGGCCAGTCGCAGGATTATGCTGAGAAAGCCATCGGCAGGCTGCGTGAAAAGCTCGCCAAAAACACCTTCTTCATCGCCCGGCAGTATATCCAGTTAAAAAAATACAAGGCAGCGGGCATCTACTATGACGAGGTTATCCGCCGCTATCCCGATACCATCTATATCGAGCCGGCATGGAAAGGCCGGATCGATGCCCTGGTAAAGCGCAAGAAATGGTACGAAGCCGGCCAGACTCTCGATCGTTACCTGCAGCTCTATCCTGACAAAAGCACTGAAATGCAGGAAACTCGCGACCGGATCATGAAAAACTTCGGCAATTCCTGAAGGTTCTGCCGTGCATCTGGCTCTTTATGGCGGGTCGTTCGACCCGCCTCATAACGCACATCTGGCGCTCTGTCTTTTTGCCACAGAGCTTCTCGACATTGACCGGCTGATCATATCCGTTTCCAACAATCCCTTCAAGAACCGTTACGACGCCTCCGACGTCCAGCGCAAACAGATGGCGGAGCTGCTTGCAGTCGAGCTTCGGAGGGTTGGCCTCGATGCAGAAGTGAGCGGTTGGGAACTGGAGAAACAGCAGCCCTCCTTTACGGTGGATCTCCTCAGGCATGTCAGGTCGGGCTACCCGAACGACCGGCTGACGCTGCTTATCGGTGAAGACAGTTTTCGGGAAATAACCTCATGGAATTCGTGGGAAACCCTTCCGTCACTTTGCCGGATTGCGGTTTTCGGGAGGTCACCGAAGCCTGGCGTCACGGAACGGACACCGTGGCATTTTGCCTGCTCCGCGGTGCGTTTCATCGATTTCGACTTTCCGGTTTCCTCTACCATGATCCGCAACGCCGTTGCCGCCGGGCAACCGGTTAAGGCGCTCATCCCCTCGTCCATCAGGCGCTACATTGTCGAGCATGGTCTTTACCGCACAGCGTAACAAAGCATCGTCAACGGTACCATTACATGGATTCCGGTGCGGAAATGCCCAGAATCCTGAATCCGTTGCGAAGCACCTGGCGTGTCGCAACCGAGAGAAAGAGCCGTGCCGTGCGGGTTTCAGGATCGGCTTTCAGGATCGGACACTCCTGGTAGAACTTGTGGTACAGTTCGGCGATTTCATGCAGGTATTCCACCATTTTTTGCGGTTCAAGCATACGGACGGCGTTCCTGATGATTTCGGGGAAGTCGAGCAGGGCGAATCCCAGCCGAACCTCGGGTTCCAGTGACAGCATCTGCAGCAGGTGATGTCCCGAACCTGCGGGGTTGAACCCGGTTTCTCCTGCGGCCATGCGCAGCAGGCTGCAGATTCGCGCATGGGCATACTGCAGGTAGAAGACCGGGTTGTCCTTCGACTGCTTCTTGGCCAGTTCCACGTCGAAATTCAGATGGGAGTCCTTGCTGCGCATGATGAAGAAGAGGCGGGTGGCGTCGGGTCCCACATCGGCGATCAGTTCGTCGAGCAGATCGGCATTTCCCTTGCGGGTTGACATCTTCACGGTTTCACCGTTCACCGTGGTGGTGACGAACTGGTTGATGGCTACGCGGATGCGAGAGGTGTCGTGGCCGAGAATTCCGAGCGCCTCGATAACGTCCGGGTACTCGTCGATGTGGTCGGCTCCGAAAACGTTCACGATGAGGTCGAATCCCCGGTGGTACTTGTCGAGGTGGTAGGCGATGTCCGGCAGGCGGTAGCTCGGCTCCCCCGACGATTTTACGAGCACCTTGTCCTTCTCCTGGCCGAGTTTCGTGGTCAGGAACCAGGTCGCGCCTTCATATCGGCCGATGAACCCCTTTTCCTCGAGCAGTTCAAGCACCCGGGCGTTCGACGATGGATCGCCGTCCCTCTCCATATAGAGCGTGTGCTCGTTGAAGAAGGTGTCGTGGCGGATGCCGATGCGTTCGAGAGTCTTGCGGATGGAGTCGAAAATGATGGTTTCGGCGGTTTCCTTGAAGACGCTCCGCTCCGCACTGCCGGCAAGCGCGTCGCCATGCTCGATGAAGAGCACATCGGCGATCTCGCGGATATAGTCACCCTGGTAGTGCGTTTCGGGGAACGCCACGTCGCGGCCGCACCGTTCAAGGTATCGGTAGCGGACTGACTCGCCGAGAATCTGCATCTGCCGGCCGGCGTCGTTGAAATAGTACTCTCTGGTAACGGCATACCCCTGGGTTTCAAGCAGGTTTGCGATGCAGTCTCCAAGCACTCCTCCCCGTCCCCTGCCGATGGTGAGCGGCCCGGTAGGGTTTGCGCTTACATACTCGACAATGGCGGTTTTTCCTTTTCCCGCGCACGATGTGCCGAACCCCTTGCCCTCATGCAGGATGTGCTCGACCGACTGCATGATAAAGGAGGGCTCAAGGAAAAAATTGATGAATCCCGGACCGGCGACCTCCATCTTTCCGACAGTTCCTTCCGGAAAGGCCATGTGGCCGATCAGTTCCAGGGCCAGTTCCCTCGGGTTCCTGCGGCATTCCCTGGAGAGCATGAGCGCGATGTTGGTCGAGTAGTCCCCGTTTCTGCTGTCGGCAGGCTTCTCGATCTGAACGGGTTTTTCGGTTGTTATTGAGGCGGACTCCAGAGCCCTCTTGATGACGGGAAGAAGAAATGCTTGCATGGGAATGGGTTATAGGATTGCGGTACGGGATTCCTGGAGACGTTCAAGCAGGGCCAGGGGATCCACATGCAGAAAATCGTCGATGACCTCGATGACGTTGCGGCAAGGTGCGAATGCATCCGGGCCGTTGGTTGTGGTGACGCCCACGCAGCTCATGCCGGCCCTCATTGCGGCTTCCACGCCCGGAAGCGCATCCTCGAAGACGATGCAGCGGGAGGGTTCGACACCGAGCAGTTCCGCAGCCTTGAGAAAAATGTCGGGAGCGGGTTTGCCTTCCCTGACCTGGTGGGATCCCACCACCGCATGGAAATAGTGACTCGCCTCCAGCAGGTCAAGCACATAGGTGGTGTTTTTCGCGCCCGAACCGGTCCCCACACCAAGCCGTATGCCGGCCAGTCCGGCTTTTTTCAGGAACGGGTGCAGCCCCGGCATGGGTTTGATGTGTCCCCGGGAGCTCACGCGGTAAAGAAAGTCCTTCAGCTCCGTCAGCCGTTCGCCATCCTCGCGGCTGATGTCGGGATCGAGGAAGTATCGCAGCACGTCGAGCCCCTTCATGCCGGCAGTTTCGACGAGGTAGCGATCCGGATCGAGTCCCTCGAGTCCGTGATCCCTGAACAGCTCTACCCACGATCGGGCATGAAAGCGCATGTTGTCGGTCAGTACCCCGTCCATGTCGAAAATGAATGCGTATCTCTCTTCCGGTATTGTCATCGTCTCATTTCGGATTGTCAATGCTTTGTGATCGTTTCAGTTCAGCCAAGCATCATGGCGGTTCTTACTTCCCGCATGGTGTGCGAGGCTATCGATCGGGCTTTTTTCTCCCCCTCGTGCAGGATCTGACGCACCAGATCCATCCGGGCCTCGTAGTAGCGGCGTTTTTCCAGCAGCGGCTCCAGTTCTGCCGAAATGGCTTCGGCGCACCGTTTCTTGCAATCGACGCATCCGAGTGCCCCCGAACGGCAGTCCGTCTCGATCGCTGAAACTGCTTCCGGAGAGGTGAACCGTTTGTGGTAGCTGAAAACCGTGCACACTTCGGGGCACCCCGGATCGTTTTTCCTGATTTTCTTCGTGTCGGTCACAGCGTTGCGCACCTTTCGGAACACCTCTTCCGGGGTGTCTGAGAGCAGCACGGTATTGCCGAGCGATTTCGACATCTTCGCCTTGCCGTCAAGACCAAGGAGACGGGAAAACTTCGTGATCTTCGGCTCCGGTTCCGGGAAAACCTCTTCGAGATCGGGGTGAGGATAGTGGTGGTTGAATTTTCTGGCGATCTCCCGGGTGATTTCCACATGCGGGATCTGGTCCTCCCCCACCGGCACCACGTTGCCTTTGTAGAGCAGGATGTCTGCGGCCTGCAATACGGGATAACCCAGATGACCGTAGGTGAGCGACTCCATCTGCAGGTCGCGCACCTGCTCTTTCAGCGTTGGATTGCGTTCGAGTCGCGCCGAGGTGATGAGCATGGAAAAAATCAGGAACAGTTCGGCGTGCTCCTTCACCTGTGACTGACGGAAGACCGGGCTTTTTTCGGGATCGACGCCGGCGGCGAGCCAGTCGAGCAGCATCTCCATCGAATGCCGGTAGGCTTCCGATGTGTCGAGAGACGTACTGAGGATATGGTAGTCCGCGATGAGAAAACAGGTTTCATACACCTTCGATCCGTCTTCGGCAAGCAGGTTCTGCAGGTGAACCCAGTTTTCAAGAGCGCCGGTGTAGTGTCCGAGGTGCAGCTTTCCGGTCGGCCGCATCCCGCTTAAAATGCGAAGAGTGCCCATAATAGGTTTTTTCGCCGCCGAGGTATTGCTGGATAAAAAACTGCCCGGGGCGGCGCGGTGGCAGTGGATTACCGTAGGGCACCATTCGGTAATGTTACGCAATACGATTGCCTCATCGTTAGCCAGACCCCAGGACACAGTCCGTCCTGCATTCTGTTTTTCCGTAACATGTATTGGCTGTCCCCGTGTTATTTCAAGGTGCCCAAAGACTACGAAGTTATAACAGTATCAAGAAAGAAAAAAGCTTTTGTTTGTTTTTTGTCTCCGTTGCGCTATATTGTGCAACTTGTTTCGATTTCTTGACACGAAAAGATTTCCGAAACAGCTATATTTTGAGAGTAAGTCCTATACAACGTTCGGTTGCCCAACCATGTCAGGTCCGGAAGGAAGCAGCATCCGGCAATTCGAATGTGTGATATAGTCAGCTTACTCTCTTTTTTTGTAAAAAATCGATCAACGTCAACTGCACGGAAGGATAACATGGAACAAGGCATCAGAAAAGAGGAACTGCTCAGCGCGCCGGTCAGGCATATTGACATCAAGAGTCTCAATATTGTACCGCTTATCGACCAGATGGCCGATACGGCATTCCAGGCACGCAACCTTGCCCGCGCAGCCTCCATCCTCGACCTCATGCAGCAGGACAGGGAGTGCGCCGTCATTCTCACCCTTGCCGGTTCGCTCATCAGCGCAGGGCTGAAACAGGTGATCATCGACATGCTCGACAACCACATGGTTGACGCTATTGTCTCCACCGGCGCCAATATCGTCGATCAGGACTTTTTCGAGGCGCTCGGGTTCAAACACTACAAAGGCACACCGTTCATCGACGACGCCATCCTGCGCGACATGCACGTTGACCGCATCTACGACACCTACATCGACGAGGACGACCTGCGTGTCTGCGACGAGACCATGGGCAAGATCGCCGACTCCATGCAGCCCGGAGCATACTCATCGCGCGAGTTCATCATCGAAATGGCAAAATACATCGAGCGGAACAACCTCGACAAAAACTCCATTGTCTATAAAGCATACGAAAAAGGCGTACCGATTTTCTGCCCGGCATTCAGCGACTGCTCGGCAGGTTTCGGACTGGTGCACCATCAGTGGTACAACCCCGAGAATCACGTGGCCATCGACTCCGTCAAGGATTTCCGCGAGCTCACGAAAATCAAGATCGAGAACGACCGGACCGGCATCTTCATGATCGGCGGCGGCGTGCCCAAGAACTTCACGCAGGATATCGTGGTAGCAGCAGAAGTGCTCGGCTACGAGGATGTCTCCATGCACACCTACGCCGTGCAGATCACCGTTGCCGACGAACGCGACGGCGCACTTTCCGGTTCCACCCTCAAGGAAGCGAGCTCCTGGGGCAAGGTCGATACCGTCTACGAGCAGATGGTGTACGCCGAAGCCACCGTTGCCATTCCGCTCATTGCAGGTTACGCCTACCACAAGCGCAACTGGGAAGGCCGTGCAGCGAAAAACTTCAACGCCATGCTCGACAAGGAGAGCGTCGGCGCCTAACGCTCATAACGACGTATAAGGGGGCCCTGATGAAATTCTTCATCGATACCGCAAACCTCGACGAAATCCGTTCAGCCGCCGAACTCGGCGTGCTGGACGGAGTCACAACAAACCCGTCGCTCATCGCGAAAATCGTCGGCGACCCGTCGAACTTTACCTACAACGACTTCAAGGCGCACATCCGGCGCATCTGCGACATCGTTGACGGTCCGGTCAGCGCCGAGGTCACCTGCCTGAAGGCCGAGGAGATGATCGCCCAGGGAGAGGATCTCTCGGCGATTCACGAGAATGTGGTGGTCAAGTGCCCGCTCACCATCGACGGCCTGAAGGCCATCAAGCACTTTTCCGCGAGCGGCATCCGCACCAACGCCACGCTGGTATTCTCGCCGAACCAGGCGCTGCTTGCCGCCAAGGCGGGAGCGGACTACGTGAGCCCCTTCGTGGGCCGCCTCGACGACATCAGCACCGAGGGCATGACGCTCGTGGAGCAGATCGTCACCATATTCGACAACTACGGCTACCCGACCGAGGTGATCGTGGCCAGCGTCCGCCATCCGCAGCATGTGGTGACTGCCGCCATGATGGGCGCCGACATCGCCACCATCCCCTACGGCGTCATCAGACAGCTCTCCAGCCACCCGCTCACCGACGCGGGGCTGAAAAAGTTCATGGAAGATGCTGCCGTGATGAAGAAGTAACTGCTCCAGGCACCCATAGTTCTCTCAAGCCGGAATGCCCCGCATCTCCGGCTTTTTTGTTATTGACTGAATTTATCCTTGAAGTGGAATCATTGTTCTTGCGCCGATTCATCGGTGTTTGCCGTCGATAACCGGTTCTGATGAAACATTCCTCATCCCCATCCAGCACGGCTTTCAGCTGAAACTACTCAGCAGGATATGCATGCAACCCCATGTTCCCTCTCTGTTTTTCCTGATGGTTCTGCGCCAAAATTTCTTTGCGAAAGACGTGAAAACTTTGTACATATAATGTGATAAAATAATGATGCTGCCGCAAATCAGTACCCACCTTCATACAAGCCGGCAAGCGCCTGCAGAACAGATACGATAAGCCATTTTTCAGGTTGCCACGGAGCCCGCAGAGACCCGATGCCACGGATATCCTGTTTTTGATTCTGATTACATGAAATGAAAATTCTGATATCATAAATGGATCGAACCGGAGATAATCAGGCATGCTTTCCCCATTCAGTTATTTTGATAATGCAATATTGCGGATAAGCACAGATGGCATGAGATGCCTTATGTATTACTCGGTTATTTGGTAAATAGAACGATTTGTTCGTAGTAAAACAGCGTTTCATCCATGTATTGCTGTAATATGAAGAGTATTTCATTTGTTGCCAGACTTATCAGGTCTGGTTTTATGTAATGATAAACAGGAGAGAGTTATGGATACAGGTACATTTTTTGGCAAGCTCTTTGATTTTTCATTTAAAGAGTTCATTACACTCCAGATTATTAAATATCTGTATATAATCGGGATTATTGCAGCAGCAATATCCGCACTTGGTGTTGCCGGAGGAGGGTTTGCTGCAATCCAGTATGATTTCGGCAAGGGGATTCTCGGTATACTGATGTCGCCTGTCGTCTTTGTCTTGCTGACTCTTTTGTCGAGACTCGTGCTTGAGGCAATTGTCGCAACATTCAGAATCGCTGAAAATACGACCAAACTGGTTGAGCTTGAGGAGAAACACTGAATCGTTTGTGGTTCCATGTTTTTGGTCGGATTCTTTTCAGAAATAGGGTGTAACCGGCTCAAAACAGAAGAGAAAAAGAGGCGCAATGCAGCTAATAATTCGTTATTGGTTCCTGTGTGTATCAGTGTGTTTTCTTGTGGGATCAAGTGATTGTGCTTCATTTGTAAGGAACACTGGCAATATTGTCGATGAGGAGAGTATTAAGAGTGGAGATATCGTTTTTCAACGTGGCCTTAATGCTTTGAGTCGTTTTGTCGTTTCTCTTGATGACGGGTCTGTGTATTCTCATGTAGGTATTGTCTACAAGTCTTCAGTGGGGACTTTTGTAATACATATATTGCCTGATAATGACGGGGTGACTGATGCGGTTGTCCAGATAGAAGCAATAAGTGATTTCCTGTCGCCGCACAATACTTCCTTATACGCTATTTACAGGTATTATGATGAATGCAGTAATGTTTCGGAACAGGCGGCAGCATCAGCATATTTTTTATTTTGTGATAAGCGTGGATATGACTTCCAATTTGATTACAGGGATCATGAACGGCTGTACTGTACGGAACTGGTATGGCATGCCTATAAAAACGCCAATATCGATTTGATTGACGGTAGGTTTGAGCACGTCAATTTTCCTTTCTACAAAAAGCGCTACATTCTTGTTTCCGGATTGCTAAAGAGCGAATATTTAAAGTTGGTAATGAAAAATTCAATTAAAAGGAGTTTTTGATGATTAAGCGGTCTGCTGTTTTTGTTGCATTCTATTGTGCCATCATGGCTATTGCTGGATGCAGCCTGTTCAATACAGGGCCTTCATCGGTGGTGAAGAAATTTTTTTACAGTGTTGAGGCCGGAAAAACAGAAGATGCAATCAATCTGTTATCTACCGAGACTAAGCAGATGTTTGGAGGAAAATTCAATGCATACATTGCTCAACAGACTGTCGATATCAAGAAAAAAGGGGGGATCGCCTCCATTGAAACACAGGAGAGCATTACTGGGGATACTGCCCGTGTTACGTATACCGTCACCTATGGTGACGGATCTACGGAAGAGGGAAAGAACGATCTGATAAAACAGGATGGCAAATGGAAAATGACGGTTAGTATGAATAAATAGTGTACGACAGAAAACTGCCTGTTATTCTGTCAGAAAACTGGTGGACGCAGTTTTTTATCATGAATGATTCATGATATCGCGTATGGGTTCGAAAAGCGGTTCCGCCAGTAAACGGGACTGTCGCCCTGCTTTCACGATCATCCAGGTCATGAGAATAGTCCCGATTTCATCTACCTCGACGATTATGGTTTTGCTGTCTCATGGGGATGGAACTACGATGTGATCCTGTATGGAAACTTCTACTTTATCTATCGGGATGACTCCCGGCGACGGGAGTTTTTCGGCCATGAACGTCTTGTCCGTACGCTCTACCAGGCGGTAAAGCCCGATCCATCTGCGATTGCTTTTTCGGAGCGGGTAGCGTGTATTGCGGCAATTGCTGAAGCGATACGGGGGAAGCTGAATCCCGTTGCGCCGGATATTTCCACAATCATGCAGGGAATCGGCAGATTGCTCGACGAATCCATTACCGGTCACGCCATCCGCGAATCCGGGCCGCCGGAGCTCGATCTCTCGAAAATCAATTTCAAGGCGCTCTCTGATCGGTTCAGGCAATCGAAGCACAGGAACACCGATCTGGAAATACTCAAAGCCGCGATTAACGCCAAGCTGGAAAACATGATTCGCCTCAATCGCACAAGGGCGGATTTTGCCGGGAAGTTCGAAGAATTGATTGCGAGCTACAATGCGGGCAGTCGAAACATCGAAGATCTCTTTGACGAACTCCTCAAGCTGTCGCTCAGCCTGAGCGATGAAGAGCAGCGCCATGTTCGGGAAAATATGAACGAGGAGGAGCTGGTTATTTTCGACATCCTCACCCGTCCGGCACCGGAACTCAATACGAATGAACGCAGCGAAGTGAAAAAGGTTGCCCGCGAACTGCTCGTCAAGATCAAGGGCCTTCTGGTGCTGAACTGGCGGCAAAAAACAGAGGCCCGTTCCAGGCTGAAGCTCACCATCGAGGATGCCCTCGACCAAGGTTTACCCCGAGCCTATACGCCGGAAATCTACCGGCAGAAATGCTCCGCCGTATTCGAACATGTCTACGAATCCTATCCCGAACGCGATGCGGGGGTATACGCCGAGACGGGATAACAACCACAAATAGCTCATGAAAAACATCGACATTCTTTTTGGTAGTATGGATGCCTGTAGACATCTGCCTAATTATCAGCTTGAAAGACGCTCCGATCTGGTCGATGGATTTGAAGGGACAGCGGTCAGAGATTGTTGAAGCTGTCAACAAGATGAAGCCTCTCATTGACTTTTTTGTTCGCTAAGACAAGCGGTACTGCAGAGGGATCATTCATGCAACTGGTAAGCATTCCTTACAAATTCATCAGGTTATTATGACCGACAACAACGTATCCCGTCTGCTGCAGGAGCTGCAGATAACGAATCCGGAGCGGTACGAACTGGTTCAGGCAGTTCGTCAGGCGATTTACAGTGTTGTGCCGGATGCGGCGGAACGGGTGATGTATGGCGGGTTCATGTTTTCGGGCGAGGCTCAGTTCTGCGGGGTGTTCGCATACAGGGAGCATGTCAGCGTGGAGTTCGGACGCGGGTGCGATCTCGACGATCCGCACGGCGTGCTGAAAGGCAGCGGAAAGATGCGGCGGCACATCAGGTTGGTTTCGGCAGCTGACATTACGGGAAAGTTTCTTGAGCAGTATGTCGATGCCGCTTACAGGAACAGCCAATGCAGGTGACGATTTTTTTCGAGGTGCCCTTAAGCGTGATTCTCTTCGAACCGCTTGACTCGGTGTTGTCAATGAGCCACCTTGAGCACCGGAGGGATGAAACCTGTATATTTGCCTGTTATCGCCTCTGGAATCGCCATTTTGACTTCCATGAAAAATGATCCGAAAGCGCGGCTGATTGCACTGGGGCCGGAGGTGCTGGCCGATGCCTTTATTGAATTGTCCCGGTCGAACACGGAGGTCAGGAATCTGCTCGACCGGTTGACCGATACTCCGGATGACGCGATCAAACGGTTCAAGGCGAAAGTATCCGGCCTGAAACGCTCCAGAAAGTTTGTCATGTGGCGGGAGTCCTCTGAAATGGCCGCAGAACTTCGTTCACTCCTGCATGATCTGGAGGCGTCGGTCAAGGATTCCTGCCGGGGGATGGAGCTGGCACTTGCATTCATGGAGACCGATGCGGCGACCTTTGGCAGGTGCGACGATTCCAGCGGCATGATCGGCGATGTCTACCGGTATGATGCGATTGAACTGTTTGTGAACTATGCGAAGCAGTGTCCCGAAAAAAACAGGATCATGGAAGAGGTGCTTCGGGTTTGCCGTAACGACGGGTTTGGCATTCGTGCCTTGCTTATCGATCGTGCGGCAGAATATCTGCAGTCGTCGCCGGTGCTGCACTGCATGATCGAACGTTTGCAGAGCAGCGCACGCGAGGCTTCTGACGAGTATGAAAAAGACCACGTACTCTATTGTGTCAAGTCTTTGGCACGTCAGACAGGAGACGCGGTACTGTTTGAACAGGTCACCCGGCAAACCGGAGGAGGAGAGTCGATTGCCGCATGCATCGACATTGCACGGGTATGGCTGGAGAACGGCAATGCTGAGTTGGCGCTTGAAAAACTCTCCGCTGCCGTGGGACGGAACGGGTATATGGAACATGAAAAGACGGAACTGCTCATTGCCATTCACGGCAGCCTGGGAAACAGGCAGGAACAGGCCGATCTTTGCTGGAAGCTGTTCCGGCAATCCCGAAGCCTAACGGTGCTCGACCGGTTTCTTGATGTTTCCGATCCAAGGGAAAAACAGGCGATCATTGCTCGTGAAAAAGCCCTGATTCTCGATGATCCCGGGTTTTCGGAAACGGATGCCGATTTTCTTATTGAAGTCGGCGAGACCGATGCGGCTGAACGGTACCTCATCAGTCATATCGATGCCGTTGATGGCGATTACTACGGGCCGTTACTGGATATAGCAAAGAAGATGGAGAAGTTGCACTGCCTGCCGGGGGCAAGTGTTCTGTACCGAGCCCTGCTCCTGTCGATCCTGAAGCGCGCCAAATCGACGAACTACTCTCATGGCATCAGATACCTGCACAAGCTTGACTCGCTTGCCCTGAAGATTACCGACTGGAAAGGGCTCGAATCGCACGACCTTTTCAGGCAAAAGCTGCAGGTGCAGCACAAGCTGAAGTGGAGTTTCTGGGCAAAGTACAGGCCGGTTGCCGGCACATGATCGAAGCCTGTCGTGCAACCCGAAGTCCGTCAAGTCTGGGATGGTTCCCTCATTATGTTTTTTGCTGTTAATCATGTAAATTGAAAATAATAATTTCAATTTACATGGTCAATTCATCCAAATACCTTGGGCGCCGTATTGCTGCCGATGTCGGGGAGGGGTTGAAACACTATCCGGTCACTGCAATTATCGGACCGCGACAGTGCGGCAAGTCCACCCTTGTGAGGCATCTCATAAAGCCCGATCGCCCGGTACTCCATCTCGATCTTGAACGCCCATCCGATCTGCGCAAGCTGGATGAGCCTGAATGGTTTCTCATGCAGCAGCGGGAAAAGCTGGTCTGCATCGACGAGGTACAACGCAAGCCGGAGCTGTTTCCATTGATCCGCAGCCTTGTGGATGAATGGGAGGATAACGGCCATTTCCTTGTGCTCGGCTCGGCTTCCCGCGATCTCCTGCAGCAGAGTTCGGAGTCGCTGGCCGGGCGTATCACCTATAACAATCTTACGCCGTTTCTCTGGGAAGAGGTCAGGGATCGGGTGAAGCTGGAGCGCTATCTCTCTTCGGGCGGTTTTCCGAGAAGCCTGCTTCAGGAAAATCCGGCGGTCTCGCTGTTGTGGCGTGAGGATTTTATCGCGACGTTTCTGGAGCGTGATCTCATGCAGTTGGATGGGTTTTCGCCGGTGACCATGCGTCGGTTGTGGCAGATGCTGGCCCACAGCAACGCACAGATGGTCAATTTATCCGCTCTCGGGGGTTCTCTCGGTGTCAGCCATACCAGCGTCCGCAACTATCTGGATCTCCTGCAGGAAACCTTCATGATTGCGATCGTGCCGCCTTTCCTCGCCAATACTGGCAAGCGTCTGGTAAAAACTCCGAAGGTGTATATTTCCGATACCGGTATCGTTACGGCCCTGCTTGGATTGGGGGAGTTCAACGAGATTGCCGGCCACCCTGTGTTCGGGTCTTTGTGGGAAACGCTCGTGCTTGCCAATCTCCGCGGGATGTATCCCCGTTCGGAACTGTTTTACTACCGGACTTCAAACGGTGCGGAGATCGATTTCGTGATGCTGCAATCCGGCAAGCGCATCGCCATCGAGTGCAAGGCTTCAGTTGCGCCGGTTCTGTCGCGGGGCACCCATACAGCCATCGATGATGTCGATCCGGCCCATACATTTGTTGTCGCACCGGTTGCGGAAAGTTACCCGATAAAGCCGGGGATAACGGTTGTTTCGCTTTCCGGCCTGTTTGCCGAAATCGAAAACATCCTTTGACTTCCATTCATTTCAGGAGACCGCAGCAGGGTTCCATGAATTTAAAAGGCGGTTTATACCATGAAGATCGCTTGTTTTTTGATTCGAACAGGGCGGCGGTAGCGCTCAGGATGGTCGCTTTGCTTCTGGCGTGCGCACCGCAGAAAGCGGTTGCTCCGAAAGCGCCTCTTTCAACCCTGACTCAGCGTCTTCTGCCATGAGGCCCGATGCCGCTATCGAGTCGGCAATCCTGCGCATCGCGCCGGACTACACCCGTGAAATCGTCGGAGAAACCAAAGCCCGCTATGCCAGTGAACGGATTGACCTGAACGGCGACGGCCGCGAGGAAGTGCTGGTGTATCTGATGTGATCGTTTTTCTGCGGCACCGGCGGGTGTACCCTTCTTGTTCTGCGTGAAGTGCCGGAAGGGGGTTATGCCGTCGTCAGCGATTTCCCCATAACCCAGCTTCCGGTTATCGTATCTCCCGTAAAGAGTAACGGCTGGAACGACATCTGGCGCAGGCCAGCAGGACCCTGCGGGCAAACAGATGGGTGACGCCGACAAGTTTGGACTGCGAAAGAGCGTCCTGGAGCGTTACGGGAGACGATGGCGGCGGAGTTTCGGCAAAGAGGTTGGGTTGCCGGCAATGAGCTTCGGCGTATTGCTTGGCCTCAGCCATCAGCAACTCAAGCTCGTGCTCAGTATGGGCAGTGCCGATATGCTTGAGGGAAGAACGCTGTTTTCCCTTGTTCTGGACTACCTGAACGGCAGTCGCTCCGGACTTGGTCCGAACGGTTCTGATTGTCAAGTCTCCGCGCATGGGGACAAGATAGTCCAGAAAAAGATAGCAAGTTCAGTATACACGTTATCTTTTTTTGTGTCGTTGCTATTTCCATTGCAGTCAGGTCACCTGCCCAATAAAAAATTAAAAGGCAATGACGCGAGTTTACCGATCATGTCGGGCGGCGTCATGCGGTTAATGCATGCACCATGTGTATTGTTTGCAAGAATTCTTTTTGCAAGGTCTTCCGTTGCTTCCCGAACATTTTCGCCAAGCAGTGAAAGAAAAAGCCTGCCAGCATCGGTTTGCTGTGCTGTGTCAGCTTGCAGCGCCGTACGTATGATTCCCGGTATGATTGTGCCAACCTTGATCTTAAGCGACCTGGTCTCTTCAATAAGGGATTTCGAGAAATAGTGTACAGCCGCCTTGGTCGTTCCAAAAATACCCATTCTGTGAATTATTCCCCCGTCGGCCCCCTGACCTTCAAGATTGTACAGGTATCCCGATCCCTGTTCGATCATTCCTCTGATGGCTACATGAGATCCATTTATGGTTCCGGCAAGATTTACATCGAGGGTATGGCCTATCTGTTTCATATCGAGTTTCCAGAACGGAAGCAACGGGTGGACAATGCCGGCGTTGTTTATCCAGATATCTACCCGGCCGATCGATTTATGCGCATGGTTCCAAAGTTCCTGAACCTGCTTATAGTTGGCAACATCACAGGTTTTAGCTGAGATATGTTCGGAGCCATGCTGCTCGATCAGTTCATTCAGGGCTTTGTCAAGGTTACTGCTGTTGCTGCTGCTGATCATGACACGGCAGCCTTTTGAGAGAAATGCATGCGCAAGACCCAGGCCAATTCCTCTACTGCTTCCGGTGATGACGATGTTTTTCATGTTAATAGCAGTTTGTTCGGTTAAATTCGGGACTCGATTATTTTTTCTATCGATGAAAGCTCATATTGAGAAAGAAGGTCATAGATATGGGTCGGTACAATGCCTATATCGCCTGGACGGTACATCTTAAGGAAATAGAAGTTCCTTATAGCATGAATATCTATTGAGTATTTTGCAAATTCAGTGCCTCCCGGACCGGATTTCGCTTTTTTATGGCTCAGATAGATGCCCAGCCATTTAGGCATCGCTTTCCGGTCATCAAGCTTCTCCGGTTGAAGAATCGGCATAAGAGTCGGCTGAAGTGCTACTTGTACCGCAAGATGACTATCGCCAAAAAAAACTTCAGGAGACTTTTCTATTTCATCATTGATAAGATCCAGCAGCTTTTCTCCTCTTTCCGTTCTGACAATAATCCATTGCGTTTTTCTGTTTTTGCTGTAGGGTGCGCCTAAATAGCCGACGGTGATATCTGAAAGACTGTTGATGTAATCAAAGCAACTCAGGCAGGAGTTCGGAAACACCCCTACTTTCATAACCGCTGATGGAAGGCAGAAAAAAGGGATTTTTTCGACTTTTCCGGCTTTGTGCAGAATATGGACCCTGTAGTCCTGCATGAATTCGAAATTGATAACCGTTTCAGGATTTTTGCTGATATTTTGGAAAACCCATTGAAGATGGGATGGCTCCAGATTATCTGTACAAGGGATGCCTATGATATACAGTTCCAAATTGGCAAAATAGGGACTTTTTCTTGTAAAATCTTTCACCATATGTACATGGCAGGCAGCACCGACAACCAGGAGCCTGGTTGTTTTTTCCCGATAAGCCGTATGCAATGCCTGAAGCACCGGAGACAGCACGGGTTTGTTGCCGCGGGCCTCATGAATATCCTGAGCGGTTTTAGCAAGCACTGCTTTTGGTTTCAGAGGCTCTCCATGAAGCGTAAGCACCGCGTCCACAAGGTTTGTTTGCAGAGCCATTGTCGATATTCGGGTAATGATGCCGCTCCATTGCGCGCCATTGACAGGTTTTTTCAGTGCTGCGTTGAATCGTTTGAGGCTGATACCGAAACGCAGTTCGTCGCTGTCATCCGGGTTCCTTACTCTTCCGAAAATTCTTTGTTCATGATTTTCTACCCATCCACAACGAAAAACACAGCTTTCCAGGCTCTCCTTCACCGGCCAGGCATTACCCATGCATAGACCGCATTTGCTGCACAATGGTTCGTCGAAGCGAGGCGACTGTATTTTCGATGGTTTAGTCATGGCAAGAGGTGAATTTTTCAAGGATACAACAGAATAGTGAATCAAAATAGGTGTTTTGTATCGAGTGATCAAGAGGCATGAGTAAAGCCTTTTTTGCATAGAAGGCGCCGTACATGCTGCATGATACTTATGCTGATAATCTCAGACAACAGGCAGACAAATTCTGCCTTGCCATCTTTCCTGTCTATTTCTTCCCCCCTTCGACGGCAATTTCAGGCATAGAGCAGCAGATATCCGATTGAACCTGACAGAGCATGCTTTCAGTGGCCTGCTGCATGATTTTTGACATAATCAGATCGCTCATGAATTTCAGAGCCGGTTCCGGCATGAGATTGAGCGGGAATGATAGTTTGAAATCCAGCGATATATTTGTTTCGAAATGCACGGATGTCCGGTTGTCAGTCTGGTGAAGAAGAAAGATTTCTGAAAAAGTCTTGCCGATGAAGGTATGGTTGTTGCTGAAAAGCAGTTCCGGTACCGACTCGACGGTTTTCCAGATTATTTTTTTCCCAGGGGTCCCTGTATCGATGGCAGCCCGGCTTTCCCCTGCATAGCGCTTGAAAACAGCACTGTCTGTCGGAATATGCTCTTCGGTCTGTCTGACAAAAAAGATGGCTACGATCGGGTTGTTTCGAGGATCGTCAACCTCGAAGGTCCATTGAAAAACATCGAGATCCTGTATGTAGCGGACATATCTGCAGTATGGATTGCATTTCAGGATTTTCTCGTGATTTGAGAAATATACACTCGATTCCTGCAGGCATGACTCAAGAACCACTAATGCTTTGCTTTTTCCTACAACTTCCATGATTACACAAAAACGTTTCTTTCTCCTCTATGTTGTTTCATGCTCTTGTTTTCCTCAGGTCAGGCGCTGGAATTCTTTTCTTCAGCGGAAGCCCGATTCAGCTCATGATGAATGGGCATCTGCTGCCCGAGTGTTCCTGATAAACAGGTTTACTCGTCCAACAGTTCCGTACATGAACGATTCCAATATGACCTTAAAATTGTTTGCCTCAGCTGGAAATGGAGAATCGGGTCTGCTGAGTTAGTTGGTTGATAGTGTCTGCTGTCGTCGAAGTCTTTCCGGAAGCAAGGGCGGGCCTCATTTCCAGTCGTTTTTGTTTGCGGGGGCACGTCCGCCTTCCATTCCATGGGTTTGAAAGCGGCGTTTGTACTCGTAGAACCGGGTGCGCGAGACCCCTTTCTGGCGGCAAGCCGATGAGATGCTGCCAAGGGTTTCAGTGAGCCAGTTCAAGAACTGATAACTTGTGCTTGATGACCTTCTTTTCGGCATTCATAGTATCCTCCTGAAATTACCTGTTTGTGACAAGATAATTGTTCAGCAAGAAACTTAAGTATACAGCTAATCCTCTTCAGGCTGAGGCGGCAATATCAGCCCAATGTTCTCAATAACCTTTTCAGCAACCGCTCCTGCAAGAAATCCACCTGCTCCGGCAAGCAGAATTCTTGGAATACCCCTGATAAAAGGTGGAATACCAAGCGGTGAGAGTAAAAAAGCCCCGCTCACAATTGCCGCTGCAGGCTTCGTCAATTCCTCCGGTATAATATTCTGTGGTAGTTGCGGCATTTCTTTCCCTTTTGAATTGGTTTTTTAAAAAACTTCCACTTATTTCGTTTGCTGCCCATTGGCAATTTTAGCGATGGAATTTGACAGCATAGTCAGCACCATTTCAACTGTCTTTAACTGCGATACGCCCAAGTCACCAAAAGCCTTCCAGCAAGCGCTAAAAGCAGCAGCCGTATCGATCGCCTCAAAAACAACAGGTTTTTCCTGTTGTTCCGCAGAGGCTGCAGGCTTTACGTTTGCGACGGGCTTCGGCGTCACCTCACGCGGAACCGATACAGCCGGCTTTTCAGAAGAAACTGCCTTTGTTTCGGATTGCTGCGGTGCAATAGCCGATTTGTTTGGGACGGATTTGTCCTTTTTTCTGAATACGGAAAAAAAACCGCCTTTTCGTGATTCGTTTGCCATGTCAGAACCTGTTTAAGATGGATAAAGATTTCAATTTGAAGCTTTTGATGACATTGCCCAGCCTATCATATTTTTCATCATCCCAAGTGATCCATCCAGACCGAGTTTGCTTGCTGTCGCCGTCAAGACACCGGGATATTTCCATGCCACGTTCAAACCAATGAGAAGCAGATCGGGTAGCTCCAGAGTATCCTTGAACATTGCTTCCCTGTATCTTGGCGGCAGGCCGTCCAGAACTATCATCACTTCATTCATCAGTTCATTGACAAAATTCGGATGGTCCGTATGCTTATTATAACACATATATTTCATAAGGTTCGCCATTGCGGCGACATTTGGCTCGTAGGCGCTTATCTTTTCGAGATTCTTCTTTTCAAAGCCGTTACTGGCCAAGGTTCTTTCAAGCCCCTCGGTCAATGACTTGAGATTACGAACAAATGAACCAAAACCGCAAAAAGTCAGTGGGGAACCAAGTGCAGCGGCATCTCCAAGCATCAGGATATTATTATCGGCAACTTGACGGGTTCGCTCAAACCCATCATGATAATACGCCGGTATAACTCCATACACAGGGCGATGGACGACAAAATCCTTTCCTGGTTTTTTATAGGAAGGTAATTTCCGGAAATATGTTTCAAAGAGACCAAGCAGAGATTTATCATTATCGGAGCTCCGGGAATCATAAAAGAAAAGATAGGTGGTATAGCGATCGCCACCGGCAGGAAACCCTTCCCATATCAGTTGACGTCCTCTTCCTGAACTGGTATCGGCCGGCTCCGTACTTACAAGAATCTCGCCTATATCCGGCTCAACATTTTCAAGGCCGCTGGAAACAGTCCCGACTGTAGGACAGAGATGTGTAAAGGAAGCGCCGTCATTCAACTGCATGGCAACCGATGAATGCACTCCCATCGCATCAACAAATACCTTGGCTCTGAAATACACCCGCTCATGCATACTGTTCTCAACCTCTATCACCACACTCTCAGGAAACTGAAAACACCGCATGAATGTCATCTTGTCAATGACCCTGCTGGATTCATCGGTAAGAATTTTCTGCTTGGCAAAGGAAAGCAGTTGGTCGCTCTCAATAGCACAGTCAAGCACATTATCGAGATACAGCCGCTTTTTCCGACCGTTTTCGACGTAAAACTCAGCCCAACCTGTTTTATACCTGCAGGCAATAATCGCGTTGATCTCTTCATATGATAAAAGGCCGACTTGTTCAAGCTTTTCAAGTTCATCCCGGGATATATTCCAGTCACGGCTTGGTTTTCCGCTCACATGGCGGTCAAAAACAAGTACTTTTCTTCCGTATTTCGAAGCCATGACCGCCGCATGCAACAATCCCAATGTGCCTCCGGCATAAACCAGATCATACTCGTCAGCAATACATGCATCTTCTGGCAGTTCGCTTCCCTGAAGGACAACCTTGCTGCATGGGGACTGCTCGATATTTTGCCAAAAACTATCCACCTCCAGAATATGCTCCAGATACCTGTTCCCATTCCTGATTTTACCAAAATACTCGGCTACCCTCGGGTAGAGCGTTCGAACTTTATCAACTGCCATGACAAATGACGTTAATGCTTATGGTAATTCATGCTACACGTAAAATAACAACCCAAAGAACCATGGCCCAAATTGTTAGCCCATGGAACCTGCCGTCCAGGATATTTTTCTTTTCTTGTTCCGGACTTATTGGTTAAATTTGTTGCCTTAACATTGATTTACAATTAAAAAAGGAGACTTCGCCGTATGTCACAGGATTCCGCAAAGTTGTTTCTTGCAAAAATGAAGCAGGACAAGGAGATATCGGATAAAATACACAATGCTGCAACAAAAGAAGACCGCTGGGCAATCATCCGGCAGGAAGGCTTCGATTTTACGAGAGAAGAGCTTGATCATGCAACGGTAACTGAACTGAATCATTTTGAAAGATGGAACTGGGAAGCGAAGTTACTTGCCGACTGGCTCTAAACCATTGCGCCAGATGCTTTTCTGCGTCTACCCTTCAGCCCTGATGCTCTGAAAATACTCGTACGCTTCGGCGGGAGGCATGTTCTCATGAACGACCTTCCCGACCGTTTTCATCATGGCAAGCGGTGCATCGCTCTGGAAGATGTTCCGTCCCATATCGACTCCAGCAGCTCCCTCCT
>VGMX01000022.1 GCA_016866305.1 Chlorobiota bacterium | reverse complement strand
AGAGGTGCTTCCAGGGGGCTTTTAAGCCCAAAATGTGTCAAAGAACGGTGTTTTTTAGGATCGACTACGAGCTTTCCGGCTGACTCAAGTACAGAGATATATCAAAACTCAATAAATCGAGGTTCCCATAGGTTTTTTATGCATATATTTCGTTATGCGAACCAGTCTTGCAATCACTCGCAATTGCCGGACGCATTCTCCGACAATCCCCTGTTAACTCTGAACGGAAAAGATGGCGTTTTGCACTGATCAGGATATTTAGTAGTATTCAGGAACGTTAACTTCATTTGGCATGATCACTTGTGGTAGAACATCCCGATATCTGAAAATGGTGACTGCAGCGCTCATGCTGCTTTGGTGCTTTTTTCTTTCGCCATTCACGGCTCATGCCGAAGAAAAAGGGGAGTATATTGCCATTCGCAAGCAGGGGGCAGGCAAGATAGCCCTTGTGCTCGACAGATCGTCTGCCAAGAGAGGAAAAGAGTCCGAGTGGGCCCAGGAGCTCGACAAAATCGTCAGGGGAGGTCTGGAATTCTCCAATCTTTTCTCCATGCTTCCTCCTCCGTCAAACGTCCGTTCCGGAGCCAACCTGAACTTCGGGGCGCTCAGTTCCGTCGGGGCGGAAGTGTACACCGGAGGATCCGTTTCAAAGAAGGGGGGCATGGTGAACCTCGACATGGAGGTGTATGACACCTTCGGAAACAAGCTGCTCATGAAGAAGTCCTACAGCGGCAAGGAAAATCAGCTCCGTTCTATGGGCCATGCATTCTGCGCCGACCTCATCGAGCTGCTGACCGGCAAGAAATCCTACTTCGGCAGCAAGATCGTTTTCGTCTCGAGCAAGACCGGCTCAAAGGAGATTTACCAGTGCGATTTCGACGGCGAGGGTGTCCAGCAGCTCACAAACTTCCGATCGATATCCCTGACACCCGTGCTGTCGCCTGACGGCCGTTATCTTGCTTACACGTCATACTCGTCCGGCCGGCCCACGCTCTTCATCAGAACCATGGAAGGCAACAAGATCGTTTCGGTCAGCAAGAACGGGGTCAGTGTGGATCCTTCATGGAGGAACGGCAGCGAGGTGGCAACCACGCTTTCGTTTGAAGGAGACCAGGAGATCTATCTTGTCCGTTCCGACGGCGCAATTGCCCGAAGGCTTACCAACAGCAAGGGCATTGACGTTTCTCCCTCCTTTTCCCCGGACGGCAGCAAGATGGCCTTTGTCTCGTCGAGAAACGGCCTTCCGCAGATCTTCATTCAGGATGTCCAGTCGGGCCAGACTCGCAGGCTCACCTTCAGCGGTCGTTACAACACCCAGCCTTCGTGGTCTCCTTCAGGAGATAAAATTGCATACACAACATGGGAAAAAAGTGGGGAAATCAATATATTTGTTATAAATGCCGATGGTTCGGGGTTGAAAAGGCTTACCGGCGGTGCACGTGAGAATGAATCTCCTTCGTGGTCTCCGGATGGGAGTATGATCGTGTTCACCTCCAATCGTCAGGGGGGAAAGAAGCTTTATGTAATGAGTTCGAACGGAGAAAACCAGCGGCGTTTATTACAGATGGATGGCGATCAGATGCAGCCTTCCTGGTCTTTGTTCCGTTAGTATAATTGCTTTGTAATAACCTTAAAAAGGGGGAAACATGAGAACCGTAAAACCACTACTCAAAGGCATGTTCATTCCAGGCATGCTCTTTCTTGGAGCCTGCTGCTGTGAAAAAGATGTTGTCGTAGCTCCCGAGCCACCGCCTCCGTCCGTCGAGCTTGGAGATATTTTCTTCGATTACGACAAGTCGGAACTTCGCGCTGAGGCAACCCAGCAGCTCCAGAAGAACTTCGACTGGATGAAGCAGAATCCTGCCGGCACGCTCGTTATCGAGGGCCATTGCGACGAACGCGGCACCAACGAGTACAACATGGCTCTCGGTGAGCGCCGTGCCAATGCCGCAAAGGACTACATGGTCAACATCGGTGCCGATGCAGCAAGAATGCAGACCGTCAGCTACGGTGAAGAGCGTCCGTTCGCTCTCGGCCATGACGAAGCATCCTGGGCACAGAACAGAAGGGCTCATTTCGTCGGTCAGGGCGGCGTAGCACCTGCAGCAGCTCCTGCCAAGTAAGCACCGCCTTCCTTGCTTGTTTGTTCGCTTCGGGGCAGGCAGTCATGTCTGCCCTTTTTTTTCCATGATTAAAATACCATGTTGCCATGAAAGTCAGAATCAGGGGATTACTTGTGATTGCCATGATGGCCAGTGCCGGATGCTCCTCCAAAAGCGCCGTGACGTCAGCAGATGCCGATACCGGAACCGCTTTTCAGGGCGGGAGTGCCGGAGCCGGCATGCAGGGTACCCGGGGGTACGGATTTGACGAATTCCAGACAGGCCCTATAGGAGATGTCTTTTTTGATTACGACAGCTCGATGCTTTCTCCTGAAGCCCAGGAAAGGCTCACGCAGAATGCAGGATGGATGAAAAGCAATCCCGGCAGGTCGGTGCTTATCGAAGGGCATTGTGATGACCGTGGAACTTCGGAATACAATATTGCGCTGGGAGAGCGAAGGGCTGTTACTGCCAGGGAATTCATGGAAAGGCTCGGTGTTTCCTCCTCCCGCCTTGAAACCGTTACCTACGGAGAAGAGCGTCCCTTCGACAAGGGACAGGGCGAAGAGGCATGGGCAAAGAACCGGAGAGCGCATTTTGTCGTGAAATGAACCGCTCCCGCCGTTATATGAGGAACCTATTCCATTTTTATGGTATGAAAATCAGAAGCGCTTTATTGATACTTGGTCCGGCTCTTCTTCTGAATGCCTGTGCATCGAAATCCGACCTGGTGGTCGTTTCCGATGACGTCAAGAAACTCAGGAACGAATCGGAATCGGTAAAATCACAGTCGGCAGCATCCTATTCCGATGTGCAGCAGCTTCGTGATGAGGTGGCGCAGCTCAAGGGCATACTCGAGGAGTCCAGATACAAGAACCAGCAGACCTTCGGTCGTCTTGGTCTTGAAGACTCGCTTCTTGTCCAGAAGATGGACAATATCGATACCCGGCTTTCCCGCCTGGAGCAGCAACTTGGGGTGCCTTCCCAGAAATCATCCGCAATGAAGCCTGCAACCCTGCCGGCGGCATCTCAGGGCGCCGTGAAGGCGCCGGTGTCGAGCGACAGCGCGCTCCTGAACGATGGCGTGCAGAAGCTCGGAAAGGGAAGTTACGCTTCGGCGCGTGAAAGCTTCACCGCGCTCATGCAGGCCTATCCGAAATCGGAGCTGTTCGATGACGCACAGTTCTATCTTGCCGAAAGCTATTTCAGCGAGAAGTGGTACGAGAAGGCCGTGCTCGAGTACCAGACCCTCATCGCCAAATACACCAAGAGCAACAAGCGTCCCGCGGCGCTCTACAAGCAGGGGCTCGCTTTCGAGAAGCTTGGCGATACGGTGAACGCGAAAGCCCGGTTCAGGGATGTGATCAGTGTGTATCCCTCTTCGCCGGAAGCCGCCCAGGCAAAGAAGAAGCTCCAGTAAGCAGGCTTTTTTCGGTTGATGTCCTACAGCTCCGGCAATACCGGAGCTGTTCTTTTTTTTGTGACTTTATTTGTAATTAATCTAAATAAAAATATATTATGCGATTCAATAATGAACATCGCACCGGGTTTCAGTTGCCGTAAGAACCGGTTTTACAACCATCAAACACATTTTCAGTGATGAACACCGTTACCAAGTCCATTTCCCTTTCCTGCCTGGCAGTCCTGCTTGCCACGCCTTCCTTTGGAGCCGATAACAAGCAGGAAAAGAAAGAGTTTGTCAAGGGGTTCGGTTTTTCCGGGCTTGTAGAGGTCGAGGGCTCGTACATCGACAGTGATGGCGACAGTTCGAGCGATCTCTCTCTTGCAACTTTTGAACTCGATCTTGAAGCCAGGGTGGCTGACTGGCTCAGCGCTTATGCGGTGCTGCTCTATGAAGAGGACGGCGATGACGAACTGCTTGTGGACGAAGCCTACATCAGCATGAAAAAAGAGGATATGCCTTTTTTCGCCGAAGCCGGGCGCATGACACAGGTCTTCGGTCATTTTGCGACCGGCATGATTTCCGATCCTCTGACGCTCGAACTTGGCGAAACAAAGCATCACGCGACGCTTCGCATCGGCTATGAGGCTGATCCTGTTACCGCATCGCTTGCCGTGCTGAAGGGTGATGTGCAGAAACCCGGAAAGGATGACATCAACACCATCGTTGCAGCTATCGGTGCCGAAGGAGAGGTGGGCGAGTCGTTCCGTTATGCTCTGGGCGCCTCCTGGATCAGCAATATTGCCGATACGGACGGCTTGCAGGATGCCTACGAACCCTATGGTCATGAAACCTCGGAGTTTGTTGGTGGATACTCCGTTTACGGTATCGCCGGCATAGGCAGCTTCGAATTCCGGGCAGAATACCTCACGGCTGCTGATACCTTCTCCGATGGCGATCTGGCGGGCTTGCAGCCGCAGGCCTGCAATTTCGAAATCGGTTATGATTTTCCGTTTCCGCTCCATCTCGCTTTCCGCTACGCAGGCGCGGATGATTTCGAGGTGGAAGAGCAGTACGGAGCCACGCTTGCCTATGACCTTGCCGAGGAGGCTACGCTTGCGCTGGAGTACCTGCACATGAAAAACGAAGACAGCACGAAAAGCGATATGGTGACGCTCCAGCTTGCCATGGAATTTTAAAAATCAGGGAAAAGCGGTGATGTGTCCATTGGCAATGCTGAGTTGCGGTGAAACGGCGGAAATAGTCGGCGTCAGGCATGCAGAGCGGCATCAGTCCGGCGCTTGTGCCCGTAACAGTGAGTTCGGCAGTGACGGCAGGAACCGGTACGGCAGGGGAGAGACGCGCTCTGCGCGTCTCTCCGAGATGGGTTTTTCTCCGGGCCAGGTTGTCGAGGTGGTACAGAACACTCCCGGAGTGCCGCTGCTGCTCAGGGTCAGGGATGGAAAAATGGCGCTGGATAAGCGAACGGCTATGCAAATAATAGTAAGAAGGATACTCACATGAATTTATCGGAATTAAGAACAGGGCAGGCCGGCAGGGTTTTGAAAATCGATGCCGTACCGGCTTTACGCAAAAGGCTTCTCGATATGGGGGTGCTGGTCGGCGAGGTGATCAGGGTTGAGGGTGTTGCGCCGTTTGGCGATCCTATTGAAGTGTCTGTCAGAAACTACAGGCTTTCGCTTCGAAAAAAAGAGGTTGAAGGAGTCCTTGTAGAGGAGGTGGAATGATGCAGACCGAGGAAATGATTGGAGTTGTGGTGAAGCCGCAAGGCATGAAGGTGAAGGGGAGCGTCGTGGCCGTCGTGGGGAATCCGAATTGCGGCAAGACCGCGCTGTTCAACGTGCTGACCGGCTTGAACCAGCGGGTTGGAAACTGGCCGGGCGTGACGGTCGATCGGAAGACCGGTCACTTTACGCATAACGGAACACGATATGAGCTTGTCGATCTGCCCGGCATTTATTCACTTTCGGCACTTTCCCGTGATGAGGTGATAGCCCGGGACTATATCATGTCGGGTGAAGCAGATCTTATCGTCAACATTGTCGATGCTTCAAATCCCGACAGGAATCTCTATCTGACCAGCAGGCTGCTTGAAATGCAGGTTCCGGTAGTCGTTGCACTCAACATGACCGACGTTGCAGCGGAAAAAGGTATCGAGACCGATGTTGCAGAGCTTTCACAACGTCTGGCAACGCCGGTTATTCCGCTGGTTGCGTCTCGCGGCGAAGGGGTTGGTGAATTGAAGGATGCGATAGCAGCCGGAGTTGCCGAAAAACGGATTGCAGGTAAGCGGGTCACGTATCCGGAAGTCCTTGACAAGGCGATAAGGGAGATGTCCGCGGAGGTTTCCATAGCTGCAGGGGTGCTGCAGTACGACCCGGCATGGCTTGCGCTCAAGCTGCTGGAAGGGGATGATAGTCTTGAGGCGAAGCTTGAGCCGTCCGTGCGCGAACTTGTTGCACGTCGCCGTGATGTCCTGTCCGGGCAGCTCGGTGATGATGCGGATATTGTTATAGCCGATACCCACTACCGGTTTGTCGGCGAACTTTCAGGAAGCGCCGTCAAAAGGAGGGCCGACAAGAAGGCGGTGTTCAGCGATCGTTTGGACCAGGTTGTGCTCAACCGGTTTCTCGGCATTCCGGTATTTCTTCTTGTCATGTACCTGATGTTCCTGTTCACCATCAATATTGGCGGCGCGTTCATCGACTTTTTCGATATTGCCGCCGGAGCGCTTTTCGTTGACGGGTTCGGGCTTCTGCTTGCATCATTCGGATCTCCGGAGTGGCTGGTGACCATCCTCGCGACAGGCCTTGGTGGTGCACTGCAGACCATGGCCACTTTCATTCCGCCCATCGGGTTCATGTTCATTTTCCTTTCCATACTCGAAGATTCGGGATATATGGCAAGGGCGGCCTATGTCATGGACCGGGGAATGAGGGCAACAGGCCTGCCGGGGAAAGCCTTCATTCCCATGCTCATCGGCTTCGGCTGCTCGGTGCCGGCGATCATGTCGGCGCGGACCATGAACGACGAACGAGACAGGATCATGACAGTCATGATGGTACCCTTCATGTCCTGCGGCGCAAGGCTTCCGGTTTATGCGCTTTTTGCGGCGGCTTTTTTTCCCGCCGGAGGGCAGAACCTTGTATTTCTGCTTTACCTGCTTGGTATTACCGTTGCCGTACTTACCGGCTTCATCCTGAGAAATACCCTGCTCAGAGGGGAGGTATCCCCGTTTATCATGGAGATGCCCCCATACCATCTGCCGACGCTGCAAGGTATCGGAATCCGGGTATGGGAGCGACTGAAATCATTCCTTTTCAAGGCGGGTAAGGTGCTGGTACCGGTCATTATGATACTGAGTTTCATGAACTCTCTGGGTACGGATGGTTCTTTCGGTAATGAGGATACCGGGCGTTCAGTGCTTTCGGTTACCGGAAAGTCTATAACACCGGCATTCAGGCCTTTCGGTCTCAGCGAGGAAAACTGGCCGGCGGCCGTAGGACTCTTTACCGGCATTTTTGCCAAGGAGGCTGTAGTTGGTACGCTTGACAATCTCTATGCGCAGATGGCTGCAGGCACACGGGAAGCCGACAGGGAAGGTGGGGGAGGTGATGAAGGGTTCAGTCTTTCAGGCTCGCTGGGTGAAGCTTTCGCAACGATTCCGGCCAATCTCGCTGCTGTTTCGGAAACGCTGCTGGACCCGCTCGGCATTTCTATTGGCGACGTTTCCGATACGGCATCCGCCGCCGAAGAGCAGGAGGTCAGCACTTCCATATTCGGTTCGATGGTTTCGCTTTTCGATGGAACAGCCGGGGCATTCGCCTATCTGGTCTTTATCCTGCTGTATTTCCCCTGTTCTGCGGCCATTGCTGCCGTCTACAGGGAAACCAACCTTGGCTGGACCATTTTTGCCGGAGCGTGGACAACCGTTCTGGCTTACATCTTTGCCGTCATTGCATATCAGACGGCAATCTTTTCAAGGAATCCAGCCCTATCGTCCATGTGGATAGCCTTCATGGCTCTCCTTCTTGTGGCAGCTGCCGGAGTGATGTATATGAAAGGAGGTAAAGGCAAGGCATCCGGATCGACATCCTGAGCGAGCATGTCGTGGTTTTTATTGAAAGGGGGCGGTGCAGACGCTCTCGTGTTTACAACAATAATGAGGAGTGATAACAATGACACATGCAGATATCAGGGACTACCTCCGGAAAAAAGGGGAGCATCGCTCGGGGAGATTGCCGCCCATTTCAAGGCAGATCCTGCGTACGTGGAATCCATGCTCGACCGTTGGGTCAGAAAAGGGAGTGTCGAAATGAAAACCGGAGATGTTTTTTCAAACACCTGCTGCGGCAAGTGCTGCGGACACAGGACGACCTGGTATCAGTGGATCGAGGGATAAGCGAGCTGGGGGGAAATGGTTTTTTCAAGCACTCAAAACATCGTAACCATGAAGGTTCTGATCCATCATATCTACGAGTTTCGCAAAGGGCTACGGAGCCTGGTGATGCATACCCTTCCGGTTCGGCACATGCTCGAAGCAACTGCAAAACTGCGCCGATACGGTATCGATTACCACATCCATGCTGTCGGTAAAAAGAGCATCAATATCTTTTTCGGTGCTCCGGAATGTGTGGCCGTTGTCAGGTCGGTCACCGGAGAGAAGAAACTTCGAGATCTCAACCCGGAAGAGGATTTTGTGATCGGTGCGATGCTCGGCTACGATATCCGCATGCAGTGCGAGCGATATCTGAAGAAACAGGGAGCTTTTCCTGTTGCGCCAGCAATTCAGCGATGTGCCTGAAAGATACTCCCGGAACTGCAGAATAAAGGTGCAGTTGCAGGGGTTGTTGACGGTTACAGACAGCCTCCCGTTGCTGTCCCGTATGCAGTGGGGTTTCGTTGGTTACGGCGGGGTGAGGGCAAAAAAAATGCCGTGAATTCTGTTGAATTCACGGCATTTTTTTTACAGCTGAAGAAAAATCGTGCTTACTTGAAGAACTCGTTCAGCGTATAGGTTCGGCGGTCGATCTCGACGCAGAGCTGGCGGTGCAGCGAGTCGTAGAAAACAGGGATGTCCCGCATGGTCCACTTCACGCCACGCTTGTCGAAGTCAATGACGTAACGGTTCTCGTTGTCGAGCACCTTCCGCGCAAGATTGATGGCGATGTCGGGCTGGGTCGTGAGGACGAACAACTCGATTTCGCCCGAGATGACCTTGTCGACCATCTCCCTGGTTGGCAGGAGCTTTCTGCGTCCTGATGCCGGGCTGATTTCAAGTTGAAGGCGGTCGTTGCGGTCTCTTTTCGCGGAAGTAATGAAATATTTTTCAGCTTTATGAACCGCGTTTCCCGACCAGGGGCCCGAGGTGGTTTTCCGTACCTGGTTCTCTCCGGTAAATGGACGACTGAGCTGAGGTTGCATTGTTTGCGCATGATTTGTATTGGCAAATAATACACACAGCAGTGTGTACCTTCAACAACTTCCAAGTTAGCAAAACATCGCAAAATAAAAAAGGGATTCCACCCGAATCCCTCCTGTCGGAATTTTCTTCTCCATCATGGTTCCGTTCTTCATTGTGACCGGGCAAGATTTTTTTTGTCGGTCTTTGTATTCCAGAGTATTATTTTTATCATTCAGATGGAAAATATCCTTTCTGTACCCAGTACCCAGTCAGTTCCTCAGTACCCGGCTTTTTTTGTAATATCCGTACTTTTTCCATAGCGTTCGACTTGTTCGAACCGCTCGACCTACTACCTGAAACCGAAGCTTCATGAACCGGATACAGAAGAACTGCAGGTGCTTGAGATCATCGATCAGGAGTTCACCCGTCATCCGTTCTACGGTAGCCGACGGATGACGCACTACCTGAGGCGGCAAGGCTATCGGATCAACCGAAAGCGGGTTCAGCGACTGATGCTCAAGCTCGGTCTTGCCGGGGTATCATGGCGAATCCGAAAACCAGTGAGCCGCATCCGGAGCACAAGGTGTTTGCGTATCTGCTGCGCGGTGTCACGGTCAGCCATCCGAATCAGGTCTGGAGCGCTGACATAACGTACTGCCGGCTGCCTCGTGGATTCATGTATCTGGTGGCCATTGTGGACTGGTATTCCCGTAAGGTACTCGCATGGCGGTTATCGAACACCATGGACAGCAGTTTCTGCGTCTCCTGCCTGCAGGAAGCGTTTGGCAAGTACGGAACGCCGGAACTATTCAATACGGATCAGGGTGCCCAGTTCACCAGTGATGCGTTTATCAGCGCCATCAGGGAATATCCTGCTGTTCGTATCAGCATGGATGGACGAGGTCGGGCGCTGGATAACGTGTTTGTCGAAAGGTTGTGGCGCAGCCTCAAGCATGAGGACCTGTATCTGAAAGGCTATTCGTCAGGAGCTGAACTGCATCAGGGATTGCAGGAGTATTTCCGGTTCTACAACACCGAGCGGTTGCACCAGTCGTTGGGCTATCAGACACCAGATGATGTCTATGCTTCGGCTTCAGGCGGTGGAGCAAGGATTGTGGATAAATTCGTTGAAATGGGGCAGCACCATTCAGCTGCATGAACCGTGAGTTGCTAACTTGAATCAGCCTGTTTTTTGTCCACTGGGATGGATCCACTTCATTCAGCAGAGGGATTGGCTAAATCATTGATGAAGGGAATTTCAAAAGATTTCCCTTATAAAAAAGAAAAAAAGAAATGATTTTTTCTTTTTTAAAATAACAATTGAGTAGCTGATGATGATTTAAGATTAAATAAGAAATCGAGAGGATTCTGAATGCTCTCGATTTCTCGTTTTACATTTAGACCAAGGCCTATTTCGAGGGGGGGGGAGCTGAGCGGCGGATTTTTCGGCATTACTGATACAACGGCCTGACCGGCATGGGGCTGGTTCGGGATACGGACCCGCAGGGTTTCTTGAGCCCGGTATCTGCTCCTTTCGAAGTTGCAGATGCAAAAGGACAACCGTCATTGTGGTTCTGAAAGGGGGGGTGCCATGAAAAAAGCGGTGGTGGTTCTGAGCGATATCCACATCGGTGACAATTCGCCGACCTGCTGGTATCAGCCGGCCATTCATGAGGAGTATGTTGTTGCAGTGATTGACAGCATCATCGACAACGCTGCGGCCGTCAGCGAGCTTGTGCTGCTTGGTGACGTTGTCGATTTGTGGACGTATCCCTTCGATGTCGTACCGCCCGTGTTCTCCCGGATTACGGCAATGCACCCCTCTATCTTCGGCCCGACGGGTGCCCTTGCCCGCGTTCTCGATGCGCTGGACGGGGCGGTTACCTACGTGCCCGGCAACCACGACATGGCGGTTACCGAAATGGATGTTGCCGCCATCACCAGTCCCGGCGGCCATCGCCTCCGCTATGCCCCGCAGTTCTACAATCCGGCAGGAGACCGTCGTTTGCTCGTGACACACGGTCACGAGTTCACGCTTTTCAATGCTCCCGACCATTCGACCTGCTGGGCTCCGCTGCCGGTAGGACACTTCGTGACCCGGATCATCGCCACTTACTGGCAATCGCATCTGAAGCCGGGCCAGACCGTTTCTGACCTGAAGGATCAGGGGTATCCGGGCGAGATCGACTTTCTCTCGATCATCGAACATGCGGCAGCGTCGGCGGATGTATCGCTATCCGACGCGCTAATCGACGGCATCGCAGGCAAACTGCACCTGTCTGAATCATTGCCTGTCAGGCTTCCCGGGGGTGGTTCGACTACCTTGCACGAGGTGAAGCGGATTTACAACAGCCTCTTCTCACGGTGGATTGCGGAGAACGGCGGTGGAGAAGAGGGGCTGCTCGTGGCCACAAAAGCCGCGATGGCCGACTATGACGCCTCCTTCATGGGGTGGTTTGCACAGCGTGAGGCGTTCAGGCGCAATGCGGAGCTTGTCGTGCTGGGCCACACCCACTTCTCGATTTCGAAGCTCAGGACGTCGATGGTCAACTATGTGAATTCCGGTTTCATGTGTCCTTCGAAAGCCGACATGCCGGGCCGGTTTGTTTCATACGCCGTCGTCAACCGGGAGTCGCCGCTGGTCACGAAAAACATGCAGGCGATCAAACACGAGGGCGGTATTGCGGTGAACTCCTTCGATGCCCCTGCCGCATCAATCGTGGTCGAGCCCTTTATGGACTTCTCCTGTTACGTTCAGATCGACAACTCCCGCAATACAAGGGATCTTCTTCTTGTTCCGGACGCAAGTGTCGGCAACGGCCACTTCGTGACATTGCCCGAAAGCATCAGGGCGGGCTCCTTTTCCACCCTGTGGCTACAGGATTATCCGAACCTTGTTCCTCCGCACGGCTCCGATGCCACGGTTACCTATCGCGATGATGGAGGCACGGAGGCTGTTTTCAATTTCGACTGTCCGACAGGAGTCTATTCCAACAGTTGCTCGGGAGGGAGCAGTTTTCAGGCGAAGTCCGGGGACGGGCCGTGGGAGACCCCGGGCAAGGTGCCGACGAAAGGCCATCCGCTTTTCGTGCGATTCAGCGTGACGCCGGGGATGGTCGGTGGATTGTTCGAGGGTGTTTGCGGCGAAAACTCCTCCGCGCGATCCTCAACCGGCCTGCAGCCGGGCGAGTCTGTCGTGCTCAACGGCAACAGGGATTTGTCCGGCTGTATCAGGGCTAACCAAGGGGCAAGCGTTTTCGGCATACGCCTTGACAAGGTTTCGGGCATCTACGAGTATTGTCTCAGTGTCGATGCACAGGGCCCCAAGGGCTTGTTTTCCGGCTCAATGTACCTGTACTTCACCGACCAGAGCGGTGAGCGCTACCTGCTCACCATCTTCGACCACAAACGCAAGGGACATACCGTGAGCTACAACAGTTCCGCGCCCGCCATCATGATGATAGAGTGGAGCAACACTGCGAAGTAGAAGCGGTTTACGGACCGGGTTCCGGCCATGGCGCCATTTTTCATGCAAAACGAAACAAGCCCCGGTTTTTCCGGGGCTCGTTTCGTTTCTGCTTTTTGGCGGAGGTGCCTGTTCTTGCCGAGACCTCTACTTGTCGTTGCCGTCGATCACCTCGTACTCTGCGTTCTCGACCTCGCCGTCGCCGCCTTTCTTCTCCTGGCTGTCGCCACCGGCCGAGGGGCCGGAAGCTCCCGGTGCGCCGGTTTCGGTGCCCGGTGCCTGGTAAAGGTTCTGGGCAACGTCGTTCCACTCCTTGCTGAGCTCGTCCATTGCGGACTTGATGGACTCGGCGGTGCCATTCTTATACGCCTCCTTCAGCTTTTCAAGCGCACCCTCGAGACGAGGCTTCCTGTCGGCAGGAATCTTGTCGCCAAGCTCCGTGAGCTGCTTTTCGGTGCTGAAGATCAGCGAGTCCGCGGCATTGCGGAGGTCGATTTCCTCCTTTTTCTTCTGGTCTTCGGCAGCATGCTCCTTGGCATCATGCTTCATCTTTTCGATTTCAGCGTCACTCAGCTTGCCGCTGGCCTCGATGCGGATACTCTGCTCCTTGCCGGTGGCCTTGTCCCTGGCGGAAACGCTCAGGATGCCGTTCGAGTCGATGTCGAAGGTGACCTCGATCTGCGGAATGCCGCGCGGCGCCGGCGGAATATCTCCAAGGTGGAAACGTCCGAGAGTCTTGTTGTCCGCGGCCATCGGCCGCTCTCCCTGCAGTACGTGCACTTCAACGGATGTCTGGCTGTCGGCTGCCGTGGAGAACACCTCCTGCTTTTTGGTCGGAACCGTGGTGTTGGCTTCGATGAGTCTGGTCATCACGCCGCCGAGCGTCTCGATGCCGAGCGAGAGCGGAGTGACGTCAAGCAGCAGCACGTCGGTCACGTCGCCTTTCAGCACGCCGCCCTGGATTGCCGCACCGATAGCCACGACTTCGTCAGGGTTGACGCTTTTGTTGGGCTCCTTTCCGAAGAAATCCTTTACGAGCGCCTGTACTTTCGGGATACGGGTTGAACCGCCAACCAGCACCACCTCGTCGATCTCTTTCATGTTGAGCTTCGAGTTCTTTACGGCGCGGTGGCAAGGCTCGAGTATTTTATCGAACAGATCGGCGCACATGGCCTCGAATTTCGCCCTCGTGAGGTTGATCACCAGGTGTTTCGGTCCTTCCTGGGTCGCCGTGATGAAGGGGAGGTTGATTTCCGTATCGGTTCTCGAAGAGAGCTCGACCTTGGCTTTTTCTGCAGCTTCTTTCAGGCGCTGCAGCGCTATCGCATCGCTGCGCAGGTCGATGCCTTCCTGCTTCTTGAACTCTTCGGCCAGGTAATCGATGATTTTCTGGTCGAAGTCATCGCCGCCGAGGTGCGTGTCGCCATCGGTGGACTTCACTTCGAAAACTCCTTCACCCAGTTCGAGGATCGAGATGTCGAAGGTACCGCCGCCAAGGTCGAAAACCGCAACTTTCTCGTTCTCCTTTTTCTTGTCGAGGCCATAGGCCAGGGCTGCAGCGGTCGGCTCGTTGATGATTCTCTTGACGTCAAGGCCCGCGATTCTTCCGGCATCCTTGGTGGCCTGGCGCTGTGCGTCGTTGAAATACGCCGGAACCGTGATGACGGCTTCGGTCACCTTTTCACCGAGGAAATCCTCCGCGGTCTGTTTCATTTTCTGCAGGATCATGGCCGAAACCTCCTGCGGCGAGTAAATCTTGTCGTTGATTTTTACGCGTGCCTCTCCATTCTCGTTGATCACATCATACGGAGCAAGCTTTTTCTCGTTCGGAACCTCGTCATATTTGCGGCCCATGAAGCGTTTGATCGAAAAAACCGTGTTTTTCGGGTTGGTGATGGCCTGGCGCTTGGCGGCCTGGCCAACGAGACGGTCTCCTGTCTTGGTTACCGCAACCATCGAGGGTGTTGTGCGGTGGCCTTCGGAATTCTCGATAACCGTCGGCTGGGTGCCCTGCATGACGGCTACGCAGGAGTTCGTGGTTCCGAGGTCGATACCGATGATTTTTCCCATTGCGTTACTTCCTTTTCTTGAGTGTGTCTATAAAGTTATCCGGCTCCGCACCAGTGGTGGAAGCCGGATTGTTGCGTTCTGTCACCTGATCGAGATTTCCTTTGTTTTGCGAACCGGCTGGGCTTTCGGCAGGGTTACATGCAGTACACCGTTGTCGAAATCAGCACTGATGTTTTCCTGGTCGATCATTTCGCCGAGATTGAAGCTTCTCGAAAAGCTTCCGTAAGTTCTCTCGATCCGGTGGTAATCCTTCTTTTTCTCTTCCGATTCCTGTTTGCGCTCGGCCTTGATGGTGAGCATGTCATCCTCGATGTTCAGGGCTATCTGCTCCTTGGACAGACCGGCAAGTTCCGCATCGATATGAAAGGCGGTATCATCCTCCGAGATATCCACCTTGAAAGCCGGTGCATTGGTTGCCGGCATTTGCGATCCGGACCAGATATCGTCGAAAAGTCTCAGCGGGTCTTTTGCTAATTTCACAAGCATGGCGGTTTCCTCCATAATGATGTTTGCGTTACTGTTGTTTCGTTGAATACGTTGTTGTTCATCGTTACATTGTACAGAAGAGCAAAAGCCGTGCCAAACTTGTTTATTGGGGTTTTAACTGGTTTGTGTGGTTATTTATGTCATGCTTATCGATAATATTGTCATACTTCTTGGCTCTTCATACGAAAATATGTCATGACCGGGGTTGCTGAAAGGAAACCGGCGCATGCTGAGCGAAATGCGGGAAGGAAACATGCTTGTCAGGAAAAGCGTGAGGACGGGCGAAGAGAGTGGCGGATGACAAGAGGTGAGGCGGTCGGATTGTTCGGGCTTTTCGGGACGCTGGCTGACCGGGCGGCGCGCAGGGAAATCAGGCCGTGAGGTTGCTGTTGACCTTCTGAATCCAGCTCAACCTGTCCTGAAGGTTTTCCACAACGCTTTTCGAAATGAGGTAGCAGGCGAAGATGATGCTGTCGTCGGCTATGCGGTAGTAGCACTTGAGACCCTCCTTGCGGCGGTTCACCACACCGTTGTCGTGCATGAGGGCGAGATGCTTGGAGATGTTTGCCTGGCTGGCGCTTACTTCATTGACGATTTCCTGTACCGTGCGTTCCCTTTCGCAGAGCACCCGCAGGATCTTCAGACGCATGGGCTCCGACAGCAGCTTGAAGCGGTTCGATACGGCTTCAAGCATTTCGTCAGGCATGTTGAGGTTCCACTTTTTGACTTCGTCTTCGGATATGGTAATCGTTTTGCTCATCACACTCCTTTAATGACGCATGCGAATCCCCTGACCCGCACTGCAGAATAACGGTTTGGTTCGTACGTTATAGCTATATAGCTATAAATACATACAATTCAAACCAAAAAAGCCTGTTTTTCAGGCTTTACGGAAATTTATGAAAACTGGTCGAACAGGAGGGCATTTTCTGAGAGCACGCCGAGTTTCAGTACGGAATCCACAAGCGATTGAGGAGCGTTGAAACGTACGATTTTTTCCCGGATGATCATCTTGGTTTTTTTTGCCTCGGTGAACTCCTCGGCGCAAGCCATGCATTCTGACAGATGCTGCCGAAACTCCTGTTCCTCCTTTGACGTGAGTTCTCCGTCAAGTGCGCAGCTCATTAGCACATGGGCTTTTTTACAGTTCATAGTGAAAATGGTCTGAATGTGAAGTGTGTTACTCTTCTTTATCGGTATTAAAGCCATATTTCCTTGCATAGCTTTCAAGTTGACCGCGAAGCAGCTTACGGCCGCGGTACAACCTTGACCTTACTGTCCCGATAGGGCTTTCCACCATGTTGGCTATCTCCTCATAGGTGAATCCCTCAATATCACACAACTGTATCACTTCCCTGAACTCTTCGGGCAGCGACTGCAGGGCCTGATAGACCTCCTCATGCATGAGCGAATGGAAATAATCCGATTCGGCCTCGCTGGTATCACTTCGGGTATCCTTTATCGAGTGATAAAAATCCTTTATCAGATCATAGTCAACCTTGCCTGGTTCCCGCGAATTCTTGCGGAATCTGTTGATATAGTTATTTTTAAGGATTTTAAACAGCCATGCCTTGCAGTTTGTTCCCCGCTCGAAAGAATTAAAGAATTTGTAGGCCTTGAGGTAGGTTTCCTGTACAAGGTCTTCAGCATCGTCAGGGTTCATGGTCAGGTGCAGGGCGTAGTTGTAAAGCGAATTGATATGTGCTACGGCCTCTTCCTGGAACTCCTTCTGTTTTTTCAGCTCTTCGCGGGAAAGGGTATCCTTGCCTTGCTTCTGTTTTTTTCTCTCTGATGATTCGTGAGTGTCCATAACCTGGGTTGTTCGTGATACGGGCTATCCGGCCTGAAGGGGCGGTCTTTGGCATTGGAGTCTTAAATATTTAATTTATAACATTTATTTTCAAAGAAGACAAACCGGACTCCGGATATTAAAGCAACAGGGGTAACGTATGGGCGAGCAGGCAGAGGTGATTGTTATCGGTGCCGGAATAGGGGGGCTAACCGCAGCGGCGCTCCTTCAGGAGCGGGGAATTCAGACCGTGATTTTCGAAAAGAACGGTTTTCCCGGAGGGAGTTGCGCATCCTTCACGCGCAATGGATATACCTTCGACGCCGGAGCATCGGTATTTTACGGTTTTTCAGAAGACGGACGGAGCGGAACCCTGAACCTGCATACGAGGATATTCCGCAGGCTTGGTATCGAGGTGGAGACGGTGCCCGATCCGGTACAGATCCACTACCACCTGCCCAACGGCTTCAACGTTGCCGCTTCATATGACCGGAGAATGTTTCTCGATGCCCTGGCTGAACGGTTTCCTGATGAAAAGGATGGGATAGAACAGTTCTACCGGGAACTGGAGGATGTGTTCGATATTCTCAGTTCGCTGCCCGCAGGCTCTCTTGAGGATATTGCGCATCTGACCTCGGTGGGAGGCCGTTATCCGCTTAAGACCGTGATGCTTTCCCTGAAGACCTTCCGTTCGATGGGCAGGACCGCGCGCAAGTATATCCGTGACGAGGAACTGCTGCATTTCATCGACATCGAGTCCTATTCCTGGGCTCTACAGGATGCTGTCTCGACGCCCTTGGTGAACGCGGGCATCTGCCTTGCCGACCGGCACCACGGGGGCATCAACTATCCACTGGGAGGATCGGGCAGCATTCCGGCAGCGCTGGTTCGCGGCTTCGAGAAGTTCGGTGGAACAGTGCGTTACCGGGAGGAAGTCACCGGGATCGTTGTGGAAAACGGTGAGGCCAGGGGGGTGAGGCTCTCCAGCGGGGAGGTTGTTTTTGCAAGGGCCGTCATTACCAACGCGACCGTATGGGATACGTTCAACCGCATGGTTTCCGATTCCCGTTACCGGGTTCCCGAGGAGCGCTTTCTCAGGGCGCCGAGCTGGTTCCAGATGTTTCTTGGCGTGGACGGACGGGTGATTCCTCCGGGATTCAATGTGCATCATGTACTCATCGAGGACTGGAAAACCTACGATACCCTGGGCGGCACCATCTACTTTTCCGCGCCCACCATTCTCGATCCGTCGCTCGCTCCGCCAGGCAAGCATGTCGTGCACGCCTTCGTGACCTCGGAGACAACCCAATGGGATGGGTACGCAAGGGGTAGCGACACATATCGCCAGGCAAAGGAGCGCTATGCCGACAGCATTATTGCGCGCACGGAAAAAATCCTGCCGGGCCTTGCCGGGGCCGTGGAACTGAAGGTTCTGGCTACCCCCCAGACCCATGAACGCTACCTGAACCGCTGGAAGGGCTCCTACGGTGCCTTGCTCAAGCCCGGACAGAACATTCTGCAGAAGCCTCAGAACATGACGAGGGTAAAGAATCTTTTTGCCACCGGTGACAGCACGTTCCCCGGCCAGGGGGTGATCGCCGTGACCTATTCAGGGGTGTCGTGTGCGTCGCTGGTGGCGCGCAAGATGGGAACGCCTCTTGATTATCTGTAGTCACCGAAATGTCGCGCCTGACGGGGCGTATGGCTTAGCTTGCTGCAAGCAGCATGTCGATCTCCCGGTAGGGGAAGTCGGTCAGCTCCGCGAGGATCTTCTTGGTGACGTATCCCTTGAACACGTAGGTGCCCTTGCGCAGGCTGTGGCTTTTCCAGAGGATGTCGGCTATGGTTTCGTGTTCGGTGAGTTTCAGAAGAAACGGCAGCAGCGTGTTGGTGAGGGCGAACGATGCGGTTTTCGCCACGGCCGAGGGGATGTTCGGCACGCAGTAGTGGGTGACGCCGTGCTTGACGTAGATCGGATTGGTATGCGAGGTGTGCCGGCTCGTGGCGAAGCATGCCCCCTGGTCGATTGAAACATCGATGATGACCGAACCGGGTTTCATTGATTTGACGACCTGTTCGCTGACCAGCGGATTGATGATTTTCTTTTTGGGGCTCAGGGCGCCGATCATGACGTCCGAGACTTTTGCGAGCTGGGAGATATAATGGTCGTTGGCGATTGCCGTGACGAGGTGCCGGTTGAAGAATGCCTCGAACCGTCTGAGACGGTTGATCTCCTTGTCGATCACCGTCACCTGCGCGCCCAGCCCGAGCGCGTCCTGCGCAGCGAACAGCCCGACGGTTCCGGCGCCGATGATCGTGACATGGGCCGGGGGAACCCCGGCGATGCCGCCGAGCAGGATGCCGCTTCCTCCGTAACCGGTTTCAAGATATTTCGCTGCGGTCTGGATGGCCAGCGATCCGGCGATCTCACTCAGGGTTCGTACGATGGGCAGTTCACCGTCGCGCGTTTCAATGAACTCAAAGCCCAGAGCGGTGATGTTTTTTTCAAGCAGTGTTTTCACCAGGTGCCGATTGACGGTGCCGAGGTGCAGTGCCGAAATGAGCATCTGTCCCGGCGAGAAGAGCGGCAGTTCTTCGGGTTGGGGCGGTGAGACCTTCACGATGACGTTCGACTCCCGGAACAGTTCCTCAGGTGAGGGGGCTATAGCCGCTCCGGCTTCGGCATACTCCATATCGGGGAAGTTGCAGAACTGGCCTGCCGACGTTTCGACGACAACCCGAATCCCCTGCTCGGCCAGAATCTGGACTCCGGCCGGGGAGATCGCCACACGCCGTTCGTCCTGCGCCCGTTCTTTCGGGATGCCCAGGGTGATGTTCAGGGTTTTTTCAGGCTTGATCAGCCATTTCTCAAGGGTCTTGACGCCAAGGTCAAACTCGATATCACAACCGTATCCCATGCGGGGTTCGTTTAGCAAAAGGTTTCAGAAGCGGACAGGCCGCCAGCCTGCCCGCTCGCCGAGAGGTTTACTTGACGGTAATCGTTACGTTTTCGACAGCTTTCGTCTGCTGCGCCGTTCCGGACTGGCAGGTTGTGCCAGGCAGGGTGATCCTGCCTCCGGAAATCGTGCAGAGCAGTCCGGATGCCGCGTTGACGATGCCGCTCGCCGCTCCCGAAATGAGAGAAACCGGTGCTTGCAGTGCTCCTGAAATAAAGGAAACCGGGCCTTGCAACACTCCCGAAACCAGGGAGACGGGAGCCTGCAGAACCGGAAGGGTTTCCATTACCGTGTGTACGGCAAGCCCGGCGCCGTACCTGAGGCCGCCGCCGATTTTTCCGATGGAGTCCACGGGATTGAGCCGTCCTTCCCGTACGCGCGAAACAAGGTTTGCTGCGCCGTTCGGGAGTTTCGTGACCACGTTGTAACCGATGGTCTGTGCATAGGTGATGAACCCCGGCACATTAAGGCCGAGCACGATCCTTCTGAGATTTTCCGCACGCGTCAGCACGCGTATGGTGCCCTCGCCGGTAATGACGGTCTGGCAGGCGAGCCGGCCACCCTCCTGGAACAGTTTGTCGGAGATGAATGCCTTCTCCTCTTCGCTCGGGGGGGAAAGCAGTTCAGCGCCTTCTTTCACATAGACGAAACAGCTCTGGCAAATGCCGTTTCCGCCGCAGATGCAGCCGATATGGGCATTGTTATGCTGTGCAGCATGCAGCAGCAAGCTACCGGTTTCGGCTTCGCACGGTTTGTCGTTGATGTAGATGATCATGGCAGTATCGTTTTTAGTAGTAAGTGGTTCTTCCCTGACAATCGTTTACCTGAATGTCTTCACTTCCCTGAATATAATCAATTTCGAAGCACCTCAAGCAACAGGCAAGGTCTGTGTGGAAGCTGAAAAAGGGCCGGAAGCGTGGTAAAGGCCGGGGGCAGCCTTTGCCGGAGCAATAACTGCAAAAAAGGGAAAGCTTTTCAGGCGGTCACGCCGTTGCCCGAATGCGCATGGAGCGTCGCGTGCTTGTCTTTTGGCTGGTGCGATGCCTCCTGGCTATTTCGGCAGCATCCGTTGAACATGGCGCCGAGGCTCTCTTCGGCAAGCCGTTTCTGCGTTATCCCTTCCGGAGCCGCGATGCCCCTTCCGATCTCCCTATTTCCATTGACGTATCCTCCCAGAGTGAGCTGCAGGGCGTCTGTGACGGCCTTTACGACGTCCGAGAAAATCTGCAGAAGGTCGAAGCCTCCGGTAAGTGTTCTCTGTATCTGCATCCCGACGGTTTCCGGAAACTTCACGAGCGCCTCCCACCCCATTTTCGCAGAGTAAGCCGTGAGCTGCAGCGGATCGGTTTCGAACATCTGCTTCACCTCCTCGACTGCGGAAAGGATTGTTATGGTGCCGGGCTTTTCGATGGTGGCAAGGCAGGCCATCCTGGTGCCTTCGGCGAGCAGCCGGTCCGAAAGCATGGCTTTTTCCGGCTCACTCGGCGGCGAGAGCAGTTCGGCGCCTTCGAGCACTTTTACGTAGCAGGTCTGGCAGATGCCGTTGCCGCCGCAGAAGTATCCTATATGGGCATGATTGGTGCGGGCAATGTCGAGCAGCCTCTGGCCGGTGGCGGCTTCACATGTCCGGTTATTGATGGTGATGGTCATTGCTTATATGGTTTTATGCTTATTTATCGAAACACTCATAAGCATGTAACGAAAGGGAGACGGTAAAAAGTTGCGGAAGCAACGCCGGGTTCCGAGGAGAAACCGGGGAGGCGCACCATCCCTGGCGGTATTCATGTCGGAAGCGTCAGGATGCCGGCGTTTGTTCTTTCGAAGCAGCCTCGAGCTGTTCGAGCAGTCCGGAGTACACTTTCAGGAGTTCGGAAGGAATTGCGGGGGTGTTTTCGGGCCGGTTCACCACGAGCTTCATTTTTTTCTCCATCGAGAACCCCGGCCTGAACGGAACCATCCATGGCTGCTGTACCGAGGCGAAGAGCGACTGGAAAAAAGTCAGGTGAGCGATGTTTTCCCGGTTGCTGTCGGGAAGAAATATGGTGAGGGTATCGGGCTGTATGTCAAGCTTCGTGATGCCGTTGGCTGCCGCAAGAAGCTTGAGCTTCGAGAGCTGGAGCAGATGCGTCACCTCTTCGGGAAGCGAGCCGAACCGGTCGCACAGCTCCGCTCGGATGGCTCCGAGCTCGTTTTCGTGCCGGGCCTTCGAGATTTTTTCGTAAAAGCCGAACCGTTCGTGCACCGCGCCGATGTAGTAGTCGGGAATGAGCGCGTCGAAAAAGAAGACGAGGTCGCAGCTTTCCGGAGCGCCCTGCAGGAGGGCGCCGCCTTCAGTGAACAGGTCGCGGAAGTAGGTGGACTTGAGTTCCGCTACGGTCTCCTCGAGCATTTTCTGGTAGAGGTCGAAGCCGAGATCGTGAATGAATCCGGACTGCTCGGCACCAAGCAGATTTCCTGCTCCCCTGATATCGAGATCGCGCAGGGCAACGGTGAACCCCGAGCCGAGTTCGGTGAAGCTTTCAATCACGGCAAGGCGCTGCACGGCTTCGCGCCTGAGCGTGTACAGGGGGGGCGTGATCATGTAGCAGTATGCCTTGCGTTCGCTTCTGCCGACCCGTCCCCTGAGCTGATAGAGATCGGAGAGTCCGAACATGTCGGCCCGGTTGATGATGATGGTGTTGGCGTTCGAAATATCGAGTCCCGAGCCGATGATGGAGGTGGATATCAGCACATCGACCTCCTGCTGCATGAAGTCCATCATGATTTTTTCAAGCTCGCGGGCAGGCATCTGACCGTGCGCGTAAACGATACGGGCGTACGGCACAAGCTCCCTGAGGGTATGCTGCACCTCCTCGATTCCGCTGATGCGGTTGTGCAGAAAGAACACCTGTCCCTGCCGCCGGATTTCACGCTCGATGGCCGACTGGATGACGGAGGTGTCGTAATCCGAAATGACGGTTTCCACCGGCTGCCGGTTTTTCGGCGGCGTCGAGACGATCGACAGGTCGCGAGCGCCGAGCATGGAGAACTGCAGTGTCCGGGGAATCGGGGTCGCCGACATGGTGAGCGTGTCGACTTCCGGGTGCGCTTCCCTGAGCTTTTCCTTTGTCTCGACGCCGAAATGCTGCTCTTCGTCGATGATGAGCAGACCGAGATCCCTGAACCGCACGTCTTTGGAAACGATCCGGTGGGTGCCGATGACAATGTCGATTTCACCCTTTTCTATTTTGCGGAGCCGTTCCTGCTGATCCTTTTTTGAAACGAAGCGGCTGAGCACGGTAATGGATACCGGGAAGTTCGCAAAGCGCCGTTCGAACGATTCGAGGTGCTGGTGTGCGAGAATGGTTGTTGGCGTCAGGATGGCCACCTGTTTTTTCGACTCGACTGCCTTGAATGCCGCACGCATGGCTATTTCGGTCTTGCCGAACCCCGCATCGCCGCAGATCAGACGGTCCATGGGGTGCGGCTTCTGCATGTCGGCCTTCACCTCTTCGATTGCCTTGAGCTGATCGGGGGTTTCCTCGAAAATGAACGAAGCTTCGAACTCCCGCATGAAGATCGAGTCCGGCTCGAAAGAGAATCCCGGCTTCATGGTGCGCTCGGCGTACAGCCGGATCAGGTTGATGGCGATATCCCGGATTTTCCGGCGCACCTTCTCTTTTTTCGCAGCCCATTTCGAGCTGCCGAGTTTCGAGAGTGAGGGGAGCGATCCCTCCGCTGCCGTGTATTTGGAAAGAAGGTTGATGTTCTGGACGTTCACGAAAAGCTGGTCGCCTCCCTCGTACTCCACCAGAACGGACTCCTGTTCGGAATTTCCGACCGTAATGGTTTCAAGAGACTTGAAAATCCCTATGCCGTAATCCTCGTGAACCACGTAATCGCCTATCCTGAGCCGGTGCAGATCCTTGAGCGAAATGCCTTTTATTTTCCGTTTGCGGTGCGACTTGTGGGTATGGAACTTGCCGAAGATATCGGACTCGGTATACAGCTCGATGTTTCCGAACGAAAACCCCGAATGCAGGTTCTGCGGCAGCCATTCGATAGTGATGCGCGCATCTTCTCCGGCAGCATGCAGCTCTTCTCCGAGGAACTCGGCCAGTTCGTCGATTTCCCGTTTCGATGAAGATGCGAAAACCGGTGTCATGCCGCCTGACGCGTTGTTCTGCAGCGCATTGGCGAACAGCCGGAAGTTGGCCATGAATTTTTTCTGGATCCGTGAACGGAAATCCGCACCCTGGGCACCCAGTCCGGAAACTCTTATCTGGCGGAACGGCAAGAGTGTCTTTTCGATGGTCTGCAGTTCCCCGGAGGAAGCGGGTTCAGGCATGTCGTCGATAATGACGATGGCTGTTGAGGGAAGAAAATCGAGGATGGTGCCGGGTTTTTCCTCTCCGGAGAGTTTGTCGCAGGCGAAGCTGCCCGTTATGGTGGCCGATTCAAGGTTTTTTCCGGAAAGCTGCGAGTTGATGTCGAAGAGCCTGACGGAGGTGACGGTTTCTCCGAAGAACTCGATTCTCACCGGTTCGGACGTTCCGAACGGGAAGACATCGATGATGGAGCCGCGCACTGAATATTCCCCTTCGTCTTCGACGAACTCCCGGTGCTCGAAACGGTTTTCGCGCAGAAAGGATTTCAGACGGTCGTAACCGCACTCTTGTTCCCGTTCGATCCTGAACAGTTTTCCTTCCACCTCTTCCAAACGGCAGAGCGGCAGCCGGATATCTCCGAAGGACGAGAGCAGAAGCACGGGTTCTCCCAGGGAAAGCGCCTTGATGCAGAGCGGCATCTGGTCGGAGAGGTTGAAGAAAGACTCTTGCGGCAGCAGGGCATCGAAATCGTTCTCGTACTGTTCACCGTGATCATCCCCGCAGAGTACCAGCACCGTTGTGCGGGTTTCGAAAAAACAGCATGCGCTGACGAGCGACGCAAGTGAGCCGTTGAGGCCCGTTACCGTGACAGGGCCGGATTGCAGCTGTTGCAGCAGGTTCCGGAACGCTTCGCTCCGGCGTATGGTGTCGGTAAGGAAGGAGGGAGTTCTTTTTACAACAGGAAGCGTGTTGTCGCCGGATGCCGATAACGTTTTCATATAAGAGGTACAAACCCTATTTTCATGCTTGGTACGGCATTGAGGCCGGGCCTCCGGAACCGTTGCATATGCATATTCTTGAACTGAACAATCTCAGGACCTATTACTCCACCGGGTACGGCATGGCGAAAGCTGTGGACGGGGTGAGTTTTACCCTCGCAGAGAACCGCACCCTCGGCATTGTCGGTGAATCGGGATGCGGCAAATCGGTGACGGCGCTTTCGATCATGAGACTTGTTCCCATGCCTCCGGGCTATTTCGCCGGAGGGGAAATATTCTGGAAAGGTAACAATATACTGAAATTGCCGGAAGAAGGAATGCAGCGGATCAGGGGGAACGAGATCGCCATGATCTTCCAGGAGCCGATGAGCTCGCTTAATCCGGTCTTTACCTGTGGCAGCCAGATCATGGAGCAGATACTGCTGCACCGCGGGATTTCAAAACAGGAAGCCAGGGAACGGTCGGTCGAGCTGCTGCACCTTGTCGGTATACCCGATCCCTCGCAACGCTTTTCCTCCTATCCGCACGAGCTTTCCGGGGGCATGCGCCAGCGCGTGATGATCGCCATGGCACTTTCATGCAACCCCGCGCTGCTCATTGCCGACGAACCGACCACGGCGCTCGATGTCACCGTTCAGGCGCAGATTCTTGATCTGATCGGGCAGTTGCAGAGTGATACCGGAATGAGTGTGATGCTCATCACTCACGACTTCGGTGTTGTTGCCGAACTCTGCGAGGAGGTTATCGTCATGTACGCCTCGGGGATTGTCGAGAAAGGCGCTGTCCGGGAGATTTTCAGTAATCCGCTGCACCCCTATACCCGGGGGCTGCTCAAGTCCATACCGCGTCTCGGTACGAAGAAAGATCGCCTGCATGTCATCGAAGGCCATGTACCGAGTGCGGTCAGACTGCCGGAGGGTTGCCGGTTTGCCGGCCGCTGTCCTCTGGCCGATGACCGTTGCAGACGGGAGATGCCCCCGCTCGGTCTTTACGGGCAAAATCACGAAGCGGCATGCTGGAAGGCCGGGGAGCCACTGCCGGGGGAATAAACAATAACCTGCTCACTTATGTCCGAACCGCTGATTCTTGTTGTCGAGGATGATGAAAACCTTGCAAAACTGCTGGGTTACAATCTTGAACGGGCCGGCTACAAGCACCATCTCTGTGCTACGGGAGAAGATGCGCTCGAACAGCTCGCCCGGCGCACCTTCGACCTGATGCTGCTTGATATCATGCTTCCCGGCATCGACGGATTCGAGGTCTGCAGGAAAATTCGTGAACACCAGCTTCTCAAGGATCTGCCCATCATCATGCTGACGGCCAAAGGCGAGGAGATCGACAAGGTACTTGGTTTCGAACTCGGCATCGACGATTATGTGGTCAAGCCCTTCAGTCCGAGAGAACTGAATCTGAGGATCCGAGCGGTACTCAAGCGCGACCGGCGTCAGCGTGCCGGAATCGGGGAGGTGCTCAATGCCGGAGCGCTCGATGTCGATATCACGCGCCACCAGGTGACCCTCAACGGAAAAACCGTGGTGCTCACTCTCATGGAGTTCAAGCTGCTCGTGGCCCTGCTGAAGCGCAGGGGGCAGGCCCAGTCAAGGGAAATGCTCCTGAGCGACGTATGGGATGTCGACAGGAGCATCAACACCAGGACTATCGATACGCATATCACGAGACTTCGCGAAAAGCTTGGAGAGACCGGCAAAATGATCAGGACCGTCCGGGGACTGGGGTACAAGTTCGACGAGCCGGGAGAGGACCGGTAGCATGTTTTCGAAGGTATCGGTCAGGCTCGGCCTGGTTTTCGGAGTGATCATTTTTCTCACTGCAGCGCTCGGCTATTTCTCCCAGGGACGGCTCATCAACCAGTTGCTGCTCAAGGGTATCCGGCAGGAAATGTCACGGGAGCTCGATCTGAACCGCATGCTGCTGGAGCAGATGCCCCCGGGATGGCTCAACGCCGGCGCACCGGACCGCTGGGCTGACCGGACCGGCAGGATTCTCGATCTCCGCGTTACGCTCACAGACCCTTCCGGCCGTGTCATCGGCGACTCCTATATCGCGCCTTCCGCTCTCGCTTCCCTGGAAAACCACCGGAACCGGCCTGAAATCCTCCAGGCGCTCGAAACCGGGTCGGGTGAGCATATCCGCTACAGTGATACTGTTCGCGAGAACATGCTCTACATGGCGGTTCCTCTCGGAAAGCCGCAGGTCTACGCCGTGCTGCGGTTCGCAAAGCCGGTCCGCGACATAGGGGCGCTTGAGACGGAAGTCCGCAAGGGGATCGAGGCCGGACTTTTCTGGGCGCTGCTGTTTTCCCTGCTTGCGGGCGTCATGACCGCTTTTTTCCTTGCTAAATCTCTCGAAAGACTTGCGTCGGTGGCGGAAAAACGCGTGCACGGTGATTTCAGCGGCGTCATACCGGTGCACCGAAACGATGAAATCGGCAAGCTCGCAAGGGGAATCAATTACCTTTCCGAAGAGATCGTCAGAAACCGCCGTCAGGAAGAGTGGTACCGGGCGGTTTTTTCAGGTATTCGCGAGGCCATCATCGTCACCAACGCTTCCGGCGAGATCATTCTCGTCAATCCGGTTGCTTCGCGGCTTTTCCGCATCGAAAACGCCATGCAGGCGTTCCGTCCGCTCAGGACGCTTTCGGACGGCCGGCTCCAGGAGATCATCAACGGCGTCCATGAGGAGAGCCGCGCCCTGCTCAAGGAGGAGGTTACGCTTTCCACGGCCAAGGGTATCCGCATCATGCAGATCAGCACGATGCCGGTCATGAAGGAGGGGCGCTCGGAAGGTACGGTTTTCGTATTCAACGACATTACCCGGCTGCGCAACCTCGAACGCATCCGGCGGGATTTTGTCTCAAGCGTCTCCCACGAACTGCGCACGCCGCTCACCAGTATCCGGGGGTATACCGAAACCCTGCTCGAGGGCGCCATGCACGATCCCGAACATGCAGCCGCCTTCCTGCAGATCATTCTCAAGGAGAGCGAACAGCTTACTGCACTGGTCAACGACGTGCTCGATCTGTCGAGCATTGAATCCGGCAGGATCAGGTACAATTTCGCTCCGGTTGATCTGTGCCGCGTCGTCGAGCGCTCCATCGATCTGCTCAGGCCTGCCATGGAGAAAAAGCAGATCCGGCTGGAGTGCAACTTCCCTGAGGTGCCCCTCGAAGTTTGCGGCGACGTATCCTATCTGGATATCGTCGTGCGCAACCTGCTTGACAATGCCGTCAAATACGTTGACGACCGGAACGGACGCATCAGGATTTCGGTTTTCCGTTCGGGTAACAACGATGTTACCCTTGAAATCGACGACAACGGCATCGGTATCGCATCCGCCGATCTCGACCGCATTTTCGAGAGGTTTTACCGGGTGGACAAGGCTCGTTCCCGCCAGCTTGGCGGCACGGGACTCGGGCTTTCCATTGTCAAGCATATCGTGCTTGCACATAAGGGTCGTGTTGCCGTTCGTTCGAGGCTGAACCAGGGCTCGGTTTTCAGCGTTACCCTGCCGGTTTCGGGCAAGGAACAGCGGTGAGGGAGTGGCGGATTGGCGGAACGATCGAATGCCTTTCCGATTTCCTCGATGTTCGTGATTTTCGCCATGCGTTCTCTCCGTTTTGTTGACGAGCCGCTCACTGCAATCATCATGTTTTTTACACAGAGCAGAACCTCTGGCGCTTCCTTCGCCGCAATACCGCTGCCGCGGCGGGGTCCGTTCCGGAGGGGGGATTGCGTCCTACAGCATGCTTCCGGGAGAGCTGGCAGAGAGGTTCTCAAGCCTGCGGTTTTCCTCGATGATGTGCCGGTGCAGCGGAATATTGATTGTTGGACGGTTGTTTTCGCTGAAAAAGCCACCCTCCGATACCTCGTGGTTCAGCACAAGGGCCTCGTGGTCGCTGACGACAACCTTGTAGGCCACCACGAGGAGCGAGCCGTAGAGTTCGACATGGCGATGGTAGATGCCGATCAGGCGCTCGACCTCCCCATGGAGCGACGTCTCCTCCATAAGCTCCCGCAGGCACCCTTCATGCGGCTCCTCACCCTCCTCGAGAAATCCGCCCGGCAGGGCCCATTCATGAATTGCCGGTTCATGCGCCCTGCGGATCACGAGCAGTTCGTTTTTGCGGTTTACTGCGTAGGCGACGGCTACCGGCAGGGGATTGCGGTAATGAATCCAGCCGCATGTCCGGCAGAACATTCGGGTACGGCCGTCGATGTGACCCTTTTCAAGAGGGTTGCTGCATACCGGACAGAAAGAGTACGAAATCATGGTTTCCTTGAGAACTTTTTGCGGGACGGTTCGATTTAGTAGGTAAAACGTTTCAGCAACATAAATAAGTTTCATTCATGACACTTCTTGCAGTTGGTTCGAAAGCTCCTGCACTGGCGGGGAAAGACCAGTACGGAAAACCGGTTTCGCTTCAAGAGTACCGTGGAAAAAAGGTGGTGCTGTATTTCTATCCCAAGGATGATACGCCGGGTTGTACCAAGGAGGCTTGTGCTTTTCGTGATAATTTCCCTAACTTTCAGAAGATAGATGCAGAGGTGCTCGGGGTGAGCATCGACAGCGCAGCGAAGCATACGAAATTCGCCGAAAAGTATCAGCTCCCCTTCAGGCTTCTGGCAGATGAAGAGAAGTCGGCAGTTGAAGCATACGGCGTGTGGGGCAAGAAGAAATTCATGGGAAAGGAGTACATGGGCACGAACCGCGTGACCTATCTTATCGATGCAGAGGGAGTGATTGAAAAGGTATGGCCGAAGGTGACTCCGGCCTCGCATGCAGAGGAAATATTGAACTATCTCGGGGAAAAAACGTGACATCACGCATCGTAAACGAATTTGAACAGCTCAGGTCGGGCAAGCTGCTGCTTGCATCGGCCAATCTTCTCGAATCGAACTTCAAGCGCACCGTCCTGCTCATGTGCGAGCATAACGAGCAGGGATCGATGGGCTTCATTCTCAATCGGCCGATGGAGTTCAAGGTGTGCGAGGCGATTGCGGGTTTCGAGGATATAGAAGAGCCGCTGCACATGGGCGGACCGGTACAGGTCGATACGGTTCACTTCATCCACTCACGCGGTGACAGCATCGACGGAGCCGTGGAGATTCTCGACGGCATATACTGGGGCGGCGACAAGGACCAGCTCAGCTTTCTCATCAATACCGGCGTGATCCAGCCGGGCGAAATCCGGTTTTTTCTCGGCTATGCCGGCTGGGGTGCGGGACAGCTTGAACAGGAGTTCGAGGAGGGTTCGTGGTACACTGCCGACGCGACGAGGGACATGGTTTTCAGCGGTGAGTATGAACGCATGTGGAGCCGTTCCGTCCGTTCGAAAGGGGGCGATTACCAGATTATCGCCAACTCCCCGGAACTGTCGGGTCTGAATTGAGCGGAACCGGTCAGCCGAACACGATCAGCAGAATCACCAGCACGATCCAGGAAAGGATGCCCCAGATGAGCACCTGTTTGGTTTTGAGCTTTTTCAGCATGCGGCAGTGAACGTTGCGGTTGTTTTGACTGTTGTTCTTGAAAGATGAAATGTATATATACGGATGCTTCCGGGCAACCTTGTTCTTTGACCATACCGGGGATGACAGGCTTTCGACAGGGCAGGTGCAAGATAATGCTGCACTCCGAGTTTCAGCATGGATGGACTCGTTAAAGAAGTCTATGTACCAAATAGATGCAGACGATTATTCGTATGCAATGGCTGCCTGATTAGCACAAGTTAATTAACCAGCCATCGTTCAGCGGCGGAGGTGCTTACTCTGAAACCACTGAATGGCATAACCCGCGCTTGAGCTTCCGCTCGCGCAAGTAAGCTTCATTCGTTTTAGCCTGAAGGAACGGATGAATACTCATTCAGGATAAGGAACCGAACGCTGCCGGCGGTGTACATGGTTCTCGAAAACCCAAACACCGGAGATGAGTGTGGTGGCCTTATCGAGCAATGTTCTGGACGCGGGTTCGAGTCCCGCCATCTCCACAGGACAGGACAAACCCGTCCGGTTACCTTCAGCGGTTGCCGGACGGGTTTTTTGTTTCCTTCATGATTGCCGGAAAAATCAGTACCTTCCCCGTATTACGCAGTATCCCCCTGGC
>VGMX01000021.1 GCA_016866305.1 Chlorobiota bacterium | reverse complement strand
CAAATAACATGCCCGTTTCCGGGCCTTTCCCCCCCCGATGCCCCTGTACTCATGCATCAACGGGCTCCTAATGTATCACCTTCACCCCCCAACTTCCAAACCTTTTTTCCCTTTTCCTTCAGAAAAATCAAAAAAAAGCCGTGGGCCTCAAAAAAAAAACGCCACTTGCTGAAAATCCGCCGAAAGATGCAGGCATACCGAAGTGTACCGGCACAAAAAGTCGGCCGGGCGAACAGGATTATTCCGGCGGATGTATATTTTATGTATAACAGCTTGAAAACCAGGTCATTGCTATCGAGCACCGGCTCCCTCAGGATCGCCGCGCTGCAGCCCTAAGCCTCAATCTCTTGAACTGCTCCTCATGAAAAAACAGAATCCTCAACGGTTACAGAATTGCCCGGTAACCGGTCTGCCCGTGATAACAAAACCCCACTGGAGCGTTGTTCATGAGCAGGCGGAGTATACTGCTGTGTTCGAAGCCATCGGGCCGGACATCGTGCACGCCCGGGTCGTAGCCGACCACGACACCTGGCTCGACTACATGGACAGCGAACTGTTCGGGGCGATCTGCCGCGAGCTGGGAATAATCGGAAGCGCGACCTATGTCATGATCAACCTGAACCACATACGCAAGGTCTCGCTTACCTATAAAAAAGATTTCGCCAATCTTGTCTACAACCGGGGGCCGATCTTCACCATACTGGTGATGTACAACGTCCACCCGGATATCCTCCCCGTGGCCGAGGGGGTGGTGGCTTTATGTCCGGAAAACTCCCGAGTCCTCATTGCAGACGACTACCGCGATGCGGCAGAAAAAATCATGGCGTTCAAGCGTTTCACGGAAGCGGGGGGAATGTGTCCGGATGAAGCGCCGGTATGCAGCGCTGAACTGACCAAGGCAAACTTCCACAATTCTCTTGCCCGGATGTGCTGGATCGACATGCTGGAACTCCCGGTCCCGCTTCCGTCGATGGCGAGTGAATTCCTGCCGTTTTTTCAGGCAATCGAGGAGCTTCGCAAGGACATGCTGGCAAAAGAAGAGGAGCACCGGAAAAAAATCAGCCAGATAAAACAGGATGGCAAACAGCGGCTTGAAGAGAACAAAATCCTGCTGAACGCAAAGCTCGATCTGCATACGAAAAATGCGGTCAGGTTCGAACACGACAGAGCAACGCTGAACGATATCATTGCAGGCAAGGAAACGGAGCTTGCCCGGATTTCAGCATCGGCCAAGGAAAAAGCAGACCTGCTCGGCAAAATATATGCGCAGATAAACAACACGATCGATATCGTTCCGGAACAGAAAAACCTGCTGCTCGGCAATTGCCGGAAAATGATCGACACCGGTTCAGCCGAACAGCAGTTCCGCATGGAACTGACCGAAGCGGACTCCCGATTTCTTGATCTTCTGAAAAAGATGCACCCGTCCCTTTCGGAAAAGGAACTGCGCCTCAGCCTGCTTATAAAACTGAACTACGACACCAAAGAGATCGCCCGGACGGCAGGCCTGACCATCCGGGGAATCGAAACCACCCGGTATCGCCTGCATAAAAAGCTCGGTCTGCAGAAACATCAGTCGATGAAATACTACTTCACCTCACTGTGCGATTCCTGAGCGGAGCACAGACAGGCCGCTTCGCTAACATTTTCCGGACAGGCCGCACGCCTTGCGCAGAGAAAAAACGCTCTTGATGTTCCAGGGGAAACAACGTGCCGGCGACAGATGGCCCGGAACTCATCGCTGCACGCCGGAAACAGCCGCATCGGCGATCAGCCGGTCAAGGCAGCCGCTGCACACACAGGTTTCGTATCGACCCGCCAGAAAATCCCTGACTTCCTGCGGTACGATCTTTTTTGCACACCAGCAGTCTTCCGAAAGCGAGCAGAAAAATACCTGTCCGCACATCGGGCAGACAACGCTCTTCCCGCCCGACCTGTTTTCTTCATGGGTATGAGTCATGTGATGATCCTTGATGGAGTTGTCAAACGGCAACCGCCTGCCGCAGAGCCCTGTTCCAGCCGTCAAGAAGGGAGTTGCGCCGGGGCGGGTCCATTACCGGAGAGTACTTGCGCTCCGTTCCGTTCAGTCCCCGCAGCTCTTCCGGAGTTTGCCAGAAACCGCTCTGAAGTCCGGCAAGAAAAGCGATGCCAAGCGATGTGGACTCCTTGTTTTGGGGCTTGACGACGGGGATTCCAAGAATATCGGCCTGGAACTGCATGAGAAAATCGTTGTCCACCGCACCGCCGTCGGCAAGCAGTTGCACCGGGTGCATGCCGGTATCGGCCTGCATTGCCCGGAACACGTCATGCGTCTGATAGGCAATTGATTCAAGCGCCGCACGCACGATATGGTTCCGGCTTGCCCCTCTTGTCAGTCCCGTTATTGTGCCTCTCGCCCCCATGTTCCAGTGGGGCGCTCCGAGACCGGCGAAAGCGGGCACAATATACACCCCGCCGTTCGAGGAAACCGCATCGGCCATCACCGCCGAATCGGCAGCATGCCGGAGCATCTGCAGCTCATCGCGCAACCACTGCACGATCGCTCCTCCGATGAAAACCGACCCTTCCATCGCATAGCAGGAACGCCCCGACGCATCGATTGCCAGCGTTGCAATCAGTCCGTTCCGCGAACGGATACAGGCATCTCCGGTATTCATGACCAGAAAACAACCGGTTCCGTAGGTATTTTTCATCATGCCCGGCTCGAAACAGCACTGGCCGAACAGGGCGGCCTGCTGGTCACCGGCGATTGCGGCAACGGGAACGCCTTGCAGTTCGCGGATTGCGCTTATGGCACCGAAACCCGACATCGACGGCCTTGCTTCCGGCACCATCGAAAAGGGCACGCCGAACAGATCGAGCAGTTCGGGGTCCCACCGCCTGTCGTGGATGTTGAACAGCATGGTTCTCGATGCGTTGGTGAAATCGGTCGCGTGAACCGTGCCCTTCGTCAGCCGCCAGAGCAGCCAGCTGTCGATGGTTCCGAAAAGCAGTTGTTCGGCGTCGAGCCCTGCATGACGCTCCAGAATCCAGCGGATCTTCGTGGCGCTGAAATAGGCGTCGAGAGGCAGACCGGTTTTCTCCCGGATGCGCTCACGTTCCGACTCGTACCGCCGACAGATTTCGCTGGTGCGCCGGCACTGCCAGACGATTGCGTTGTGCACCGGCTCTCCGGTATTGCGATCCCAGATAACGGTGGTCTCTCGCTGGTTGGTAATGCCGGCCGCGACAACCGGCAGGAGAGATGCCGCAGCCAGTTCCCGGACGGCGGACACGACACCCCTCCATATTTCGAGAGGATCATGCTCCACCCACCCTTCGACAGGGTAATGCTGCGCAAGGGGACGATAGGCCCTGGCGTGAACCAGGCCGTCAGGGCCGTAAAGCACGCAGGTGGTACCGGTGGTCCCCTGATCGATGGCAAGAATCAACCCGTTCGGCATGATGACCTCCCTGTATGAATGCTGATCGGTTACAGATCGTCAAACGAGCGCGATAGCGCGTCGAAGTGTTTCAGCACGCCGGACACCCGATCCTCAACGGCATATGCCTCTGTGAACTCCTGAATGCTGGTCAGGGGGTTCGGCACGACGATGCACGCAATGCCGGCAGCATGTGCCGAGGCAAGACCGCGGCGGGAATCCTCGACCGCAAGGCACTCGGAAGCCTTGAGCCCGAGCCTCTCGAGCACTTTCAGATACGGTTCGGGATGGGGTTTGGGACGGCTGATATCGTCCTCGGTAATGATGACCTCGAAATACCCGAGCAGGCCGTTGTCGCGGTGCATCCGCTCCACCTTGTCGCGGGGACTGCCGGTTACAAGCGCGAGCCTGACGTTTCCGGCAAGAGCCGTGATGGTCTCCTGAACATCAGGAAGCAGCGGAACCGGACGCTCAAGACAGCGCATGAACTCAGCGTTCCGGCCGTCAAGCACTCGCTCGGCAAGATCCGGCGCCATGCCGAGTTCGAGGGCGATTTCAGAGCTGTGTTTCGCATTGCCGAGATACTCGATTCCCCAGTACCGGCTGTCGAGCCGGAAACCGGCATCGGCAAAAGCCGCTCTGGTCAGATCGAAAAACAGCGCCTCGCTGTCGACCAGCAGCCCGTCGTTATCCCACAGGATCGCCTCGATCATCCCCCGGCCCCACCAACCTTTCTGAACGAACCGCCATACAGACTGAAGAACCGGCCCAGAACCTTCCAGAACACCGGATCGATCATGAGGGAAAAGAGTTGGCCGCTCGTTTTTTTCGGATTGTTTCGTATCAGCTCATTGCGGTAAAGCAGACGCATCAGATGATCCATTGTCAGCGAACCCGAAGCGGCAACCAGATCATCAAGCCTGATAACCGCATCAGGTTTTCCTCCATCTGCATCAGGCAGGCCTATCGACAGCGTTCGCTTTCCCTCGAACTCCCCGACCCTGAAAATGACCCTTTCCTGCGGATTCCGCTCCACGGCCACGACAACCGGAGCGCGCAAAACCCTCCCGGATGCTTCCGGATCGGAGGTAAACACGGGATTCCTGGCTGCATATCGCATGAGTGCTGCGGAAATGGTTTCGGTAATGACGCTCTCCTGCAGCGACTTGTTCACCCGCATGAGAAAACAGAGCTGGAACAGGTCTTTCAGCAGAGAAACCACGACAGCGCCGGCATTCCTGCGTTTCAGGAGGGATCGGTAGTTGCAGAACGCAATGTTGCAGTAAGCCATCATCTGCACCAGCGTCAGCGTATCCATTTTCCGTGTCATCACGACCGGACAGAAATTGTTGTACAGGTCCCAGTCGAGCGAGGTGATCCGCCCTTCCGAGCGGTATTCATCGAAGATTTTCGTGCCGGGATAGGGCGTCATCGCCATGAAAAGCGCCTGCCGGAGCCCGAGCTCCCTTGCGAAATCAGGATAGACCACGGTATCTTCCACGCCTTCGGTGTAATGACCGATAATGAAATACCCCTTGGCGCCGATGCCGTTATCACGCACAAGCGATATTGCCCGCGTCACATCATCGAGCACATTCTTCTTGTTCATCAGTTCAAGCGTCGCGGTATTCGGGCTCTCGATACCGAGCCCCACCTTGCTCAGCCCGATTTTACGCAGTTTTCCGAGAATTCTTTCTGCTCGGATCAGGTCTTTTGCCCTCGTCTCGGTCACGATCCTGAAATTGGTGAGCCCCCGCTCGATCATCATGTCGCAGATCGCTTCGGCCCGTTTGATATTGGTCAGGAAATTCGCGTCCCAGATCTTGAGCAGTTTCTTCTTTTTCGGGTCGTGCAGGAGGGCGATCTCCTCAACCACGTTCTCGGGGCTTCTGCCGCGCCAGCCCTTGTGCATGGTGTCGTTGGCGCAGAACGAGCACGACCACGGGCATCCCCGTGACGTGTAGATGGTATCGATGGAGTAGTCCGTACCCTTTTCGCCGTAGCGCCGCGGACGAAGGCTGCGCAACGGGAACGCGATGGAATCGATGTCGCCGATAACCGGTCTCTGACCGGTGTGGACGATCCCCCCGTTCTCCCGGTAAGCCAGCCCCCGAACCTCTTTGGATGGGCCTTTCAGAACCACTTCGCGGAAGGTCGCCTCCCCTTCGCCGATGGCGACAGCATCCACACTGCGGTGCCGGAGCACCTCATCGGGAAGCGCTGTGGAATGAAAACCGCCCATGACCACAAAAACACCCTGCTCCTTTGCTATTCCGGCAAGCCGCAGGGCGTTGTTGAAGCACCCGGTCATCGACGAAATCGCGACAAGATCGACCGGGCGCTGTTTCAGCAGGGCCCTGAAACTGTCATACAGACCGTCGTTATAGTAGTTTTCAGGAATCACGACGCTCTCCACATCATGCTCGACGGCCGCGGCAAGATAGCAGATGCCGATACAATCGGATATATATCTGGGAAAAGGGGAGATGACCGCCTGCGGGGCTTCGATGAGGCAGATATGATTAAAATATGCCATTTACTGCAAGGGGATTCTTTATGTTAACACCATCCGTACCTGAAGTTGACAGAGCCAACTCTCCGCCATACCTTCGCTGAACAACACCACGGGATTGCAAAAGCCATCGATGGCAGAACAGAAACTTTCGATTGTACTGCATTCACGCGGGAAAAGGACAATCCTGCCAGAAAAAGCAAGCCGGACACTACCGGCAACAATATACACGTTTTCTGACTGCCGGTGAAGAGCAAAGGCCACGACGAGATGTCAATGAGATCGATCAGTTCCCGGCGAAACGGGAGATCTCCCGGTCAAGATGAATTCATCCTGGCCGAATGCCGGGCTCGGATCATCTCACCCCCCGCGCCTGTATTAACTGATCCGTCAAGGCATCATTAAACGCTTTCAATTCGGTATGGAAAAACCGGATCATGCGAACCATGAAAAGAGAGCTCTGCCGAAGAGGTACGGTTGGCAGAACCCGATGCTCCCTCGGGGAAACCCATAAGGAGAAACATCATTCGATGGCTAACCGATCCTTCACGGGATATTTTCCATGTTGATGACAAAATGGTACATTTGGCATGAATCAATTATTCATGAACACAATGCCTACCGGAAAGAAGCAACCGGCTTCAGGAGTCGCGTTACGGTACAGCCGTCAGAGAGAACGGCTGCTCGAGGTGCTGCGCGCAACAACCACACATCCCACCGCGGGATGGCTCTACGACATGCTCAAACCCGAGTTCCCGAACCTCAGCCTCGGCACCGTCTACAGGAACCTTGCCGTTCTGATCGCAGAGGGACTTGTCAAAAAAATCGACTCCGGCAGCACCTTTGACCGTTTCGAAGCAAAAACCACGGCGCACTACCACCTGATCTGCCGCAAATGCGGAACCATCATCGACTTCGAAAAGCGTATCTTTCCTGAAATCGAAGATGTCGTAAACAGCGAAACCGATTTTTCCGTCGAAGGACATCGCATCGATTTTTTCGGGACCTGCAGCGCATGCAGAGCCCGAAACAGGAATAACTCTTGATAGAACCGGATATTTTTTTTATTCTATTGTCAATAACCATTCCGATTATCATAGCAAAGACCATTACTATCCGCTTTATCGACAACCTTGCCGCATAAATCAGCAGGGTAGCCCGCAACGATGATTTCGAGGATTTACCGTGCAGAAGCTCACATCAAGAAAATTGGAGACATGTCATGAATGAACACAGCAGGTGTCCCGTAACCGGCAGAACAGCCGCCAATCCATCAGCCGGCGGAGGCATGTCGAACCGTGACTGGTGGCCGAACCAGTTGAATCTCGACATGCTTCATCAGCACTCTTCCCTCAGCAATCCCATGGGAGAAGCATTCAGGTACAGGGAGGAATTCAACAAACTCGATCTTGGAGCCGTAAAAAAAGATCTCCATGCGCTCATGACCGATTCGCAGGAGTGGTGGCCTGCCGACTACGGGCACTACGGAGGGCTTTTCATCCGGATGGCATGGCACAGCGCCGGCACCTATCGTACCAGCGATGGCCGCGGTGGCGGCGGTACCGGCAACCAGCGCTTCGCGCCGCTCAACAGCTGGCCCGACAATGCGAACCTCGACAAAGCGCGCCGGCTGCTCTGGCCGATCAAGCGGAAGTATGGAAAAAAGCTTTCCTGGGCCGACCTCATGATCCTTGCGGGCAACTGCGCGCTGGAGTCTATGGGGTTCAGGACCTTCGGATTCGGTGGCGGGCGCGTGGACATCTGGGAGCCGGAGGAGGATATTTACTGGGGCAAGGAGGTCGAGTGGCTCGGCAACAGGCGCTACACCGGAGAGCGTGATCTTGAAAATCCCCTGGCCGCCGTGCAGATGGGCCTGATCTACGTCAATCCCGAAGGGCCGGACGGCAAGCCGGATCCGGTTCTTGCAGGCAGGGACATTCGGGAAACCTTCGCGCGCATGGCCATGAACGACGAGGAGACCGTGGCGCTCGTGGCTGGCGGCCACACCTTCGGCAAATGCCACGGTGTCGGCGATCCGAAGCTGATGGGCCCCGAACCCGAAGCCGCCCCCATCGAGGAGCAGGGGCTTGGCTGGAAAAGCGGTTACGGCAGCGGCAAGGGTGACGAGACCATGACCAGCGGACTGGAAGGTGCATGGACGCCCGACCCGATTCATTGGGACATGGGCTACCTCGGCATGCTTTTCAAATACGAGTGGGAGCTGACAAAGAGCCCTGCCGGCGCCTGGCAGTGGAAACCGGTCAATGTAACCGAGGAGGATCTCGCCCCTGCAGCCCACGATCCATCGAAACGCGTACCGACCATGATGACCACCGCGGACCTGGCAATGCGCATGGACCCGATCTACGGGCCGATCTCCCGACGGTACTTTGAGCATCCCGACCAGTTTGCGGAAGCTTTCGCTCGGGCATGGTTCAAGCTGACGCATCGCGACATGGGTCCCAAATCGCGCTATCTCGGCGCAGAGGTTCCGGAGGAGGATCTGATCTGGCAGGATCCGGTACCGTCGGTCGATCATGAACTGATCGGCGACGGAGAGATCGCGGAACTCAAGATGCGCATCCTCGCCTCCGGTCTCCCGATTCCGGAACTGGTCTCGACGGCCTGGGCGTCGGCATCCACCTTCCGCGGTTCTGACAATCGCGGTGGCGCCAACGGCGCTCGCATCAGGCTCGCGCCGCAGAAGGAGTGGGAGGTCAACCAGCCTGAACAGCTGCAACGGGTGCTGGGCAGGCTTGATGAAATCCGTAATGCGTTCAACAGCGAACAGCCGGGCTCAAAGCGGGTATCGCTTGCCGACCTGATTGTGCTGGGTGGATGCGCGGCTGTGGAACAGGCCGCAAAAAAAGCCGGTCACACGCTCACCGTTCCCTTCACGCCCGGACGCACGGATGCCTCTCAGGCAGAGACCGACGTGGAGTCGTTTGCCGTGCTCGAACCGCTCGCTGACGGATTCCGCAACTACGCAAAACGAAAATACAGTGTGACGCCGGAAGAGATGCTGGTCGACCGCTCGCAGTTACTGACGCTTACCGCTCCGGAAATGACCGTGCTTCTGGGCGGCCTGCGTGTGCTCGGCGTCAATTTCCGGCAGTCGCCGCATGGCGTTTTCACCAAACGTCCGGAAACGCTCACCAACGACTTCTTCGTGAATCTGCTCGACATGGGCACGGAGTGGAAACCGGTGTCGGAAGCGCACGACACGTTCGAAGGACGTGATCGCAAAACCGGCGAACCGAGGTGGAGCGCCACCCGCGTCGATCTCATCTTCGGCTCGAACTCCAGGCTTCGGGCCATTGCGGAGGTTTACGGAAGCGATGACGCTCAGGAAAAATTCGTGCACGACTTCGTGGCCGCGTGGAACAAGGTGATGAACCTCGACCGGTTCGATATCGCATGAAGCCGCGGCGGGCTGCCCTGAATCGGGCAGCCCGCCGTAAAAGCAACCTCACTTTATCTTCCCGCCCCGGTAAAGGAACAGCGAAACCCGGTCGTTCCGGCGGATGGCCGCCTTAACCGACTCGATGTTCTTCTCGCACTGCAGGAGCGTTTTCCATGAGAGCAGATGGCGCTCCTCGTGAAAATCGGAATTGCCGATATAGTTGAATTTTTTCAGCCCGACCACATTGAACAGGTCGTCGCGGTTGGCAACCTCCCACGCATCGAACATGGTTGCAAGCCTCTCGTGGTTCTCCCAGAGATGGAACGATGGATCGTCGCCGGAATGGTTCCTGATGTAGGGATGGCAGGCAATTGAAATACCCTGCTGCTTTCTGATGCAGGCGATGATCTCCTCGACCGGCAGATCGGGTGAGATATACGACTTGATATCGAGAGCGAGAATATGGTAGCGTGAGGTGTTGTTGGTGAGTTCCACTCCGGGGATCAGCAGCATGTTATACCGCTCCCAGGCGCTTCGCGCCGCATCCCACAGTTCTTCCTGATAGGAACCGAAATCCGAACGGTCCATGACCAGAAGTTCCGAAACATTCCTGCCTGATCTTCCGATGCTTTGGGTATCGAGCACATGATCGGTAATGGCTATGACGTCGAACCCCGCTTCGCCATACAGCGAAACCACCTCGCCCGGTGAATACTCACCGTCGCTCCAGGTGGTGTGGATATGAAAATCACAGTAAAGCCATTGCATAACACTCGTTTGCTGGTTATCAATCGATGCACGGTTATCGACAAAAGGTACGCAATGCCTTATTGTTGAATCGTGGAGGAACTGCAAACTTTTCAAGGCAAAAACCGGTTCGCCACTTCCCAGGCATCGAACATGCCGGCAAGCCGCTCATGGTTTTCCCGGAATCAGTGAACATGGCCTTTCTGCGGCAGCATGGCTCTTCCCACCAGCACAACCAGCACCAGCGCCGAGAGAATGGCAAGCCATCCGCCCTCCTCGCGGGCGGATGCCGTGAGCCAGCCGGTGACCCCGATGCCGAGCGAGGCGTACAGCATGTTCACGGCAATGCCCGCCAGAAAGGACATCACCACGATCACCGAGACGTACACCACGGTGGCACGCCTGCCGATCAGCTTTGCGATAACCGTGATGGCTGCCGCGTTGGTTGCCGGACCGGCAAGCAGGAACACCAGCGCTGCACCGGGCGAAATCCCTTTCAGGGCAAGCGCTGCAGCAATGGGCGTCGAGGCTGTGGCACAGACATAGAGCGGCACGGAGATGGCGAGCATGAGCAGCATGGAGAGATACTGGTTCGAGAGATAGCGGCTCACAATCTCAGGGGAGAGGAAAACCGAAATCATTCCTGCCAGCAGGATGCCGAAAAAGAGCCATCCCCCGATATCCTTCAGAAGGTCTCCGAACGCGAAGCGCATCCCCTTGTGCAGTTTTCCGGCCAGCCCCTCCGGTTCAGGCGGCTTGCTGCTGCAGCAGCAGCCCGACGTGCATGAGGTCTGCGGTTCAGCAGCGGCTTCAGGAGTTTCGCTTCCAGTACGCTTTTCCGAAAAGGAGACCGCAATGCCTGCCGCCACCGCGGTAAAGAACGCCACGACGGGCCGGATCAGCGTCATGAGCGGATCGAGCAAGGCCCAGGAGACCGCGATGGAGTCAATGCCGGTCTCGGGGGTGGAAATGAGAAACGAGGTGACCGCTCCTTTGCCCGCACCCTGCTTTTTCAGTCCCGCAGCTGCAGGCAGCACGCCGCAACTGCAGAGGGGAATGGGGACGCCCATGGCTGCAGCCTTGACGATCGAGGCCGTGCCGGTGCCGCCGAGATGGCGGGCTACGAAGTCGTCCGGAAGAAACGCCTTCAGGAGTCCTGCCACGAAAAACCCCAGCAGCACGAACGGCGCGGATTCAAGCAGCACGTTCCAGGAGGCCTGAAGGACGGCGATAAGTGATTCAAGTACTGATTGCATGGATATCACGTTTACTTGTTATACATTATCATATGAGAATGCGTTCATATATAAAGCAAAAAAACACCCTCTACCGTTTCAGTTCGCGCACATGTTCGGAACCCATGCGGACAAGCCCGGAAACATGCTCGTCGTCGAGGCTGTAGAGCACGTTCTTGCCCTGCTTGCGCGATTTCACGATCCGGGCGTCGCGCAGAACCCTGAGCTGGTGCGACACCGCCGACTGGTTCATGCCGAGCAGGGCGGTGATGTCGCACACGCAAAGCTCGGAGCGGTAGAGCGCATCAAGGATGCGGATGCGGGTATTGTCACCAAGCACCTTGAAAAGCTGCGCAAGTTCGTCGGCAGAAACGCTGCCAAGCATCTCCCGGCGGACGGATTCAACTACATCGGTATGCACGCACTGTTCCTCGCAGCGATCGTGTCCATGTTCCTGCATCGGCAAATCAGCTTATATATGAACAACTATTCATATAATAATAAAAAAATCCCCCCTTTCAACAAATACATGAGACTGTCTCGGAATAAAAGCCCTATTGATCGACGCCGCCCTGAAACAGTCCGTCGGCATACGGCAACGCTCCAAAAAAAGAGCGGCGAGTTAGAGGCAATCAGATCTGCACCTGCATACCGATCTCGATAACCTGACCTGAAGGGAGATCGTAATACCCCGTCGCGCTTATCGAGTTGCGTACCATAAGAGCATACAGCTTCTTTTGCCAGGTGCTCATTGTTGACTTCAGACCGGTCACGATTTTTTCCCGGTTCAGGAAAAAACTTGTCGCCTCGATACGGAAATGGAACCCCTTGTGGTGTGCCAGAGAAAACACCTGGCGCACACTCGGCGACTCCATGAACCCGTAACGGGCGATGAGCTTGTAAATACCGTCACCGCACTTGACCACTTCGACCTTTTTGCTGTTCGGCACCCTCGGTACCCGTTCGGTGGAGAAGTGCAGCAAAGCCACCTCCGAGTGCAGCATCTTGTTATGCCGCATGTTATGGAGAAGCGCAACAGGCACCACATCGGGATTGGCGGTCATGTAAACCGCTTGTCCGGTTACCCGCTGGGGTTGCTGCAGCGACAGGCTTTCGATGAACTCTTCCACCGTGAGGGTCCTGTCCCTGAGCTGTTTCAGAAGAATTCCCTTTCCCTGGCTCCAGGTATGGAACAGGGTGAAGATGACGAAACCGATGACGAGCGGGAACCATGCCCCGTGCAGCAGCTTGCTGGCACTTGCCCCGAAAAAGCCGAGATCGATGATAAAAAAGAAACTGACGAGCAGATTGACCACCACAGGATTCCATTTCCAGATATCGCGGGCAACAAAATAGAAGAGCACCGTCGAGATCAGCATGGTTGCCGTCACGGCCACGCCGTAGGCGGCGGCAAGCCTGCTTGAAGAGCCGAAACCCGCAACCAGCGCAATCGTCGAGAACATCAGACTCCAGTTGGCCGCCGGAACATAGATCTGCCCGATATGGTGCGCTGAGGTATGACGGATGGTCAGACGTGGAAAATACCCGAGCTGGATGGCCTGCTGGGTAAGGGAAAATACCCCGGTAATGAGCGCCTGCGAGGCGATAATGGTGGCCGTCGTCGAGAGAATCACCATCGGAATCAGCCCCCATGATGGCACCAGCGCATAAAAGGGATTATGCGACTCGCCAGGATGGGCTAGCAGAAGCGCCCCCTGCCCGAAATAGTTCAGAAGAAGTGCCGGAAGAACGAAAACAAGCCAGGTCAGCCTGATGGGTTTCTTGCCGAAATGACCCATGTCGGCGTACAACGCTTCCGCGCCGGTAACCGAGAGAAATACCGCCCCGAGCACCAGAAAACCCTGCAGATGATTGGCATAGAGAAAATGCAGGCCATACCAGGGAAGTACGGCACGAAGAATCTCCGGAAACCGCGCAATTTCAACCGTACCAAGCAGGGCAATCACCGCAAACCAGAGCATGATGACCGGCCCGAAGAACGAGCCCACCTTTGCAGTCCCGTGATGCTGCATGAAAAACAGCACGGCGAGAATGGTAATGGTTACGGGAATAACCAGCGACCTGAAAGCAGGCGCGATGATCTGCAACCCCTCGACCGCGCTGAGCACTGAAATGGCCGGGGTGATCATGCCGTCGCCGAAAAGCAGCGCCGCCCCGAACAGACCGATTGCAACAAGAAGCCAGCGATCGTACCGTTTTTCACGACTGTTGCGGATAATCAGCGCCGTCAGGGCAAGTATGCCGCCCTCGCCTTCGTTGTCGGCTCGCATGATGAAGGTAAGGTACTTCAGGGTAACGATCAGGATCAGCGCCCAGAACAAGAGCGACAGCACGCCAAGCACATTGTCGTGGGAAACGGGAATACTGTAATCTCCGTGGAAACATTCCCGTATCGCGTAGAGGGGACTGGTGCCGATATCGCCGAACACCACGCCGAGGGCGGCAAGGGAGAGTGTGGCAAGTTTTGTGAAACCGGAGTTGCCGGATAAATGAGGTAGATCGGGGTTATCGGATGATGAAGAATCTGCCATTGAGATGTTGACTGGTTAATAAACATCCGGATCGAAAGCCGGAAAGAACAGAAGATGACCGGACAGACATGAACAAATGTATGAAATTAAATCCGATTCATAAAAAAGCTGCTTGGCCGCCCAAAAACAGACCGGATCGTCATCCACTCCCGATCCTGAAAAGGGGAACAAACACAATAACGGGAGGACCGTTCACAAACCGACTTCCCGTCATTGCGTTATATCCCGATAAGCGCTGTATCAGTCGAACCGATGAATCCGGGTACCTGGAATCGTGTAGCAGCACAATAGCGGTTTCATCAGGAAACCAGATACCCCCATATGGTCACCCGCCGCTTCACCGGTGCCCGGTTGTAGGCGAACACCTCCACGTAGGGCCCCATCACCGGAATGCGGGCGATGTAGGTGCTGACGTTGTGCGGATTGCCGTGCCAGCTACCCCGACCCGAAACCTCGATGAAGTTCGTGCTCTGCGGGCTGGTGACGTTCTCCTCGAGGTTCACGTAACGACGTGCTGCAAGCTTGCCGTTTTCGTCGAACGCGAAGGTAACGCCGAGATCAACCGGAGGCTCGTCGCTCTTTTCCTGATTGAAACGCACGAAAATGTTCAGGTAACTGTACCCGATCACTTCCGAATAAGGAGGGATGCTCAGACCCATACCCGGCTCGATCTCCTGATCGGTCATGAATTTCACGATGCTGGTGCAGGCGGGCTCACAGGGCCTGATGGCTTTGGTTTCCGGCATAAGAGTTCTCCGTTTAGGGTTGGCGTGAACAGTGCAACGAAAAACAGGCATAAATTGAAAAGTAACCTCTTCCGGCAGGATTCGCAAAGAGCGAAAAAAGGGGGGCGGGTTTTCCAACCCGCCATTCAAAATAAAGCGGACACTCAGAAACAGGCGGTTACATTCTCCCGCTCATTTTCACCAAGCGTCTCTGCGACGTTTTCGACGACGAACTGAACCGCATTGCCGCCGAGGTCGGTTCGCGCCAGAAGGCTTTCCTGCTTGTCAAAAAGGATTGGCAACAGGCGACGCCTGGCAAAGAGGGTAAAAAGAATGCCATAGTAAGATATTTATCCCTCTCGTACCTGCCGATCCGGAGCAACCCGTCTGGCCGGTAATCCGCAAGATTTCAGATAAGATCGGCGAAAGCGTTACCAGCTACATGCGGGGCATCATCGACCGCGTGGACTTCAACGCCTGATGAGCGCATCAGTGCGTCTGCAATGAGCGTGCTCCCAAGTCCCTCTCCCTGATAGCTTTTATCGATGGCGAGTCGTCCCAGTCTCGATGCCGGTACTGCATGATAATGGGGCATCTTGTCGGCCAGTTTTTCAGGCAGTTGCAGCAACGGGATCTGGGCTGCTGAAAGCGTGTAGAAACCTGCAATTCGTTCGTGACTGTTATCGATCGCCACAAAGCACTTCGTGAGATTCCTTCTCACATCCTGACCGACACGTTCGGAAAAATATCGGTCAAGCAGGCTTGAACCGGAGCAGAATCCGGATTTCTGATGTTCGCGGTTGAAGGGGATGATCGAGAATCGGGGGACATTCATATGCAGTGATGACCGGTCAGTCGTTCTTTCCTGTAAGTGCCGAATGTCTTTCGAAAGCACGTCGAAGAGCGTCATTTGGTTCCGGTGGATTCAGCAGGGCTTCGGCAAAAGCCTCTTGTCCCTCCATTGACAACTGAACAACAAAATTCTCTTCTATTGTCTTTGTGGCAGCTTCGAGAGCGGCATGTATGACAAAATCGGTTACTGTTCTTCCCTGAATGTCAGAAGCAAGTTTTATCCGGGTATGGGTTGCCCTGGAGATTCTCGCTTCAAGACGGGCTTTGCTCTCACTGCTTTGCATCTTTCCGGCCAGCAGACTTGAGGGTGCCGACACTCTTGTTTGTTTTTGCTGCCCCACTCATGCTCTTTGACTGCCTTGTTCCGGTATCGGATGATTTTGGAGTGGCGGTTTTACCTTGTTCTTTTACGTTCGTTTTCATGATGGCTCTTGTTTTGTACGGCAATTTACCGGGATATACGAATCGCAATACATAAGCCAATCGTTCTGATGAAATATTCAGGAGGTACAGATAAATAGTATGGTTTTTTGGAGAACCTCTAAAAAGAAGCGCTTCGGATTCTGACAAAGCCCCCTAATGCACCGAGCATGAGATGCAGGGATCGTAAGAGCGCACCAGCATGGTTGCGAGCTTTTCGATTTCCCGGTCGTTTTTTCCCTCTTTGAGCGCCTGCCGGGCAAGTGCTCCGAGATCGTAGTGGATGTTGGCGTTGTTCTGCGTGGTGGGAATGATGCAGTCGGCTTTCACGATACGGCCTTCCCTGTCGGTTTCCATATGGTGGTAAAGGATGCCGCGCGGTGCTTCTACCGCACCCGTTGCCGATCCGGCTTTTTTGTGCACGGGCACCCGTGCCTCTTTCATATCCGTCGCGAGCAGCTTTGCAACAAGCGCTTCGGCATCGTGGAGGATGTGCACGCACTCGACGAGCTGCGCGATGTTGTTCGTGAAGGGATTGTGGCATACCGGTCGAAGACCCAGCCGTTCAGCGGTTTTTTTTGCTTCAGGGTGCAGGAATTCGCTGTTGTTGTTGAAGCGGGCGAGAGCACCTGCCGCCGAGGATTCCCGGCTGCAGCGGGTGAACTTCGATGTGGAGAAATCCGTGAGATACTCGTTCGTCATCCTGAGATAGCTGTTTTCGTCCTGATGCACCCCGTCTGTCGATACGAGATCACCGCCGATGAAGGGGTAGGTTGCGCCGTTATGGAGCGAAATGAACTCGGTTTCGCGCTCGAACCGGGGAATATCGAGCGAGGCGAAGAAGTCACAGGCCATTTCGAGTGCGGCTTTGCGCTCGCCGATCATTTCGAGCAGCCGCTGCAGCCGGTCTTTGCCGGGTGTCTTTGCAAGCCCTCCGACAACAAGGCTGACCGGGTGGGTGCATCGGCCCGCCGTGACGGTGCTGATTTCGTTGCCGAGCTCCTTGAGGGCGAGGCCGGCTTTCACAAGGTCCGGATGCGACTCCAGGAGCGGCAGGACGCTCGGAGTATCGGCAAAATCAGGCGCTGCAAGGAAGAAGAGGTGCAGGGCGTGGCTTTGCAGGGTTTCACCGTGCATGGCCAGCATCCTCACGCCTTCCGCGGCGGGAGGCGGCGTCACCTGCATGGCGCGTTCAAGCGCCCTGATGCTCGCAAGCGCATGGCTGGTCGAGCAGATTCCGCAGATGCGCGAGGTGAGGAAAGGCACCCGTTCAGCACTCATGCCCTTGAGCATTGCCTCGAAAAACCTCGGCGTTTCCACGACAGCCCAGCAGGCTTCCATGAGCTTTCCTTTTTCAACCCGGATACGGATATTGCCGTGGCCTTCTACCCGTGTCAGATGGTGGATGTCTATCGAACAGTCAAGTTTCATCGGTGCGGTGTATATGTTCGAATGCGTTGTAAAAGCCGAGTTTTTCGGTCAGGTCGACAGGGCTGAGGCCATGTTCCCTGACCAGTTCCATGAATGCCGGGAAGTTGATCTCTTCGGCCGGGCCGCGGCACCCCAGGCATGCGGTCTTGCCGCTCGGGCAGACAGCATCGCATCCGGCGCGGGTGATCGGGCCGAGGCATATTTCTCCAAGGTCGAAGAGGCAGGTGTTGAGCCGCTGCTTGCACTCCACGCAGACGGGATATTTCGGCAGGTTCGGCATTGATCGATTTACCAGGCTTACCACGATACGCTCCACCTCGTCCTTGGAGACCGGGCAGCCCGGAATGGAGAAATCAACCCTGACGATGTCGGCGATCCTTGTGGATGGCATCGTTTCCACCGGCCTGCCATCATACACCACCTGCTCCGCCTCTTTTTCGGGAAGCCGGTTCTTCTGGCTGTTCACACCGCCGAAGCAGGCGCAGGTACCGAACGCCACGAGCACTTTTGCCTGTCTGCGGATAGCCTTGAGGCGCTCGATCTCGTCGCTTCGGGTGATGCTTCCTTCGATAAGGGCGATATCGTAGTCGTCGTGCCGTTCCGAGGAGATCTCCCGGAAGTTGCGCACATCGATGAGGGCAAGGAAATCCGGCAGGGAGGATTCCCGGTTGGCCAGTTGAAGCTGGCATCCTTCGCAGCAGGTGAAGTCGAAGGAACCGATCTTTACCGGCTTTCTCTCGAAACCAAGGTGGTTCATGGATGGATACTCCTATATGGCTTCCTTGAGATTCATGACCGACCAGTAGTCGAACACCGGACCGTCGAGACAGGTGAAGGTGGCACCAACCATGCAGCGGCAGCATTTGCCCATGCCGCAGTGCATGCGCCGCTCGAGGGAGACGAACATCCGGTTCATCGGGATGCCGATTCTGTCGAGGTGGCTGCAGACGAACTTGAACATGACCGGCGGTCCGCAGACGATTGCCCAGGTCTCTTTCGGGTCGAAGGATATCTCATCGAAGAGCGAGGTAATGAGGCCGGTTCGCCCCGTCCAGTTTGCGTCGGGATGTTCGACAATGGTATGCAGCTCGATGTGGCTGACGGTTTTCCACTCCTCGAACTGGTAATCGAAGAACAGTTGTCCGGGGTCCCGCGCACCGTAGAGGAACCACACCTTGCCGAAACGGTCACGATGGTCGTTGATCCAGTATAGCGGGGCGCGAAGCGGAGCGATACCGAGTCCCCCGGCGATCAGGAGAATATTGCGATCCTGCATCTGCTCCATCGGAAACGTCGTGCCGAAGGGCCCCCGAATCGAAACCATGGCTCCTGACGCGGCCTCGAAGAGCGCGGAGGTGACATGTCCGGCCTTGCGGATGCAGAGTTCGATGAACTCCCGGTTGCTGGTCGAACTCGATATGGAAATGGGCGCTTCCCCGTACCCCGGTACTTCGAGCATGAGGAACTGCCCGGGCCGGAAGCTGAAAACATCGCGTTCCAGTGGATCGACGATGCGGAGCTGGAACAGCCGCTCCTGTGCCGAGAGGCGCACGATGTTGGTGATCCGGCACTTGTAGCCGCGGTCGGTGATCATGACTTCGGACTTTTTCTGGAAATCCGGGATTTTTGTCGTGAACGGTTCCCGGTTCAGGTCCTGTTCCGGGATGGTGAAACGCACGTCATGCATGATTCTCGCTCCAGTCTGAGGTCGTTGATGACATCTTTCGGGTTGATGCCGGTCAGGCACGCCCGTCCGCAGCGGTTGCAGCCGACGCAAATCTGCTGATTGTCGTTGGCTGCAAAACCACGATAGTGGTGATAGTAGCGGTACTTGAGGCGGTCGCTGTTTTTCGGTCTGAAGTTGTGTCCTCCGGCCACTTCGGCGAAGTCGACCAGGTTGCAGGAATAGAGTCGGTTGCGGCGCGACGAGCCCTTGAGGTCGGTATCGAAATGCTCCTCGACGCTGTAGCAGTAACAGGTAGGGCAGACCATCGCACAGGTGCCGCAGTTGAGGCATCGCTGGCCCCATTTTTCCCAGATCGGGGATTCGAACTCAATGTCGAGAAAACAGGGAAGACCGGTCACTTCGACGTCGGTCCGGAAGCTCTGCTTGATCAGTTTTCGCCGTTCGATGAGCAGACAGTCGTCTTCCGGTGTCGGGTCGCCGGTTTCAAATTCCTTGAGGAAGCCGAAGGCTTTCGAGGAGTTGATCGAAAGGTAGAACTTGTCGCCGATGTCGGAACAGAAGAGGTTGAAGCCATAGCTTACCGTGTGACGGTTCATCGATTTGCAGAAACAGTCCGGCAGGGGGAGGTGGTCCATGCCGATGATGAAGGTGTTTTTCCTGCGGGCCAGGTAGTAGGGCGATGGGTAGGGTCCGTGCAGCATTACGTCGTCGAGGATGTTGACTGCCCTGATGTCGCAGGGCCTCAGTCCGATCAGGACTACCGGCCGTGCCTCATATCTGATCTGCTGTTCCCAGTCGCCGTCCCGGAAGGTGAAATGGGAGATCTCTTCGCGGAACGGCAGAAAAAAATGCTTGGCTGAGGAGTGGGTTTTCGTATAGTCGAATGCGATGTCGTCTGCCGAACCGACGGGCATGAACTGGTAGACCGGTTCGCCGTGATGGTCGGTGTCCACCTGGCGAGGGCCGAATGCGGTGTTGGCTTTTACGAGGGTGTCGATGAATTTCCTGAACTCCGGCTTGGAAATGACTTTATAGATCATGGTTCCGGGCTCCTCTGGTTACCGTTTGCCTGAACAATGCGCATGGCGTTTTGCTTTCAGGCGGTCTTACAGCAAGTTAAGGAAAAGCAGTCCGGCAAAGCAAGCTGTGCAGGGGGGGATTTTGCGAATCCTCAAGGTTTTCGGCGCACTGCTTACCTCTTTTCAATAACATACACCTTGTCGCCCTTGCGGACGCGCTCGCATTTGAGGGTGACGACATCGCCTTTTCCTGCCTGTTCGGCAGGCGCTTCGTTACAGAAGAACCGCGTGTCATCGAAACGCACCAGTCCGCTTTCGGGCCCCTGGATGGAGAGGGTTTCGCCCGAGTGCAGGCCGCGCGCATGGATGAGGATTTCAGCTACCCCGGCTTTCGGCCAGTATTTTTCTACGATGCCGATGTAGGTTTTTTTTTCGGTACCGAGAGAGCCGTATCGCTTCGCCCAGGCCTGGAACGGCTGCCCGAAGTAGAATCCTTCGGAGAATCCCCGGTTGTACACCCGTGCGAGCCCATCTTTGAGCGCTTCTGCCGTTTTCCTGAACCTCTGCCTGCCTCCGGTCGTGTTTTCTTCGGCAAGAGCGGCATCGATGGCTTTGCGATAGGCTGCCGTAGTGAGCTGCACATACTCAGGGCTGCGGTTGCGGCCCTCTATCTTGAAACCGGTTATGCCGGCTTCGACAAGTTCATCGATGAATTCGATGGCACAGAGATCTTTCGGACTCATCACGTAATCCTCGCCGAGGTCAAGTTCGAACTTCTCGTCCGTATCGGTAACACGGTACTTACGCCTGCATGGCTGCAGGCACTCGCCCCGATTTGCCGACTTGCCGAACAGGTCCTGCGACATGAAGCACCGCCCTGATACTGCCACGCACATGGCGCCATGCACGAAACACTCGATCCTGACCGAGAGCCCGTCACGGCGGATGGCCGCCGTAATGGCGCGCACCTGTTCGAGCCTCAGTTCGCGGGCAAGCACGATCATGGCCGCTCCAAGTGCGGCGTAGTGCCTGAGGGCGGCGTAGTTGCTGACCGATGCCTGGGTGGAGACATGGAACGGCATGCCTTGTTCCCGGCAAGCTTCGATCACCGCCATGTCCCAGCAGATCACCGCATCGATTCCGGCTGCTTTGGCGGCAATCACGGTTTCGCGCATGATAGCGATCTCATTATCGTAGATCAGCGTGTTGAGCGCAAGGTAGGCTTTCGCGTTGTGTTCCCGGCAAGCGGAGACGACGGCAGGGAACTCCTCGGGAGCGAAGCTGCGGCTTGCTGCCCGCATGTTGTACCCTTCCGCCCCGAAGTACACCGCATCGGCTCCCGCCTGCAGCGCGGTGTGTATGCAGGTCCAGTCCCCTGCGGGCGAGATGAGTTCTATAGTGTTACGGTGCATGGTGTGGCGTTGTAATTCAGGGGATAATAGCAAAATGATCGGGGTTATGGTAACTTTTGAGGAGCAGGAAGTGGACGGGGTGGACAATATTCATCCACTCTTCCGGAAATTACAGCCAACGCGGCACTCACACTCATTGCTGTGGCCTGCGCATTGCTTGATCGCCGGATTCATGTGCTTGCGCAATCGTTCGAAAGCGAAGGGGGATTCACCGAGCGGCTGTATCGCGTGCGCTCCGAGCGTCGCTACAACCCGGAGCATCCGTATCCGCCGGCAGGGAAATGGCAGAAGCAGCAGGGCCGGTTGACAAGGTTGTGTTATTTTCCGGCATAACACGTACATTCATTGCATATGGGTAAAAGGTTTTCCTTCAGGCAGGAAAGCCGTAAACAAGGAAACCGCTCTATGGACGAACGCCTTACAGGAAAACTGGTATTTGCTCTTTCGGCAGGCTTGCTTGCCGCGGAGCTTGCCATTGCAGCTTTCGGCGGCATGGATACCGGGTGGATGCTGCTTGCTTTCGTTATTTATGTTGCGCTTGGCGGCATGCTGCTCGCTGCCGGCATGATGAGGGAACCGGTTGGCGGGTCGGCAATCGAGTCGGTTTCCATGCGCAGGGCGCGAGCTCTGCAGGATGAGGGCATAAAGGACCTCCTTGCAGGTTATGATGTGGATGAGGAGTTCCTGCATGGCAGGCAGGTTAAGCCGCAGCCGGTCAAATCGAATATCGCATTTTCCGAAATGCCGCTTGAACAGGCCATCCGGGCGCATGCCGATCTGTTCGGAGGTCTCGAAAAGCTGCACGAAGCCATAGAGCGTTTTGACGAGAAAGCATTCAGTGAGCTTGCCCGGAAGGCAGGTATTGCCGGTGTGAGCCGGGTGCAGGTGATGGAGAAAATCCGTGTTATGGCCTGCGGGGAAAAGGAGGAGCTTCGCCAGAGCGTGAGCCGTTCTCTCGACGATACCATGAAGGCTTTTGCTCTCGACCGCGGCAGTTTTGACGATTACATCCGGCGGTGCATGAGCGCTCCTGATCGAGGAGACGACTCCGATGAAGAGGGTTTTTCCGTTGATCTCGACATTGCCGGGCTCTCCCAGGGCAGCAGCGCTCCGCCCGCCGACTGGTCCCACGATCCGAAAGCCATCCTCTCGAAGCTGAAAAAGCCCGGAGCCAAACCGTGAAACTGCAGGGGGTGCCGCCGGCAAGCAAAGCGAAACTGAAGCTGTACGGAAAACTGCACCAGAAAAAACATCGCGACAGCGAAGGACTGTTTCTTGCCGAAGGGCTTCGGACGGTTCGGGAACTGGTTGAAAGCCTTCCCGAACACGATATGCTGCATGCCCTGCTCTTCAGGGAAGACGAACCGGCAGCCGCGGAATTTCTTTCCGGCTTTTCCGGCAATGTTTTTACCCTGACGGAAAAGGAGTGCATGCAGCTCAGCCAGACCACAACGCCATCCGGGGTGTTCGGGGTGTTTCTCCAGCAGCACTCCGAGGGTTTCCGCCCTGAACGCGCCGTCGGACGGTCGTTTCTTGTGGCGCTCGACAATGTGCAGGATCCCGGTAACGTCGGCACCATTCTCAGAACCGCCTCATGGTTCGGAGCCGATGCCATGATCTGCGGCCCAGGCACGGCCGACCGTTACAATGCGAAAGCCGTGCGTTCCTCGGCGGGCAGCATCTACGCCATTGCCCATTACGGTGTGGACGTTTTTCAGGCGGAACTCGCCCGGCTTGCCGGTGCAGGTTACACCGTTGCGGCATCGTCGCTCGACGGGCGTGATTTCCGCGAGTACGTTTCCTGGCCGGAAAAACTGGTGCTGGTGATCGGCAACGAGGCAAACGGCGTGAGCCCCGGTGTGCTCGATATGGCGCACCTGCTCCTGAAAATACCTCATGCCGGAGATGCACCTCGTGTCGAATCGCTCAACGCATCGGTTTCTGCGGGGATTCTGATGGAGCGCCTCGTTCTGCAGCAGTAGCCCTTTTCAGGCTTTCTTTTCTTTTGCTCCCGAAGCATTCAAACACCACACATTTTTTTGTAATTTGCATTGCATTCAGAGGTATCCGATGGTTACGGCTGATCAACGATAAACGACAGGAGATGAACGATGATTAAAAATCTGTCCCGTGTGAAAATGCTGCTGCTCTGCGGCGCGCTCTCTTTTCCCCTTGCATCCTGCGTGGCCACCTACGGCCCTCCCGGACCTCGATCGAACTATGCCTGGGTTCCCGAGTACCGCACGTATGACGGTGCAGTTATCTACGGGCACTGGAAATATGTCGGGCCTGCTTATTCCGACAGGGAGTGGATTCCCGGCCATTACGACCGTTATGGCAAGTGGCAGAAGCCTCGCTGGTACCGGATTCCGCCTTCTCACAAGGGAGGAGTGTGGGTTCCCGGCCATTACGGCCCGAGAGGCATATGGATACAGGGGCACTGGAGGTACTGAACCAGGGAGCGGAAGTTTCGTTCTGAAAAAGGTTGACAACAAACGAGAGGAGTTGACCAATGCAAGAAAAGAAATGGTACAGCGAAGCCTTGGAGCTGAAGGTGATCACGAAATCAAAAGTGGAAAATTCAGTGCAGGAGAAGATCGCAGAGTTTGCTCGATTACCGGATCGAGTACCCATCAACCAATGGTTGCGGTAGTATAGCATTGATTCAAAAGACCCTCATGGTCAAGTTGTGGTGAAAACAAGGAACGAATCGGACAAGATCAGGCAATTGGAAAAGGAGAAACGGGAACTGGCCCTGTGGCCAAAAATGGATCAGTCTTCCGGCAATGGAATAGAGAGGCTGATTGATGTTGCCAAAGCGCACTACAAGATCGATTAAAAAAACGTGGTACACAGCAACAACAAAAACCCGACAACTCCTGAGTCATCAGCACCAGTCGAGAGGTGCTGTTACTATTGCCAAAGCATTCGGCTGAAGCCCCGTCAGGCTTAATATAGTCAGGAACCGGGAAGAAAATGCTACTGTTACATGAAGCCGAGTGTCTTGTACCGGTAAACGGAAAATGCAGCTGCCACTCAAGCTGCGGAGTGTGGAGGTTGTGATTCTTTAAAGAACGTTCCCGGTTTCCGGGGGGGCATGCGGCATCGTCGTTGATGGCCTGAATTTCTCAATGGTTAAAACCGCTCCGGATCCGAAAATCAAACCTCCGACGATACCGAGAAGCAGGTTTACTTTCAGATCCGGGGTATCTGGTTCCGCAGGCGGATAGGCTTGGGTTATGATAGCGATTCTGCCGGTGTTCGAGGCAACCTTGATGCGAGCTTCATCGAGTTTTTCTTTCAGGAAAGAAAATGTGCGATTAGCAACCTCAAGATCGAGCCGGAGTCGGGCATAGGTGATCTGTTTCTGGGGTAACTGTTTCAACTGTTCCTGATACTGGCTTCTTAGCTTCAGGTATTCCTGTGCGCTGTTATCAAGTTCTGCAAGACGGACACCTGCCTGCATTTTCGTTGCAATCAGATCGAAACGGTATTTTTTAGCATTTTCAGCATTGGCCAGTTCACCTGCGATTTTCTGCCGTGTGATTTTTTCGTATTCTGCTTTGGCTGCATTCAGGCGGTTCAGGGCTGCACGCGTTTCAGGGTCTCCAGCGCCTCTTTTCATATTCAGGGCTATGTAGTCGTTCTGCTGCTCGATGATGTTTTTCTGAATAGAACGCAACTGGGAGCCAATACTGACAACCAATCCCTGACTGAACTGTTTCTCTTCATCGGCGAGGCGTTCCTCAACAAATGCAAGCTGTTTTTTCAAGATATCAGCCTGTACCCTGTTGGTATTATACTGTGTTTCAGCTTCACCAAGTGCAGCCTGGATGTCCTCGACGAGAATCATCCTGAAATCATTTCCAGTAGCTTCATAGATGCCTCGGTTTTTCATGAACGAAGAGAGTTCCTGTTCGATGGCGTTTACCTTGTTTCTCTGTGCGACAATCTGCTTTTCAATGGTATTGCTGATTGAAATGTCCTGTGCGGCACTCCATGCTCCATCTTTCACCTGATATGTCGTACAAATGGTATTTGTCAGTAATGCCGCTTCGGAAGGTGATGGACTTGATACCGATACGGTAATCAGGTGGGTTCCCCGGGTATTTTCAGCTCTTATACGATGTTGCAATGTCGTTGCGAAATTTCTGATCTCTTCCTCTGAAAACGTGGCAGTTCCCGTTTTTCCGCCAAAAAGCATCAGGGGTTTTTCAGGTTGTGCATCGAGTAATGTACGAACGGTTTCAGCTGCCAAGGGGTAGGATTTGAGCAACTCGATATCCGTTTCAATCGTCGGCAACGCCTCTGGCCCTCTGACCGAAGGCAATCTGCCGAACAACTCACCGATTAGCATTTCCTTGTCTGGCGTTTTGACCATGATGACCGCTCGTGAACTGTAGATGGGTGTTGTTTTGGCATAATGACCAAGCGCAACCGCGGTGGCAAGAAATGTTACGACAAGGATTATGAATTTTCCTTTCCACAGCGTATGCCAGATAGCAGTACCGGAATCTGGTTCGAGTGTCGTGTTTCTCAGATCAAACATAGAGGGGATTCCTTTTTTGTCAGTATAAAATCTATCTCAGAATATGCCAGTTATAGCGCCGTCAGTCCTCAGCTACAGTATATATCGAGATTGCCACGCCAAGAATTCCGAGTATTGTCGCAAAGTCAAAGTCAATTGCCCGGTCTCTGGGAATGATTATTGTGTCGTTAGGTTGCAGCGCTATCAGCATGGAGCGATCACCTTGTTTTGCATACTTCTCAAGGTTGATGAGGTAAGACATTTTTCCGTTTTCATCTGGATAGGCACGGTTTACCCTGATTTTTTTTATGTTGGCATCGTCCGTCGGGCCTCCAGCAAGCGATATGAGTGTGGTGATGTCAGCCCCTTCAGGAACCGTTACCTGGCCAGGTCGTTCAACATTTCCCCAGACGTTTACGTTCATGAGGATGTTGCCCGCGGTATCGGTAAAATAATTTCCCGACTGATAGGAATAGGGAATCGCTGTGGCGCCCCCGGCAGTACCTGCTGAATGCGGCAGCACGGGAACAGGAGAGCCCAGAGAGTCGAAAGGAGGGGCCGCCACAGCTGTTATGGAAAATGCGGGCATCATCACAACCTGTAAAATGAGGATGCAGGATACGATACTTCTGTATGCACTGTTCATAAACCGATTCCTTGCCGTTTATATTGAATAGTCCGGAACACGTCGTTGCATGAAGGATTTTCCGTTCAATTTAATTGGGGTTAATGGGGTTTCAGGGCGAAATATACTTAACAAACATTTGCTTTTCATATGGAATATAATGCAAATAATATAATGCAAATTCAAATGACGTTTGATACCATTTTTTACTGTATGGTGCAAATTTTATGCACTTTTTCGCCGTTTTGTATGTGCTTTATATGTATCTGATTTAAATATAAGCGCTTATATGGCTTGCTTTGTAAGTGTCTCACGCGGCTCATTTATGGCGTCGCATGGGGCATTTTTTGATATTTTGTCTCAAAGCGCCCTGAAGTGAGACGGTTCGGGTGTTTCATTTCGGGTCGCCAGGTTGTTTTTCTGCCCGCGCAAAATTTCGGGAGGCGCGAACAGGGGGAATTGACGGGATACTGTGTTTTTTTTGTTTTTTTTCGGCATGCTATTTGCTGCGTGACCGGCAGAAGCTTTGCCGTATAAAGGCGAAACATAACGGGTGATCCCCATGTTCCATTATCTCCTTATACTTGTTCTCGGTCTTTTTCTCGCAGGGCTATCCGCTGCAGGCCAGTTCGCATTTGGTTCATCACAGGATCAATATTGGGTGCAGTTTTTGTCAACTTCTGTCGAGAATATCAGGATATACGTGGTTTCACTGTTTGTCGCGCATCTCTCGATTCTTGGTCTCTCGGCTTCCGCCGACAGGCTCAGGCTGCTCGATATGCCTGACAACAACCGCAAGGTGCATACCGTCGCCAAGCCGCTTGTTGGCGGGCTCGGTATCATTGCCGGTGTTCTTGTTGCCATGTTACTGTTTTTCCCCGTCATCAAATATATCAGCCTGATCGTCTCAATTCTGCTTATACTTGGTATTGGCGTGATAGACGATCGTTTCGATATCAGTTTCAAGTGGAGGTTCGTGGCTCAGATAACAGCTACAGTGATAACCATCCACTATTTTCCTGGCATGAATCTGAGGAGCTTTGGTGACTTGTTCGGGTTTGGTTCTCTGGAAACCGGGTTACTCATGGTGCCCGTAACAATATTCTGTGCTCTTGGCGTCATCAATGCCATCAACATGATCGATGGTCTTGACGGTCTCGCCGCAACCACATCGCTAATTGCTTTTATAGCTTTTGCCATACTTGCATGGTTAAATGATATGCAGGCATTCATGTTGCTGAGTCTTGCATTTGCCGGAGCGATTGCTGCATTTCTGCGATTCAACTGGTATCCTTCCAAACTGTTCATGGGTGATGCCGGAAGCATGACTCTCGGATTCGTGCTGGCGTTTTTCGCTATTCAGCTTACCCAGAAACCCGACGGTGTCGTATCTCCGGTAGCAGCACTTTTTGTTCTTGCCATTCCGGTCACCGATACGCTTACCGTGATGACAAAGCGAATGATGAATGGTAAAAGCCCGTTTGAGCCTGACAAGACACATTTTCATCACCTTCTCAAAGAGATGGGATTCAGTCATGCGGGTGTTGTGTTTGTTGTCATGGGGCTTTCATCGGTTTTTTCCCTTGTGGCTATAGCAGGAACCCTCTTTCAGATTCCTGATTATCTGCTGTTCGGTGTTTTTTGCTGCTGGTTCCTCTTTTATTTTATCTCTTCAAGCACCATGAAAGGCCTTTTTTCCGGCATCAGACTTCTCAAACAGCAATATCTGTAGCCAGGAGCTGCATGCCGGTGATGAGTTGAAGGATATCGCCAGCTTTAAAATTACCTGCTTTATGGCATTATGAGAAAACGGTTGGCTATATTACTGTAGAGATATACATTGTATAATACCCCCTAATCTGATCATGAAAAAAGCCCTCATTACAGGTATTACCGGCCAGGACGGTTCATATCTTGCGGAGCTGTTGCTCGAAAAGAACTACGAAGTGCATGGTATCGTGCGTCGCAGCAGCAGTTTCAATACCGGCAGGATCGATCACATCATTCATGATCGTGAGGCGGAGGATCGCTTCTTTTTCCACCATGGCGATTTGACCGATGCCAGTAACCTGAACCGCCTGCTCGAGAAGATCCAGCCGGACGAGATTTACAATCTTGCCGCTCAAAGCCACGTCAAGGTTTCTTTCGATATGCCTGACTATACGGCACAGGTCGATGCCCTGGGTACCCTTCGCTTTCTTGACGCCATCAGGGAGACACGCATTCAGACCCGTTTTTATCAGGCTTCTACCAGTGAGCTGTTCGGCAAGGTGCAGGAAATTCCCCAAACGGAGAAAACCCCGTTTTATCCCCGTTCTCCCTATGGTGTCGCCAAGCTTTACGGTTTCTGGATCATGGTGAACTATCGTGAAGCATACGGACTTTATGCGTGTAACGGAATTCTGTTCAATCACGAATCGCCAAGAAGGGGCGAGACCTTCGTGACCCGTAAAATCACCAGGGCAGCGGCAAGGATCAAGGCGGGATTGCAGAACCAGCTGCTGCTCGGCAATCTCAACGCAAAGCGCGACTGGGGATATGCTCCCGAATTTGTCGAAGGCATGTGGCGTATGCTTCAGCAACCGGAACCCGACGATTATGTGCTGGCAACAGGAGAAACCCATACCGTGCGGGAGTTTGCTGATCATGCGTTCAGGGAACTCGATATCGATATTGACTGGCAGGGCAGTGGAGCTGATGAACAGGGAATAGACCGCAGAACCGGAAAGGTTTTGGTCGCAGTCGATCCGGATTACTACCGTCCAACCGAAGTTGACCTGCTGATCGGCAATCCGGCAAAGGCAAAAGAACGGCTTGGCTGGGAGCCGAAAATCAGGTTCGAGGAACTTGTCCGGCTCATGGCCCGTTCTGACTGGGAAAAGGTGCAAAAACGAGGATTTTAATGACTATTACCCTTAATCTTGGAAAAGAACGCGAAAATTTTTGTTGCCGGTCATAATGGTATGGTTGGGTCTGCTCTCCTGAGAAGACTCAACTCCTCGGGCTATGCCAATATACTGACAGCAAACAGGGCTGATCTGGATCTTCTCGATCAGCAGGCGGTTTTCGCTTTTTTGCGGGAACGTAAACCCGATTACGTTGTTGTCGCGGCGGCAAAAGTGGGCGGTATTGTCGCTAACAACACCTACCGGGCCGAGTTTATCTATGCGAACCTCGTGATCGAGGCCAACATCATTCATGGGGCCTATCTTGCGGGGGTACACAATCTGCTTTTTCTGGGCTCTTCGTGCATCTATCCGAAATTTGCTCCGCAGCCGATGCCTGAGGATTGCCTGCTTAGCGGTGAACTCGAGTACACCAACGAGCCGTACGCCATCGCCAAGATCGCGGGGATCAAGCTTTGCGAAAGCTACAATCTGCAGTACGGTACGAATTATCTGTCGGTCATGCCGACCAACCTGTACGGCCCGAACGACAACTTCGATCTTGAAAGATCGCATGTGCTTCCTGCCATGCTGCGCAAGTTCCATCTTGCCCGGTGCCTCATGGAGGGGCGATGGAGCGAGATCAGGGAGGACTTCCGCAAACAACCGGTCGGGCATATCGATGGCACGGCTTCTGAAGCCGAGATCACGGGGGTACTCGAACGGTACGGCATTTCGCTGAACGTCGGAGGTTCACCTTCCGTCACACTCTGGGGTACAGGGACACCGCGAAGGGAGTTCCTGCACAGCGACGACCTGGCCGACGCCTGCGTTTTCATCATGGAAAAGGTGCGGTTTGCCGATCTTCTTCCTCAAAGCGGGTCCGAAGTCCGCAATACCCATATCAATATCGGTACCGGTGAGGATATTACCATCCGAGAACTGGCAGAGATGATCGCGGCCATCACCGGGTTCAGGGGAGATATCCGTTTCGATCCGTCCCAACCTGACGGAACGCCGCGAAAGCTGCAGAACGTTGCAAAACTCCACAGGCTCGGCTGGCGTCACTCCATTTCCCTTGAACGCGGCATCGAAGCCATGTACAGAGATTATTGTTCATCCCGCCATGAGGCACAACATTCTATGCACTCATGAAAAAACAGTTGCCCGAGCTGATCGATCTGCCTAAAATCGATGACCCCAGGGGGAACCTCACCTTTCTTGAAGAGGAGAACCATATTCCTTTCCGGATAAGGCGGGTCTACTGGATCTATGACGTTCCAGGTGGCCAGACGAGGGGAGGTCACGCCTTCCGGGAGCAGCAGGAGTTCATTGTGGCATTGAGCGGGAGTTTCGACGTTGTGGTCAACCAGGGTCTCGATGAGCAAAGATTCCATCTGAACCGTTCATATTTCGGTTTATATGTTCCTGATGGACTATGGCGCTTTCTCGATAATTTCAGTACCAATTCGGTTGCTATGGTGCTTTCTTCGACTTTTTACAGCGAGGGTGATTATATCCGTGATTTTGAAGAGTACCTGAGATTAAGAAATGCCATGTAAGCCGTTCATCCGGAATCAATGTTTTTTTTTTCGACATACTTGTGAGCAAATGTTTGTGAAACAGAGTTCGGTCTATGATTGCAGCATTGTGCATCTCGACAGGGTGCATAATCGTGCGGGGAACATTACAGCGCTTGAGAACAACAGGTCGATACCGTTTGAGGTCAAGCGCGTTTACTACCTGTATGACGTTCCCGGGGGAGAAGAGCGGGGTGGCCATGCTCATTTCGAGCTGCAGCAGTTTGTCGTGGCGGTAAGCGGAGCATTTGACGTTCTGCTCGATGATGGAATCAACAAGAAGGTGGTGCACCTTGACAGACCGTTTATCGGCCTGCATATTACAACGGGAATATGGCGGGAACTGCTGAATTTTTCTTCAGGTTCTGTGTGTCTTGTCCTGGCTTCGCATAAATATGATGAACATGATTACATAAGAGACTATGACAAATTCAAGCAATACTTCAAGTCCCTCAATACACCCAACGTCTGAGGTGCTCACGAACAACATCGGTGAAAAGACCACTATCTGGCAATATTGTGTGGTGCTTTCCGGAGCGGTAATCGGCAGGAACTGCAACATCAACTGCCATGTATTCATCGAAAACGACGTTGTTATCGGTGATGATGTCACCATTAAATCAGGAGTGCAGATCTGGGATGGCATGCGAATCGACAACAAGGTTTTTATCGGGCCTAATGCAACCTTTATCAACGATATGTCACCTCGCTCAAAAGTGCATGCAGAGGTATACATCGGTTCGGATATCCGTGAAGGAGCAAGCATAGGAGCCAATGCAGCCGTGCTGGGAGGCATTACAATTGGCGAATATTCCATGATCGGTGCCGGCAGCGTTGTAACCCACGATGTGGGTCCATTTACTTTGTGGAAAGGAAATCCTGCAAGACAGAGTGGCTATGTGACCAGGGATGGACGGGTTCTGAACATGCGCCTGATGGACAAGCAGGGACTTTCATATCGGCTTGCTGACGGGGAGCCGGTTCCTAAGGCAAAACAGGATTCCGCAGTATAAAGGGCAGTGGTTTGCTGGGTTCCGCATCCTGTCTGTCGCTGCTGCACAACTGCATTGAAACGTTTTCGTTTGCATGTTTCTGACAGCAAACAGGGGGCGGCCGGTTCGCGTGAAACTATAGAACCTTTAAGCTAAGTTACATGGTAAAGTTTCTCGACCTCAGGGAAGTGAACCGGCAGTACGCCGATGAGCTGAAGCAGACTGCCATTGAGGTCATCGATTCCGGATGGTACCTTCTTGGTGAGCGGGTTGCGCGTTTTGAAGAAAATCTTGCTCGTTATATTGGAGTTTCTCATGCCATAGGGGTTGGAAACGGACTCGATGCCCTGCGCCTTATCATGCAGGCTTATATCGAGCTCGGGATAATGAAAGAGGGTGACGAAGTCATTGTTCCTGCCAACACCTACATCGCTTCGATTCTCG
>VGMX01000020.1 GCA_016866305.1 Chlorobiota bacterium | reverse complement strand
GAAGCATTCTCCAGTTTGATGCTCGGATCGTAGTAGACCTTGCCTTCCGCCATCGCCTGCAGGTACTTCAAAAAATCTGTTCCTGTACAAATTCGAATCAGGTTGCCGTACCAGTAACGGCGTTCGGGTGACTGAACACAGCGGCTCGGGATGTAGACTGCCTTGTTGTGCTTCCGGTTCCATTTGGCCATAACTTCAGCATATCCCCAGATCGCAGCCTCTTCACCTTCACTGTTCATCAGCGAGATTCCGCCCGTTGCGTCGGTGATTTTGCCCTTGGTGGCATCAAAGCCTTTAAGCACAATCTGAAGGTTTGTCAGGCGGTGATACTCTCCTACTTTGTGAATACCTCCGAAATTCAGACGATCGCCACGATCAGCGGCACCAGTCATATCGGGATAGCCGAATTTGCGAATAAACGCTTCAATACCGGCGCTCCGGTAATATCCGCCGGTCGGCTCGGGGGTCATGAGCGTCAGTATGCCACTGTTGATCCTCTGAAAGTTGCTGACATTGTACTGCTTTACTTCGTAGCCAAGCCAGTCCGGCTCCGAGCGGCTGTTGGGTATAATATCCAGTTCTGCTTCAAGAGTCATCCCTCCGCAATTGGGAGCTTCGCAGGGTAAAATCACACCGTTGCTGCCAAGTTTTCTTGATCGGATCCAGCCTTTCTGATGAATATCTCTCAATTTTTCGATGAGTAACGATCTATCATCAAGGACTCCGGTTCCGAGGCCGGGTTCAAGAAAAACCCCGCTTCGGGGCAGTTCTCCGAGGGAAGTGAACTCCCGGGCAAGTTCACTTTCAGGGTGGCACAGGTAACCAATAATTCTGCCGTCAGGAGATATTCCAAGAAAAAGGATACGCCCTGCCAGTCTCAGACGCTCGTCCATGAGTTCCGACGGAGCAGCGGAACAGCCCTGGAGGAAGCCCGAAAACCTTACTTCCGGATATTGGGGATAGAGTATGAGCCGGGCTCGGGAAGCATTGTGCAAGTTCCCGTCGTCGGAAAGCCACCAGAAATTGAGAGGTGCCTTGAAAATATGAGGCTTGTCGGGATCAGGAGCTATCGTGTCAAAGGGAATAATGTTGATCGCCTGGAAATCACCGCCGAAATAGACCTGCTGCTTCCTGTTGTCATTTGCGGCGAGTACCTTCGCGTAAATCGTCCGGCAACCCTTGTTTTTCATGATCGATTGCAATGTCGATAGTCGCATGTTGCCCTCTGATTTCACGTTTTGTAGAGCTTGAAAGCAGCCACTCTGCACAGGAGTCAACAACTTCATCGATCGGCCTGCGCCCCTTGCCCTTCAGGGCACACTCCCAGACAATCAGAACTCTCCAGCCTTGCCCTGCAAGTTCATCCATGACAGCAAGGTCACGGATTCTGTTGTTGCCGATCTTCTCTTTCCAGAAATCCTCCCTTGTTTTCGGCCATTTGAACAGAGTGCATTCGTGGGCATGCCAGAAACACCCATGAACAAAAATAACGGCACGATACTTCGGAAAAACAATATCCGGCTTGCCGGGCAATTCCCTGCAATGGAGCCTGAATCTGAATCCCCTTGCATGAAGGCCTCTGCGCACCTTCATTTCGGGAATGGAATTCTTTGCCCGGATGCCGGACATCATGCGGCTTCGTGTTTCCGGCGAAACAACATCAGCCATACTGAACAGCGTTGTCCGCCATCAGAATGCCAAAGTCAAAACGTAACTGGTCGGATGAAACACCGTCCATCAGATATTCAAGCATATACCGGGCTACTGACCTGACGACAGGAACAACCACCGCATTTCCGAACTGCCGGTAAGCCTGTGTATCCGAAACAGGAATAACAAAACTGTTGCCATTGGGCGTGTCAAAACCCATCAAACGTGCACACTCCCTCGGCGTCAGCCTGCGGGGATTTTTCCCCTCCTGCTTCACCAGTATCTCGGAACCATCCTTGTAATACCTTGCCGAAAGTGTTCTGGCTACATCGTGTGGGCCGACAAGGCCGAATCCGAAACCATTGCCTTTTGCCCGATGTTTTTCTGCGTACTTCTGAAGATACTCCCAGAGATGATCCGAAAGGGTGTAGCGGTCGGATATTCTTGCCAACGGGCCGACTGTATATGGCGGTTCCTCATCTTCCATACCTTTTTCCGGGTGCAATATGGTTTCTATGACCGGACGCTCGCAGCCTTGCGGCAGATCAAACCGGTCAAAGCTGAATCCGCAATCCTCCCTGAATCCGGCAATAAATATTCGCTCCCGGTGTTGGGGAACCCAGTTTCCGGCATCAATGATTTTCCAGTCAAAGTAATAGCCCAGTTCTGTGAGCGTTTCCTTGATAACAGCAAATGTTTTCCCTTTGTCATGCCGCTGAAGGTTTTTGACATTTTCAAGCAGGATCGCCTTCGGTTGATGGTACTCAATAATCCTTGCCACATCAAAAAAGAGGGTCCCCTGGGTTTTGTCAGCGAATCCGTGAGGTTTGCCGAGAGCATTTTTTTTGGAAACCCCTGCTATTGAAAAAGGCTGGCAGGGAAAGCCCGCAACCAGAATATCATGTGACGGAATGTCGCGGGCATCAATTTTTGTGATGTCGCCGCCAATCTCGTGGTCACAATCGAAATTTGCACAGTAGGTCTGACGGGAATACTTGTCCCATTCGCTTGTAAACACGCATCTGCCACCAAGCTCCTCAAAGGCTTTTCTCATGCCTCCAATACCTGCAAAAAGATCAATGAAGGTAAAGCCGGAAGAGTCTTTTCCATAGGTTGATAAAGGCTGGGCAATTCTTGTGAGCTGGTCAAGCACCATTTTTCGGGGCACAACCTCGTTTTTTTCCCAGCGGTAAACCTCTCTCTGGCTGTATCCGGTGATATGAGCAATTTTGTCAATCGACAAACCTGCCTGCTGGCGTAACACTGAAAAGGTCTGGGTCGTGTTCATGATCCTCTCCTCCACGGGAAATATTTTGACATTATGACAAGTATAAGCAATAACCCGTAAATCCCGGCATGAAAATCATGAAGCAGAAAAGGTAAAAAGGGGCAGGGAAGGCATCGAAAACCAGCAACAGGAAAAAAATCAACATCAGGCAGCATAGCTTGATTGATGGCCTGGCTCCGACAGGGTTTGCCTCTCAGGTGCAAGAGTTTTTTTTCAGGTCTGGTAAAGCAAAACCCCCCGGCTTCACGCACGAAGCCGGGGGGTTTACTGTTTCTGCTGCCGAAACGGTTACTTCCTCAGGTACTGGAAGCTCGGGTTCGGGCGGCCGACGTAGCAGCTGCGGGTGAAACCGTATTTTTTGATGATGGCGAAGGCCGCTCTGGCCTCGGCTTCCTTGCCGCCGAAATCGAATACCCAGTGGCTGCCATCCACGATTTTCCAGCGTCCGCCGATGTTTTTCACCTCGATGGTTCCGGGGTTGAATGCCACGCAGTCCTCTCCGGGCATGCTTCCCTGAGGAGCGTTGCCGTCAGCAAGCAGGTACCGGAAGCTCGGGTCTGGACGACCGACAAAACAGGAGCGGTTCATCCGGTAGTACTTGATGATCTTGAGCGCCTTGAATGCTTCCATTTTCTTGTCACCAAAGCTGAACATCAGGTGGTTGCCGTCAGCAATGGTCCAGCGTCCGTCGATGTTTCTGACAGTCGTCGTTGCCGGATTGAACGACACGCAGTCCTCCTCGAGTGCCGGAGGCGTTATCGGCGTGATGGGTCCTATCGGTCCTATGGGGCCGATGGGGCCTGTGACGAGCTGCCGGTTCAGGGTGTAGGATGCCGTATAGTTCGAGCGTCCGCTGCCGTCAGTGAACCTGGTGTAGACCTCGGCTCGAATGGAGCTTCTGCTTAGCGGTTTCACGATCACCAGCGTCTGGTTGAAGCCGGTGCTGAAAAGAGCCGAGACGGCCTGGGCGTTCTGCTCGATTCCGGAAGAGACGTCCGGAGCGTAAGCATAGGCGCTGACCTCGCCCCAGTCGCAATCCTGGGGATGGCATTTGCCCCAGGCATGCATTTTAAGGGCATTCCCGGTACCGGTGATGACCAGTCTGGTGATGCCTCTGGTGTTCGGATCCGCGTTTTTCCATGTGCCGGTGAACTGGCTGATGGCCGCGAAGCAAAGTGACTGGCAGAACAGCAGCAACAGCGCAATCGTGGAAGGGATGACAATCCTTTTCATGCTGGTTCCTGTTTGGGGTGATAGGGGTTGTTCTTGCTTTACGTGTAAAAGTTAGGTATTCGTCAGGTTAAAAACAACGGGGGATTTCCTGCAGGAACAGGGTTTATCCCGATAGTTTTCCTACTTTCTTTTCTGCGATAATCTTTATGCTGCGAACAGGGACGACAACCAATGAACGAACAAGCTGACGATCCGTTGACCGGTAGCGACAATTCCCTTTCTGACCTCGAACTGTCAAGCCTGAAAGAGAAGGTGCTTTCTGCCTTTCCTGCTTTCAGGAGCAGGAATTTCCGCAGGTATTTCATCGGGCAGATCGTCTCCATGATCGGCACCTGGCTGCAGATGGTTGCGCAGGGATGGCTGGTGCTGGAGATGACCGGTTCTGCTTTTCAGGTGGGTGTGGCGGCTGCGGCATCCTCGCTGCCGACCCTGTTCCTGTCGCTTTTTGGCGGTGTGATCGTCGACCGTTACGACCGCAAGATCATCCTGCTCTGGACGCAGTCCGCATCGATGCTGCTGGCCTTTGTGCTGGGCATCTTCACGCTCACCGGTATTGTTACGGTGCCGGTCATCATCGTGCTTGCCTTCCTGCTCGGCTGCGTGGCAGCGGTGGCAACACCGGCCATTCAGGCTTTTCTCAGCGAGATGGTCGAGCGTGACCAGCTTCATTCCGCCGTGGCGCTCAATGCGGCTATCTTCAATGCGTCGAGGGTGATCGGCCCGGCCATAGCAGGTCTCATGATCACCTGGATCGGCACCGGAGGGGCTTTCATGGCAAACGGCCTGAGCTATGTGGCGGTGATCGCGGCTTTGATGGCGATCCGGACAGCCCCGCATCGCATGAAATCCGAAGCGCATCAGCATCCCCTCCAGTCAATCCGCGACGGCATTGTCTACACGTGGGAGCATCCGCTGATCAGGACCATCGTGCTGTTCGTTTCGGTAGTATCGATCTTCGGCTGGTCGTTTATGTCCATGCTGCCCGTCGTGGCCAAGCAGACCTTCGGGATGGGCTCCGACGGCATGGGTTACCTGTTCTCTGCGTTCGGTCTGGGTTCGCTGTCGGGCACTTTTCTGGTCTCCATGTCCTCAGGCAGGGTTCGCAGCAGCGCCATGGTGATCGGCGGCATTCTCACCTTTTCGCTCGCGCTTGCGGCTTTCACGTTTGCAGGCCGGGCATGGCTGGCGATGGGGTTTCTTTTCGTTGCCGGTATCGGCATGCTTTCGGCGTTCGCCACCATGACCGCTACGGTGCAGCGCCTCGTAGAGGACCGGTACCGCGGCAGGGTAATGAGCATCTACCTGATGGTGCTCATGGGATTCATGCCGCTCGGCAACCTGCAGGTGGGGTTCCTCTCGGAACTCTACGGCACGGCGGTCGCCATACGGATCGGAGCAGTCATCGTGCTGCTGGCCACGATTTTCCTGTTCAGCTACCGGAAGGAGATCGAGCGGGCATGGAGAGAGTATCGGGAGTTTTCAGAATCATGAAAAAGGCTGTTACCCTTTTTCATGCAAACCGATTGCAGCGCCTCATTCTGCTACATGCCGCTCTCCAAACAGGACAGGATTCGTCTGTTTGTCTCGTTATTGCATTCACCTCCGGCCAAGGGGGGTTTCCTGTAACTGCTTGTACTGGAGGTTTTTAGGTGAAACCTTTTCTCTTTGGCATGAATCTTGATAATTGATGAACAGAATCTTTCATCAACGTTTCAGGTACCCTCATCATGTCCACGTCAGAACTGGTTTTATCTTCGGGGATGGTCCTCACGAAAAGTGAGGTTCGACAGCTGGAGGCCGACTGGGCAAAAAGCAGTGAACAATCAGCGCCTCCCAGGCAGAACTGCAGGCAAGAGAAGGTTTTAGATTGTTCATCCGACAACTTCAGGGCAAGGATCATCATCCAGCTTGCGGCAACAGCCCTCGCGATGAAGCTGTTTCCCTCAATGAAGATCGACGTTATCGGATACTATCCCGACGGTGGCGAAATCAGCACCGGAGCACTCGCAGTTCCTCTTACCATGCTGGCTGCTTTAGGTGTCATGAATGCCGTTCGTCATATCGCAAGAAGGTTCGCGATAGCCGGAACGGTTTCGGCAGCAGCCTTCAGCGCTATAATGGTGCTGGCCTGGATGCACTCCTCTGCCCTCTTCACGATGCTTGGTCTTGCCGGAGCCGCTGTTTCCGGGCTTTTTCTTGCCTGGGGTGGTTCCTGCAAGACCGCGACAGCAGAAAACGCATTCGGTGTGTTTGCCGGATTTCTTCTTTCGGTAGCCCTACTTGCCCTGCCGGCAGCGACAGGTGGAGCTGTATCTCCTGCGGTTTCGCTGATGGTCGTTGCTCTGCCGGTTTGCGTAATGGTTTCGGTCGCTCTCAGCCGGATTGCGGCCTGCAGAAGCCCTTTCATTGCCGATTGTCTTCCGGTTTCAGCTGCCGGAAGAAATGAAGGAATAATGGTGTCGCTGAGCCTTGTTTTCCCGCTGCTGGCAGTACTGGCGGCAGTGCTGGGGGTATCCGATGCCATGCTGTTCACCTCCATTGCAGGCTTTTGTGCCGCGTATCATGCAGTTTCGCGGCGGCCTGAACTATTGCGGGAGAGCTGACAGCGTTCCGGCCGCCTGGCAGGCGCCTGTTCGGGCCTGTCATGCCGTGCCGGTTTTTTCCGGAACCCTTTCCACCCCGGGTGTGTTACAGCCTTCATCAGGAGATTCCGTAACGCATTGCTTTTTCCTTTCGTGAAACATCTTCTCTTTCTGTTCCTGTTTCCGGTGGCGGCGGTTTTGTCCTGTTCATCCGGAAACACCGGCAACGGTACAAATCCCGCATCCGTGCAGCAATCATCTCCGGTCAACCCCTATTACTCCAGAACCGATACCGCTCGGCTTGACCTGCCCGATTCCGTCTGGAAAAAGGTGCTTCCTCCGGAGGTATACGAGGTGGCGCGCCATGCGGCGACCGAAAGGGCATTTACGGGCAAGTATTGGGATTTCGAGGGTACCGGCACCTATTCCTGCGCGGCCTGCGGCAATGCGCTCTTCCGTTCGGATGCGAAGTTTTCGAGCACCTGCGGCTGGCCGAGCTTTTTTGAGACCGTGCGCTCCGGAAGCGTGGAGTACAGGACCGACAAGTCATATGGCATGGAGCGTACCGAGGTGCTGTGCGGGCGATGCGGTTCACATCTCGGCCATGTATTCGATGACGGACCGCCTCCGACCGGCAAGCGGTTCTGCATGAATTCCGTTGTGCTCGATTTCGAGCCGGACACCAGGGATTAGCAGCTCAGTGAGCCGACGAGAGGTCGGCTTTCTCCCCTTTTTTCAGCTTGATGAAAAACAGCAGCGGCATCGAGAGCGCGAAGAGTAAGGCTATCAGCATGAAGGCGTCCATGTAGGCGAGGTGGTAGCTCTGCGCGGTCAGGGTGCCTTCAAGTGCTCTCAGGGCGGCCTGCTCGGATTCGACGGGCGAGAGCATGCGCGCCTGCGCGGCCTGCCCGATACCCTGGAGCCGCTCGACCGCAGCGGAGTCGTAGGGAGAGAGGTGCCCAAGCAGTTCCACCCGGTGGGCCGCCACGCGTTTGGCTACATAGGTATTGGTGAGTGCGATGCCGAACGAGCCCCCGAGCTGGCGCACCATGTTGTTGAGTCCGGTGGCCTGGCCGATGTCCTTGCCGTGCAGACCCGATACGGCGAGCATGGTGACGGGTATGAAGATGAATCCGAGGGCGATGCCGCGCAACAGCAGCACCCAGAAGAAGTTTGCAGCACCCGACTGCATGGTCTGCTGGCCCAGCTCCCAGCAGAAAAGCGAAAAGGCGGCCATGCCGAAAGCCATGAGGAATTTTGGTGAAGCTCCGCGCTGGAGGGCTATGCCGAGAGGCAACGAAATGACACCGGTCAGCATGGCGCTCGGAAAGAGTACCAGGCCGGTCAGCAGGGCCGTGAAGCCGAGCAGGTGCTGTACGAACACCGGGAACACGAAGAGCGATCCGTACAGGCCGTAGCCGACAACGAAGGTCAGTACGGCTGCGATGGCCAGGTTGTGGCTCCGGCCGAGCACGCTGAGATCCACGGCAGGTTCCTCTACCCGGTGTTCCCACCAGACGAAGAAGAGCAGCGAAACCACGGCGATGATGGTGAACCAGGTGATATAAGGGGTTTCGAACCAGTCCTTCGATTCCCCGCGCTCGAGAATGAACTGCAGCGAACCGATGCCCACGGCGAGCAGGCCGATACCGGTCCAGTCGATCTTCGTGATCTTGTGCACGGTTTTCGGCTCGCGGATGAATGCGAATGATGACCATGCGGCCAGCAGCCCTACCGGGATGTTCACGAAGAAACACCACTCCCAGCTCAGGGAGTCGACCAGCCAGCCGCCGAGCAGCGGGCCGATGGTTGGGCCGAGCACGAGACCCATGGAGAAGATGCCGGTGGCTTTGCCGCGGTCGTGTGGCGGATAGGTTTCGTACAGGATGGCCTGTGAGGTTGGCAGCAGCGCACCGCCGCCTATGCCCTGCAGAAAACGGAAGAAGACCAGTGCCCAGATGTCGGTGGCCAGGCCGCAGAGCAGCGAAGCCACGGTGAAGAGCAGGATGGAGCCGATGTAGTAGGTGCGGCGACCGAGCAGGTTGCCGAGGAAACCCGAGAGCGGGATGACGATCACGTTGGCGATGGCGTAGCTGGTAACCACCCAGGCGACGTCCTCGATACTGGCCCCGAGGTTGCCGCTGATCTGCGTGATGGCTACATTCACGATGGTGGTGTCGATCAGTTCGAGCATGGCCGAAACGATCACCGTGAGGGTGATGATCACCCTCCGTGCACCGGTTTCGTAGGTGTGCCCCCCTTCATGCAGCGAAGCTGCCGTTGCCGTTCCGCTCATTTTACCCGGACTTCGACGATTACATTCATGCCGGCGGCAAGCTTGTGCTTCTTGCCCGGATTTCCGGTAAAGACGATCTTGACCGGGACGCGCTGCGCCACCTTGACGAAGTTGCCGCTGGCGTTGTCTGGCGGCAGCAGGGCGAAGCGGGACCCTGTACCGGAAGAGATGGATTCAACCTTTCCCTCGAACTCCTCGCCTGGATAGGCATCGACCTTGATTGCAACCAGCTGGCCGGGCCTCAGGTTTTCCAGCTGCGTCTCCTTGAAGTTCGCAACGACCCAGAGTTTACCGCTGCCGACCAGCGCGATGAGCTGCTGGCCGGCAGCGACGTACTGGCCGGGCTGCACGTTTTTTCTGGAGACATGGCCGGCAGCAGGGGCCGTGATGGCGGTGTAGGAAAGCTGCAGCTCGGCATTGCGCAGCTCGGCTTCCCGCAGGTTCACCTGGGCCGAGGCTGCTTTCTGCTGGCTTTGGGCGGCGGCGGATTGAGCGGACGCCGAGATCGCGGCAGCTTTGACGGCATCGAATTCCGACGCCGAGATCACGTCCTGGCGGCGGAGATTTTCGCTTCTTCGGAGATCGGCAGCAAGTTTCTGCCGCGTTGCCGCAGCTGCGGCAGCGGATTCCCCTGCGGCGGCAACCGCTGCGTGCGCGTTATCGAGGGCCGCTGCCGCCATGTCGCGTTTTACCAGGAAATCTGCCGGATCGAGCCGCACCAGGGTGTCGCCGGCAGCAACGTGCTGGTTGTCGGCGCAGAGCACCTGCTGCACCCTGCCGGGAACCCGTGAAATAACGGGATAGACATCGCCTTCTATCTGGGCGTTGTCGGTTTCGACGTACAGGAATGAGTGGTACAGCTTGCTTCCCCCCCAGACAAGGGCGGCAAGAACGGCAAGGGCCGTTATGACGAGCTGGATCGGGCTGGAGGATTTCAGAGCTTCTTTTGCGGTTTTTTCTGTTTCCATCATACTGATTGTTTCTTGTCGTTCGAATTGGCGCTTCTGCTGTTTTCCTGCACGATCTCCCGGTTTGCCGGGAACGGGGGCCTTGTGTTTTCCGGGTGCCGCGTCTCGCCCTCTTTTCTTTCCCGAGCGGCAGTTCCTTTTTCAGGAGCCTTGTAGATGACGACCGGGCACAAAGCCTTGCGCATGACGGTTTCGGCCGTACTGCCCATGAGCAGGCGGGTGAACGCCATGCTGCCGTGCGATCCCAGCACGAGCAGGTCAGCCCCCTGCTCCGACGCGCAGGAGATGATTTCCGCAGCGGGCTCACCGTAACGCACCATGAAGACTGCCTTGCCGGATTGGCGTGCAAGGATGTCGCTGTAGTGCGAGAATGCGTGCAGGTGTTTTTTCAGCACCCCCTCCTTTGCGCCTTCCCCGTCGCTTTCGACATGCAGGAGGGTCAACTGTGCGCCACACCGTTGCAGTGCGGCGGCATAGGTTACCACATCGTCGGACAGCGGCGAAAAATCGACCGCACAGACGATCTGTTTGCTTTCGTGTTCCATTTTACCAGAATACCTCCCCCGTTGCCCTTTTCAGGGTATAGTTGTTCATGACGTAATCGTACGCGGCCTGAAGCCTGGCCAGTTCCGCCTGCGCCAGCGCGGCTTCGGTATCGAGCAGGTCGAGGGTTGTCGCCATGCCGTTTTCGTACCGGGTGCGGGCATGTTCGGCGGCCAGCTTTGCCTGCTGTACCTGTGATTCGGTTGTCAGGATGTTTTTCCGTGACGTTTCCAGTGCGTGCAGGGTCTCCTCCACATCGCCTGCAGCGAGCTGTTCGGCATCTATCCTTCGCTGTGCCGCAGCCCGGAGCAATGCCGCGGCTTCCTGACGCTCTGCCGATGTGCGGAAGCCGGTAAAGATCGGCACTTCGATATGGATGCCCGCAGCAACGTTTTCGCGGATTTCATCGATATCGGGCTGGTAGCCGTTCGAGACTCCCCATGAGGCGCTTGCACTCACAACCGGCAGCCCCTCCTTCATGGCTTGCGAGCGTCGAAGCCGTGCGATCTGTTCGTTTTCGCCGGCGATGTTTACTTCAGGCCTTCTTTTCAGGGCTTCTGCAACAAGCGACGGTTCGTCGGGATGTGCAGGATTGACCGAGAACGAGCCTTTCAGGTCGAGCGGGTCGTTTGCCGCCAGTCCCGAGATCCGGCGCAGGGTGATCTCCTGCCGGCGGAGCTGCTGTTCGAGGGAGAGCTTTCTGGACCGGGCAGCCTGGATGCGGACCTCGGTCGTGAGCACATCGAAACGGGTTGCCGTTCCTGCCCGGTAGCGTTTCGAGGTATAATCCGAAGCCTTCTGCAGTGCGGTTATCTCCTTGTCCTCGACCCGGATGCTTTCGCGCAGGAAGAGGATGCCGTAGAAGAGCTGCACGGCCTGATAGGAAAGCTCGCGGTTTGTCAGATCGAGCGTATGGCCTGCCGCGTTTTTCCCTGATCGGGCGATATCGACCTCATCGCCCCGTCTGCCGAAATCGATCAGGACGGCTTTTGCGGTGATTTTTGCCTCGTAGTTGTCTTTCGGCATGAACCTGACGGGCTCGCTTCCTGCGAAGCCCATTTCGGAGACCGGATCAATTCGGGTGTATCCCGCACCGGCCGTTATTTGCGGGAAGTATGCGCTTCTGCTTTTCCGGACACGGGCATCGGCCGCATTGACCTCCTCGACGGCGGCTTTCAGCGATGGATTGTTCTCCTTGACGAGCCGGAGGGTTTCTTCCAGCGTCAACGGAGCGGCTTCAGCCCGGAGCGGCAGCGCGAACAAAAGCAGTGCGGCGACGGTTCCCGTTCGTTGTAACAGCGTTTTCTTCATCGGTTCGTTTATGAAATGATTGCCGTGAACCTGGCCGGAAGAGTCCGTCCGGGTCGTAGTGTCAGGAGTAAGCAATTCATATGCCAGAAAATGACAATCAGGCAAGGTGTCTGCAAATGCCTTTCGGGAAAGGGGTTATCACGGAACGGTCATGGCCGGTTTGTTGTTGCTGTTTCTTGAATAATCAGAATATTCTGTAAATTGTATTCCTGATTTTCAGGAATCATGATGTCATCCATGCAGGCAGAGTCCATCCATGAAGCCAGTTCGCTGATGCGCTACATCAGCGACGCCGTCGGTTCGATACGCGAGCCCCAGGAACTGTTCCGGACAGTCACCGACAAGCTGCGCCTTGTCTTCGAGTTCGATTCGGCGGTCATTATCACCTTCGATCGCGACCGGCGCTACATCAACGTGTTTTTCGAGATGCTGCGTTTTGACGTTCCCGAGACCGTCCAGCGAAAAAAACGTCCGGTGGCCGGTTCCTGGATCGAGCCGCATCTTGGCGATACGGCGGTGTCGGTCGAATCCATCGAGGGAGAGATGGATCGCTATCCGGCGGATTTTCCGGTGCCCCGGATGCTCTACAAGCTTGGTATGCGGCAGGTGGTGCTTTCGCCGCTGCGTTCCGGAGGCAAGGTGATCGGCTTTCTCAACTTCGTCTCGAAGCAGGAGAAAGAGTGGTCTGAGGATGAAAAAGAACTGCTTTCAACCCTTTCATCGCCGATAGCGGTCGCGGTCAGCAACGCGCTTGCATATGAGGAACTGCGGCAGCGTGAAGCGCAGACCGCCATGCAGCTTGCCGTCAACAACGCACTGCTGACCATCAGGGACCGGAGCCGGATGATGCTTGCCGTCTGCGAGCAGATCGACCGGCTGGTGCCGTGCACCTTTCTCGGTATCAGGGTCATGGGCAGCGACGGGGATTACCGGGTTTTCGACAATTTCATGCGGGAGCCATCGGGCGGGTTTGCTCCCGTGCTTTCCTACGACCATTTCGGTGTATCCGATTTTCGAGATATTGCAAGGGAGAGTTTCTCGCTCATCACCAACCCCGGGTGCTACTCCGGCGAGGATTTCTTCCGGTTGTGTCAACAGTACCGCCTCGTCGATCTCGTGCGGGAAAAGTTCGGAATCTGCTCGGTCATCAGCGCCGGACTGTGGGACTCCCCGGGCAGCCGGGCCGGTCTGATCATTTCCAGTACCTCCCGTTCATTCGACGAGAATGACCTGCAGACCGTGGGCCTTGTGGTGCCGCAGCTGTCGCTTGCACTGCAGAACTACCTTGCCTACGAGGAGATCGATGACCTGCGGCGAAGGCTGGAGGGCGAAAGAACGTGGCTGATCGAGGAGATCAAGGGAACACACGAGTTCGAGGAGATCATCGGCCAGAGCGCGTCGCTTGCTGCCGCCCTGCGAAGGGCAAGCCAGGTTGCCCCGACCGACGCCACCGTCCTGATCCAGGGGGAGACCGGTACCGGCAAGGAGCTGTTTGCGCGAGCCATCCATAACCTTTCCTCGCGGAAGGAGAAGATGATGGTGAGGGTGAACTGTGCGGCGCTTCCTGCTGCGCTCATCGAGTCCGAACTGTTCGGGCACGAGAAGGGCAGCTTTACGGGTGCGACGGAGCGGCGGATCGGCAAGTTCGAACTCGCAGCCGGTGGCACCATCTTCCTCGACGAGATCGGCGAACTGCCGCTGGAACTGCAGGCAAAGCTCCTGCGGGTGCTGCAGGAACGCGAACTGGAGCGGCTGGGCGGGAGTCGCGTGATTCCTGTCGATGTGCGGGTGATTGCCGCCACGAACCGTGACCTTGAACGTGAAGTTGCCGAAGGCCGGTTCCGCGAGGATCTCTATTTCCGGCTCAACGTGTTTCCTCTCGCCATTCCTCCGCTGCGGGAGCGCAGGGAGGACATTCCCCTGCTTGCCGCACACTTCGCATCACGGTATGCCCGGGAGTTCGGCCGTCCAGAGCTCCCGTTCCGGGAACTCGACCTGCTGCGTCTCGAGGGGCGCCAGTGGAAAGGCAATGTCCGGGAACTGGCCCATCTTGTCGAACAGGTCGTGATCATTTCCGATGGTCCTTCATTTGATTTTTCCTCCATCCTTTCCGGTGACAGCTCTTCAGGCGACCGGCTCAGCATCAGGCCGCTGAGAAGCATGCACGAATTCGAGGAGGATAGCCGCATGCGGGAGCGGGAGCTGATTCTCGATGCGCTCGAACGCGCCAAAGGGAGGGTCAGCGGAGCAGGTGGCGCTGCCGAACAGCTCGGGATGCACCCCAAGACGCTCTATTCGCGCATCGACAAGCTGGGCATGAAGAAGAAATACGGGTAGGCGGGAGTCGCGAGTCAGGAGTCGGAAGGCGAAAGCGCTGAATCCGGCACTCAGCCGCAGACAGTCCTGATGGCGCTGGCCACTATCGGGATGCCCCTCTCGATCTCTTCCGGGGTGTTGTTGCAGTAGGAGAGCCTGATGGCGTTGGTTCGCCGGCCTTCCGGATCGAAGGTGCTGCCGGTGACGAAGACGACTCCTCCATCGATGGCATGTTTCAGTATTTCAGCAGCGTCTGTCCCTTCGGGAAGGGTGAGCCAGATGTAGAATCCGCCTTTCGGCTCGTTCCAGCGGACGTAGTCCGGCAGGCACTTCCGGAGCCCTGCTGCCATTGCTGATGCCCGCAGGCGGTACTGCTGCCTTACCGAAGCGATGTAGCTGTCGATTTGTCCCGAGCGCATGAAGGCGTCGGCGATGACCTGGGTGAAGCTCGGCGAGCAGGCGTCTGCGGACTGCTTGATGAGCTCGCACTTCTCGTAGATTGCGGGCGGGGCGAGCAGCCAGCCGAGGCGCAGGCCGGGGCCGAGAATCTTGGAGAAGGAGCCCAGGTAACAAACATCGATGCCTTCGGGGTCGAGTGCCTTGATCGGCTTCAGCCGCTCCCGATCTTCCTCGTGGAACCAGAGGTCGCCGTATGCGTCGTCCTCGATGAGCGGAATGTTGCGCCCCTGCAGCGCCTCGACCAGCTCGCGCTTGCGCTGCGAGCTGTAGAGCATTCCTGCCGGATTGTGGAAGTAGGGCGTGATGTAGAGGAACTTCGCCGGATCGGGCCGGGCTGCCTCCAGACGGAGCATGGCGATGTCGAGCCCCTCTTCGTCCACCGGAATCGGAACGATCTTCGCACCGGCGGAGCGGAAGGCCGCAATGGCTCCAATGAAGCAGGGGTACTCGGTGAGCACCCGGTCGCCGGGATCGACGAAGGCTTTGGCCACGATGCTGAGGCCCTGCTGCGAGCCGGTGGTGATCATGAGCCGGTTCTTCTGAACCGGCAGCCCCTTCTTTTCGAGGAAGCCGCCGAGCGATTCGAGCAGTGACGGCAGGCCGGGCGTGGGACCGTACTGGAAGGCGGCCTGCCTGGTTTTCAGGTCGAGTCCCCGGAACAGCTCTTCCACCTCATCGACCGGAAACAGCTCGTTGCCCGGCATTCCCCCGGCAAACGAAATGATGTCAGGCCGGGAAGCAAGGCTCATCAGCTCCCTGATAGCCGAGGAGCGAAGCGCTGAAACTGAAGCTGAAAATCTTGGCATTGGCTATGGTTTTATCAGGGAACCCCGGTTCCCATCCGCTTCCTTTTTCGTCCTTAAAGTCCCTTTCCCTCAAATCTGGTACACATCACCCGCCTGCAACAGCTCCATCTCGTGGAGTTGCAGCACTTCGATCGCCTTGTTCGGCGTGTCGGTGCGGATGACCGCTGTGGCGCGCTCGTCGCCGCTGGCGAAGGCGTACATGTACTCGATGGAGATACCGTTGTCGGTCAGAATCTGCAAGGCGTGATGCAGCGCGCCCGGCTTGTTGTGCATGACGATGCCGATGACGTCGGTAATCTTGACCGCGAAACCTCGCTCCTTCAGCACTTTTTCGGCCAGTTCGGGATTTCCGGTGATGACGCGCAGGACGCCGAAATCGGTGGTATCGGCGATGCTGAAGGCCGAGATGTTGATGCCGTTGTCGGCGAGGATGCCGGTAAGTTCGGTGAGCCGCCCGGCGCGGTTTTCGAGAAACACCGAGAGTTGCCTGATGATCATAGCTGCTCCGTTATTTGAGTTTCCGTTTGTCAACCACCCGTTGTGCTTTGCCCATGCTGCGCTCGATGGTGCCCGGTTCGACCAGCCGCACATTGGCGTGCAGGCCGAGGAGGCTGGTCAGGTTGCCGCTGATGCGCTTGCGAAGACCTTCAAGCTCCTTGACCTCGTCAGAGAAGAACTGCTCTTCGACTTCGACCTGGATTTCAAGCGTGTCGAGGTTGTTTTCGCGATCCACCACGAGCAGGTAATGCGGTTTGGTTTCGCTCATTTCGAGCAGAACCGATTCAACCTGCGACGGGAAGACATTCACGCCGCGGATGATGAGCATGTCGTCCGAGCGTCCGACGCACTTCTCCATGCGCACCAGCGTGCGGCCGCAATCGCATTTATCGGCGTGCAGGCGCGTCAGGTCGCGGGTGCGGTAGCGCATGAGCGGCATGGCCTCCTTGGTGACGTTGGTGAAGACCAGCTCGCCGAGCGTGCCGTACGGAAGCACCTCGCAGGTTTCGGGGTCGATGATCTCCGGGATGAAGTGATCCTCGAAGATGTGCATCCCCCGCTGGCAGGCGCACTCCATCGAAACGCCGGGGCCGATCACTTCGGAGAGGCCGTAGATGTCGTACGCCTTGAGGCCGAGCAGTTGCTGGATCTGCGTGCGCATCTCCTCCGTCCAGGGTTCCGCGCCGAAGATGCCTGCCCTGAGCTTCAGCTTTGAGCGGTCGAGCTTCTCCTCGACAATCGCCTCGCCGAGATAGGCGGCGTAGGACGGGGTGCAGGCGATTGCTGTCGAACCGAAATCCTCCAGAAGCTGGAGCTGCTTCCTGGTGTTGCCGCCGGAGATCGGGATCACCGACGCGCCGATCTTCTCCGCGCCGTAGTGCACGCCGAGGCCGCCGGTAAAGAGGCCGTAGCCGTAGGCCACCTGCACGATGTCGTCGCGGGTGATGCCGGCCATCGTGAGCGAACGGGCCACCACTTCACTCCACATGAGGATGTCGTTATGGGAGTAGCCGACCACTGTGGATTTTCCGGTCGTACCGCTCGATGCGTGCAGCCGCACGATATCCTGCTGCGGTACGGCGAACAGCCCGAAGGGGTAGTTGTCCCGCAGGTCCTGCTTGGTCGTGAAGGGCAGCTTCGGGAGATCGTCGATAGTGCGGATGTCGCCGGGTTCGATGCCGGCCTGCTGCAGTTTCGCCCGGTAAAAGGGCACGTTGCCGTATATCCGTTCCACCATTGTCCTGAGGCTTTCGCCCTGCAGTTTCCGGAGCTCTTCGCGCTCCATGCATTCGTAATGCGCGTTCCAGATCATAGGACTGTCTGTTGAATTGACTGTTGTGAGAATGCGAGCCCTTTCCTGAATGCGTCGATGTTCATGGCGACGATTTTCTCTCCTTTCGGCCCGAAGAGTTCCATGATCCCGGATTCCAGATGCTCCTGGTCGATCGCCAGGAACGGTGCGGTTGCGCCGAGCATCACCATATTCGAGGTTTTTGTGCTCCCCGCTTCGCGGGCCAGAGCGGCGGCGTCGACCAGCACCGGGCTGCCGGTACGGAGAAGTTCGGCTTCGATCAGTTCGAAAGGCGGGTAACCGGCCATATTGACGACGGTTTCGGTTGCCGTGACGATGCGCCCGCCAGGGGAGAGGAAGTGCAGGTAGCGGAGCGCTTCGAGCGGTTCTACCGAAAGAATGATGTCGGCGGTTCCTTCGGTAATAAGGCCGGAGTGGATTTCCGCGTCCGAAATGCGCAGGTGTGACTGAACGGCGCCTCCGCGCTGGCTCATGCCGTGCACTTCGGTCTGGTGGATCGTGAGGCCGCAATGCAGTGCAGCAAGGTCGATGACTGCCGCAATGCTGAGGATGCCCTGTCCGCCTACTCCGGATACAATGATGTTCTGCTGCATGGTTGTCTACTGATTGGCGGATTTGCTTCCGGCCCTCCGTTTTTTCCGGGCTGCGGTTTCGATGCATTCCCGTTGTGCAAGCACCACCGAAAGGCCGTCGTAAGCGATTTCCTGACGGAGCACGGCCATATTTTCCTCCAGGTGCTGTTTCAGGGGAAGAATGGTCCTGATGCGGCTTTCCTCCACCCCGAGTCCCCGGCAGATATCGTAAAGCCGCGAACCTGTCGCGGCCGAGTCCTGCCCGCCGGTCATTGCGGTCGTGTCGTTGTCGGCGATGATGACCGTGAGCGGTGAACGGTCGTTGACCGCATCGAGCAGTCCGGTCATGCCGGAATGGGTGAATGTCGAGTCGCCGATGACGCACACGGCAGGCCGAAGGCCGGCGTCTGCAGCGCCTTTGGCCATGGTGATCGCCGCTCCCATGTCAACGCAGGTGTGGATGGCATGGTATGGAGGCAGTGCTCCCAGGGTATAGCATCCGATATCGGAAAAGACGTGGTGGTTGTCAAAACCCTCCATCACCCGGTTCAGCGCCTCGAACAGGTCGCGGTGGCCGCATCCCCGGCAGAGTTCAGGCGGGCGGTTCACGACGATTCCGGAACCCTGGGCCGGGGCCGGAAGCTTTGCTCCAAGCGCTTCGGCGAGCAGACCGGTAGAGAGCTCTCCCGTACGGGGAAGCGCACCGTCCAGGCGTCCCCGGATGTTTTTGTCATCGAACCATCCCCTGAGCAGCTCTTCATGGATCGGATATCCCTCTTCGGTAACAAGCACGGTTTCGCATCGGGCGAAGAGATCTTCGACCAGATGCCGGGGCAGCGGGTACTGGCCGATCTTGAGTACGGAAATATCGAGGTCGAAGGTTTTTTTCGCTTCCATTGCATAGTTGAAGGCTATGCCGCAGGCAAGCACGCCAAGCGGGCCTGTTCCGGGGATCATCCGGTTCAGCGGGGAGGAACCACCGGAGAGCCGTTCCAGTGTTTTCTGCTTGCCGAGCAGTCCCTCGTACTGCCTTCGCGCGTTCTGCGGCATCAGCACGAACCGTTCGGGGGCATACTCCGCATGCAGGGGATTTTCACTGCGGGTGGTGGCGCGGGTTACACCGGCGCGGGAGTGGGCAAGGCGGGTGGTCAGACGGAGCAGCACCGGAAGCTGCAGGGATTCCGAAAGATCGAATGCCCGGATTGTCGCTTCATACAGTTCCTGCTGCGATGCGGGTTCGATCACCGGCACCATGGCGAACCGTCCGTAAAACCGGCTGTCCTGTTCGTTCTGCGACGAGTGCATCGACGGGTCGTCCGCGACGGCAAGCACCACGCCTCCGTTGACCCCGGTTATGGCCGAGTTGATGAATGCGTCAGCGGCAACGTTCAGCCCGACGTGCTTCATGGCAGCAAGCGCGCGTTTTCCCGCATAGGACATGCCGAGCGCAGCCTCGAAAGCGGTTTTTTCGTTTGCCGACCATGTTGTGTGCATTCCCCGTCCGGCGGCTTCAGGGCTTTTCTGGATGTACTCGGTGATTTCGGTCGAAGGGGTTCCTGGGTAAGCGTAGACGCCCGATATTCCTGCGTCGAGAGCTCCGGCGGCAACAGCCTCGGCTCCGAGGAGAAGGTGTTTTTTCATACAGGTAGAAAACTTGAATCCTCCAAAGATCAGATATTTTTTTCTGCAAAGCCAGTGAATTCAGTTTTCGGGGAGCTGTTTGCGGCGGGTTTCCCTGTTTTGTGTGCTGAGACATCCGGATAGTGCAGGAAAATATCCGGATACTCCGGTTTCATGCCGGCAGCGCACGAATCATGAGGGAGATTCTTTCTCCTTTTTCCGGAAGTCGATTTTCAGCCACTTCTCTTCGTACCCGGCGTGGGTGACCTTCATGCCGGCCAGAAAGGTCGGTAATACGACCCCTTTCTGGTAGTTGCCGAGCCGGACGGTCATCGAGTCGCCGACCTGCACGACGTTGGCTTCCATTCTGTTGTCGAAAACGAAGGGGAGCCGAAGCTTCATCTCGTAATGCCCTTCCGAGACCTTGCTGATATCGACGTGCTCTTCGTGGTAGAAGATGTCGAGAGGGTTCCGGTCGCCGTAGACGACCTCGCCGACACGCTTCAGCATCTCCAGTCCGAGCACCTCACGCCGGAAAAGCGGTACTTTCGTGATAGGTATCGGAGAGAAGGATTTTTCGATCTGGTCGATGTACCTGTGCTGGATCTCCTTCCACTCTTTCATGTACTGACCGTCCAGCTCATCCATGAACACCCGGTTGATGACGATCTGGTCAACCGTGATGCCGTAGAGGTTCAGGTAGGTAAGCGCGCGCATGGACTCCTTGATCACCATCTTCTCGGGGTTCATGACGAGCCGCACGGTGGTTTTCGAAGAGTCGGAGAGCAGTTCGATGATGCCTTCGATGGATGAAAAAAGGTGGTTAACCTGGTCGTACACGTCGGTATCGGGCACGAGTTCGTGCAGTTTGCCCACCCGTTTCGAGAGCGGACGGATCACCGGTTTCACCACGTACTTCTCGAGGTTGCGCATGAGCCTGAGCATCCAGCCGAAGGTTTCCGGAAGCGAGAGCAGGCGCAGCGTCTCGCCGGTCGGAGCGCAGTCCACCACGAGAAGATCGTACTCGTTCGACTCGTTGTAGCGCTTGATGTAGGAGAGTGAGAACAGCTCCTCCATGCCGGGCAGCACCCCCATCTCCTCGACGTAGATGCCCTGGATTCCCTGTACTTCCATGAGGTGGGCGAAGTGCTCACGCACGATCTCCCAGTTCAGGTTGAGGTCACCGTAAACGCTCACCTCCTGTCCATAAAGATTTTCGGCGATCTGTACCGGCGAAGGGCCGAGCTCGATGTCGAACGAGTCACCGAGGCTGTGCGCGGGATCGGTGGAGATGACAAGGGTTCTGTAACCCATCGACGCGGCTTTCACGGCCGTCGCTGCGGCAATGGAGGTTTTGCCGACGCCCCCTTTTCCGGTGAAGACGATGTTTCTCATGGCGGTGCCGTTTGCTGTTGAAGCATCGGATTCCATACCGCATTAACGGTTTTCTTCGGCTGAAAATTCAGGTGTACTCCACGATCCGTCAGTTTCCCTGCGATCCGGAGAGCTTCGTAATGTCCCTGTCGGAGCAGGTCGGCTGCAAACGATGCGCTTAGAGGAAAACCGTGATCTCTTCGAGCGTTTTCCGGGTTTTGGGAACGGGCTGATAATCGTCGGTGGCGTAGCCGAGCGGGGTGAAGGCGAAGATCTCCTCATTTTCGGTGAGATCGAGAGCCTGGTAGAGAAGGTCGCGGTCGAAGGCGGCGATCCAGCAACTGCCGACGCCTTCAGCGGCCGCGGCAAGGATCATGTGGTCCATGGCGATGGCAAGATCGGTTTCAAGCGAGCTGTAGCCATCCTTGGCCCGGTGCCAGGCTCCGCTGCGTGTTCCTTTGACGATGAGCAGGTGCGGTGCGCCCTGTATCCAGTCGCGGGAGTAGCAGGGGTAGATTTTTTCCTGCATTTCCGGGGAACTCGCCACGATGAATGTCCATGGCTGAAGGTTTTTGCCCGAGGGGGCAAGCCTGCCGGCGTCGAGAATACGTTTCAGGACGTCGTCGGGAACGGGGGCGTCACGTTTGTAGCTCCGAACGCTGCACCGTGCTCTGACGAGGTCGTGAAAGTTCGCAGGGAGGTTGTTTTCATGCGTGATGGACATGGCCGAAATCCTTGGATATGCAGTGGAACATCCTGTTGGTTGCCGCCTGCATGATCATCGACATGCCTGCGTTGGTCATGGCTCGGATGATCTGCTCGGGTATGATGCGGAATGCCGGATAGAGCACGAACCGGACATCGATTTTCAGATCGAAGTGCACCCTTGTCCTGTCGGTCTCCATGGGGTGTACATACATGTCGGCAAAGGCCTTGCCTTCGAAGAGGTGGTTTTTCGGGTCGTCAACGGGATTCGCAGGCGGGTGGTGGTGCCAGCGGATTTTCTTGCCTACCGTGTACTGTTCGATCATTTCCGTGGTCAGTTCTTCGGGATCGATGCCTTCAAGGTGTTCCGGCAGCTCGATGAGCAGTTCCTCGGACTGCTCGACATAGAAGATCACGTCGAACGGGTTGTTCTGTGGATCGGTGACTCTGAAATGCCAGCGGTAGATGTTCTCTTCAGCGGTCCTTTCGACCTTGTGGCAGAAGGGGTTGACGCCGAGAATCTTCGTCTGGTCGGAGAGGTAGCTGACCGTCCTGTCGAACTCCCCGTGAAAAATCCATTCGCCTCTGCTTTTGCCTGTGGCTTCCATTTCCATTACCGGTGCTCTCCCTCTGCGGCTCGTTCGGCGGCCGTTTTTCTCTCAGTAGTTGTTGCTGGCTGATTCATGCAGGGAGGGGGTTCCCTGACTGATAAATATAACGACAATAGCTCAATAATATATCCCGGTAAATGATTTCAGGAGTGTCGTCCGGTTTTCTTCAGATCTGTTCCGCCTGCAGACGCGCGGTCTGGTCGTGCAGCTTCAGGGCTTCGATGATGTCGCCGAGATCTCCCTGCATGATCTGCGGCAGTCCGTGGCTGGTGAAACCGATGCGGTGGTCGGTAACGCGCGACTGCGGGTAGTTGTACGTCCTGATCTTTGCACTCCGGTCGCCGGTGGTCACCATCGATCGGCGCAGGTCGTCTCGCTGCTGCTGCTGCTCGGCAAGCTGCATGTCGAACAGTTTCGTGCGCAGCATGGTCATGGCGCGCTCCTTGTTCTGCAGCTGGGAGCGTTCTTCCTGGCAGGCAACCACGACACCCGAGGGTATGTGAGTGATCCGTACGGCGGTTTCAACCTTGTTGACGTTCTGTCCCCCTTTTCCGCCACTGCGGTAAGTATCGAAATACAGATCCTCGCGGCGGATTTCCACATCCACCTCTTCGGCTTCAGGCAGCACCGCCACGCTTGCCGCAGAGGTATGGATGCGCCCCTGGGTTTCCGTTTCGGGCACCCGCTGAACGCGGTGGACGCCGCTTTCATATTTCATGGTTGCGTAAACGTCGTTGCCGCTCATTTCAAGCACGGCTTCCCGGAACCCTCCGGGCATGGAACTTTCGGTATAGTCGAGCATCGTGCATTTCCAGTCCTGGCGTTCAGCGTACCGCTGGTACATCCGGATCAGGTCTGCGGCAAAGAGCGCGGCTTCGTCTCCACCGGTTCCGGCGCGGATTTCGATGATCACGTTCCGGGAGTCTGCCTCGTCCTTCGGCAGCAGGAGCACCTTGAGCTGCTGTTCCAGTTCGGGTATCTGATGCTGCAGTTCATCGATTTCAGCCTGGACGAGTTCCCGCATGTCCATCTCTTTTTCGCCTTTGAGCAGTTCGCGCGATTCGTCAAGCTGCTTTTTTGCAAGGGAGTAACGGTCAAAAGCATGAACAATGTCCCGCAGGTCGCTGTACTCCTTGTTGAGTTTCCTGAAGCGGCTCTGATCGGATGCGGCTGCCGGGTCTGCAAGCTGTTTTTCGAGATCGAGGTGCCTTTCCTTGATAGCCTGCAGTTTGTCGAACATGCTCATATGCAGGGGGGTCACGGGTTCAGAATGTCGTTCAGGAGAATGTAGGCGAAAAGCGAGAGCAGCAGCGCCATGCCGATCTGCTGAATGCGCATTTTCACCTCGAACGGCAACTCGCGGCCGATGATGCCTTCTACAGCGTTCATGACGAACTGTCCGCCGTCAAGCGCCGGAACCGGCAGGATGTTGATGACGGCAAGCGATATGGAAAGCACGGCCAGAAAGTACAGAAAGCTGACCGGGCCCTGTTCGGCACTACGCCCGGCTATTTTTGCAATCTTGACAGGACCTCCCAGCGATTTGCGGAAGTCCTCCTGTCCGGTGAAGATGCGGGTGAATCCCTGGACGGTCATGACGCTCATTTTCCATGTCTGCGAGGTACCGCTTGCGATCGACTCGAAAACGTTCAGGCTGATTCGCTCGGTCTGCAGGGTCTGGCGCAGGGCGATGCCGATTCTGCCCTCTGCATTCGGAACCACATCCGTCACCGTCGTGCTGCCTGACGCCATGATTTCCGCAGGGTCAGTCATCTTTCCCGGAACGGGGTCAAGGTATTTCCAGGCGACCGAAATCGGTTTTCCTGCATGTGCGGAGATGATGGAAACCACTTCACTCCAGTCCGTGACCGCCTGCCCGTTGATGGCGGTGATGATCGCGCCGGGCTTGATGCCGGCTTTTGCTGCGGGTTCACTGCCGAGCACGTCGTCGATGACCGGAGGCATGATCGGGCGGATGCCGAGTGCCTGGTTTTCGTTAAGCTTCGAAAGCAGGTTCGCCGGAGCGGCAAGCGTGATCCGCCTGCCGTCGCGCAGCAGGGTAAAGTTCAGCGACGGAGCGGTGAAGTGCACCGGATCGAGAGCCTGTTCCCAGCTTGTCACCTCTTTGCCGTTGACGGCAGCGATGCGGTCGCCGGTTTGCATGCCCATGGCGGCGAATGCCGATCCTTTTTCGATATAGACCGGATTGTCAACGGTGGTGCGTGATTCTCCCAGTGCAAGGGTGACGCCGATGAAGATCACTGCGGCAAGCACCATGTTCATGACCACGCCGCCGGCAAGCACGACGAGTCGCTGCCAGACCGGTTTCGCACGGAACTCCCATGGCTGGGGTTCCGATGCCTGGTAGGCGGTATCGAGGCTTTCGTCAACCATGCCGGCGATCTTCACATAGCCGCCGAGCGGGAATACCCCGATGCCGTACTCGGTTTCCCCTATTTTCTTTTTCCAGAGCCGCATGTTGAAGAAGTCGAACCCGATATAGAACTTGTCGACCCTCATGCCGAACAGCTTGGCAGTGAAGAAATGTCCAAGTTCATGTGCCGTGACGAGGATGAAAATGGCAACAATGAAAAAAAATGTGGTGTTCAGGACGTCCATAGTCTCTCAATCGTTTCTTGGCTTCTTCATTTCTGTTTGTTTTTCCAGACCCGATTGCCCTCATGCTTTTTGGGGACAATTAAATGAAGATGCCGTTTTGTAAGAAAAGGGATGCCCCGCGCATCGACGGGGCACCGGGTAACTGGAGCGGCTCGTTCGGTTTCCGTGCTACGCCGGTTACCCGATCAGCTCCCTTGCTTTTTCTCGACCCCAGCGGTCTGCCTGCAGGTATTCATCAAGCTCGACGGGAGCATAGGCGTTATGGGCCTGCATGGTTTTGTCAACCGTTGCCGCAATGTCGGTGAATCCGATTTTTTTATCGAGGAAGGCTGCGACGGCGATTTCGTTGGCGGCGTTGAGCACTGCCGGGTAGGTTCGGCCTGCCTTGAGCGCGTCGAACGCCAGACGGAGTGCCGGGAACCGTTCCATGTCGGGTTCCTCGAAGGTGAGCGTGCCGATTTTCGTGAGGTCGAGCTTGCCGGTGCCTGTTTCGCACCGTTCCGGATACGCCAGCGCATAGGCGATGGGCGCGCGCATGTCCGGCACCCCCATCTGTGCCATCACGCAGCCGTCGATATATTCCACCATCGAGTGGATGATGCTTTGCGGGTGCACCACGACCCCGATCTTTTCAGCCGGCATGTTGAAGAGCCAGTGCGCTTCGATGACCTCAAGACCTTTGTTCATGAGCGTTGCCGAATCGATGGTGATTTTCGCGCCCATCGACCACTGGGGGTGCTTGAGCGCCTGTTCCGGTCCGGCAAGTTTCAGCTCTTCGGCCGGTGTCCTGCGGAACGGGCCGCCCGATGCGGTCAGGATGATGCGTTCGATATCTTCCGTTCTGTGACCGGCAAGCGACTGGAAGATTGCCGAGTGTTCGCTGTCCACCGGAAGCAGTTGCACGTTATGCTGTCTGACCAGGTCGGAAACAAGCTGCCCGGCCACCACAAGGGTTTCCTTGTTGGCCAGGGCGATATGTTTGCCCGCCCTGATGGCGCTGACCGTGGGCACCAGACCGGCGGCTCCGACAATTGCCGATACCACCATTTCGGCGCCATCTGCAGACGCAACTGTCGCCGCGCCCTCGATGCCGTGAAAGATTTCAGGCCTGTTTGAGCCGAGCAGTCCCCGGAGCCTGTCAGCCGAAGCCGCATCCCTTACCGAGACCACGGCAGGGTTGAATTCATTGATCTGTTCGGCAAGCAGTCCGACATCGTGCCCTTCGGCAAGGCCGGTAATCGTGAACTTTTCAGGGTGCTGTCTGACAACATCGAGCGTGCTGAGTCCGATTGATCCGGTACTGCCGAGGATTGATAATGCTTTCATAGTGGTTTTTAAAAATTGCCGGTTTTCGGTTACAATGCCGGCCTGAATTTATGCTTTTTCGTAAAGGCTTACAAATCGGGAGGTGGTGCGGCCCGGTGGCAACCCGGTTTTTCCTTTTTGCATTACAGGAAAAATGTATTATAATAGTGCCCCGCAAGCGGGTCCCTAGCTCAGCTGGTTAGAGCGACTGGTTTACACCCAGTAGGTCGGGGGTTCGAATCCCTCGGGACCCACCCCGAATACAGCGATTCCAAGAAGGCGGGCTCGACCTGCCTTCGCCCTTTATCCCCGTTTCCGCTCCGGTGATTCAGAAGAGAACCTTGAAGCCGTTCAGCGAACTGTCGGGATCGAGTTCCTTTTTTCTGACTCCCGTTACCCTTGATCTTGAGGGGCCGCTGCAGGCCCGTCTCTCCAGTTCGCCAACCAGACGCTCAGGACCCTGAACCTCTATTTCAACCGTTCCGTCCGGCAGGTTTCTTACCCGACCGTGAAGGTCCAGTTCCCTGGCCGACCGTTCTATAAACCGCCTGAACCCCACACCCTGAACAAGTCCTGATACGACAAGCTGCACTCTTCTGGTCATTGCTCTGCCGGATGTTTCTCAGGACTCCTGTTGTTCCCTGCTTTCCCTGAGACGGGCAACGGCCGCTTCGAGCTCAAGCCGTTCCTGTTCGTTCATGCCGCTTCTTTCCTGTTCCCCGACCGGTTCAGGCGTTGCTCCGTTGCCGCTGCAGTCCGTATGCAGGTGCGACGGGTAACTTCCTGCGGGCCGTTTGCCCAGGATCTCCTCGATCTGGCAGTACTGCAGCATCTCTTTCGAGAGCAGTTCCCTTGCAAGGGACTCAAGTTTTTCGCGGTTTGCCGTCAGCAGGTCGGTTACCGTCTGGCGGGCTTTTTCGACCAGCGCCTTCACCTCGCTGTCGATAAGCTGCGCGGTCTCCTCGCTGTATTTCTTGTCGATGCCGGCCCCCCCGTAGTACTGGTTGTTGCTCTCAGAGTAGGAGAGGTTGCCAAGCCGCTCGCTCATGCCGTAGACCATCACCATGTTGTATGCGATGCCGGTGATCTTCTCGAGGTCGTTCTGTGCCCCGGTGGAAATTTCCCCGAAAACAATCTGTTCGGCGATCCTTCCTCCAAGCAGGCCGCAGATGCGCGAGAAAAGCTCGTTCTTCGTCATGAGATAGCGGTCTTCAAGCGGAATGTTCATGGTGTAGCCGAGCGCGCTCATGCCGCGCGGCACGATCGAGATTTTCTGCACCGGATCGTTTTCCGGCATCATCCAGCTTACGATGGCGTGGCCTGCCTCGTGATAAGCCACGATCTCCCTTTCGCGCGGGTTGATGACCTTGTTCTTCTTTTCAAGACCGGCAACAACCCTCTCGATGGCGTCTTCGAAATCCTTCATTTCGATGCTCTGCTTGTTGCGACGCGATGCGAGCAGTGCGGCCTCGTTGGCTGCGTTGGCGATTTCCGCTCCGGCAAAGCCCGGGGTCTGCGATGCCAGGGTTTTCAGGTTCACGTCCGAAGAGAGCGACAGGTTCTTGGTGTGCACCTTGAAGATGTCGATACGGCCTTTCAGGTCCGGTTTGTCCACCATGATCTGGCGATCGAAACGCCCGGGACGCAGCAGTGCCGAATCAAGCACGTCGGGACGGTTCGTCGCGGCCATCAGGATGACCCCCTTGTCGGTCGCGAAGCCGTCCATCTCCACGAGCAACTGGTTGAGCGTGTTTTCCCGCTCGTCGTTGGCTCCCATCATGGCGCCTTTGCCGCGGCTTCTGCCAACCGCGTCGATCTCGTCGATGAAGATGATGCAGGGTGCTTTTTCCTTTGCCTGCCGGAAAAGGTCGCGCACCCGTGCTGCGCCGACACCGACAAACATTTCCACAAAGTCCGAGCCGCTGATGCTGAAGAACGGTACTTCGGCCTCACCGGCGACGGCTTTTGCCAGAAGGGTCTTTCCGGTGCCGGGAGGGCCTACCAGCAATACGCCCTTGGGAAGTTTGCCGCCGAGCTTCGTATACTTTTTCGGGTCCTTGAGAAAATCCACCACCTCCATCACCTCGGCTTTCGCCTCATCGAGGCCTGCAACATCCTTGAAGGTGATACGGGTGTGTTCGTCGAGGTTTTCGTACAGTGCGGCCTTGTTCTTGCCGATGTTCATGAACTGTGATCCCGGTCCGCCCATGCGTCGAAAAACGAAAAAGTAGATGCCGATCAGCAGGCCGAAAGGCAGGACCCACTGCAGCAGTTCACCCAGCCAGGTGTTGCTCGGAAGGCCCTGGTATTTTATCCCCTTGCTTTCAAGCAGCCCGATCAGTTCGTCGTCGCGGACCGGGGTGACGAACAGTTCATTTGACGGGTTGGACGAGCGCGGCATGAGCAGCCCCGGCCCCTCTTTGGGAGAGGGCTGTACGGTCGTGCCGGTTTTCCCGTCGCTTTTCAGTTCCACATAGATGCGTTCGGGAGAGATTCTTACCGATTCGACCCTGTTTTCAGCAATATATTTTCGGAAGGTGCTGTAAGGGATTTCCACCGATGAGCCTGACCAGAAAAAAGCAAGCTGTATGCCTATCAGCAGCAGAATCACTACCAGATAGTACATTATCGAGAATTTGGGGCGTCGTTCGTTGGTTTCCGGTTCGTTTCTGTATGGATTTGAAGGTTTCAACAGGTTCTTTGCCATTAATCATCAGTCATGGTTATAATAAGCATATGCATATATCGTCATGGGACAGTCGTACTCGATATTGCAGGGTAGTAATTTACGGGATTCCCGCATTAAATGAAGCATGCCGTAACCATCATATTGATATATATTACCCCAACGAACAATGTTCCTTGCGGGCTATAAGTTTCAGTGCCGCCGGTCTCCCGGCTGACGGCAGGCTGGTTTCCGGCAGGCAGCGGCCAAAGCAGTTAAAAAAACCAATTTTTTCATGTGAAGCAAACGGAGAGGGAAAAATGAGTGCCGTACGAGAAAAGGCGAACAGAAGGATATCGGCAATACAGTCACTGTTGTGTGTCGGGCTGGACAGCGATCCGCAAAAGGTTCCCGACGTGTTTTCCTGCCTGCCCGATCCGGTTCCGGCATTCAACCGTTCCGTTATCAGGGCGACAAAGGGTTCTGCCGTGGCATACAAGATCAATACGGCTTTTTACGAGGCAAGGGGGCTCCCGGGGCTCGGTGATATGGAAAGGACTCTCGGGGAGATCCCCGGGGAGTGCATGGTTATTGCTGATGCCAAAAGGGCCGATATCGGCAATACCAGCCGAATGTATGCCCGGGCTTTTTTCGAGCACTGGCCGTTCGATGCCGTCACGGTGGCTCCCTACATGGGCTTTGACTCCCTCGAACCGTTTTTCGCCTATACGGAAAAGCTGGTTTTCGTGCTTTGTCTGACTTCGAACGGGGGTTCCCGGGATTTCGAGGAGCAACGGCTCCTTGACGGGAGACCGCTCTATGAGGCGGTGCTTGAAAAGGTCGATGCATGGCAGCGCGAAGGTAACGGCGGAGTGGTTATCGGCGCCACGAAAAGCACTCTGCTCGGCGAATTGCGCAGGAAGGCGCCAACCCTTTTTTTCCTTGTTCCAGGCGTCGGCGCCCAGGGAGGTTCGCTCGAGGATGCCGTCCGGGCGGGTGTCGATGCACAGGGGGGAGGCGCGGTCATCAACGTGAGCCGGAGCCTGATTTATCCCTCCGGCAGCTTTTCCTCGATTGAGGATTATGAAGCCGCGGTTGCCGCTGAGTCGAAGAAAATTCATGATACGATGAAGCTTGTCCTTCAGGGCATCGGGGCGGGCGGAGCCTGACAGCCGCCGGTTGCATTGCTCCCGAGCGGCATATTGTATGTCGTTGGACATTGCGTATTTCTAATATTGCGTATATTTGACTTCTGAATTTTCTGCCCTGAGCGGGTTTCTGCAGGGGAGCCTTTGTGTCATATACTTTAAAAACAGGTTGTTATGTGCGGAATTGTTGGATATATCGGCAAGCGCGAGGCTGCGCCGCTTCTGCTGAACGGATTGAAGCGGCTTGAGTACCGCGGCTATGACTCTGCGGGAATCGCTGTGCTGAACGGCGAGATGTCGGTGCTCAAGCAGAAAGGGAGCGTCGGCAATCTCGAGCAGCTCCTGAGCGTTTCCGGTACCGTGATGCTTGGTGTGACAGCCGGTATCGCCCACACCCGATGGGCTACCCACGGCGATCCGAGCGATCGCAATGCCCATCCGCACATGAACGTTACCGGTGACATCGCCCTGATTCACAACGGTATCATCGAGAACTACTCGGTGCTCAAGCAGGAGCTGTCGGGACAGGGCTATACATTTGAAAGTGATACCGATTCCGAGGTGCTGGTGCATCTCATCGACCGCATCTGGAAAGGCGACAGTTCGCTTGACCTCGAATCGGCGGTACGCATGGCGTTGCGGCATGTCGAGGGTGCATACGGCATATGCGTGATCTCTTCACGAGAGCCCGACAGGATCGTGGTGGCACGCAAGGGCAGTCCGCTGGTGATCGGCATCGGTGATGGCGAATTCTTCATCGCTTCCGATGCGGCGCCCATCGTCGAGCACACCAACAAGGTGGTTTACCTGTCGGATGGCGAAATGGCCGTCGTGACGCGTGACCACTACACCGTCAAGACCATTGAGAACGTGGAGCGCGAGAAGCTGATCACCGAGCTTGATTTCAGCCTTGAAAAGATCGAAAAAGGCGGTTTCGAGCACTTCATGCTCAAGGAGATTTTCGAGCAGCCCGAGGTGATGCAGGATGTCATGCGCGGGCGGGTAAGGCTCAATGAAGGCCGGGTTCAGCTCGGCGGCATCGAAGACTATCTCGACCGGCTGAAACAGGCCAAGCGCATCGTGATCTGCGCCTGCGGAACCAGCTGGCACGCCGGACTGATAGGCGAGTACCTGATCGAGGAGTTCGCCCGCATTCCCGTCGAGGTCGATTACGCTTCTGAATTCCGTTACCGCAATCCTATTGTCGGGAGGGAAGACGTGGTTATCGTGATCTCCCAGTCGGGTGAAACCGCCGATACGCTCGCGGCGCTGCGTCTTGCGAAGGAAAAAGGCGCCCTGGTCATGGGCATCTGCAATGTGGTCGGGTCCACCATCGCCCGCGAGACCCTTTGCGGCATGTATACCCATGCGGGTCCCGAGGTGGGTGTGGCCTCGACCAAGGCATTTACGGCCCAGGTGATCGTGCTCTCCATGCTGGCGCTTGCGCTCAGCAAGGGCCGGACCATTTCGCACGACGAAATCGCCCTGAGTTTGCGTGAACTGTCGAAGGTTCCGGAAAAGGTTTCGCGTATTCTCGATCTGAACGACCAGATCAGGGCTATTGCCGAAACGCTCAAGGATGCCCGCAACGTGCTTTATCTCGGCAGGGGGTATAACTTCCCTGTCGCGCTGGAAGGCGCACTGAAACTCAAGGAGATTTCCTATATCCACGCAGAAGGGTACCCTGCCGCGGAAATGAAGCATGGCCCGATCGCCCTGATTGACGAGGACATGCCGGTCATCTTCATTGCTACCCGCGACAGCACCTACACGAAGGTGCTCAGCAACATCGAGGAGGTTCGGAGCCGGAAAGGCAGGGTGATCGCCATTGCCAACGAAGGAGACCAGGAGATCAGCCGCCTTGCGGATCATGTGATCTATATCCCCCAGGCATCAGGCCCGGTAACGCCGCTGCTGACCGTCATTCCTCTCCAGTTGCTCGCATACCATGTGGCCACCCTGCGAGGATGCAATGTCGACCGTCCCCGCAACCTTGCCAAATCGGTTACGGTGGAGTGAGTTCACATCGCAGACGTGCCATGACCCGATACGTGCACAATTTTTATGCCGGCCCCGGCAAGCTTCCCGGATCGGTGCTGGAGCGTATTCGTGATGAATTGACCGATTACCGGGGAACAGGACTTTCCGTGCTTGAGATCAGCCATCGCGCCTCGCCGGTACTGGAGTTGCTCGAACGTACCGAGGAAAAGCTTCGCAGGCTGATGGGGCTTGCCGGTGACGATGCGGTTCTTTTTCTTCAGGGGGGAGGCTCCCTGCAGTTTGTCATGATTCCGATGAACCTTTCTGCTCCCGCCGATGCTGTTGATTATGCAGATACAGGGTACTGGGCGGCAAAAGCTCTGGACGCAGCCCGCTCGCTGGGACGGGATGTCCACGTGGCTGGACGGGATCACGGCGCCATTCCTTCAGCACTCGATATCCGGTCCGATACGCGGTATCTGCATATCTGCACGAACAACACCGTGGTTGGCACACAGTGGCAGGTCATGCCGGAATCACCGGTTCCGCTTGTTGCCGACATGAGCTCGGATATTCTGAGCCGGAATGTCGATACCGGCCGTTTCGCGCTGATGTATGCCCATGCCCAGAAGACCATCGGGACTGCCGGGGTTACCGTTGTGGTTGTTCCCCGGAAAACACAGGAGATGATTCAGTCGAACCTGCCCCCCTTTTTTGATTACCGTACCCACGCAGCAGCCGGTTCGAACTATCACACACCGCCGGTTTTTGCAGTATATGTGGTTGAATGCATGCTTGACTGGCTGGAGCAGGAGGTTGGCGGTTTGCAGGTCATGGAGGCGCTGAACAGAAAAAAGGCGGCTCTGCTGTATGAAACACTGGACGCTTCAGCGCTTTTCCATTGCCCGGTGCCTTCGGATTCACGCTCGATGATGAATGTGGTGTTTGATGCTGTGGATCCCGAGCGTGTGCCGGTTTTTTGTCAGGAGGCCCGTGAAGCCGGTCTGCTGGGTCTTGAAGGCCATCGCTCGCGGGGCGGCTTTCGTGCAAGTCTTTACAATGCGGTGGGGCTCGAGGATGTCGAGGTGTTGAGCGGATTCATTGCAGACTTCGATCGCCGTTACGGCTGACAATCCGGGCGGACAGGAAATTTCCCGGGGAGAATCAGGCATAGTGCACCGGGCAGTCGAGCTTCTCGATGGTGTCGGAGATCATTTTCGTTCTGCACGATTTCCCTACAATGATCCTTGTCAGGTATTCGGTTGGAAAGCCGGACGCTTCGAGAAATTCCGGTTGGGCGACAATTTCCAGGCATTTCAGGTTTTTATCGGAAAAAACCTTGTAGAGCAACTGCCTGAAGGTACGGTTTTCAAATTTCGATACCCTGCCTTGTCCTGCAACAGTATCCGGCAGGAAGAGCGCGTATTCGCCTCGATACGATTTCAGGTATTCCTGATAGTCATCGTTCCTGAGGATGGAGAGGGTCACCGCAATGTTGTCGACTCCGTCGCCGAGGATCCGGTTCCCCAGTCCGGTTATGTCATAACCGGCCGCCAAAAGCAGGGGTGCTCCGGGGGTTTTGTTCAATTCGGTGAATTTTCCGCCCGAAAGAGATGGCGAGGCGCTTATGTCTTCGGTTATGTAATCGATTCCGACGCTGTGCAGCCCCGAGTGTCCGGCAATTTTTTCTGCAATGGCAAGAATTTCCGGATGCACCGTATCAAAGGCGTCTGAAAGCCCTCCCCCGCCAAGGTTCGTGTTTCTGCGCAAGGTTACTTTTGCGCCCGGCTGCAAGACGGAATCCAGCCCAAGGCCCTGGACCGAAAGCGTTTCAATGACCCCTTGATCGATCCTTACCGGTCTCAGATAGTTGCTTCCATAGAGGTTTCTGGTTCTGCCGGCATTGATGCTTTCAATAAGTTCACGAATGCTCCTGATGCCATCACCGGTCACAGAAGGCGCCACGCTGCTGGCGCAGCCCACAAACTTCCCTCTTGCAAAGAGCAGGCGGTAATCTCTTCCCGGCACATACTCTTCCACCATTACCGCGTTGTCTTTTTTTGCAAATCTGCATGCTTCGAGATAGGCAAAGGCAACCTCGTCAAGCGTTCTGATATTTGCCGTAACCCCTTTTCCGGCACCCGAGTGGACCGGCTTGATTGCGCAAGGAAAGCCGATATCGTCAATTGCAGGCAATAATCCGGAGCGACTCGTTACTATCCGGTAACGGGCGGTCGGCGCGCCGACCGCCCTGAAAATCTCTTTTCCTGATAATTTGTCCATTTCAGGACAGCTTTTCATATCCTCAATCGTGCTCGTTTCAAAAAAAACCTGTGAATTCACCCCCATCCCGTACAGCCAGAGTTTGTTGCCAAGATGTGCATAGAGTGTCTTTCTTGTCTTGGCTGCCGCGATCAGGGTATGGGCCTGGAAGTCCGGATGTGCTTTCTGGCACTCATTCCAGAAGTCGTTCAGGATTGCATCGAGTTCCGGCATTCTTGCACAAGAGAATTCCGAGACCATGTCGAGCAGGATTTTTACCGCCTTCACCGTCAGTTCGGGGCGATGAAACTCGACAAACAGCACGGGAATGCCGCTGTCCGTCAAACACCCGCTTTCGTCAAGGTCGCCACGGACATAATTGAGCATGAAAAGCGAAGCGTTGGAGAGGAAATCAAATACATCGTGGCAGCCGGCCGTTCTGTTTCGATTCCCGGAGTGAGGGTATCCGTATTTGCTTTCGAGATAACCGGCGACCTTTCCGGACGCCATCGCCATGATCGAAAGATCTTTATCGGTCATCTCTTCGAAACGGAAGATGATGCATGGGCGCCTGCTGAAGGGGTTCGGTCCCCAATATGTCCTGATGGTTATATGCATGGGGTTTTTCGTTGAATATACTCAATATGCAGGTTGAAAACCTGTTTCCCCGCCCTGAGATGCCGGCCGGTCAGTTCCGCCTGTCAGGCATCCCTGAAGCCGAATTTTTTCATGTTCCCGTTCCCATTTTGGGAATTATTACCGGTAATTGACAGTTAAAAAAGGTTTTAAGGTCTTTCTTTCATGCTCCGTCAGGATTGTCGGACTTCACAAAATACGAATCGCGTTATGGAAGGTCATATTGTCATTACCGGAGCAACCGGTGTCATCGGCGCTGAGCTTGCACGCCGGCTTATTGTTTGCAACGAGCAGGTTGTCGTGCTTGCCCGTTCTCCCTCCGCCGCGCGGGAGAAGGTTCCGGGCGCGGCAGCCTGGGTGCAGTGGGACGCCGACATGGCTTCCGGAGAGTGGGTTGCCTGCATTGACGGGGCGAAAGCGGTGATTCATCTGGCAGGAAAGCCGCTGCTTGAGTCACGGTGGACCGAAGAGCACAAAAAAGAGTGCTACGATTCGCGCATCGAGAGCACAAGGCATATGGTTGCCGCCATTGCAGCCGCAAAGCGGAAGCCCGGACTTTTTCTTTCCGCATCGGCCATCGGCTATTACGGTTCGTTCGAAGAGTGCGGCGATACTGCGGAACTTGATGAATCGGGGCCTCGGGGGGGCGATTTTCTTGCGAAAATCTGCATCGACTGGGAGAATGCCGCGCAACCCGCCGGAGAATACGGCGTTCGCCTCGTATTGCTCCGCACCGGGATAGTGCTTTCCACGAAAGGAGGTATGCTGCAGAAAATGATGACGCCGTTCAGTTTTTTTCTTGGAGGACCTGTCGGTTCCGGCCAGCAGTGCCTTTCATGGATCCACCTCGACGATGAGGTCAGCTGCATCCTTGACATCCTTGACGATTCCCGCTATGTCGGTGCGGTGAACGCGGTGGCCCCTGTGCCCGCATCCATGAGCGATTTCGCCCGTGAACTGGGCTCGGTTATGGGGCGTCCGTCGATTCTTCCGGTCCCGAAGCTCGCCGTGCAGCTGCTTCTTGGCGAAGGCGCCGAGTATGCCGTAAAAGGGCAGCGGGTGGTCCCGGGAGAGTTGATGCGCAACGGCTTCGTGTTCCGTTACGCCGATCTTGGTGAAGCGCTGAAGGATCTTGTTGCAAACAACAAATAAAAAGAACACAAAAAAGGAGACTCTTATGGGAACCAGAGGGCGTGAAATCGTGGGGGATCATCTTCCTCGCGTGCTTGAGCTGCTGAACAAGGCCTTTGCCGATGAATGGCTCGCTTACTATCAGTACTGGCTGGGTGCCAAGATTGTGCAGGGGCCCATGAAGGATGCGGTGATCGCCGAGCTGCTGCAGCATGCCGCCGATGAACTGCGCCACGCCGACATGGTGACCACCCGGATCATCCAGCTCGGGGGTACGCCAATTACCAATCCCCGTGAGTGGTTTACCTGGACCAACTGCGGCTACGATGCGCCGGATGACCCCTTCGTGAAAAAAATTCTCGAACAGAACATTGTCGGGGAGCAGTGCGCCATCAATGTCTACAACAGCATTATCGAGGAGATCGGTCTGAAGGACCCCGTGACCTACAATCTCGCGGTGCAGATTCTTCAGGATGAGGTCGAGCATGAAGAGGATCTTCAGTCGCTGCTCGAGGATCTCGGCATTATCCTGAACCGGTAATCTGTTTCAGGTGCAGAAAAAAACAGCCGGACAGTTTCCTGTCCGGCTGCCGGTAAAACTCTTTCGGAATGGAGATCAGTAGCGATCCCTTCTTGCCGGGCGTTCTTCGCGAGGCCGGGCTTCGTTTACCTTTATGGTACGGCCTTTGAGGTCCTTGTCGTTCATGGATTCGATAGCTTCACGTGCTTCGCTGTCATTCGGCATGTCAACAAACCCAAACCCTTTCGAGCGGCCTGAAAACTTGTCGGTGATGATGTTAGCGCTGTCGACCTGTCCGAACTGGGAAAATACATCACGGAGATCGTCTTCGGTAACGGAGTAGGGTAAATTGCCAATGTAGATATTCATTGTTAGTCTCAGTAAACATGTGCATTGATAGAAAAGAAACGCAGGCAAATAACCAAGGCACAAATTATTTGAACGCGATCAGCCAACCATTGGCTAATTAATGATCCAATTTAGCGCAATTAGCAATGGTTTTCAAAAAGAAAAACGTCTGCGGCAAACAGAAACCCACAAAATAATATACAAAACAGCGGTTTGTTTTATCGCGGCTGATGAAAAAACCGCCCCGCATTCCCTTTTTCCGTCACGTTTTTTTATCGTGGGTGCCATTTCCTTGCCTCTCCCGCCATCCACTACTCTTTTCCTGCTTTTTTGTTATAAAATTCGATCATTTCTTGGTGAAAGCTTAATAATTTACTACTATTGTGTATCAAAATTAATTTATTAAGGCGTTAAGGAATAATCTAAACCATCAGATCATGATGAAAAAGTTCTCGTATCCATTGCTGTTTCTTGCAGCGGCAATGTTGTCCGGCGGTACGGCATGGGGAGCCGAGGAGGTTGTCACCGACAGCGGCACGACTTCGTGGATGCTGACCTCTA
>VGMX01000019.1 GCA_016866305.1 Chlorobiota bacterium | reverse complement strand
TCGGCATAGGCGACTTTGCGTTGATAAGCCCGGCGCTTGCCAAAGAGCGTTTGTCCCGGCACAAACTTGCGGGTAAACGAGGTCCCATCCGCAACGGAGTTCCAACGTCGAATATGCAGATTCTCGGGATCGATGTGTTCCAGTCCAACGATTCTTTCAATGTCATTGGCCTCGGGATCGCGCTCCACAAGATTGGCGTTCTTAACCACCTCACCGAACTTTACCATCTTCCAACCGGGTTTAAATTCACTCATCTATGCCCTCCGGCGTGAATCACGTTAAGAGTTCTATCTACATAAGTTTTCAGTTCTCTTGGTTCAGGTTCGTCCGCCACCTCTCCAGTTCCACCATGATGAAAACGCTGGCAGTAAGTATTGATATAACCCAGTTCCTCAGCCAAGGGCTGGCACAAAGATAGTGGTGTTCCCGCTTGAGCTTCTCGGATTTTCCGAATCATATCTCCCAGCCAGTCGTTCTCAGCCCATGCTTTAGGAAATTTGAGGCGAAGGTACTCTTCCAAAATGACACGAAGCGTATCGGCAACCTCTTTTAGATGCTGAAGATAGCCCGCCGGGCTCTCAGAATAATTGTGCAGGAGATGATAATTTTTCAAATAGGCTTGACTGGGTAGAAGAGGCAGAGTCCTGGCCTCAAGTGTTGTCGAATCACTAAGAGGATTAAGGACAAAGGTTTTTGCCGTGGTGCCTGGGCGTTTCTCAACGGCTCTCGCGAATTCGAGATCATGTGAAAATACAAAGCACTGATTTGCAATTCCCGTAAGGTGATGAATTCTTTCAATCGTACACTGTCGCCGACTTCGATCCTGATTATGATATGGGTCATCAAACACCACGATTGAACGAGCCACATTTGCTGCCATCTCAACCTTTGCCAAGAAATAGGCGAGCGCCAATGTACTACGATCTCCACCGCTCAATGTATTTGCCAATGAAACCTGTGAGGGGTCAGAGGCAGCTTCAGGTGTAGCTGATACCCTCTCTCCACAAACTTTAACTGCAAGTTGTCCAGATGGGGGACCGCCTCTGAAATTCACTCCATCACTTACAATCTGAAAATCAGCCCCAAAACGTGTCAGCAACTCATTGATTCGACTACCATAACGCTCGAACAACTGGTTGGATTGCTCACGAAGTGCATCGTTGGCTCCTTGCTTTTCCCTTTGGGCCGTTGATTTCTGGATGGCAGCAGCATCGTATTCTAAGTAAGCAGTTACAGTTTCTGACTCATGTCTTTTCTTGCTGTTATTTAAGGTAGACACTCTTTGCTGCAATGGGGCCAGATCGATTTCTCCGGCGCTGGCTTGACGAACTTGCAGCTCAGCATTTATAGTACTTAATGCTTCATTGTAGGCTCTCAGTTTGGCAACCGTCCCCCTCCAAGAAGTAATTTCGGTAGACTCTTCAACAGTCAGGGTTATTTCGCTTCCCGGACTTGCCTGCTTTCGTTTCAACGCAGAATCTATCGCCAGACAAGCTCCTTGTAGTAAAGCCAGTATGGTGTCGATATCGCCGATTTCTGGCAAAGAAAATTCATACCCAGCTACATCCTTCCACCAATCTTGCTCTGTGCCGTGAGAGATGAAAATCTGCCTAAACTGATTTTGTGCAGCTTCACCAAATGCTCTCTGCAAAGCTGACTGTACCGACTCCCGAAGCTGATCCTGAGCTTGTAGTTCGCCGGAGAAGAACAAGCGATATGAATCCAGAATGTCCAGACCCTGCATATCCTGCCCACAGTGGGGGCACGTCGTACTGATTTGTGAATCGAAACCTTGTTTAATCCAGCTTATTGAAAGCCCTTGAGATGTAGCCGCGAGATGATTCCTGATTTTTTCTTCCGCAGCTAGAGAGGCACTATCGAGTGTTGAGTTCAACACCCTATCCAATGACTCGGGAACCTCCGCTATCGGCAATGTGGCCAGCGGCCTGCGAGCCTGAATAGCATCTGTCTTTGTTTTTGCTTGTTCAGCTAAACGTAATTCGCGGGTTGCTTCCGCGATTTTCGTATCAACATCGTCTACTGCCGCCTGCCTTCTAAACGATTCTATAGTGGAACCGATGGGAATTAGCCTGTTGAGGTTTGCCTGTGCAGTATTTAACGCAGTGGTAGCACTGCTTAGTTGTTGTTCGGCGTTATCAACCGCCTGCTGCAAAACAATGGCTTGATCCCCGATTACTATTCCATAAAGGTTACGGCGTTGATCGACGCTTATGTGATGACCGATAAAAACATTCTCCGCCACAAACCTGTCATCATAGACATGAATTGGCTGACAATTTTCACGCCCATACCATTGAGCACCTTGGAATCGGATTGTTTGCCCCCCGTCCATCAAAACAACGACCTCTGGTTGGTCATTTGAACCAAGTCTCTTTCTACCAATCACATAGCTTGGATTTCCTGTGTCAATAGATCGGAAAACGTCGCACAGGGTACTTTTTCCGCAAGCATTGCTCCCATAGATTACATTCAAACTGGCGAAATCACCTTCTGCTCCTCGCACGGGATTAAGCTGGGCAAAACGACCAACTCCTTTTAGAACATTAATTCGCTTGATCATCTTGGTATTCTTTCAACATTGATAACATTTCGTCCATAGATTCTCGCAATGCCTTTGAGCTATCCTGCCAGTTATCAATCGCCTTTTGCAGGGAATTCTGTCCATACCGATCCGAATCCTCCAATACCGACATCGCTCGGTTGGTCACTGCCCGGACATACAGCGGAATACTGAGGCTGCATCCCTTCTCCCTGATTTCATCATTGCCGATCACACGAGCAAAGCCATCCTCATCGGCAAAAGCCTGATATGCACCAACGATCCGCTGGATATGGTCATCGGTAAGAAAACTCTGTGCCCGTTCACGGGTCACCTCATTCACCGCGTTGATGAACAGCACCTTGTTCCTGCGTTCTTTGGGCTTATCCATCCGGCAAATGACCACACAGGCTTCCATTGGTGAGTTGTAGAACAGATTCGGCCCAAGGCCCAGCACACACTCCACCACGTCATGAGCAATCAGCTTTTCGCGCATCGACAGTTCCTCTTTCCGGAAAAGGACTCCGTGCGGAAAGAGAATCGCACAACGACCAGAACGGGCGTTCATGCTTGCAATGATGTGCTGCCAGAAAGCATAATCGGCACGGCCCTGTGGCGGAGTGCCGTAGATATTCCGCCCCCAGGGATCGGCAGCCCATGCCTCTCGATCCCACTGTTTGATCGAGTAAGGCGGATTGGCAAGGACAACATCGAACTTCATTAAGTGGTCGACTTCGACAAACGCAGGATGGGCGAGGGTATCGCCCCGAACAATGCGGAAGTCCTCGATGCCGTGAAGGAAAAGGTTCATTCTGCCAATGGCCGAGGTGAGCAGATTGCGTTCCTGCCCAAACAGTCGGAGATTTCGCCACTCTTTTTCCTGCTGTTTCAAATGAGCGACCGCAGAGAGCAACATGCCAGCAGAACCGCACGTCGGATCGTAGATCGATTCACCCGGCATCGGTTCGAGCAGCTCGGTCATGAGGTGCACCACGGTGCGGTTTGTGTAGAACTCCGCAGCGGTGTGACCTGAATCGTCAGCAAACTTCTTGATCAGAAACTCGTAGCCGATCCCGAGTTCATCTTCCGGGCAGTTTGAAAGCGAAAGCGTTTTCGTGCTGAAGTGTTCGATCAACTCCCGCAACATATGGTCAGGCAAGCGATCTTTGTTGGTCCACTGGGCATCGCCGAAAACACCGAACAAGGTGTCGGGATTTGCCTTTTCGATGTCACGAAGGGCGTCCTGAATCGCCTTACCCACATTCCTGACTTTGGTTCGGGTGACATTCCAATGTGCCTCCTCCGGAATCTGAAACCGGTGCTGCTCGGGAAGAGCGGCATACTCCTGATCGCCATCTGATTCCTCCAAAGCCTCATTCAGCTCCTCATCATATACATCGCACAACCGCTTGTAGAACAGCAGAGGAAAAATGAACTGCTTGTAATCCCCGGCATCGATATAGCCGCGCAACAGGGTAGCCGCACCCCAGAGGTAGGACTCCAGTTCAGATTGGGAAATGTGGCTCTTCTTCTTCATCGATAAGGCTTAAACATCCTCATATTTCAACGATTATCGGACGATTATCGAAAAATACTCGGACGATTATCGGACGTTTTTTTCAATTCCAGACTACTCCTGACCATTACGGTTTAAGGATATAATGGCGTCCCCGTCCTTCTCCTTCAGGTTCTATCAAGCCAAAGGCAACAAGCTCTCTGACATCTCTGAAAGCCGTGTCTTTGGAGACCCCGAGGGTTTTGGTAATCCAGCCGGTGGTAACGGAGCCGCTTTTTACAATTTCGGCCAGTATCGCCCTCTGCCGTTCATTCAGCTTTTCAGCGACAGCAGGACTGATGCCTCCGGTGATGTTTTCAGGCAACAGTATCCGCTCCATATTTTCTCCTGGACCGATCAATGTTACCACGACCTCGTTATCGGATATTGCAATAAGCGGGGCATCAAGGCCGTGGTTCAGCATTGAATCACGCATACGGATAATACCGGTGCCTCGCTCTTCCATTCGACCAAGAAAAACCAGTCCTTGTGCGATATTCGGGTTTCGCGATTGTGACCGGGCTTTTCCTGAACGAAGTTTTGCAAGACTCAGATTTCCCGGAAGAGCACCCGGACTGATAATTTCGATTCTGTCCCTGAACAGATCAACAGTTACTCTTCTGCCAGCATCCTCATAGTCGCGATGGGCCAAAGCATTTACAAGTGCCTCGCGCAAGGCGGCCTCGGGATATTCATTCACTTCGATTCTCTGCAAACCGACGATGCGCAACGGATGTCTCGTGTTTTTTCGGATAAAGGCGACCACCTCATCAATGGCTTCTGACAATGGTTTTCTGATAGTCGCATGATCAGATGGGGTGGCTGTACGAACACTCCCAGCGTATGCGGCTACCTGAATGCGGGCATGGGCGAAATACTTTGAAGGATCAGGCGCAAGAAGCATGATTCCGGCTGCTGTCGCGAAAAATCGCTTGTCCTCATCTTTCCACAAGTAACCTCGTTCCCAGAGCGCATGCATCACCTCATCACTGTTTATGCTCCCGGCAGGAAGGTTTTCCGAACTTGCAACCATACGAACAGCAATAGAGGTATCAATGCCGCTCCAGGGAAGTACCTCAAGGCGTTGACGCTCAAACAGAGATGCGATATGAATTGTTTTATGGGCTGATGTATTCTGATCGCTTGTAGGCTCTATGTCGTAGGAGTCCTTGATGTAACGAACCAGTCGTTTCCGGACTTTTTCCTGCAGTTCTTCCGTGCTTTCAAATCGCTCGTAGGTATGGCCGTCCCTTTTGATTTCTTCTATGAATGCGTTGGTTTCCGGCGATCGGGCAAGATCATTGGGACCTTTGATTGCAACAAGTGCTGGTAACGGCAGTGTTCTGGAGAGACGGTATTCATGGTGAGTTGCAGAGAGCCCATCGATCAACCTGCCGTACTCTTTCCACACAACTCCCACATACACATGACAGGTTTTCAGTAACGCAAGGTAAGCCTGTGGGTCAGGATATAGTGTCGTTGGCTCGTCTTCGAATAAAACCGGAACACAATGCAGGGAAAGAAACGGATCAGTAGAAAGAAGAATCTGCAACGCAAGCCGCTCATCTCCGAGTTCTTTCTGAACAGAGCTGATAAAGACCTTTATTCTCATGACAGCAAACCCTCCCTTATCAGCAGCTCCTTCAACCGGTCTTCAGCCGCATAAGCGGCCTGTAGTGACTGCTTGAGGTTCTCGACTGCTTCATCTACAGTCATTGACTCTTCCTCGATCACCGGTTCCACGTATCGAGGGATGTTCAGATTGAAATCGTTTTCCCGGATTTCATCGAGCGTAACCACCCGGCAAACGCCTTCGACATCCCGATACTCTTGGTACCAACGATGGATGCGCTCGACATGCTCAGGCAAGAGTTCATTCTGGGCACGACCGGTCTTGAACTCCTTCGATGCGTCAATAAACAGCACCTTCTTACGATGCTCTGTCGGTTTGATATCACGAAAAACAAGCAAGCAAGGGGCGAGACCTGTGCCATAGAATATGTTTTGCCCGAGACCTATCACCGCTTCGAGAATATCCATTTCGAGAAGCTTGCGACGGATTTCGCCTTCCTTTGACATCCGGAACAAAACGCCATGAGGAAGCACAACGGCCATACGTCCTGTTCTGAATGCCATAGAACTGACCATGTGCTGCCCCCAGGCATAGTCACCCGATTTGGCCGGTGGCAGACCCGCAAAATTCCGCCCATAAGGATCATTGAGCCAGACATCTTCTCCCCATTTTTCAAGGGAAAACGGAGGATTGGCGATAACGCAGTCGAAAGCCGCAAGGTTGTCACCCGAATAGAAGGAGGGAGAGCGCAAGGTATCCCCACGCTCGATATGAAAATCCTCTGCGCCATGCAAAAAGAGGTTCATGCGGGCGATAGAAGAGGTTGTCAGATTCTTCTCCTGCCCGAAGAGTTTCCCCAACATGAGATTCTGATCGCCACCATGCTCTTTGACGTAATGAAGGGCTTCGAGAAGCATGCCTCCCGTTCCACAGGCCGGGTCATAGATTGTCTCACCGGTTTGCGGCGCAAGGATGCGAACCATCAGCGTAACTACAGAACGTGGGGTGTAGAACTCACCTGCTTTCTTGTTGGTCAGATCGGCAAATTTCTTGATCAGGTATTCATAAGCCTGGCCAAGGATGTCCGCCTTGCAGTGCTCATTGCCAAGATCAAGCGAAGAGAAATGTTCAATCAGGTCTTTAAGCAGTGTGTCGGAGAGACGCTCCTTGTTTGTCCACCGGGCATCTCCAAAAATACCATGAAGCGAGTCGGGGTTGGCCTGCTCGATGCAACGCATGGCCTTCTGAAGAGCATGGCCGATATTAGCGCTCCGTTCCCGAACTTCCTCCCAATGACAGCCATCCGGAATCTGAAAACGATGGTTCTCGGGAAACCGGGCAAATTCCACATCACCAGCGGACTCGTCAAAAGCGGCAGCAAACTCCTCGTCATAAACATCGGAGAGTCGCTTGAAAAAGAGTAACGGGAAGATGTAAGTCTTGAAATCTGCGGCATCGACAGGCCCTCGAAGGATATTGGCAGCTTCCCACAAATGACTTGAAAGGCTTCCGATATCCAGTACTGTCGAAGTTCTATTGATGCCATTCTTTGATTTCATGAAGCAGAATCTTCTCTTTTCTTAAACCGGAGTTTCCATCCCCTTTACGATGCACAGAATGTGTGGCTTTTCCAATAGAATAAGTAGGGTAATCGTAATTATAAGAATACTTTGCGCTATTTCTTAACGCTTGAAGTCGATTTCAGCCCTCCAACATCGAGAATAGCAATGCCGTACTTGCAGCCCAGCAAAGCTGTTCCAATTATCAACTCTCTGCAACATCATCTTCCGAATCCGACATATGCCAAAGCAATATTTAAAAGAGTATTTTCAAGAATACGGGCAACTTTTTTATCTATGTTTTCACCGCTTCAACGCCGCCATCAGCTCCCGGTTCTGGGCCGTAACTGCCTCTGCTGACCGGCAAGGCCTGCAGCATGCTCACGCGCTTCTGCGGTTTCCTGCTGCGCTTTATCCAGTGCCGTCCTGCTCTCCTGCTTCACACTCTCCAGCTCGGCGAGAACCGTTTCCAGCCTCCTGACTGCATCCTGCTGCCGCTCGGTGGCAACTGAGGCCTGAGCCTCCGCTTCAGCCCGCTCAGTCGCCCATGCAGCCTTGGCCGCACAACGAACCAGATCAACAGCAGGATGCCGCTCACGGCCTGTTTCCTCGAAGAGTTTCTCTACTGTATACGTTGTTATATGAAAATGATTTATGGGCACCTCGAAAAAGTTATTCCGCACCCGGATTGCTGCGTTGGTCGGTGCTCGAAATCCTCATGTACTCCGTGTACACTCCGGTTTCTCCGCTCCGTCCGCCTTGCTCTCCAGGCGCTCACGACACTTTTTCGAGATACCCTTATAGTATTAATGAAAGGCTGGGATAACATATTATATGTCAAGTCATCATCACTTATCCTGAACTGTTATGAAAAATAGCAATCCAATGGGCTGCTCATGCTTTTCGGAATACGGAAAACATTACGGTAATATACCGGCGACTTTTCTTCACATGTCCCGGTCCAGTTGCACTGTTCCCTAAAGAATTCAAATCGATAGTAAAAACAGTTGTTGTTTTGTTTTGCTTATCGTATATTTGCGATGAACTAAAAAATGGGATCCTGATGCAGCGAACGTTATCGGATGTGACCTATACTGAAGATGAGCTGGCTCTTTCCGGAATAGCCAAGGCGCTCAGCCATCCTGTCAGGATTAAAATACTCGGGCTGCTTGCCGGAGAAACCTGCTGTTTTACCGGAGAGCTGACGGAAGTGATTCCGATGGCTCAATCAACAATTTCCCAGCATCTGAAGGCGCTCCTCGAAGCCGGGATGATTCAGGGTGAGATCGATCCCCCGAAAGTCAAGTACTGTATCAACCGGCAGAACTGGGATCGTGCACAGCGGCTTTTCGGGGCATTTTTCGAGCGGGGTCGCAGCGGGGTTTGTCATTGCTGAGCGCATGCGGCAGGTCATTGCTTTTTTATAATAATCGTTCATTTGCGATAAACAGATAAAAGGGAAGAAAAATCATGAAGCAGGTAAAAATTCTCGGTACGGGTTGTGCGAAATGCAATCAGCTCGCCGATGCCGTCAACGCGGTCATCGCTTCGGAAAGCATCGAAGCGGAGGTGGAAAAGGTGGAGGATATGCAGAAGATCATGGCCTACAATGTGCTTTCGACTCCCGCGCTTGTCGTTGACGGCGAGGTGCGCTGTAAAGGCCGCGTCCCGTCGGCCTCCGAGCTGAAGGAACTGCTTGCGGGTCCGGCAAAAAAGGGAGGGTGCTGCGGCGGCGGAGGAAACGGAAGCAGTTGCTGTTAGGTTGAAGTGCCGAAACTGATCCGGAACGTACGGTATGAGCGCCATGAGCACAAATCGACAACCGGCAGCCGCTCTGGTAACGCTGAAGCTTTTCGCTACGGTTGCCTTGACGGGGTTTCTCTGGCTGCTGGTCTACGGCAACCTCGAACCCGCAGCGGATTTCCTGCTCGGAACGGCGGGCATCAGTCGGGCGACCCGTTTCGGCGAGGCGCTGCACTTCTTCATCTATGAGGTTCCCAAGGTGCTGCTGCTGCTGGCCGGCGTGGTCTTCGTGATGGGGGTCATCCACACCTTCGTCTCCGCGGAGCGGACGCGGGCAATCCTGTCGGGAAGGCGTCTCGGTGCGGGTAACGTGCTTGCTGCCTCGCTCGGCATCGTGACGCCCTTCTGTTCCTGTTCGGCAGTGCCGCTCTTCATCGGGTTCCTGCAGGCCGGCGTGCCGCTCGGCGTCACCTTCTCCTTCCTGATCTCGGCTCCAATGGTCAACGAGGTGGCGCTTGCGCTGCTTTTCGGCATGTTCGGCTGGAAAGTCGCCCTGCTTTACATGGCGATGGGGCTGCTCGTGGCGATAGTCGCCGGCATGACGATAGGCCGGCTCGGTATGGAGCGCTGGATCGAGGAGTGGGTGCAGCAGCTGCAGCAGAACTGCAGCTGCGGTGCCATTGAAACGGACGAAGCCATGAGCTGGAAAAGTCGCCTGCAGAATGGCGTAACGCATGTGCGCGAGATCGTGGGCAAGGTCTGGCTCTATATTGTGCTTGGCGTCGGTCTCGGCGCCGGTATTCACGGCTATGTGCCGGAGAACTTCATGGCTTCGGTGATGGGTGCGGAGGCCTGGTGGTCGGTGCCCGCAGCGGTACTGCTCGGAGTACCGATGTATTCCAATGCCGCAGGTATCCTTCCCGTGGTGCAGGCGCTGCTCGGAAAGGGCGCCGCGCTCGGTACGGTCATGGCCTTCATGATGAGCGTGATCGCGCTCTCCGCTCCCGAAATGATCATCCTGCGCAAGGTGCTCAAGCCGCAGCTTATCGCGGTGTTCGCCGGTGTGGTGGCCCTCGGCATCATGCTGGTGGGATTCGTCTTCAATACAGTCTTTCCAACCTTATGAATACAGGGCGCCTCTATAAAGTTATTGCGCACCCAAATTGCTGCGTTGGTCGGTGCTCGAAATCCTCATGTACTACGTGTACACTCCGGTTTCTCCGCTCCGTCCGCCTTGCACTTTGATCGCTCATCACACTTTATAGAGGTGCCCTACAATACTCAATACTGAATTCATGAAACAGTCCGTGCTTATTCTCTGTACCGGGAACTCCTGCCGGAGCCAGATGGCCGAAGGGTTCCTGCGTTCGTTCGATCCGGAACTCGAGGTTTTTTCGGCCGGCACGAACCCTGCTGAAGCCGTGCATCCGCTTGCTGTGGCAGTGATGCGCGAAGAGTGGATCGATATCAGCGCGAAACGTCCGGAAAGCGTCGAGGAATTCACTTCCATGGCCTTCGACCGGGTCGTGACGGTCTGCGATGGGGCAAAGGAGTCCTGCCCCGTCTTTACGGGTGAGGTCAAGCACCGGGTACACATCGGGTTTGACGATCCTGCGGAAGCCGAAGGGAGCCGCGAAGAGGTGCTTGCCGTGTTCAGGCGGGTTCGCGACGAAATCCGCGAAGGGTTCAGAAGCTTCTCTAACGAAATGCAGGCAGGAAGATAGCGCCATGGGCATGTCAACGAAACAGCTCTCCTTTCTCGATCGTTACCTCACGCTGTGGATCTTTCTCGCTATGGGTATCGGCGTACTTTCGGGCTATCTTGTTCCCGGTACGGCGGCGTTCTGGAACACCTTTCAGTCTGGCACCACCAATATTCCCATCGCCATAGGGCTCATCGTGATGATGTATCCGCCCCTGGCCAAGGTGAAGTACGAGGAGCTTGGCGACGTTTTCCGCAACACCAGAGTGCTCGGACTTTCGCTCCTGCAGAACTGGGTGATCGGGCCGGTGCTCATGTTCGTGCTTGCCGTGCTCTTTCTTTCCGATATGCCGCACTACATGGCCGGGCTCATCATGATCGGCCTGGCGCGCTGCATCGCCATGGTGATCGTCTGGAACGAACTGGCAAAAGGCGATACGGAGTACGCAGCAGGTCTCGTCGCCTTCAATTCGGTTTTCCAGGTGCTGTTCTTCTCCGTCTACGCATGGGTCTTCCTCACGGTGCTGCCCGGCTGGCTCGGCCTCTCATCCTTCAGGGTCGATATCACCATCGCCGAAATCGCCTCGTCGGTCTTCATCTATCTCGGCATTCCCTTCATAGCGGGTTTTCTTACCCGGTTCGTCATGCTCCGCCTCAAAGGCAGGGAGTGGTACGAAACCGTCTTCGTGCCGCGCGTCAGTCCTCTTACGCTCATTGCGCTGCTTTTCACCATCGTGGTGATGTTCTCGCTCAAAGGTGAGTATATCGTGAAAATTCCCATGGATGTCGTTCGCATTGCCATCCCTTTGCTCGGCTACTTCATCATCATGTTCCTTGTTTCTTTCTGGATGGGGCGGAAGGTCGGAGCGGATTACTCCAAAACAGCCACGCTCTCCTTTACGGCCGCGAGCAACAACTTCGAGCTCGCAATCGCCGTGGCCGTGGCGGTGTTCGGCATCGATTCGGGAGAGGCGTTCGCCGCGGTGATCGGTCCGCTTGTGGAGGTTCCTGCGCTGATCGGTCTGGTGAATGTGGCGCTCTGGTTCAGGGAAAAGTTTTTCGGTGGTGAATCCGGAACATGACGACCTGGATTCCGGAGCATTCCGGTGATGTTCTTTCTGACGGTCCGGACTGGGCAGGTGAGTACCCAGCCATTCCTGCTGACAGGAGAACCCTGCTCGATCCGTAACTTCCCCCGAGTTTTAGAGTCCGTTGTTTCAGTGGTTTTTTTGTTATACTTACAGGCAACCGGAAACAGTGATCATGCAGGAAATGTTTAATTGAATGTTCCGCTGATGCCTACGGAAATCCTCAGACTTGAAAATATCCGAAGGGAACTCGAACTGTCGCGCGATGTTCGCCAGACCATTATTCCGAATCTTTCGATGGAGATCATGGCAGGGGAATTCGTAGCCATTACAGGTCCTTCCGGGTCGGGTAAATCGACTCTGCTCTATATCATGGGGGGACTCGACAAGCCGACCTACGGCAAGGTCTGGCTCGACGGTGACGAGATCACCGAAAAGAACGAAACCGAGATGACCCGTATCCGTAATGAAAAAATCGGATTTATCTACCAGTTTCATTTTCTGTTGCCGGAGTTCAACGCCGTCGAGAATGTCAGTATGCCCATGATGATCAGCGGGCGGTTCAGCAAACAGGAGATCCGGGACCGGGCAAGAAAACTGCTCGATACGGTTGGTCTTGAAAACAAGTATACCAACAAGCCCAGTCAGCTTTCCGGCGGGCAGCAGCAGCGGGTAGCCATTGCCCGCGCTCTGGCAAACGATCCGAAGGTGCTGCTTGGTGACGAACCGACGGGAAATCTCGATTCGAAATCCGCACGGAACGTCTATGAACTTTTCGACAGGCTCAACAGGGAACTGAACCAGACCGTGATCGTGGTAACTCACGATGAGGAGTTTGCATCCAGGGCAGGGCGCAGAATTCATCTGGTTGACGGTATGATCGAGAGCGACAGCATGCTGAAGAGCCCGGGACTTTCCCCTGTAATGCGCCAGTAATCAAACCATTCCGCCATGCCCTCTTCACTGTTCGATCGTATAGCGAATTCCCATCCGCATGTCTTCAGGGCTTTCAGTGTTCTTGCAGACGGCGAGCACCATCTGCAGCGTATCATGGATCTCGACAGCTATTGGGAGACACCCCTGCAGGGCACGCCTGCGGTCATCAAACCGGGAGGTGAATTGCCGGCAGATGCGGTGGTGAGCGGTGAGTTCGATCTTGTCTATGCCGGAGGAACCCTGAGCTTCCTGCATGCCGCGGTGATGGCCAAACGGTATGGCCGCTCTGTTCTGGTGTTCGACAGGTATATCTCGGCACGTTCTACAAGGGACTGGAACATTTCGCGCAACGAATTGCAGCGGCTTGCCGAAACCGGTGTATACACGGCTGCGGAGCTTGATTCAGTGATTGTCCGGAGCTACAAAACCGGATGGGTGGAGTTTTACCTGCCCGATGGAAACCAGAAGCGGCTCTCTATGCAGAATGTGCTCGACTGCGCCGTTGATGCCGACCGGTTGCTCGGCATCTCGAAAGAGAAGGTTCTTTCGGGTGTTCGAAACAGTGTGCTTGACGGGACAACCTTTCTCTGCTGTTACCGCTTTCCCGGTCACGTCGTGGTCGAGGTCGAAGACAGGGCCGGCAAACGGTTATACTACAAAGCCAAAGTGCTGGTCGATGTGATGGGCGTTCTCTCTCCGGTTGCCAGGCAGCTCAACGAGGGGCGTCCGCAGACCCATGTCTGCCCGACCGTGGGAACACTCGCCAGCGGTTTCGAGAATGCGGATTTCGATACCGGCGAGATTCTTGCCAGCATCGGTCCTGCCGAAATTTCTGAAGGCAAGGGGCGCCAGCTGATCTGGGAAGGATTTCCCGCCGAGGGGGAGCAGTACATCACCTACCTGTTTTTTTATGACGAAGTCGATTCACCCAACGACAAGACCCTGCTCGGTCTTTTCGAAACCTACTTTCGCACGCTCCCGGAGTACAAGCGTCCCGGAAAACAGTTCGTTATCCATCGTCCGGTGTACGGCATCATACCGGCTTATTTTCATGACGGCTTCAACCGGACACGGGTGATCGCCGACGACCACATCATCCTGCTCGGTGATTCCGCCTCGCTTGCCTCTCCGCTTACGTTCTGCGGTTTCGGTTCGATGGTGCGAAACATGCAGCGGCTGACGGAGGGGCTTGACAGGGCATTGCGGGAGGATTCTCTTGGAAAAGAAAATCTTGCCGGAGTGAGTGCCTACGAGCCGAATGTCGCATCGATGGCCAACCTCATGAAGTACATGTGCTTCAATCCCGGAACCGATGAACCCAATTTCGTCAACGAGATGATGAACGAGGTGATGATCGTGCTCGACCAGCTTCCCCCGCGTTACCGTGAAGCGATGTTCCGTGACGAACTGAGGCTCGACGAACTGGTGACGGTGATGCTGCGTGTTGCCGTACGCTATCCGAAAATCATCCTGGCAACCTGGCAGAAACTCGGTGTGCAGGGTTCTGCGGGTTTTCTTAAGAACCTTGCCGGATGGGCATTCTCATCGACGAAATGACTGGAGAGCGGAAGATGGAAAGAGAAAAAGCCGCCGTCGAGATCGAGAGGCTTCGCACGGAGATCGAGCGCCATAACTTTCTGTATTATGTTCGGGCAGCACCCGAAATATCCGATTACGACTTCGACAGGTTGCTCGAGCGGCTGATCTCGCTGGAACGCGAGTTTCCTGATTTGTTGACACCCAATAGTCCCTCCCAGCGCGTCGGTGGCCAGATCACCAGAGAGTTTCCGACGGTCGTCCACCGTGAACCCATGCTCAGCCTTTCCAACACCTACTCGCTTGAAGAGGTCGCCGATTTCTACACTCGTCTCGGCAAGCTGCTGGACGATGAAGGGGTAAAGGAGCGGGATATCGTAGCCGAGCAAAAATACGATGGTGTTGCTATCAGTCTTCTTTATCGTGATGGCCTTTTAATTCGGGGCGCTACAAGAGGTGATGGCTATCAGGGTGATGATATTACGGTTAATCTCAGGACTATTCCGACTATTCCACTGCGCCTCAATTTGTTATGGTCAAAATCCCTACCGGGCAGCAAGAGGGAACTTGAGATCAGGGGCGAGGTTTTCATGCGGAAGGACGATTTCGAACGGTTGAACGAGGGGCGTCCGGAGGAGGATCGTTTCGCAAACCCCCGCAACGCTACGGCAGGGAGCCTCAAATTGCAGGACTCCTCAGAGGTGGCCCGTCGCCGGATGACCTTTGTTGCCTATTTCCTCAAAGGACTTGACAATGAAGAAGTAACTCAATATGATCGACTCAGGTTGCTCGGAGAACTCGGGTTTTATACGGGCAAAAAAGGTAACAATTTTGCTCCTTGCACGAATCTCTCCGAGATTAATCATTTCATCAGCTTTTGGGCTGAAAAACGATGGGAGCTTCCTTACGAGACCGATGGCGTGGTGCTGAAGCTCAATGCCGTGCATCTGTGGGACCGTATCGGAGCCACCTCGAAAAGTCCCCGATGGGCCATCGCATACAAGTATCCGGCTCAGCAGGCTGAAACCGTACTGCTTGGCGTGGTGTTTCAGGTGGGAAGGCTCGGTACCATCACTCCAGTTGCGGAACTCGAGCCGGTAAGATTGGCCGGTTCCACCGTTTCGCGTTCCACCCTTCACAATTTCGACGAGATCAAGCGGCTCGGCGTACAGGTACATGACCGTGTCGTGATCGAGAAGTCCGGTGAGGTGATTCCGAAAATAATCCGCGCCCTGCCTGAAAAGCGAACCCTCTTCAGCGAGCCCATACCGGTGCCTTCAGGTTGTCCTTCATGCGGTACGCAACTCGTAAAACCGGAAGGCGAGGTAAGCTGGTACTGTCCTAACGAAGAGAGGTGCCCGGCACAGATACGGGGCAGGATTCTGCATTTCGCTTCCCGCAATGCCATGGATATACGGTCGCTCGGCAGTGCGCTGGTCGACCAGCTTGTGGTCAGCGGTCTGGTCAGGGATGCAGGCGATCTTTATTCGATCGAGCTGCATCAGGTTGCACAGCTTGAACGCATGGGGGAAAAATCCGCATTGAATCTTCTCCATGCACTCGATGAGAGTCGCAAACGGAGCTACGAACGCCTGCTCTACGCCCTCGGCATCCGCCACGTCGGTGCAGCCACGGCAAGGGAGTTGGCCAGGGCATATCCTGTGTTCGATGATCTCCGCACGGCAAGTGTGGAGGAGCTTGCATCCGTGCCGGATATTGGTTCGGTAGTAGCCCGGAGTATCCTCTCTTTTTTTGCCATTCCATCCAATCAGGAGCTGTTACGGAAGTTGCAGGAGGCCGGCTTGCCGTTTCGGGTGGCAGAACAGCAAGTCCTGATCAACAGGAATTTTGCGGGTATGACGGTCGTCTTTACCGGAGAGCTTGTTTGGTATACCCGTGATGAGGCCTCGGAAATGGTCAGGGCAAGAGGCGGCAAGGTGACGAACTCGGTAAGCCGGAAAACATCAGTCGTCGTTACCGGAAAGGATGCCGGCAGCAAGCTTGAGAAGGCCGGGAAACTCGGCGTGAAAGTTATTGATGAAAACGGGTTCAGAGCGATGCTCCAGTAACCCCCCTTCAGGCAACTTGTGCTTTCCTCCGCTGCTGCGGCACCTTTAAGCCTTCTGAACGGGTATATGTTAAAGAACCGGTCAGGTTCAATACAGGGCTGATCGCCACAGCGATGCGGCTTGAATCTTCATGCTCTTCATCATCTGCAGCGCTCATCACCCTTTTTCAGCCGGAAACCGCGAAAACAACAGGATGCTTATGCCGGATATTTTCAGTCTCGTTGACGATATGGGGCCTTCCAAGGTAATCCATATGTGTATGAGCCGTCTGTCGGTCTGAAGGGTATTCTTGTTGTCGATAATGTTGCAAGAGGCCCCTCGATCGGGGGGTTGCGGATCGCACCCGATGTTTCGGTCGGCGAGTGCATGCGTCTTGCAAGAGCCATGACGCTTAAGAATGCGGCGGCAGGCCTGCCTCATGGAGGAGGAAAATCGGTGATTGCCGCAGATCCGGCCATGCCGGCATCCCGGAAGGAGGTGCTTGTCAGGGCCCTGGCGAAGTCCCTGCGCAATATCGACGAGTATATTTTCGGTCCCGACATGGGCACTGACGAAACCTGCATGGCCTGGGTGAAGGATGAAATCGGCCGGGCTGTGGCGTTGCCGCGTGATCTCGGCGGTATTCCGCTCGACGAGATCGGGGCGACCGGGGCCGGGCTTTTCCATGCCCTCGAAGCTGCCCTGGAATTCAGCAGTTTTTCCCTGAAGGGCTCCCGCTTCGTTGTCCAGGGATTCGGTGCGGTAGGCAAGCATGCCGCACGCCTGCTTGCCGCACAGGGAGCGGTGCTGGTTGCGGTATCCGATTCGAGGGGCGCTGTCATGAATGCCGATGGTCTCGATGTTCAGTCACTCATGGTATTGAAGGACGAAGGGCGGAGTGTAGCCGAATTCCCGGGTGGCATACCGGTCGGGCGTGAAGACCTGATCGACGTGGAGTGTGATATCTGGATTCCGGCCGCGAGGCCGGACGTGATCAATGAGGGCAATGTCGGAAGGCTCAGGACGAAAATGGTGGTTCAGGGCGCGAACATTCCCGTGACGCCGGGGGCCGAAGCCGAACTGCATCGCAAAGGAGTTCTTTCCATCCCGGATTTCATTGCCAATGCAGGGGGGGTGATCTGTGCTGCGATGGAATATCACGGAGCTTCCGAAGAGCAGGCCATGAGGGTGCTCGGGGAAAAGATCAGGGAGAATACCCGTCAGGTTCTCGGCGATGCTTTCCGGAGGAACCTCGCACCTCGTGAAGCGGCAATGCAGCTTGCTCTCGGACGTATCAGAACCGCCATGGGATTGCGCAGGTATTCCCTGTTTTCCTCGGCTCCCGGTTTTCTCTGAACAGGAAAATGCAGCTTCGATATACAGGATCAGGTTTCATGGTCGGGGCGGTCAGGGCATGAAAACCGCCGGGCGCATCCTCGGTACGGCTTTTTTCATGGAAGGTTTCGAGGTGCAGGATGCACCCCGCTATGGCGCTGAACGTCGCGGTGCACCGATTTTCGCCTCTGTCCGGGCTTCTCGGACCCTCATTCTTGAGCGTGGAGTGGTACGTCGTCCCTCTCTTGTGGTTGTTGCCGACGATACGCTTGCCGGTCTTCCCGAAGCTGACGTTCTTGGAGGCGTCACGGGTGATACGGTCATGGCGATTCTGAGCGAAGTACCAGAGGGAACGTGGCGCCGCCGCCTCAATCTCGATTCGCAAATAGTCAGTATCCCCAGACCTGAGGCCATCAGGGGGTATGCCGGGCAGAGAGTGGCGGGTATCTGTTGTGCGGCTCTCGCCGCGAGGCTTTGCGGCGCCATACCGAAAAGCACACTTGCACGTGCGGTAAGAGAGGAACTCGGGTTTCTTGCTCCTTCCGTTCTTGAAGGATCGTGGCTCTATACCGCAATGGCTTCCGTTCCGGCAGGTGCCCAGGGCGTACGCGACGGTCTTGATATCCTGCTTGAATCGGATTGTCTGCGTCGTGAGGAAAACCTCCAGGTCGTCGTGCTGACGGGTGACGGCGCGGCTTACGGTATGGGTCTTTCCGCAACGTCCGGAGCCATCGACCGCGGCAAAAAAGATCTTTTTTCCCTCTGGACTGCCCATCATCCTCCATATGCAGCGACGGTCAGCGCATCGGAACCTCTCGATCTTGCCAGAAAGATTGAAAAACTCAGGTCACTGCGTGGCCCGAGAATGCTTCTTGCTCTCTCTCTCTCTCCGTGTCCGACGGGCTGGGGTTTTGAACCTGCGCAAAGCGTCATGATCGGCAATCTTGCCGTCCGGACCGGCATATGGCCGCTTAAGGAGTATGTCGATGGGCACATTGTCCATACCATGATTCCCCGGACAAGAGTTCCGGTCGAAGAGTACCTGAAAAACAGGAACGGTTTGGCCATCTGTTTGCATCGGAGAAAGGGATGCGGCTGATCAGGGAACTGCAGGCATCCGTGGATGACTACCGGAAAGGGATTCCTGTGAAACCTTAATGCAAAACAGCGCATTCAGAATCGTATATTTCACCTTTCTGAAAGGATATCCGGTTTTCGGATCACCTGCTTCTTTCAGTTTTATCAAACGTCAGTACCGGTTCTATGGACCTTCATTACAGAGTTGCCATTTTCGGATCCGCAAGAATCCGGGAAGGAGATATGGATTATCAGGATGTGTTCCGGATTGCCAGGGGGCTTGCCGAAGCTGGTTTCGACATTGTCACCGGAGGTGGTCCTGGTCTTATGCAGGCGGCAAATGCGGGTTCTAAAGCCGCACAGTCGGGTTCCCGTTCAATAGGCCTGAACATCAGGCTGCCCAGGGAGCAGGAGGCGAACACCTATCTGGACATCAAACAGGAGTTTTCACGTTTCAGCAGCCGTCTCGATACCTTCATGTCGCTTTCCGATGCGGTTGTCGTCGCTCCCGGCGGTATCGGCACCATGCTTGAACTTTTTTACGCCTGGCAACTGGTGCAGGTCGAGCACATCTGCGAAACACCGATTATCCTGTACGGGGCAATCTGGACGAACCTCCTGCTCTGGCTTGAGACGGAGGTGCTGCCGAGAGGTCTCTTCGGCAGCAAGGACATGCATATGATTTTTCATGTCATGGAACCTGAACAGGTTGTCCAGCTGATCAGAAAAATCCATGAGGATCGTCTGAAGGACGGGCACGCCTGCAATAATTTTTCAAAATACAGGGTGGAGTTGCAGCATAAAGCGTGAAAAATGCAAAATTTGCCGCCGTGAAGAATATCAAAGGAACGCTTGCTCTTGAGGGGAAGGTGCTGCTGGTTGCTTCGGTCATGATCATCAGTACGCTCGCCCTGAACCCTTCTTCTGTATCGGTTATTCCCTGGCAGCTGTCAGACAAGATCCTGCATGTGTTCGCGTTTTATTTTCTCTCGCTGCTCGTTGATTTCGCCTTTCCGAAATCAGCGTTCAATGCCGTGAAGATCATGGTTCTCATGAGTTACGGCAGTGCCATAGAAATCGTCCAGTTGTTTCTTCCCTACCGGAAAAGTTCGTTTGCCGATCTTGCTGCGGATGGTGCGGGCATGGTGCTTTTCATGCTTTCCGTACCTTTGCTGAAACGCATTCCGTTTATCCGTGAGCGATGGTCAGTATGAGTCCATGCCGGGCGTCGGGCATTTCACTTCATTGCCACGTAAAGGATCGATGTTTCGAAAGTCATCGGAAAATACTCCGCGGTGCGGAAGCCGCTTTCTTTCAGGATGGCCGTGAAGTCTTCGGTCTGTGGAAACTGCTCAACCGAGTGCGGCAGGTAGTCGTAAGCGAAGGTCGACTTGCTGAAAAAGGCTGCGATTTTCGGGAGCACCTTTTTGAAGTAAACCAGATAAAGACTCTTGATGACCGGATTGCGGGGAATCATCGGTTCGATGATGAAAGCGTGCCCTCCCGGTTTGAGCACCCTGTGGAATTCGCGCATGCCCTGTTCGAGGTTCTCGAAATTCCTGACGCCGAACCCCGCGCTGACGGTATCGAAACTTGCGGTATCGAAAGGGAGTTTTTCTGCATAACCTTCAAGAAACGTTATACCGGGATATTTCTTTCTTGCAATGCCGAGCATTTCGGGTGAGAGATCCAGCGCGGTGACTCTTGCGCCGGGAATCTTTGCCATCGAAGCGGCCAGGTCTCCGGTGCCTGTAGCAACATCGAGAATGTGGAGGGATGGTGTACCGGCAAGCAGCTTTTTTGCCTTTGCCGTTGCAGTCGCCCGCCAGAAATTATCGATACCGAGGCTCAGCAGGTGGTTGAGAAAATCGTAGGTTGGCGCAACCTCGTCGAACATGGAGCGGATGGAAGTACGGGACTTTGTCCTGTTCAGTAATTTTGCGGTTTCTATGGGTTGGCTCATCGCAATACTCGGTCAGCTTTTTTTGCCGTAAACTTCTTCAGGGTCGAACATGAGCGTGTCGCAGATCTCCATTGACAGATCCTCTTTGGCTTTTCTGTAAAAGCAGGAGTGATAGCCGACATGGCAAGCCCCGCCTCTCTGGGAAACCTTGAGCAGGAGCGTGTCACCGTCGCAGTCGATGAGGATGTCGTGAACCTCCTGCATGTTTCCTGACGACTCTCCCTTGAGCCACAGTTTCTGACGGCTCCGGCTCCAGTAGCAGGCTTTTTTCCTTTCAAGGGTCATTGCAAGGCTTTCGCGGTTCATCCAGGCCATCATCAGCACTTTGCCTGTTTCATGATCCTGCACGATTGCCGGTACCAGCCCTTTTTCATCGAACTTGACTGTTTCAAGAAAGCCTTTCTGCAGGTCTTGATTCTCGCTCATCGGCTCGTTGGATTAAGTGTTTTTTTGCAAGAGAGCACGCGGCAGAAAACTGCCGGGCAAATCAGTTTTCAAAGATTCATAAAATAATGGAAAAACCAAGGTCGCAATAGAGAAAAAGTTCAAAACATGTAACTTCCAAAAGCTGAATCAATAACCTGATCGATATGCAGACCTTACAGAAAGTCCTCCCGAAGTATACCATCGCTCTTTCCCTTGTTTTTGTCGTTACCGTTATCTACCTCATAACCCGGGGCAATACCGTGGAGGTGGACGCCGTTGAGGTGACCCATGCCGAACTGGTGCAGGCGGTCTACGCAACCGGATTTGTGGAGGCAGATGCCGTTGCAAACCTCAGCGCGGAGTTTTCAGGAACGGTAAAGAGCGTGGGGGCTCTTGAAGGGGAGCGTGTTGTTGCCGGTCAGACGATCATTGCATTCGATGCGGTTCAGCCCGATCTCGCCGTGCGAGAGGCACGGTCAGCCTACGCGGAGCAACTTGCCATGAGCGGAGAAAGAAAACTGAAATACACAAGGATTCGCAATCTTTTCGGGGAAGGGGCGGTATCCCGTCAGGACCTCGATGATGCCCTGAAGAACATGCGCCAGGCGGATGAGTTGCTCGAGCAGAAAAGGCTGCAACTGAAAATCAGGGAGGATGACCTGAAAAAACTTGCCGTTACAGCGCCATTCACCGGCATTCTTGCTTTTCAGGGGGTCAAGACCGGTGATTATGTAACGGCAAACACCCTTGTTGCGAGGGTTATCGATACCACAGATTATGTTGTCAGTGTCGAGGTGGATGAACTCGATGTTCCCCGAATCCGTTCGGGCCAGAAAGCCGCCATCGTCCTTGATGCATTGCCGGACAAACGTCTTGATGCCGTTGTTTCACGTATTGTGCCGCAAACCGATACCGTTACGAAAACCTCGAAAGTGTATCTGCGGTTTTACGCTCCGGTAAAAGGCATACAGGCAGGAATGACGGCTACGGCCAATATCATCTACAATGTCAAGCCGAATTCCCTGCTGGTCAGAAAAAGCTCGGTTTTCGAGGAGGATCATGTCAGTTATGTCTGGAAAATCGAGAATGGAAAACTCAGGAAGCAGTCCCTGAAAACCGGGGCGGGCGATCTTGCTTATGTTGAGGTCATCGATGGCCTGAGAAAAGGTGACAAGGTTGTTCCTGTGCCCGAAGAAAGGTTCCGCGAGGGTATGGACGCAAGGATTGCCGTAAAAAACAACAAGCCATGAAGCAGGCCGGCGCCTCATGCAGAAGCAGAAAAAAATAGCGGTTATTCTTGCCGCCCACGGAGAGGCGGAAAGTACCGGGTTTCGTGAAAATTACCGGGTGAGTTACAGAACGCTGCAACATGCCTCGACAGTCATGGCGCTTCCTTCCATTCTCCGGGCAGGCATTTCCCTCCTCTCTTCCGTGCGGAAAAAGATCGGTCGAAGCGCAAGCGGCTCGCCCCATAACCGGATTACCCGTCAGCAGGCGGAGTCCCTGCAGCGTTATCTTGACTCATGCTACCGGAGCAGCGGGGTCTCCTTTGAGGTGCATGCGGCTTTTTCCGCTTCCGATCCGCCTGTAGAGGGCGTGATCGATGCAACCTCGCACTATGATGCCCGTATTCTCGTTTCCATGTCGCCGTCCGATAATGAACTGACCTGCGGGCAGCTCTGCGGCTATCTTGCAGAGAATCTCGCGGGGAACGATCTGAGCCGGGTGAAGGTGATCAGCCGGTTCTGGAACGACCCGGTGCTGTATGACCTGTATACCGGCCATATTGTTGCCGAAAGCGCCGAGCACGGGCTGCTTCGAAGTAATGCCAATATCCTTCTTCTGCTTTTTCACGGTACGCTTGTCAGCAACAGCCGGGGAGAGCCTCCCCGCTTCCGTACCGGCCGGCAGGAAACCGCTCATTTTGCCGAACAACTGACCGGAGCGATCGGTAAGGATGCAACGCATCCCTATGGCCGGGTTATGACCGCCTATCTCAATCATGCTGTTGGCGGAGAGTGGACGAAACCTGCTTTCGAGGAGGTTGCCGGGCAGCTTCGCAAGTCGGGCGCCACAAATGTCGCCCTTTTCGCTGCAGGATATTTTGCGGACGGCAATGAGACCCTGCACCGTGCAGAGGAGTTGCTCCGTATGACATCGTCATCCTGTACGGTACGGACCATACCCAGTATGAATGAATCGCCGGCCTTTACCCGTTACCTTGGACAGAGAGTTGCCGGAGCGGCTTCGCAGATTCTTTTCCGTCCGTTTCCGTAAGTGCAATGCGCTGCCTGTCTGCCGGTGATACGATTTGTTTTTCCTGCCCGAAACCGTTTTGAACCTCCGCTTGTGCCGTTCAGGAGGAGGTTCCCTCGCTGCTTCGTTCTCCGGAAGTGAGTGAAGGTAATCATTCCGGGATAAGCGGTTTTTTCAAGCGAACTGTATTGATGCCATGCAGAACCTTGTTCTTCTTTTTGTCTGTTTTCTTGCAGGGGTTCTGCTGCAGAGCCTGAAACGGCTGCCATCGGAAACCCCTGCGGTGCTGAACGGTTTTATTATCCATATCTCCCTGCCCGCGCTTACCCTGCTCTATCTGCACGATCTGAAACTCTCGGCAGGAGTGTTTGCGCTTCTCTTTTTCCCGCTGCTCGGCAGGTTGTTGCACCTTCCCCGAATGACCGTCGGAGCGCTCATTCTTACCGGGGGCCTCGGAAATACCTCTTTTGTGGGTTTGCCCATGATTGAAGCATACTTCGGAAGGGAGGCACTGGTACACGGCATTCTCGTCGATCAACTCGGCTCCTTTATGGTACTTTCGACACTCGGCATCGTCACTGCCGGGGTCTACTCGAACGGGAAACCTGCGGCAGGGGAGATACTGCAGAGGATCGTTACGTTTCCGCCTTTTCTTGCCATGGCTGCAGCGGTTCTCCTGATGCCGTTCGACTATCCGGAATGGTTCCGTCTCCTGCTCGGAAGGCTGGGGGATACCCTCGCTCCGCTCGCCCTGCTCTCCGTCGGTTATCAGTTGCATCCAGGGCATCTGTCCGGTAACATCCGGAACCTCGCTCTCGGCCTTTCGTTCAAGCTGCTGCGGGCTCCACTGTTGCTTTGTCTGCTCTATCCCGGCATTTTCGGCCTGCATGGCCTTCCGGTCAGGGTAACGCTTTTCGAGGCTGCGATGCCTCCCATGATCACGGCCGGCATCATAGCCGCCGAACATGGCATCAACCCCTCTCTCGCCTCGATGATGGTCGCTGTCGGCATCATGGCTTCTTTTTTTACGCTTGCCCTCTGGAGTTTTCTTTTAAGAGGAGTTTGGCTTTCAGCGGAAGCTTGAAATGGTTAATGCTTTCCCTGTGTTCTTTTTGCTGTTTGCATTTCCCATGAGATAACAAGCCTGAAGGCAGGGTGCAACATAGAATCGAGCATGCAGAAAGCCGCACTTTTTATCGATGGCGCCAATCTGTTCTTTACGCAGCGCCATCTGGGCTGGCATATTGACTTTTCCCGTCTGATGCGCTATTTCACGAGCCTTTACCAGGTGGTGCAGGCGCGTTATTATGTGCCTCTTCCCGACATTCCTTCCGCAGAGCAGGCCGCATTCAACCGGGTTCTCTTGACGCACGGTTTCCGGATCGTATCGAAGCCCGTCAAGAAGATTGTCAACAAGGAAACCGGGGAAGTGGTCATGAAGGGCAATCTGGATATTGAACTTGCCGTTGAGGCCATGCTGACGGAACATCTGTATGACCGGTTTGTCCTGTTCAGCGGGGACAGTGATTTCATGCCGCTGCTCAGGGCACTGATGCTGAAGGGAAAAGACGTTTCCGTCTATTCAACCAGAGGGATAAGCTCAAGGGAGCTGTACGGTGATTCCGATTTCGATTTTCACGATCTTTCCGCTCTTGAGCAGCTCATCAGTCAGTCTGAATCCGGCCCCGGCGGCACACGCAAGGAGCATGCGCACACCAGCCTCCCGTCGCCGGGGGAGCGTTTTACCGGTTCGGTGCTTTCCGTGAAACCCTACGGCATTTTTCTCGTCAATCCATACCGTGTCAAGTGTCTGCTGCCGCTGGGATTTCTCGGTGTGAGCGAACGCATTGTCGATCTTGCGGCAATCGTCCGAATGGATGACCGTTTCGATGTGACGGTTTTTCATGTCGATACCGCGCATGATGTACCTGAAGTAACCGTCAGGCTCTCGGACCCTGCCATGTCGGAAAAGCTTGCAGGAAGGGTGAAAACCCGCTCCTGATCATGCCGTCTCTTCCGGTTTCACCGCTGCAGCCGGAGAGGAAGTTCAAGTGCGTTTTCCTCGAGCAGTTCGCGATTGGAGAGGAGGGCTCTTGCCTCTCCCTGTGCGCTGATCCGGCCGCTGTTCATGATGAACACCCTGCTGCAGGTGTCCCAGATAAAATCGAGATCGTGGGATACCGTGATTCTGGTCGATGCAAGCGAGTTGACCAGGGAGGCAAGCTTCTTCCTGTTGCGGGGATCGAGATCGGATGTCGGTTCATCCATGACCAGCACACACGGGCGCATGACCAGCACGGCGGCGAAAGCCGCGAACCGTTTCTGGCCCTGCGAAAGCTTCGAAGGCGGTTTGCCGCGCAGTTCCCACAAGCCGAAATCCCTGAGCAGCCGTTCCGCTTCCGCTTCGCTTTCCTGTCTTGGCAAACCGAGGTTGCCCGGCCCGAACATGATGTCGTCAAACAGCCTGGTCATAAAAAGCTGATCGTCAGGGTTCTGGAATACCAGACCGACCATCCGGCGAAGGTTTTCCTGGTTTTTCCCGGTGGATCGGGAGCCTTCGACCTTCACGGTTCCGCTCTGGGGGCGGAGCCACCCGTTCAAGTGATTGACCAGCGTCGATTTTCCCGCACCGTTCGCCCCGATGATGCCTGCCGATTCACCGTTCCGGATGCTGAGCGAGATATTCCGGAGGGCCTGTGTTCCGTCAGGATAGGCAAATGAAAGCCGTTCTACGGTGATCACGATGTTCCTTCTTGTGGGTTTAGGGGATGAACATGATCCGGACAGCACAGAACCCAAGTATCGCCACGGCAACCAGTATGCCGTCACGCGCCGTGAACGGTTCCTTTTGCCGTACGGGAAAGCTGCTGCCGAACCCGCGTGCGCTCATGGCCATGAAGATCCTTTCAGCACGTGAGGTGCTCCTCACGAGGAGCGAGCCGATCAGTTGGGCTGTGGTGCGGATATCCTTTCCTTTGCCTGAGAATGATCGCAGGTCGCGCGCCTTCTGCAGCGAACGGGCTTCATCACCCAGCAGGAAGCTGTAGCGGTAAACCAGCTGCAGCTGAGTTGCAAACATTTCCGGTACGCCGTAAGCCCGCAAGGCATTGCCAAAACGGTGAAACGGAACCGAATGGGAGAAGAGCAGCAAGGCCGAGAGCGTTACAAAGGATTTCGCGGCAATAACTCCCGCTGAAACCAGTCCGCCGGTTACAAGGACGTATCCGGTTTTGAAAACAGGCTGCCGGTCAAAATAAAGATTACCTGCCGCCATGAACAGTACAAACGGCGAAAGCACAAGAAGACGTTTCATGATCAGTCGCAGGGGGATCCTTGCCGATGTGATCACGAACAGCGGAAACGCTCCGTATGCAATGACGGCCGGCAGGTTGTTCCCCGGCACAGCGACTACGAACAGGGTGAAGAGTACGAGGATTGCCAGTGCCGCCCGGTCTCCAGCCGGCAGAGAGCGTTCTGCCGGGTTCTGCTGCACGCTCCCCTCACTCACCGGCGTTTTCCGTTCTGTACACTCTGGACCGGGTAAGCATGCCTGCTGCACCGGCAAGGATCAGCACCATCATGCTGCCGGCGATGCCGGATACCGACGTGCCGGGGTTAACCGGGTTTTCAGTTGCAGATATTTCCTGAGAGCCGGCTGTTTCCGAAGAGGGCCGGAACCCGTAATCCGGCAGAAACGCAAGCTTTTTCTGTATTGATGAGAGCGCGCTGAGAACAGGTTCATCATGGCCTTCCAGCTCCTCCAGTCCCGAGGTTTTCGCCATCGACCATTCAAGGCCGTCGGGATATGACGATGCGAACCAGGAGAAGACTCCGCCGGTCAGCAGCGCGACAGCGATGAAAACGGCAGGAACCAGAGAACGGTTCTTTCCCGATTCCTGCTGCATGTCGAGGATCGATGGCTCTGTTTTTACCACGAAAACAACGACGGCCCAGGTTACCAGCCCTTCGACGATGCCGATAGCCAGATGGATCGGGAGCATGAAGAGCAGGAAGGTGCCGAACGGCAGCGCGCTGATGCCCGATGCGGTTGTCTGGATCACAACCGAGCACGCACCCATGAGCAGCCCTGCAGTTGCAGCAATAACACTTGCCGGTCCCAGGCGTCCGGAAGAGAGCGGGTTTCCTGCAATGGTCCGGTAGAGGAACGGATAGGCGACGAACGCAGGGAAAAAGGCGAGATTGAAAATATTGCAGCCGAGGGCCAGCACTCCTCCGTCAGCAAAAAAGAGAGACTGGATGACCAGAACCGAAGCGAGGGAGATAAAAGCACGCCAGGGGCCGAGCAATATCGTCAGGAGGAGCCCCCCGCCCAGATGGCCGCTCGATCCGGTGCCGGGTATGGTGAAGTTGATCATCTGTGCCGCAAAGACGAACGCGCCGAGTACTCCCATGAGTGCGGTTTTTCTTCCGTCCTGGTCCATGGCGGTTCTTTTTACCGACCAGGCAATCATGCCGCTGCTTATGGCCCAGAAAGTTCCTCCGACTGCCGGTGAAAGCAGCGCGTCTGACATGTGCATGGTTTTTTCTCCCTTATGGTTTAAGGACTTTTTCTGATGTACTGGTACTCAGAGCCCTGTCTGTACATGCTGATCCGGATTCTCAGAATCTTGCCGCAACTCCTGCCAGCAGAGCGGTATCGGTTTCAGCATCGTTCAGTCCGCATTTCAGGCCCAGGTCGAGATCGAAATTTTCCGAGACCCCCCAGATCATGCCGCCGATGAGAAATACAGGATGAGTATCTTCCGAATGCTCCTCATTGGTTTCGATACCGATATTGGCAACCAACCGCACGCAGGTTGTCAGACATGTTGATTTCGGTTGCTGCCGAAGCGTGCCAGATATCGTCTCTTGTCGCTGCGTCGGCATCCTTGTCGCTATAGTTGTTGCGGGTATAGCCGACATTGCAGTGCAATGCCCCGAAATCGCCCTCTTTGGTTGCTATGAACGTGACGCCGGGGGATACCGCTCCACTGCCGAATCCCTGCTTTTCATCTCCGGACGGGATTGAAATGCCGGGCTTTATGGCAAGGCTGAATCCCTCATCTTCCTGTTCAAGAACTCTCCATTTCAGTTCGATGCTCATATCTCCGATGCCGCTCTCTTCACCGACACTTACGCCGTTTTCTTCCATTGCATACCATTGGAACGGCAGTGCTGCGACCAGGTCGACATGCTCGGTTATGCCATAGGAAATGGCAACGGCGCTTTCGCCACCTGTTTCTTCTGTTGTTAAGCCTCCTGCATCACTGTTGTTCCATGCGAATTCGTTGTTCCATTCTATCTGGAATTTCCCCTTTCCCTGGGTACCGGTATCGTCGGTGATGAGCGGATGGGCGGCAAATGCAGGTGCGGACGCAAGGAACAGGGAGGTTAAAACAAGCGGAATCCGTTTCATGAAGATCCTCCGGTCGGGTTAAACGTTGTTGATGCAATTCGACTGTAGCACAAAATTACGTATTGTGTTACGATTAACCAACAACAATTGTTAACCGGCGGCGGAAATGCTGAGACTGAGATGGATTACCCCGATCTTTGCTTTCAGGATGGCGGCAAGTTTTTGGACATCGGGTGCGTTTCCCCTGATTGCTATAATTTCAAGGCAGTGGTGATGGTCGAGATGGACATGCTGGGTTGATATGATGATGTCCTGAAAATCGTGCTGGATGTCTATCAGCTGGTTGACCAGTTCGCGCTTGTGATGGTCGTAAGTCATGACGATCGCGCCGGCAACCGTTCCTCCTGCCAGCCACTTTTTTTTCAGCAGTTCTTCGCGAATGAGATCGCGCAATGCTTCCGAGCGGTTATTGTAGTGCTGTTCTTCGATGTGACGGTCGAAAGCGTCGATCAGTTCTTTTTCGAGAGATACGCCGAAACGGTATAATGCGCCCATTCTTGCTGTCTGCTTTGGTGCTTTTGCCTGATGCGGGCAGGCAGAATGCCGGCCCGCTGTTCGTTCAGGAATCCTTTACCATTCGTTAAAATTCGGAGCGGTGCCTGTGAGCTTTTCGTGGATGGCCCTTGCGGCAGTGCGTCCTGCGCCCATGGCGAGAATGACGGTTGCCCCTCCGGTAACGATGTCTCCTCCGGCGTAGACAGCTTCTTTCGATGTCGCCATGGTATTGATGTCTACAACGATGGTATCCCGCTTGCTGACCTCGATGTCCGGGGTGGTCTGCCTGATCAGGGGATTGGAGCCGTTGCCGATTGAAATGACCGCCATGTCTACAGGGAGTAGGAACTCCGAGCCTTTCACCGGAACCGGCTTGCGGCGTCCTGATTCATCGGGTTCGCCGAGTTCCATGCGGATGCATTTAACCCCGGTCAGCCACTGCTCTTCGTTGCCGGTGAACTCCACCGGATTCATCAGGAGCAGAAACTCGATGCCCTCCTCCTTTGCGTTGTGGATCTCTTCTGCGCGTGCCGGCATTTCTGCTTCCGAGCGCCGGTAAACGATATAGGCATGTTCAGCGCCGAGCCGTTTGGCGGTACGCACCGCGTCCATGGCCGTATTGCCGCCTCCGAATACCGCGACGTTCTTTCCCCGGCAGTCAAATACAGGGGTATCGGACCGGGGAAAATCGTATGCTTTCATCAGGTTGACCCTGGTAAGGAACTCGTTTGCCGAATAGACTCCGAGCAGGTTTTCTCCGGGAATTCCCATGAACCAGGGCAGCCCTGCACCGACCCCGATAAAAATCGCGTCGAAATGCTCCTCCCCCATAAGCTCGTCAATGGTGACGGAACGGCCGACAACGGTATTGGTGACGAATTTCACGCCGAGCTTCTTCATACCTTCGATTTCGGTTTTCACGATATCCTTGGGAAGCCGGAATTCCGGAATGCCGTACATGAGGACGCCGCCCAGTTCGTGCAGTGCTTCAAAAACCGTGACTGAATGGCCGAGACGGGCAAGGTCGTTCGCACAGCTCAGTCCTGCAGGCCCGCTTCCGATAACGGCAACCTTTTTTCCGGACGCCGGTTTTACGTCCGGCAGTTCGATCTTTCCCTGCTCCCGCTCGTAGTCGGCAACAAAGCGTTCCAGATTGCCGATTGCGACAGGCGTGTACTTTTTCGTCAGGACACATACCTTTTCGCACTGGTCTTCCTGCGGGCAGACCCTGCCGCAGATTGCCGGCAGCACGTTGTCCTCCTTGATTTTTTTTGCCGCTCCGAGAAAGTTGCCTTCGGCAACAAGCTTGATGAACCTGTCGATCTTGATGTTCACCGGGCACCCCTTGATACAGACCGGATCCTTGCACTGGATGCACCGCATGGCCTCCTGCTGCGCAAGTTCGGGGGTATAGCCGAGATTGACCTCTCTGAAGTTGTGAATGCGCTCTTTCGGGTCCTGCGCCGGCATTGCCTGGCGCGGTATGGCAAGGCGCTCCTTGGTCGTCATTGGTTTTGGATCCATGGTACTTCCTTTCGTCTAAAAGGTATGCTGTTTATGAATGACTGCAAGCCCTTATCCTGACCGCTGTGTCGGCCGTCAGGTCCGGTTCGGTTGATGAATTGGAATCGTGCGTTTACTGCTGATGGCCGATGCGGCACTTGTGTGAAGCTGTTTCGGATGATTGCCGTTCTTCTCCCAGGTACATTCTGTTCCTGTCGGAAAGGTTTTTGAAATCAACTTTGTGGGCATCGAATTCAGGGCCGTCAACACAGGCGAAACGGATTTCGTTCTCAACCGTGACCCTGCAGCCGCCGCACATGCCGGTGCCGTCAACCATGACCGGGTTCAGGCTGACGACCGTGGGAATTCCGTACGGTCTGGTGACTTCGGCAACAGCTCTCATCATGGGTATCGGGCCGATGGCAAGCACATAGTCGATGGTTCTGCCGGAGTCGATAAGCTCCTGCAGCTTCTGGGTGACGAAGCCGTGAAACCCGTACGACCCGTCATCAGTGGTGATGTAGGCTTCGTCACTGACCGCCTTCATTTCGTTTTCGAGAATGACAAGATCCTTTGTTCTTGCTCCGTTGATGGTGATCACGTAATTGCCGGCCTTTTTGAGTGCCACGGCTGTCGGGTAGGCGATGGCCGTGCCCACACCTCCGCCGATGCTGACGGCAGTGCCGAACTTTTCGATATGCGAGGGAGTGCCGAGAGGCCCCACGATATCATGGATGGTCTCTCCCGCCTCTTTTCCGTTCAGCTCGATGGTTGACTTGCCCATTCCCTGCACGATGATGGTGACGGTTCCCTTTTCGGGATCGGAGTCAGCAATGGTCAGCGGAATTCTTTCACCGTTTTCGCTTACTCGTATCATGACAAACTGACCGGCCTTTCTTTTTTTTGCGATCCGGGGAGCCTTGATTTCAATTTTTTTGATATTTTCAGCTAAAAAAATAGCGGAAACAATATTGTACATTTGTTTTTTTTAGGTTCTGTATGGTTATGGAGAACTGCTGATCGTTTCGGCGAGGCAAAAGGAAAAAGTATTATAAGCAATAAATGCCGAACAAAAAAATGGCCTCCAGGGAAAAGTGCGTCCGGAAATGGCATTCCGGTTTTACCGCTTCAGGAAGACAATCACTATGACGCTTTGATCTTGTATGATTTTTATTGCTGATTACGGTGCCGGGAATCTTCATTCAGTAAGGAAAGCTTTCGAGTATCTCGGACTCAGGGCTGTTGTAAGCAGCGATCCCCGCAAGCTCTCCGGTTTCAGGAAGGTGCTGCTGCCCGGAGTCGGTGCTTTCGGTCAGGCTATCGATTCCCTGAACGCTTCGGGATTCACCGATGCAGTACTTGAGCATGTCGACAAGGGGGGTCACCTTCTCGGCATCTGCCTCGGTATGCAACTGCTTCTCGGGGAAAGCGAGGAGATGGGTTCCCACCGGGGCATGAATCTTGTTCCCGGAAAGGTGGTGCATTTCCAAAGCGAAACCGACAAGATTCCCCAGATCGGCTGGAATTCCGTCGATCTGAAAAAAGAGAGCATTCTGTTCAGGGGGATCGGGGACCATACGTTTTTCTATTTTGTCCACTCCTACTACTGCGATCCGCAGAATCAGGAGGATATTGCGGCAACCACATGGTTTGCCGGTAAAAATTTCTGTTCGGCCATCGAAAAAAATGGTATTTTCGCTGTACAGTTTCATCCGGAAAAAAGTTCAGCGGCCGGATTGCAGATCCTGAAGAATTTTGCCGGATGTTAGAGCCTTCCCTTACTGATTTTCACGTTTTTTCCTATGCTGATCATTCCTGCCATTGATATAAAAGACGGTAAATGTGTTCGTCTCACCAGAGGCGACTTCAACCAGCAGAAAATCTATCTCGACAATCCTCGCGACATGGCCATCATCTGGCGGAAGCAGAACGCCAAGATGCTGCATATCGTCGATCTCGATGCTGCGTTGACCGGAGAAATGGTCAATTTTGAACGTATAAAGGAGATTGTCGAGGAGCTTGACATTCCAATTCAGGTTGGCGGTGGTATCCGTTCGGTCGAGGCGGTCAGGAGGTATCTCGATATCGGAGTCAGCCGGGTCGTGATCGGTTCGGCAGCGGTCACCAATCCGGAGCTTATCGGTGAGCTTCTCAAACGCTACCGTCCTTCGCGCATTGTGGTCGGTATCGATGCGGAAAACGGCGTTCCGAAAATCAAGGGGTGGACCGAGAGCAGCGACATGAAGGACTACGAACTGGCTCTTGAAATGAAGAAATTGGGGATCGAACGGATTATCTACACTGATATTACACGGGACGGCATGATGCAGGGCTTCGGTTATGAAAGCACGAAGCGTTTTGCTGAAAAGGCCGGCATGAAAATTACCGCATCGGGGGGCGTAACGAGCTCGGAAGACCTGAAAAAACTGGCGCAGCTTCAGCAGTATGGCGTTGATTCGGTTATTATCGGCAAAGCGCTCTACGAATGCAATTTCCCCTGCCAGGAAATATGGTACAATTATGAAGGGGGAATCTGTCTTGACCACAATTTTTCCACCGCAAGAAAACGGTAGGTTTTTTCCGTCGTCATCTTTTCTTGTGTTCGTCACCCAATCACCCCAGGACCAACAGCCGTGCTGGAACCCGAATTGCCATTGCCGCAGCAGGTCGAAGCGGTGATTTTCGCTTCCGAAGAGGCCGCGACCCTTTCCCTTGTCCGGCAGGTCACCGGTGTCGAACTGACCGCCGGTGACCTTGAAGCGATTATCTCCGGGTTGAACGCAGCATATGCCGCGGCCGGTCTGACATTCCGTATTCACCGTATTGCGGGAGGATACCGGTTTCTTACCGAACCCGGGTTCGGGGAGCTTCTGAAAAGACTCCTTGCTCCGAGAATCCGCAGAAAACTTTCCCAGCCGGTTCTTGAAGTTCTTTCGGTCATCGCATACCGCCAGCCGGTCACCAAGGGCGAAATCCAGCAGCTCAGGGGCACCAGTCCGGATTATGCCGTTGACCGTTTGCTCGAGCGGGGTTTGATTACGGTATGCGGTCGCGCCGATTCTCCCGGAAGAGCGCTTCAGTATGGCACCACAACCGAATTTCTCGATCTCTTCAGTCTGCACTCGCTCAGGGATCTGCCCCGGTTGCGAGAGATTCGTGAGATTCTGCGGGAGCATGATGAGCAGGAATACCTTTCCGGAGGAGGCAATCTGCCCTTTCCGGATGTTGAACATAACGATGAGTAGCATGCCATGAAAAAAGGTTCCGGAGAAGATGATCGGGTAAGGATCAACAGATATCTGGCCATGTGCGGCATTGCTTCAAGACGGGCTGCCGACCAGCTTGTTGCATCCGGCAGGGTCATGGTGAACGGCGGCATTGTCTCCGAACCGGGTCTGAAAGTCGATCCTGCGGACGATGAGGTGATTGTGGACGGACAGCGGCTTGCCCTGCCGGAGGCCAGAAAGGTGTACATTCTCTTCAACAAGCCCAAGAACGTCATCACGACAAGCCGTGACGAAAAGAACCGGGACACGGTGCTCGATCATGTTCTTGTCAAAGAGCGGGTTTACCCGGTCGGACGGCTTGACAGGAAGACCACCGGCGTGCTTTTACTGACGAATGACGGTGATCTTGCGCATAAATTAATGCATCCTTCATCAAATGTGAAAAAAGAGTATATTGCGGTATTGAATAACAAGTTTCCGCATACGCTTCTGCTTCAGTTGACGGGGGGGATGCGCCTGAAGGATACCGGAGAGAAGGTCATGCCATGCCAGGCAAAAATACTTGATGACGGCATGCAGGTATGGCTGAGTATTCATGAAGGAAAAAACCATCAGGTCAGGAGGATGTTCGAAACTCTCGGATTTGAAGTCAAAAAGCTTGAACGGATTGCCTATGCCGGATTGAAAGCAGGTGAACTGCGGCGCGGTGAGTGGCGGTATCTGTCCCGCAATGAGGTTCGTCAGCTTTATCGGCAGGGGGGTGTTACCGTTTGAGCCCGTAGGCGGACACGCAACAACCGCCGATCATGAAACGTTTTCTTTCCCTTCCGGAACGTCATAATTCTTCTGCGATTATGGCGTTCTTTCTTTTTTTTGCGGTACTGTTTCTGCAGCCGGTTTCCGGAAGTGCCGAGGAGAATATTGCGGAGCTGTTCGACCAGGAGCAGCTTGCCGGAGACCTGGAACAACTCCAGCAGGATCTCGAAAACCTCAAAGTCAGAAAAATCCCTGTCAACAGCGCAGATGCGGAAGAATTGCGCCAGTTGCCATGGCTGAACAGCGGAGATATCCTTGCCATCATCGAACAGCGCAACCTGAAGGGGAGGCTGGATTCACTCCGGGACATCGAGGGTGTGATCGGCAGAGAGAAAGCTGCAGCCATTGCGCCCTATATCGCTTTTGACGATCCGGTTGCGTTACGCAAGGCAGTCAGGAAAGATGAGGCGGCCACCGGCAGTTACTACAGCAGGCTCTCTTTTGATACCACGCCACGGGATGGGCTTTCGAACGGGCGATATCCCGGTGACAATTTCAAAATCTATAACCGTCTGCAGGCCGACTACGCGAATTTCCATGTCTCGCTGGTGCATGACAAGGATATCGGGGAGCCTGATGTTGCGGATTTTGTTTCCCTGAGCCTCAGCGCTTCCGATATCGGGATCGTGCGTCAGGCCGTACTTGGAAATTACAGGCTGAATTTCGGCCAGGGGCTGCTTGTCGGTCAGAGCCGCTTCATGTCAAAAGGATCGGCCCCATCCAACAGCGTCAGGATCGGTTCGAAACGGCTCTCGCCATTCGCTTCGAGTTCCGAGTACGGTTTTTTCCAGGGAGCGGCGGCGAAACTCGATCTGCAGCCGCTGGAAGTGACGGCGTTCTGGTCCGCCAATCTTGTCGATGCAAGAAACACCACCGGAACGATAACGAGCTTCGATGAATCGGGTTATCATCGTACCACCACCGAGCGGGACCATAAGGATAACGTGACGGAAACCGTCTATGGCGCCGGTCTGCTTTACCACTTCTCATCCGGAGCGGTTACGGGAAGAGCCGGCGGAACGTGGCTGCGCTACGACTACGGCGAGCCGCTCAAGGCACTTGGCTCCCTTGAAGGTGCATCATCGCTCGGCAGCCTCGAATGCGATCTCCTGATAGGCCGTCTCGGATTTTTCGGGGAGGCGGCATGGTCGGAAAAGCCGCACGGCCGTGTTTCATGGATTGCCGGGCTGGACTATCAGGTGCTTCCGAAGGTGAATATACAGTTCGCCGTCCGCGATTATGATCCCGGTTACTACTCGCCGTTCGCCGGCGCGTTTGCCGAACGGGGCGACAATGCATCCAACGAGAAGGGCTGTTATATCGGTATCGAAGGGGCCATCAGCAGCAAGGTTTCAATGGGAGCATACGTTGACTGGTTCAGGTTTCCGAAGCTCAACCCCGACCCGAAGGTTTATGCGTATCCCTCTTCAGGGTATGATACCCGGATTTTTCTGACATGGAAACAATCCCCCATGGTGACATGGAACCTGCAGGTTCAGCACAAGGAAAAGGAGGATGTGCTCAAACAGTGCGCGAATGGGTCGGTTTCCTGCAAGAGCAAGGAGAAAGTGTATGCGCCGCTTCCGATGGTCACCGACCGCTTCAGACTCGATTGCGATATCGATCTTTCCCGGAAGCTGCATCTGCGAAGTCGCGGGGAGGTGAAACGGGTCGTTGAGGATTTTCTCGCAGGAGATGAAACCTATTACGGCTGGCTGTTCTATCAGCAGGCGAATTTCAGGGCGGGCCGTTTTGGCCTCAAGGGACGCTTCACCGTGTTTCACACCGATGACTATGATGCCGCAATCTATACCTACGAAGATGATCTCCCGTTCGTATTCAACAGCACGGCTTTCAGCGGCAGGGGAAAAGCCCTGTTTCTGGTTGCATCATGGGATGTCACCAGAAACCTGAAGCTTGCCGGAAAGTTCGAAACCACCTGGTTTGACGACCGGGATGTTTTCGGCAGCAACAAGGATGACCGGCGCGACACCAGTGCTCCCGGATCAGTCCATCTGGGCTGTTTCCTGAAGTTCTGACTGTTTTTTCAGTGTCCCTGTCCTGCGGCACGCTGCAGGCGATCCCTGATGGCGCGCCCTATGCCTTCAGCAGGGGGAAGCTCGCAGTAGATGATGTCGATGTTTCGGGAGTCGCAAAGCCGGAAAAAATCGAACAGCGACCTCCCGTATTCGTCAAGCGATCCGCACCGCCTGACGAGAGCCAGTCCCTCCACGACGGGATGTGAGAGTCCGATATATGCTGCCCGTGGTTCCGGCGGTGTCCGGATGGTTTTGCCGGCAGGGCAGGTTACCACACGTGCGCGAGGGGCGTAATGAGGGTATTTCAGCCCGGGGCTTCTGGGCGTTTCATGCTGCAGGAGTGCGCCGGTTGTTCTGATTGAGGGCACAACCTCCTGCAGTTGTTCGAGCGTAACGGCTCCTTCCCTGAGAAGAACGGGCATCTCCCCGGAGCAATCCACTATGGTCGATTCCAGACCGATGTCGCTCGGGTTTCCCTTGAGGATGCAATCAATTTTTCCGTCGAGATCCTCGAGCACGGCTTTCCAGCTCGTCGAACTTGGTTTTCCGGAAAGATTGGCTGACGGGGCGGCGACCGGACAGGTGCAATGCAGCAGAAATTTCTGCGCGTCGGGATTCGACGGACAGCGCACCCCCACTGTTTCAAGACCAGCGGTTACCGCATCCGGGACAGCGCTTTTTCGCTGCAGCACGATCGTCAGCGGGCCAGGGAAAAAGCGGCGGACAAGCTTTTCTGCTTCACTGCCGATATTGGACGCCACGTCATGGATGTCTCCGGGCTTTGCGACATGTACGATCAGCGGATTGTCCCCCGGCCTCCCTTTGGCCGCGAAGAGCCGTTCAACAGCTTCAGGGTGACAGATCCCTGCTCCGAGACCGTATACGGTTTCGGTTGGAAATGCCACGATTCCCCCTTTGTTGATGAAACGGGCGGCTTCTTCCGGAGAATCGGTGACGATGGTCTGCATAAAGGATGAGGATGGGTTGCGTCTACCGGCAGTGCGAAAGCAATGCAAGCTGTTCGGGAAAAAACAGGGCATAGCAAAGCAGTCCTGCTCCTGCGCTGAATATAGGGATGGTGAGATTATCGTCGATTTTGAACCCGGCGATGCGCACCTCGAAGGCCTCCGTGATCGTTGCGCTCAGGGCCATGACGATCCCGGCCTTGATATGCAGGTTTGGAACGACAGCGACGATCAGGATGGAAGAGAGCAGGAATGCAGCACTGCCTTCAAGGCTTTTATGGCCGAAACGGTGCTTGCCGAAAGCTTTTCCTGCCAACGCGGCAACCGTGTCTGAAAGTGCGACCATCGAGAACGCGGCAACAGCGATGACTTTGGGGAAAAACAGCACGAGCAGCAGTGCAGAGAGCGTGATGCATGTCGCCCCGTTGAGGTGGAAATGGTTCCTTTCAAGTTCATGGTGCCGGAGCATCGCCCCGAAACTGCGATGGTACCATGCCGAAACCGGTTCGGATATGTTTTTCAGCATATCCACGAGAAAAAAACCGGTGAAGAGCGGTACGAGCAGCAGAAGAGCAAGATCGCGGCTTATATGGCAGTAGATTACGGCGATTGAAATCGACGACAGATGAATGGCTTTTCGGGCCACTTCCGCTCTGAGTCCAAGGCGGTCGGAACGGTTTTCCGTGTTGCCGGGTTGTCTGCAGGGTTTGTCGGTCACGTCCGTCAGGGTTCCAGTGCGTTGTCGATCGGCTTTCCGGGTCAATATACAGCGAAAACCATTGATGAGGAAGCGCAGTGCGTGTCGGATCGGTGAATCAGGGCGTTTTCGCCGGTGATATCCTTCAGGGTATCAGCGGCCGTTACTGGGCTACCGAGAATTTCGGCGGTGAGCTCAACCTTTTCTACGGCAGAGCTGGTTTCGATGTTGAGGACTCAGGAACAGAGGTTTTTGACGGCCATGGCGATCTTCTTCTGGGCACCCTGAAGCTCATGTACTCTCCGATCGTCAAGGAGAACAGCCGTTTTTATGTCGGTCTTGAGGGCGGTATCGGCAGCGTTAACGCAGAAGCTGATGATCAGGATGTTCTTGATGGCGATATCACTGTCTATACCATCAATCCTTTCTTTGGCGCAGAGTACAACTTCACCGAGCTTCCGGAACTTGGCCTGAACTTCGAGGTCGGCTACAAATTCCACAATGTGAGCTATGAACAGTTTTTCCAAGACTGATCCTGACGCCACTTTCATACGGATGAAAGAAGATCCCATGAGAAACGGTCAGCTCAAGGCAGGCTCTAATGTCCAGCTCAGCACCAGAAACCAGTTCATCGTTCACTTCAGCCTGCATCAGAAACCTACCGATAC
>VGMX01000018.1 GCA_016866305.1 Chlorobiota bacterium | reverse complement strand
TCAAGTACTCCCCATTTGTAGGACAGATTTTTCGATCAACTAAGATGGTTCAGGCTGCCTCCGGAGCCTGCTGATTCATTGCATAGTAGACGCTCTTCGGTACCTCGCCATTCAGCGATTTATGGCGTCGTTCAGTATTGTATTCCGTAAACCACCCCTTCAGGCCTGTATAGAGTTCGATGCCGTCTGCCGGAGGATTCAGGTACAGGTACTCATACTTGACACTTCGCCACAGCCGTTCGATAAACACATTATCAATCGCTCGACCTTTGCCGTCCATGGAGAGTTTGACTCCGGCTTCCTCAATCACTGCCTTGGTGAACACCTCGCTGGTGAACTGACTGCCCTGATCAGTGTTCAGAATCTCTGGTGCGCAGTACATACGAACGGTCTCCCGGAAGACATCGGCGCACCACTTGGCGTCCATGGTGTTCGAAACTGACCAGTTCAGCACATATCGGCTTTTCAGGTCGATGATGGCCATCAGATACAGAAAACCGTTCTGCATCGGCACATACGTCAGATCGGTTGCCCAGACCTGATTGCTGCGGGTGATCAAGAGGTTCTTGAGCAGATACGGATAAACCCGGTGTCCAGGTGCTGGTTTCGAAGTGTTCGGTTTCGGGCCGATGGCTTCCAGACCCATAAGTCGGTACAGACGACGAATCCTTTTGATGTTGACCTTGCAGCCCTTGTCTTTCTGTAGCCATTCCCACATACGGTAGACGCCGTAGTAGGGCTTCTGCAGGTACTGTTTGTCAATCAGAAGCATCAGTTCCCGGTTCTGCTTGGTCGTCTTTTTTGGCTGATAGTACAAGCCTGAACGATGGATCGAGAGCAGGTCGCACTGCTGCTGGACGCTCAGCTTCGGATGTGCTTTCATGATCATGCTGCGGCGCTCCTGAACGGTTTTCAGCTCAACAAGTTTTTTTTTAGAAAATCGTTCTCGACCTGTAACTGACCGATTTTTCGATACAGCCGGGCAATGTCCTCCTGACTCTGTTGCTGCTCTTGTTGCTCTTGTTTGCCCGACTTGAACACATCAGCAGCATGGTCGAGGAACTCTCGCTTCCATAGGGCAATCTGATTTGGATGTATTTCGTATTTCTGTGCAAGTTCCGTGGCGGTCATCCGCTCGCTCAAGGCTTCAAGTACCACTTTGGTCTTGACTTCCGCACTGAATTTTCGTCTGCTTTTTTTCATAGTGACAGCAATTTACTGGTTTTCTTACAACTAAACTTGCTGTCCTATTTTTGGGGACTATTTCACATTCTGTTTGCAGGTCAAAACGCTCCACAAAATTGAGCTCGTTAATGTCCATTTTGCAAAAAGTGAGATTCTTACGTTCTTTCGATAGTGCCGCATCAATCATACCTTGTGAGGCGTCGATACCCAGCACTACCCCTTGTTGAACCAGATCGGCAATCTGTGCGGTAAGTATGCCATCGCCACAGCCAAGATCAAGCACTGACTCTGTTCCACGCAAACTGACTTCAGCAATAAGCCTTTCGCCCCATTCTTTCTGATGGGCCGATGCTTTTTCGTATTTTTTCCCGTCAAATTCGTGTGTCATATTTGCTGCCGACCGAAACGTAAAGTTGAGGGGCGTGCCGCTTTTGGCGCGACCCTCTCGAACGCCACGTTGGACAATGCCCTCTCAGTTGGTCGCATACGTGATCCGTGCTCCTGGGTTCAATCGTCATGCTCCAGAGTTATGACGACATTTCCCTTCTTGCGTCCGGTGTCGACGTAGCGGTGAGCCTCGGCGATCTGCTCGAACGGATAGCGCCGATCAATAACCGGTTTGAATTCTCCCGCCTGAGCCAGCCCCGCGAGAAAACGCAAATCTTCCGCGCACACGGTGACTGGACCGACGATGACCTTCTTGCTGCTCGTTATCGACACCCATGGAGCTTGAAGCATTTGTGGCAGCCCAGCCAATACCAAAAGAAGGCGGCCTCCTTCTTTCAACGAAGCTTTGCTGCGGGAGAATGGAGCCGTGCCGACGGTATCGACAATGACATCATAGGTTTCACCATTCTGCGTGAAGTCTTCTTGGGTGTAGTCGATGACATGACTGGCGCCCAGAGATCTCACCAGTTTCATGTTCGCGGTACTGCACACCCCGGTTACGTCTGCCCCGAAGTGCTTGGCAAGCTGCACCGCAGCTGTGCCTACCCCTCCGGAAGCGCCATTGATGAGCACTCTTTCCCCGCTCTGAAGTTTTCCTCTTCGGAGGAAATCCAGCGCCGTTGTTCCGCCAAAAGATAGTGCAGCAGCTTCGTCGCAGGTCAGATTGACGGGTTTTAGTGCCACCGCCCCGTCCCCCGGCATGCATTTGTACTCCGCATGACACCCCATGGCGGCATCGCTGAACGCAAAAACTTGGTCACCGACTTTGAATTTCCTTACACCTTTGCCGACCGATTCAATTACCCCTGCCAGTTCTGTCCCTAGTATGGGTTGCTTTGGTCTCGAGACTCCAAATACCAAACGCATGATGAGCCTGAAGCCAACAGGTACATTGAGACTTCGTACCCTCCAGTCGCCTGATGTGACCGTTGTCGCATGTGTTTTTATCAGGACTTCATTGTTCTTGGGCGTGGGCTTTTCGACCTCCTTCAATTGAAGAACCTCGGGCGGCCCATATCTTTCATACACAACTGCTTTCATGCGTTATCGCCCTCGAAGGTTGCTTTGATCCGCAGTCTTCCGTGTTGTCCAACGGCGCTGCGGATCAGCGGCAGACGAACACGCGAGCAAGCTCGCGGGGACGACTGTCCGCTGCAGCCGCTTGATGGCCAGGCGCGTCAGCGCCGGGACAGAAAGCGGATGGTCATCCGCAGCGCCGATGGCGAGGCGCGTAGCGTCCGCGCCATCGTTGGAAATCAGCGGCGCCGGTACGGCGCCCGCTGGATTGACTTGTTAGACCTTCGGTTCTTGCTGTGTCGTGCAATGAATGCCTCCACCGCCTGCCGCAATGCCGTCAATGTTGATTTGGACAACTTCTCGCCCAGGAAACACTCTTTGCAGTTGGCGTTTAGCTGCTGCATCGGTTCGCGGATCACCAAACTCAGGGGCAATCACTGCGCCATTACAGACATAGAAATTAATGTAGCCAGCGGCGAAGTCGTCGCTTGCAAACTGCTCTCGAACCCTTGAAGGTGCCTCCAAGGCAACAACCTCTAGTTGACTCCCTTCGGCATCCGTTGCCGTGCGTAGAATTTCCAAATGTCGTTTTGTCACGGCGTGATCGAAGGACTCGGGATCAGGATCATGGCCCGCGACAACCACCCCAGGCCGAGCGAAGCGGGCATAAAAATCGGTGTGTCCGTCGGTGATGTCTTTGCCCTTGATGCCAGGCAACCAGATGATTTTCTCCAGGCCAAGTAACCGCTTCAGTTCCTGCTCGCACTGTGCCTTGTTCAGACCAGGATTGCGGTTTTCATTGAGCACACAACTCTCGGTGATGATCGCCGTACCGTGTCCGTCCACCTCGATACCGCCGCCCTCAAGTATCAATTCGGTTTGGACGCGGCGCACATCAGCACGCTGAGCGACGAACGAGGCGACTTTGGCATCGTAGTCAAAGTCCTGCTTCTCTCCCCAGCCGTTGAAATTGAAGTCAACCCCGGCTTTGTCATCATTCTCCGTCACAACAAAAACCGGCCCGGTGTCACGCATCCATAAATCGTCGAGCGGACAGACAATCAATTCAACCTTATCCCCCATCAGTCTTTGGGCTAGTGGCAAGTCAGATTGCCGAACCAGCATCGAGACCGGCTCGTACTTCGCGATGGTCAGGGCAATTGTCACCAAGTTGCGCTGAACTTCCGGCAAGAGCTTCTTGCCCCATATTTTGCGGCTGGCACCAAAGGCCATCCATGTGCACTGGTGGGGGTCACCTTCGTCTGGCATAAACCAACCATCTTCGCGATTCGCCATGGCGAAAACTCCCTTCGCTCCGCCAAGCAGAGTGGCTCCAGCAAGAAGACCAAGTGATTTAATGATGGTGCGCCGAGTGGTCATGGAGTTTCTCTCCCCGAAGGTCTAACGGCGCTGCGGATCAGCGGCAGACGAACACGCGAGCTTGCTCGCGGGGGCGGCTGTCCGCTGCAGCCGCTTGATGGCCTGGCGCGTCAGCGCCGGGACAGAAAGCGGATGGGAATCCGCAGCGCCGATGGCGAGGCGCGTAGCGTCCGCGCCATCAATGTTTAGACTGATCTGCCTAATTCAGGAAAAGCAGAAAGCTTCTTTCTGTATAAGACAATTTCAAAACCACATCAACAGATCAGTCAATTAATTAATTATAAACAACTTAATAGTAATAACAATTATTCAGGTCTGTCGGTTTATACAGATCAGCCTAAGCCGGCAACAAAACTGGTCAACAGGACTTTTTACTCCATGACCACCCTTGTTTAAAACATGGGTATTAACGATTCACTCCCAACCGTGATGGGTCTCTGTGCTGTGTTTGTGGTTCATTCGCTGCACACATGGTTTTTGGGCATCAATACGTAGACAATAGCGGAAGATCCTGGAGGCAGGCAGACCGGATATGAACGGCTCTGCTTTTCCGGCTCACATTATCCAGACTTTCAGGATAAACCCGGATTGTCACTCAACGGTACTCATGGATGCCGTCTCGGAAGGAAGGAATAAGCCGACGGCAAGACCTGCATTTCTATTTACGAAGAATACGCTGATTTTCCAAACAGGCTTCTCCCGGCGAGAAGGAGAGAAGCCCTGCAATCAGTCTTCACTTCCTCAGTTTCCAGAGAAAACGAACAACAGCGATGATTGCCGCACCGGCGAGGAGGAATGGCCAGAGAGAGATTGCGCCGAGAAGGAATGAAAGGAAACTGTTCCAGCCTTCGCTGAAAGCCAGGCCAATGCGGGAAGCGAATCCCTGAACCTCAGGCTTGATCTGGTAGAAGAAGATTGTGAGGGTACTGAGCCCGATACGGTTCTGGAGGTATTTCAAGCGGCCTTCGAGCGATTCGATTTCAGCGCGCACCTCGGCGATGTACTTCTCGGTTTCAAGCACATCGCGCACCGACGCGGCTTTTGCCAGAAGGGCGATATAGCGCTCCTCAGTGGCTTTCTTGACCTTGAGCCGCTGCGAAACGTCGATGAACTCCTCGGTCACGTCGGTTGCGGTTACCGACTTGCTGTCGAACCGGACGACCCCCTTTTCAAAATCGGCGAGGAAGGCATCGAACCGGTCGGCAGGAATCCTCACGATCATGCGCTGCTCGATGCGGTCAGAACCCTTGTTCTGCTCGTCATTGGAAATGTATGCCTTGTGACGCCTCACCAGACTCTCGATCCAGGTTTTCGTCTTTTTCAGGTCGGAGGTCTCGAAAACGGCCTGTCCTTCCCGGATGATCTGCTGGGCAACCGGCGGGATTTCGGCCGGTTGCGTTGCTTCGACGCCTCCGGCCTTCATTGCGGATTCAGGTGCAGGCGGTGCCGCAGCGGGTTCGGCAGCCACCCTGCTCTCCACAGCAGACCCTGCCGCCGGCAGGTCGGACGGGGCCGCCTCATACCGCATTCCCTCTCCGCCGCAGGCCGTCATGGCAAGAAGAAGAAGCATTAAAATGAAACAAAGGGCTGGAGTTTTCATGATTGAAGAGTGATAGTGGTTAACGTTCCGATTTTGAAGGTGTAACCGTAAACCGGTCGTGAGTGGAAATGAACCACTCACGACCGGTTTACCTATACAATCTCGACCAGTTCTATCTCGAAGGTCAACTGCTGGCCGGCAAGCGGATGGTTGGCGTCGAGCGTAACCTCCGTTTCCGAAAGATCGACAATCATCACGATGGCCTGCTGCCCGTCGGCAAGACCCACCTGAAGCTGCAGACCGACCTCGAGTTCCATCTCGGCGGGAAAACGTTCGCGTGCGACCGGCGTTACCAGTTCCTCGCTGTGCCGGCCGTATGCATCATCCGGCTCGATCACCGTCGTCCTGACCTGTCCGGGTTCCATGCCGAGCACGGCAATATCGAATCCCGGGATAACCTGTCCGCCGCCGATGGTGAACTGGAGCGGATCGCGGTTGGCCGACGTATCGAACATGGTGCCGTCGTCGAGCGTGCCGGTGTAATGGACTTTTACGGTATCTCCCTGTTTGGCTTGAGCCATATCTACTCTCCTTTTAAATCAATGATCGAAATGCTTCATACGGTACCGAACCATCACCGGTAGCTTTTGTAACAGCAATGCTCGCGACAGCCACAAAGCTATGGAAAAAAGCGCAAAGATCACACCCTGAAAACGGTCACATCTCCCCGGAAGCCGCCGCAGCAGACTCGGCGCCGCCCTCACCCATATCCATCCGCACTTTCGGAAGTCCTCCGGGAAAGTTCTTCCTGATGAACTCGATAAGCTGTTCCCTTACCAGACAGCGCAGCTCCCAGGCATCCGAAGAGTTTGCGGCGCTCATGAGCGCACGGACTTCGACAGATTTTTCCGTCGTGTTGGTAACGTGCATTTTCACCACCCGGCCGTCCCAGAGGGACGAAGAGGCCACAATGCGCTCCAGTTCGACACGCAATGCGTCGAGCGGTATTGCGTAATCCGTGTAAAGAAAAACCGTACCGAGCAGTTCGGCTGAAGTTCTTGTCCAGTTCTCGAACGGTCGGTCGATAAACCAGGATATCGGCACAATCATACGACGCTGGTCCCAGAGCTGAACAACAACATAGGTGAGCGAAATTTCCTCGATACGACCCCACTCTTTTTCAACAACCACCACGTCATCGATTCTGATCGGCTGCGTGATGGCGATCTGGATGCCGGCAATCAGCGTACCGAGGCTTTTCTGCGCGGCAAAGCCGAGAATCACGCCGGCAATGCCCGCCGAAGCAAGAATGCTGAGCCCGACCTGCCTGACGGTATCGAACGTCATCAGTACGCCGGATACGGCAATGAGCACGATCAGCACATTGAGGATCTTCCTGACCAGGCTCACATGCGTCGCGATTTTCCTTCTCTCCTCGCTCTTGCTTGCCGTGGTTGAAGAGTGCTGCAAGAGGAACTGCTCCACCACCATCAGCAAACGAAGGAGAAACCATGCGAAACCGATGATGGAAACCACAAACAGCGCATGACGGAGCGGTTCCTTGAGATCTGCGGAGAGCGAAAGGTAATGCAGCAATGCGCCCAAACCGATCAGGGAGGTGAACAGCCGGAACGGCCAGATCAGCAGATCAAAGGGAATGCCGCTCTCCTTGACCGATGCCCGGATTCGCGCAATGACCTTTTTGAACACCGAATTCGAAACGAAGAAAAAAAGCGCGGCAAGCAGCACAATCAGCAAGGGCACCGGATAGGTGCCCTGCATCACTTCGCGAAAAATATCGGCAGTATCCATCAGCTCAGATTGTTTGCCCGGTCAGGCTTATTCCGTAATGCGTTCAAACTCGCCTTTCGAACGGATCACACAGTCTTCAATAGCCATGCCTCCGAAATAGTTGCCGCTGAGAAGCAGGTTCTTCTTTCCCTGCAGCAGGGTATTGGTTTTTTCCAGCCACTGCGCATGGTTCATGCGCAGCGAAGGCACCGTGTTGACTCTGGTAACGGTATGCTCGATTTTCGACATGCCGACCCCGAGGACGGCGGTAATGCGGTCACGCTTCGTCTTCTCATCGAGACCCGGCCTGAAATGGAACGCGAAACCGCGGAAGGTATCGTCCGGAACGGTATCCCGGGACACGGCCGAGAAAAACACATCACCCGGAGAGATCAGTGCGGCCACCGGCTTGAGGTTCATCTGCTCCTTGCGCACGATCACCCCCACGGAATCGACCGTTGCAGCTTTCAACTGACCAAGATGGTTGGCGACATCGGGGTTCACATCCCTCAGAAGTTCCGAGGATATCGCAGAGGGCATGGCCAGGGCAAGCTTCGATGCAATGAACTCATCTCCATCTGCGGTTCTCAGCAGGTATCTGCCGTTCTCGAGCCGGACTTGCCGCACTTCCATGCCGGTAAAAACGCTGAGACCCTGTTTGGCTGCAATGGCAAAAGCAACGCTTTGCAGACCATCCCTGAATGTGTAATTTTTCAGCACGTCTTTGCGTTTTTCACGACTCTTGAACATCATGTCTGCCGGAAAATCATCGGTCGGCTGAGAGGGCACCGCATTGAAGAAGTGACTGAGAACATCACGGTAATTCTTTTCCCCCACGATTTTCGAGTAATAGGACTTCACGCTCTGTCCGGTCTTCTTCAGCTTGAAAAAGTTCGGAGCCGACATGAGCAGTTCCGGAATGCTGAGTTGCGAGACAAGCGACTTGATCTGGCCGTCGATCATCAGAGAGAACGGAACTTTTGCCCGTGGAATGATGGTGTCGCTCACTCCGCAATCCGCAACAATATCGAGAAGGTTCTGATAGGAACTGTAGCAGGTATGCGCTCCGAGTTCGAGCCAGAAATTTTTTCCGGACGATGCGTACTTCGGGGAGGCAAACGAACCGCCGACCTCGCCGCTCTTTTCAAGCAGCACGGTTTTCATTCCGGCTTTGGCACAGTACCAGGCAAGACTCAATCCGCTGATACCACCGCCGACAACAACAACATCATGTTCCTTCATGGCAGAAAAAAATCATGGAGATGGGTTTGAAAAACAGCCGGCAACCGGATTTACGGCCAGAAAACGGCATTCCGGCAACAATTACCGGAACAATTTAGCTAAAACAGGAAAAAACACCGCTGAAAAAATCCGAAGTCCGGGAGTTCAGGGACGGCCGATGACCGAGCGGTTCATGGCAGGGCCACCTCGTTGCGGTAGTTCTTTGCATAACGAACATAGTTTTCAGGCGACTCCCCGATGTTGCGCCGCTCAGCCTCGGTGATGGGGCGGATCACCCTGGCAGGAACGCCGGCAACCAGCATTCCCGAAGGCACCCTAAAGCCCTGCTTCACGAGAGAGCCGGCCGCCACAACCGACCACGGCTCGACCACGCAGTCATCGAGCAGCACCGCTCCCATGCCGATCAGCACGTAATCCTGCACCGTGCAGGCATGCAGCACCGCGCCATGACCGATAGTGACGCAGTCGCCGATGTTGAGCGGTCCGGTATCGTGTGTCACATGCAGGGTGGCGTTGTCCTGAATGCTGCACTTCCGTCCGATGCGGATCGGACAGACATCGCCCCGAACCACGGCATTGAACCAGACGCTCGACTGCTCACCGATCTGCACGTCACCGATCACGAAAGCCCCGTCGGTCATGAACACCGATTCATGAATTCCGGGCCACACGCCTTTGTATGGCATCACTTTTCCCATAATGGTACTGTGTTTATGCTGAACTGATTCCTTTTTCCCTCCTTGCATGATAGCTCAACAGACCCGAACTTCATAACGCGTAATGAGTCTCACGGCTTCCCTCAAAACGCATAACGGTTGAAAAACACCCTCTTTCCTGCATGAAAAGCACCGGCGGAATGTACCGGACAGGTCAATTTTCCTCCATGCTATTGATCCGATAAGTTTTACATTTCGTGTCAGGAGCAATATCCGGGTATATCGACGGTTCCGGTCATCGAAACGTTATTGCAACATCAAAGACATGGCATCAATACTGGGCTGCAGCGGACTGAAAAAAATCTACAACAGGCGCGAGGTTGTGAAAAGCTCGACGCTCGAAGTCAGACAGGGTGAAATCGTAGGGCTGCTGGGGCCGAACGGCGCCGGGAAAACCACCACCTTTTACATGATTGTGGGTCTGGTAAAGCCTGATGGCGGCAGGGTCACGTTTGACGGAACCGAAATCACCGATCTGCCCATGCACAAACGCGCACGGCTCGGCATCGGCTACCTGCCGCAGGAAGCCTCCGTTTTCCGGAAAATGACCGTGGAGGAAAACATCATGAGCGTCCTCGAATTCAGTTCCCTTCCGAAAGCCCAGCAGCAGGAAAAAACCGAAAAGATGCTTGAAGACCTCGGCATTGCCCATATCCGCAAAAGCATGGGTTACGCGCTTTCCGGCGGTGAGCGCCGCCGCACCGAAATAGCGAGGGCACTTGCCCTCGATCCGAAATTCATTCTGCTCGACGAACCGTTTGCCGGCGTCGATCCCATTGCCGTTGAGGATATTCAGCAGATTGTCGAAGGTCTGGTCAAACGCAATATCGGCGTACTCATTACCGACCACAACGTGCACGAAACCCTCTCGATCACCAATCACGCCTACCTGCTTTTCGACGGCAGCATCTTCATGCAGGGCACGCCGCAGGAGATTGCCGAAAGTCCCGAAGCCCGCAAGCACTACCTCGGTGAAAAGTTCAGCCTCGACCGGTACTGAACGGCTCCGGAAAGGAACGATAAACGCACGAAAACCCGTTATTGATGAAAACAGGCCTGAGAACAAGGCCTGGGGGTTTTCTCTGTTCTTTTTCAACCCGACCCAGACCGCGCAGGAGGCTGATCCGGCCATGAGACTTCTTCTGCTCTACCCTGAATTTCCCGATACGTTCTGGAGCTTCAGGCACGCACTGAAATTCGTCAGAAAACGGGCATCGCTACCGCCGCTCGGCCTGGTGACCGTGGCGGCCATGCTTCCCGAAAGCTGGGAAAAAAGGCTTGTCGATCTGAACGTACGTCCGCTCGGACGGAACGATCTCGAATGGGCCGACATGGTGTTCATCAGCGCCATGGCCGTACAGCAGGAGTCGGCAGGAAAGGTGATCGGACAGTGCAAGGCGGCAGGGCTCAGGGTGGTTGCAGGCGGGCCGCTGTTCACCACGGGGTACGACCGGTTCCCGGAAGTGGATCATTTCGTGCTCAACGAAGCCGAACTGACCCTGCCCCGGTTCCTCGACGACCTGAAAAACGGAAATCCTGCAAAAACCTACACCTCGGGGGAATTCTCCGACATCACCCTCACCCCTGTGCCGGCATGGCATCTTCTCGACATGCCTGCTTATGCATCCATGGCTATCCAGTTCTCCAGAGGGTGCCCATACCAGTGCGATTTCTGCAATGTCACGGCGCTTTTCGGCCATAAAATCCGCACGAAAACCAGTACCCAGATCATTGCCGAACTCGAAGGACTCCGCTCGGCCATAAAATCCGCACGAAAACCAGTACCCAGATCATTGCCGAACTCGAAGGACTCCGCGGCAGGGGGTGGCGGGACAGTATCTTTTTCGTGGACGACAATTTCATCGCCCACAAGTCGTACCTGAAAAAAGAGCTGCTGCCCGCACTCATCGCATGGAGGCAGAAGAACGGCATTGCCACAAAGTTCTACACGGAGTGTTCGATAAATCTCGCCGACGACCGGGATCTCATGGACCTGATGGTCGAAGCCGGGTTCTCCCAGGTCTTCATCGGCATCGAAACGCCGAAACGCCCGACGATACCGCCCTGCAGGCTTGCGGCAAAAAGCACAACACATCGAGGAACATGCTTGAAAACGTCCGGCTTATCCAGAACGCCGGCATCGAGGTGCAGGGCGGCTTTATTGTGGGCTTCGACAGCGACACACCGTCGATTTTCCAGAAACAGATCGAGTTCATCCAGAAAAGCGGGATCGTAACGGCAATGGTAGGCATCCTGCAGGCGCTGCCGGGAACCCGGCTTTACGAACGCATGAAGAATGAGGGGCGGCTCTTGGCGCATTCGAGCGGGGACAATGCCGACAGCAACACCAACATCATTCCGAAAATGGACCCTGCAGTCCTGAAAAAAGGGTACCGCGAGATGATGAACCAGCTCTACGCGCCGAAACACTACTATCAGCGAATCCGTACGCTTCTCAGGGAATACCGGGCTCCCCGGCAGATGAAAAACCGTTTCCGGCTCAGCCAGCTCATGGCGTTCGCCCGCTCGACGGTCATTCTGGGCGTTATCGGCCGTGAACGGGTCCATTACTGGAAAATGCTCGCATGGACGTTTTTCAACCGGCAGCAGGCACTGCCGCTGGCCATAACGCTGGCCATCTACGGGCACCATTTCCGCAAGGTCTGCCGCCTTCACCTCAAGGACAGGGGCCATGATGCAGGAAAATCGCTTGTTTCTTGAAAAAACAACACGTATTATAAGGGATAAGGCCAATAGTTGGCTCTGAAAGCTTTCAAGTGATTTGTGCTTTTGGTTATTTGACAGTTTTTTCTCTTTGATACAAAGCACGAATTACCGCTACGATTATGAATATTTACATTGGCAACCTCGATTACGGCGTAACCGAAGCCGATCTTCGTGAAACATTCGGACAGTTCGGCGAAGTTTCAAGCTCAAGCGTCATCACCGACAAGTTCACCGGCCGATCAAAAGGTTTTGGTTTTGTTGAAATGTCCGACAACGCCGCAGCTTCCGAAGCGATCTCTTCCCTGAACGGCTCCGAGCTGAACGGCAGAACCATCAAGGTCAACGAAGCCAAGCCCCGCGAGGAACGCCCGGCATACCGCTCAAGATATTAAGCCATTTTCCGCCAAAAGGATACAGAAAAGCCGCTGCCGAAACGCAGCGGCTTTTTTTATGCACCGGCTAACGCCCCTTTTTCAGAACCACCCGCAAAAAAACAACAGCCTTCCGTGCCTCCCTGCGCGACAAACGCATGTACAGAGCCCGGTTTGCCTGCCGTGGTTTGTTGCGTATCTTGCGTTGCAGGCCGTTACCGTCAATGCTGTTATTCCCTGACCGCCATGATCGCCGAACAATTTCTGTTCCATGCCGAAGGAGGATTCATCAGGCTTCCGGTATGGGGTCACATACCGCTCAGCAACCCGCTGAAGCACATTCTTGCCCATCCAACGTTTCTCCGGCTGAAAGGCATCCGGCAGCTTTCTTTTTCGCAGCAGGTCTACCCCGGAGCCACACATACCCGGTTCGAGCATTCGATCGGGGTATACCATCTCATGAAGCTGATTCTGCAGCGCATGGGAAGCAATCCGCTCGCCCTCAGCCTGCAGGACAACCGCTTCCGTTTCGACGACCGGAGCTGCCGCCTGCTGCTTGCTGCGAGCCTGCTGCACGATATCGGCCATTACCCGCATGCTCACGTCATCGAGGAACAGATACCGGCTGGCGGACAGGGGGAAGTTTTTGCGCATCACGAAAAACTATGCTCCCGGTTTCTGTATCAGGAACAGAGCGGATTCCCCTGCCTTTCGGAAATTCTGCATAATGAGTGGAATGTTGACGCGGAAGAGGTGATCGCGCTCATTCACGGCACATCGCAAGGCGGGTTCGGCAAACTGATCAGCGGTACGCTCGACCCCGACAAGATGGACTACCTCATGCGCGACGCACACCACTGCAATATCCCCTACGGAAGCATCGACATCGAACGACTGATCGAATCGTTCGTACCCGACCCGGAACGGGAGCGGTTCGCCATCACCGAAAAGGGAATCGCTCCACTCGAAAGTCTGCTCTTCGCCAAATACATGATGATGCGCAACGTCTACTGGCATCATACGGGAAGGGCGCTTGCCGCCATGCTTCGGCGTTTGCTGCAAACCATCATCGACGAAAACCTGCTCGGGGAGGAGCAACTGCGTTTGCTCTTCTACGACAATGCAGATGACCGGGTGCTTTTCGAACTGAAAGCCATGCTGCCCCGACAGGCAGCTTCCGCATGCCTTCTGCTCGACGACATTCTGCAGCGGCGGGTATACAAGCGGGCCCTCACCATCCAGCCTTACACGGTAACCGGAAACGAAACAAACTGGTTTCTGTATGCATCCGACGCCGTACTTTGCAGGAGAAAAGAGATGGAGATCTGCCGTTTTCTTTCGAACCGCTATCACCTTCCTCTCAGCGGGCTCGAAGTGCTGATCGACCCGCCTTCCGGCAAGGATATTTTCGACTACAAGGATCTGCGCGAGCTTCGGGTCTACCCTACCCGGTCGGAGCACCGGCACTCTTCGATGCAGCTCACCTCGGACTACTGCCGTTTCGACGATTTCGGAGAATCGGTGTTCCGGTCGGATTTTATTCTTTCATTCGAACGTTACACGAAAAAATTCAGGCTGCTCTGCCGTCAGGAGCTTGCCGGACACATCGACGAATCGATGGAACAGATCATGGAGATTCTGCAGTCGTGAATTTTTAAAATTTATGTATTGTATTAGAGTAAGCAGTATCTCAGGGCACCACTATAAATCCGAACACCTCATGGAACAGCAACAACCGGACAAATTCTACAAGGGACTTTTCTTCGGAGCCGCCCTCGGCGCTGCCGCGGGAACCATCATGGGCCTGCTTTTCGCTCCGCACAAGGGGACGGAAACCCAGCAGATCATTTCCGGAAAGGTCAAACACGCACTCGACAAGGCTACCGATTACTATGAAAGCACCGAGCACGACAGCGCCTACAACAACGAAGCGAAAAAACGCTCACAGGAGATCATCGACACGGCACGCGACGAAGCGAAGAAAATCCTGAACGAGGCCAACAACATCATCAGGGAAATCAAGGGTCACGCAAAGCCTGAAAACGCCTGATGATGCTGACGAGCCGCACGACCGGCATCGCGCCGGAAGACAATGAAGGTCATGCCGTTCTGCTGCTCCACGCCTTTCCGGTTTCATCCGGCATGTGGGAACCGCAGCTCGGAGCGCTTGCAGAAGCCGGCATTGCTGCAATAGCACCCAACGCCTACGGCATCGAAGGATCGGAGGAAAAAACGGCGTGGACCTTCGAAGGATACGCGCGCGAACTCGCCCTCCTGCTTGACGGCATCGGATGCAGGAAAGCCTCCGTTGTCGGTCTTTCCATGGGGGGATACCAGGCTTTCGCTTTTTACCGGCTCTTTCCGGAACACACCGCATCGCTGGTTCTGTGCGATACGAGGGCGGAAGCGGATGTCCCCGAAGCTGCAAAACAGCGTCAGGAATTCATCGAGGCCGTCGAAAACAGAGGGCCCGCAGAAGCTGCCGGACGCATGATGCCGAACTATTTCACCCCCGAAACCTTCAGCGCGAATCCTGCGCTGGCCAGGCAGACAGAAGCCATGATCACCGGGCAGTCCGTGACCGCCATCACCGCGGCAATGAAAGCCATCATGCAGCGTGAGGACTCTTCCCGGCTGCTTCCTGCCATCACCTGCCCTGTACTGGTGCTCAATGGCCGGAAAGACCGGCTGACCAACCCGGAGACCGCAACGGCAATCGCAAAAAGCATCCCCGGCGCGAAACTCGAACTGATCGATGAGGCCGGACATCTGTCGAATATGGAGCAGCCTGAACGGTTCAACCGGGCGCTGCTCGATCATCTGCGGAAAGTAAGGGGCTCCTGAAAAAGTCGCATTTCAGGGACCGCCGCCGTTGACCGTTCAGGACTTGAGCAAATCGATAATCCCGAAGAAATCAGGGAAAGAGACCCCGACGACCTCGCTCTGGGAAAGCTCAATGGCCTCGCCGGTTGCCGATGCTGCAACAGCGAAACTCATGGCGATACGATGGTCGTCGAAACACTCCACGCTGACCGGTCCGGTCGGCCTGCACCGCCTTTTGATCACCCGGAAACCGTCAGGATACTGCTCGCAATCGAAACCGAGGCGTTCGAGATTGAACACCACGGCATTGATGCGGTCACTCTCCTTTGTGCGAAGCTCCTCGGCGTTGTGCACTTCGAACGCTCCGGTTGCAAAAGCCGAAAGCACCGAAAGCATGGGCAGTTCATCGATAACACCGGCAATAACCGCCTTGTCGCTGATGACCAGAGGCTTCAGGTCAGGAGTGCTGCGCACGAGAATGTCGCCGATGGGTTCACCTCCGATCACGCGGCGGTTTTCAAGAACAATGTGAGCGCCTGCACCGGTAAGCACGGCAATGAACTCCACTCTGGTCGGATTGAGACAGACATCGCGAATCATGATTTCCGAACCGCCGCCGAGCAGACCGAGCGCAACGAGAAAGCAGGCAGCCGAGGGATCGGCCGGAATGTGGAAGGGCCTTGCCGGAACGGATTTCCTGCCTGGAATGAGGATAACCCGCCCGCCGTCGGGCTGATCAATTGTATCAAGGCCGAGCATCAGTTCGGTATGGTCACGGGAACGGATCGATTCGATGATTCTCGACTCCCCGTCGGCATGGAGGGCAGCGAAGGCAACAAGCGACTTCACCTGTGCCGACGGAACCGGCAAGCGGTACTCGATCGGTCTCAGATCGCGCGTGCCGCTGATGCGCACCGGCGCAGTACCGGACGGAGAGAGTTCAATACCGGCGCCCATCAGGCGCAAGGGATCGGCGACCCGTTTCATGGGGCGCTTCATGAGCGAACTGTCACCGACAAGCTCGCTCCGGAAAGGCTGGGCGGCAAGAATACCGGCAACCATCCTCATGGTGCTGCCCGAATTGTTGCACATCAGCGGTTTGCCTGGCTCGGCAAAACTCCAGAGCCCTGTCGAGCGTATGACAACCTTCCGGATACGGCACCCATAAGCACCGTCGACCTCTTCCTGAACCACCGATATTCCCGCGTCCCTCAGCACACCGAGCGTTGACTGGTTATCGTATCCCGCAGAAAAGTTGGTGATCTCCGTAACGCCTTCCGAAAGGGCTCCGATAAGCGCGGCACGGTGGGAAATCGATTTGTCGGGAGGCAGTGCCGTAACCTCTCCTTGAAAAACACCCATTTCTGTGAATTCTTGTTGTTCTCCTAAAAGTAAAAAAAGCAACCCCTTCAGGAAAAAAGGAGCTGCTTTTCAACATGAAAGATCAAACCTGTCGATCAGGAATTGCGCTCTTCATTGGCTCTCTGAGCCCTGCGCCTGCTTCTCGAACGTTTCAGACGGCTGTCCACCGAAGGTTTGACAAAGTATGCTTTCTTACGGAACTCCTTCAACACACCGGCTCTTTCGTACTTCTTCTTGAAACGCTTGAGCATCTTGTCGATGGACTCGTTATCATTAACCTGCACACTGACCAAAAGTATTCACCCCCTTTAAAAAGATCGACGCTCCCAATCAGCGCCTTAATTTCAGTTTGATAAGATCGGTCAGGCTTTCGGCGTTCTTTCCCTTGCCGGTATTCACCTGAACGTTTTCAAGCAGCTGTTTCCTGCCGCTTTTGCAAAACTCGACAATAATGACATATGCACCGCTTCCGGTTGCCTGCTTTTCACGCACAACACCCACTTCCCCGAGCGCCTGATGAAAAAGCGCATCACCCTTGGCATAGATGCCGTGCGGAGTATACACCTGGCAATCTTCGGGATTCAGCTCATCCGGACTCAGTTCCCTGTCAATCTGTATCTGCCACTCCTTGAGCAGATGCACCTGGTTGCACTGCGAACAACGGATCCAGTACTGGTTTTCCGCAGAAGGAGAGACCTCTTCAACCTGTTTTTTCGACTCCCTGGATTTCTTCGAGGAGGTTTCGGCAAGAAGGTCGTCGATTTTCGGCTTGTCACTCGGCATCCATTCACCAACAAAAACCTTGTCGGTAACCTGCCCGCACCCTTCGCAGAAGCAGGGCTTTATTTTACCCTCCAAAATGAACTGCCTTTTTCTGGACTCTACCTTCATATGACTTTGCTGGTTGAAACTGCGCCTCCATGCAGGCATCTGCCTGAACGGCGCCCTGAGCACATGCGTCTGGCGAAACAGATCTCTTGAACACCCGAAACCCTGCATACAGCGGAAAAAATCCGGAAACTTCAGGACTGCTTAATTAAAGAAATATCCAAAAAAAAACAACCGTATAATTTCACAGACCCGGAAGCTCCGTCGTTCGCCTGTCTCCAGGGCCAACCGCTCACCACTGAGTGCTGAACCCTTCCCCCCTCACTTGTGCGTCAGGGCATCGATAAGATCCGATTTCGTAAGCAGCTGCAACCTTCCGTCGGAAAGACTGATCAAGACGCCGGAAGCGCTCTGCTGCAGTTTTTCGGACAATTCCGATATGGTTGCGTCAGGCTGGCAAACCGGAAAAGGCTGTTCCATGAAACCCACCACCTTTGAATTCATGGCTTCGTCATTCTCGATAAGAATCGAAAGAATCTTGTTCTCACTGATACTCCCGATCGGCGTTCCGTAGGAAACAATGGGAAGCTGCGAGACATCGTTCTGTTTCATCATCTCGAAAACCTCGGCAAGCGTGGCTTCCGGACTTGCAAAAATCAGATCCCTGCGCACCTTGAGTTGCATGATATCCTCGGCGGTAATCTGTTCGAGCGCTGTTTTCGCCTTGCGATAGTATCCCTTCTGTTTCATCCAGACGTCCTGGAACATCTTGCTGAGATAGTAGCCGCCGAAATCGTTCAGCACGGCCACAACACAATCGTCCTCGGAGTATGCGGCTGCCGACCGGAGCGCGGCTGCCATAACCGCACCGGATGCGCCACCGGCAAAGACCGCCTCTGCCCGCAACAGATCACGTCCGCAGTTGAACGCCTCGTCGTCGCCGACCTGCACGATATCGTCGATAACCGATGGGTCCCAGAAACCCGATGCCTGAAGTGCGCCTATCTCCTCGAGCTCGTATGGCACAGGGCTGCCGGGAACGCCGTCCTTGAAGAGGCTCCTGTATATCGACCCTTCAGGCTCCACGCCGATAATTTTCACTCCCGGCTTTTCGGCTTTGAGAAAACGGCCGACTCCGGCGATCATGGATCCGGAAATCATCGGGACGAACACATGGGTTACCCGGCCGGCCGTCTGGAGCAGGATCTCCTGACCGGTGTAATGGATATGGACATCCCTGCTCGCAGGATTTTCATACATGTTTGCGAAAAACGCATTGGGAATATTCCTGACAAGGCTTTCAGCCACCATCACGCAACTGCGCGGTTCTCCCGGCAGGGCATCCGACGGGGTAATCACCATTTCGGCTCCCAGAGCCCTGAGCACATCCTGCTTTTCACGGGATATTTTATCAGGAGCGGCAAGCAGCAGCTTGTACCCCCTGCTCACACCGACCATGGCAAGAGCGATGCCGCTGTTGCCGTAGGTCCAGTCCACAAGCGTCATGCCGGGATGGATGAGCTTGCGCTCCTCCGCATCGCGAACAACCGCCGATGCCGCCCTGTAGTAATGCGAGCAGGCAGGGTTCATATACTCCAGTTTCGCCATGACAGCAGGCCTGAGATGGCGGGCCATCTGCCCGATAAGCACCAGAGGGGTTTCGGCTGTAATTCCGAAAATATCGTGGTTCGACATGGTAAGGGTATTGACAGGTTATTTGCCGCTCATCGCAAAGCTTCGTATGCGCACAAGATATACATTTTAATTCATGAATCGCCGATATGCAAGGAGCGGGGATATAACGGCACATCCTGTGCACCCAAAAAAAGGAGAAACAGGGAGGTTTGAAAAACAACAACAAAAAATGTTTTATTACTGGACGCTTTCCGTAGCGAATTCAGGAACAATGAAGCAGAACCGACAATCCATGACAGATGTTGCACCCCTTCCAATGGCGGAGGCACGCATAGCATTATCACACCTCGACAGGAATATCCGAGCCATACGGCAATGGACCGGAAAGGGCGTCCGCATCATGGGCATCGTCAAGGCCAATGCCTATGGACACGGCGCCGACCGGATAGCCGGTGCACTCGAAGCCGCAGGAACAAGCGATTTCGGCGTGGCAAACATCCAGGAGGCTGTCGCACTGAAAACCGGAGGCGGCCTGAAAAAAAACGCATCAATTCTTGCATTTTCCTCACCCCTCGTGCAGCAGATCGACGCTTACCTGCAGTACGGCATTGAAATGACAATCTGTAGTTTCGACATGCTCCGTGCCGCCGAAAAACGCGCCGCGGCCTGCGGCACGAAACTCGCCGTGCAGGTAAAGGTCGATACCGGCATGGGGCGACTCGGCCTCCTTCCCGCTGAAACCATGGAGCTGCTCCGGGCCATCGACAGGTCAGCTCATCTCGAGATGAAAGGCATCTACACCCATTTCGCCGAAGGATCGAAACCCGACGGGTACACCTCGTTGCAGCTCGACCGGTTCCGGGAACTGGTCAGTGCCTACGAATCGGAAAGCGGACGGACAATCTGCAAACACGCCGCCAGCAGCGGGGCCATTCTCTGCCGCAGGGACTCCTGGTTCGACATGGTTCGCCCGGGCATCCTGCTGTACGGCTATCTGCCGGATCCGGCCATGCGCTCTCCCGTCGAGGTGACCCCGGTCATGCAGGTCGAAGCAAGGGTGATTTTCATCAAAACCGTTACTGCAGGAACCCCGGTCAGTTACAACCGCACCTGGACAGCACCAGGCACCCGCAGGATAGCCACCGTTGCAGCGGGATATGCCGACGGATATCCGAGAACACTTTCCAACCGGGGAACGGTTGTCATCAAAGGAAAAGCCTTTTCTCAGGTCGGGACCGTCACCATGGACCAGATCATGGTCGATCTCGGAGATGATTGTGATGTAAAAACCGGCGATAACGCTATATTGTTCGGGTGGGAAGGCCCATCAGCCAACGACATTGCATACAGTACCGGAAGTATCAGTTATGAGGTGCTCTGTTCGGTATCGGGCAGGGTGAAGCGCATCTTTATCTGAAGCAAACCCCTTTCGGGAATCATGAACCCCCTTGACAGGCTTGCTGTCAGGCTGAGCCTGACAAGAGCTGAAATATCGGTTATCTCACTGCTGGTGGCATTCCTCCTGCTTGGCGGGATTGTCAGGAATTTTCATTCGGCACGAGATGCCGATGCCCTCGTAAAGGAAAGAGAGCGTGAGCGGTTCTCCGAAAAAATTGCCGACAGCCTGCTTGCCTCAGTGTCGGCTTTTGCCGCGATACCTTCGGAAGAAACCGCCGGAACACCCGGGCGTGATCACGATACCGACGAAGCCTTCCGTGCCGGAGATTTCGGCACGGAAGAAGCACCTGTCCACGAAAAAAGAACAACCGCAGGCCGCTCGGGGAAAAAAACATTCAACGGAACTCTTGGCTTCAATAAAGCCACGGAAAAACAGTTGCAGCAGATTCCCGGTGTCGGACCGGTCATGGCAAAACGGCTTGTAGCTTTCAGGGCATCGAAAGGCGGACGGATCGAACGACACGAAGATCTTCTGGAAGTAAAAGGAATCGGAGAGAAAAAACTGGAAGTCCTTAAAAAGTATCTGACGCTTGAGTAAATGAGTAAAAGTCTCCTGGCCTGTGCGATCGGCAATGAAGAAAGCTCCCTCGTACGGATAAAAACTTCCGGTTCCGGAGGATACATTGTCACGGCATGCAGAACACTCGCTCTCGGCAGCAAGGGTCTCGAAGGAAAAAAACAGTCCGTGGTTCTCAAAAAAATGCTCTCCCTTACCGACGAATGGCGCGGAGACGCTCTGGCGATCTGTTGCTGCCCCGACAGTTATCTGCCGCTGAACGCCTATTTCCCCGGCGATGCCCCTGCGGAAACCTGTGCCGAACAGTGCCGCATCGAAGCAGCGCATTTTCTCACCCGTCCCGGGGAATATCTGCACGACCATGCAGCATATACCGTTTCCGGCACCAGGGATCTCCTTGAAAAACATCTCGTGCTTTTCTACCGGGCCGAACCGTTCAAAACCCTCGCCGAAAAGTTCGCCGAGCGTCATCCTCTTCATTTTTTCGGCTCACCGCTGCTTCCGACGGTTCACCGCTCCGTAAGCACGGGGGAAACAACCGTTTTTCTCGATCTTGAAAAAAGCCATGTCGTGCTTATTGCAGCAAAAAACGGACGGCTGGAATATTTCAACTGCCGCCGGATCACGGAACGCAAGGAAGCTGAATATTTCGCCATTCACGAACTGCAGGGCTCCCAGGCAACCCGCCGGAGCGTCATCACGGTATCCGGAAAACTGGCTGACAAGGCGATGACCGCCCTGCTTGAAAAAGAAACCTCATGCAGGCTCGCGACTTCCTCCATTCCCGAACGGGTTGAGGTAGCCGGGCGCGAACGTCGCGGCTGCCGGTCGGCAACGGCAGCCAAAGCCATCAGCACCGCGCTGATGACTCTCGAAAACTGAATGAGGCAGCGCCCCGATTCTGGTGACATGCCGTCCCTGCTGAACGGGGAAAACCTCCCGGGCAAGCCTCCCGTCAAACCCCGGTCAGAGGCACCCGGAGGCGATCACCTCGGCGATCTGCACAGCGTTCGTGGCGGCGCCTTTTCTCAGGTTGTCGGCAACGATCCACATGTTCAGGGTCTTCGGGTTCCAGTAATCCCGGCGGATCCTGCCGGCAAACACTTCGTCACGCTCGTACGAGGTAAGCGGCATGGGGTAGATTCTGGCGGAAGGGTCGTCCTGCAGAATCACACCCGGAGCCGAAGCAAGGATGGATCGCACCTCGTCGATATCGAATTCCTCCTCGAACTCGATGTTCAGTGATTCCCCGTGACCGCCATACACCGGAATGCGCACCGTAGTAGGTGAAACCGACATGGCGTCATCCCCCATGATCTTGCGGGTTTCGTTCACCATCTTCATCTCCTCCTTGGTATAGCCGTTATCGGTGAACACGTCGATCTGGGGTACGGCGTTGAAGGCAATCTGGTGGAAGTGCGTGAACTGCTCCGGAACCTCTCCGGCAAGCTCGCTTTCAAGCGCATCCCTGCCCGCCTTGCCCTTTCCGGTCACCGACTGGTAGGTCGAAACCACCACACGGCGAACCCGATAGCGGTCATGCAGCGGTTTGAGCACCACCACCATCTGGATGGTCGAGCAGTTGGGATTGGCGATGATGCTTTCCGGCGTTCCGTCCGCCCTGAAAATGGCCCTGGGGTTTACTTCCGGCACGACCAGCGGAACGGAAGGGTCCATGCGGAAGGCCGAGGAGTTGTCGATCACGATGGCTCCGGCAGCGGCGGCGATGGGCGCCCACTCCTTGCTTGCCGTCGCGCCTGCCGAAAAAAGCGCGATATCGACATTACGGAAAATGGCTTCCGAAGGTACCGCGGTAACGAACTCGCGGCCCCTGAACCGGACAATCTGCCCCGCGCTTCTCGGTGAGGCGAGCGGCACCAGTTCGCTGACGGGAAAATCCCTCTCCTCGAGGACCTGGATCATGGTGCGGCCGACAAGTCCGGTGGCGCCAAGCACCGCCACACGGTAACGGGAATCTGAACTGCTCATACGTGGATAGAAAGGTTCTTTAATAATTCAAAACAAGTTTTTCCGAATGGTCGTTGAGGTACTCCGCATACTCCCTGATGCGCCCCTCTCTTGCATACCCTTCGCACTCGGCTTCATAGGCAAGCAGAATCTCGACAGCCTGCTCCCAGCTCTCTTCACGCACCAGCTTGTTGCGCACATGCGAGACTTTCGGCAACCCTTTCAGATAGGTGGCATAGTGCCGGCGCATTTCAAGATTGCCGTATTTTCCGCCCTTGTACTCGACCGAAAGCCTCAGATGGTCGATGGCGGCATGGATCCGTTCCCGGAAACCCACGGCAGGCGCCGGAACGCCGGTTTTCAGGAGATGCTTCGCCTGGCTGAAGATAAACGGGTTTCCGATCGCTCCCCTGCCGATCATAATACCGTCGGCCCCGGTCTGGGAGAACATGGCCAGAGCGTCCTCAGCCGACCAGATATCGCCGTTTGCGATGACCGGAATTGCGGCATGCCGCTTCGCCTCGGCAATCCGGCCCCAGTCGGCACGTTCCTTGTACATGTCACTTCGGGTGCGCCCGTGGATGGCGAGCGCCTGGATGCCGGCGTCCTCAAGACGGTGCAGTACCTCGACAATATTGATGGAATCGTGATCCCACCCGATCCGGGTCTTGGCCGTAACAGGAATGCCGACACGCCTGACGACCGCTTCGGCGATGGCCTGCATCTTCTCAGGCTCGCGAAGCAGTGCCGCACCGGCACCCTTGCCGGCAACCTTCCTGGTAGGACAACCGAAATTGATGTCGAGAAAATCCGGACTGTAGGTTTCGGCCACCGCAGCCGCCTCGATCATCGAATCGACGGTGCTGCCGAAAATCTGCACGGCTACAGGCCGCTCTACGGCGTCCACCCGAAGCTTGCGCACGGTCTTTTCAACCCCCCGGCGAAGCGCTTCGGCGCTGATGAACTCCGTATAGACGATATCCGCACCCCAGCGCTTGCAGAGCTGCCGGAAAGCCCGGTCGGTTACATCCTCCATCGGGGCAAGAATGACGGGGCGGTCTATGTCTGTCAAACCGATCTTCATCGTCAGCCGTTGATGATTTCAGCCGTTCCGGTCATAAGCTCCTTCACCTGCACATAAATCTGCTGATACAGCGAGTGATCCTCCCGAAGCGCCTTCTTCACCGATTCCCGACCCTGCCCGAGCTTGTCCTGGCCGAAACTGAACCAGGATCCCGACTTTTTCACCACGCCGAACTCCACAGCCAGATCGATCAGCTCGCCAAGCACCGAAATGCCCTCACCGTACAGGATATCGAACTCCGCGCTCTTGAAGGGCGGAGCAACCTTGTTCTTGACAACCTTGACCTTGGTGCGGTTGCCGACAATCTCGTCGCCGTCCTTGATCTGGGCTATCTTGCGGATATCCAGACGCACCGACGAATAGAACTTCAGGGCCTTGCCTCCGGTAGTGGTTTCAGGCGAACCGTACATCACGCCGATCTTGTCGCGAAGCTGGTTGATGAAAATGCAGACCGTGCTCGACTTGGAAATCGCACCGGTCAGCTTGCGGAGCGCCTGACTCATGAGACGGGCCTGCAGGCCCACCACGCTGTCGCCCATTTCACCTTCCAGCTCGGCCTGCGGGACGAGAGCCGCCACGGAATCCACAACCACCACATCCACCGCACCGCTGCGCACAAGCGTTTCAACGATGCTCAGCGCCTGCTCTCCCGACTCAGGCTGGCTGATAAGCAGCGCATTGATGTCCACTCCGAGTTTGCGGGCATAGACGGGATCGAAAGCATGTTCAGCATCGACAATGGCGGCGATTCCTCCCTCTTTCTGCGCCTCGGCGATCACATGCAGCGCGAGGGTGGTCTTGCCGGACGATTCAGGACCGTAGATTTCCGTAACCCTGCCTCTGGGCAACCCGCCCACGCCGAGCGCGAAATCGAGCGTCATCGAACCGGTGGGAATGGCCTGGATCTGCAGGACGGCCGACCCGTCGCCCATGCGCATGATGGTCCCCTTTCCAAACTGTTTTTCAAGAGCATCGACCGCAAGATTGAGCTGCTTGAGTTTTGCCGGATCGATCCCTTCGGATGCATTTTCTCTATTCATGTTGTCCATATGTCATGCCGTCATAAGAGTTAAGTGAAACTGCTGAAATCAAGCCACAGCGCTCTCGATGCTCTGTTCGAGGGAACGGTAGGTCATGCCCAGTTCCTGAACCGAACGACTGTTGCTGTACACAAGCCTTTGAGCCGACATCCCGCTGCTTTCAAGACTGATGAAGGTCGGGCGGTTGAGCAGCAGCGACCAGATCTCGCCTCCGATTCCGGCAAGCAGCAATGCCGACGAAGGAAGACGGCGAATCTGCCTTGCGGAACTTCCCGGAAGACGCCGCACCGCATCGAACAGTTCGGCGAAGGAGCGATTGTGCCCGACGATGATATACCTGCTCCCGGCATGACCTTTCCGCCATGCCTCAACATGCGCTGCGGCAACGTCGCGCACATCCACGAAACCGGTACTGCCGGAAGGGTACACGGGGACCCTGCCCTGGTAGATCATCCGGAGCACCACGTTCGACGAGCTCACCGATGCACTGTTTTTTCTGTCGACCCCGATCACCACGCCCGGATTCAGCAGGACGGTATCGAGACCTTCAGCAGCACCGCGCAGCGCTTCCAGCTCGGCCAGGTGCTTCGCCTCCATATATCCGTTCCGGCGCTGCCACTCCCTGAATGCTGCCGATTCGGTAGCCGGAGTGCCGTCATCGGAATTGCCCACCGCGGCGATCGAGCTGGTCATGACCAGCCTGCGCACTCCATGGAAAAGGCATGCGTTGACCACATGGCGCGTACCGATCACATTGACATCGTACAACCGGTTCCTGAATTGCTTTGTATAGGAAACAAGCCCGGCACAGTGAAACACCGTATCGACACCGGCAAACGCCTCGATCATGGATGGCACGTCAAGCAGGTCAGCCCTGACGATATCGACCGGAAGACCGGACAGGAACGAACAGTCCGAAGAGGGCCTGGCCAGTACTTTCAGGCTGATTGTATCGCCATGGCGTTCGAGCAGTTCCAGAACCACCTGGGAACCAATATATCCGGTTGCTCCGGTAACAAGTATGGATGACGTGACCATTCACAATGAACCGTATCGTTCAGTCCCGCCGGAAAGCAATCCGGCAGGCTCTTTGATCTGCAATGATGCAACGATATCAAAGAGTTGTCTGTTCATAAAAATACGAATTAAAACTACATTGCGCTTAATTCCAACCATCACCTTCATAAATTTTTCACCCTATGGCCGAAGCGTATCAGGCACAGAAACCGGAATGTTATCCGGAAGGAATCGAAGAAACCACCCTCGAGAGCGGTCTTCGTGTGGTGACCGATCATGTGCCCTGGGTCCGCAGTGTCACGCTGGGAATCCATATCGAGGCGGGATCGCGCGATGACCCCGACAGAAAAGATGGACTTGCCCATTTTCTCGAACACGCGCTCTTCAAGGGCACAAAACACCGGGACTATATTGAAATCGCCGGAGGAATAGAACGAAACGGCGGCTATCTCGACGCCTGGACCACCAAGGAACAGACCTGCATTTACCTGCGCTGCCTCGACCGGTTCACGGAACCCTCTCTCGACCTCCTGGCCGACCTTGTCACCAACCCGGTCTTTCCCGCAGAAGAGCTTGAAAAGGAAAAAGAGGTTGTACTGGAAGAGATCAGCAGCGTGAACGATACACCCGAAGAATTGGTTTCCGAGGATTTCGACCGCCTTCTTTTCAACCGCCACCCTCTCGGGCGCCCGATCCTCGGCTCCGAAAAGAGCGTCGAGAGCTTTTCGGCAACCGACCTCACCGACTTCATGGCTGATTTCTACCGGCCGGAAAACATGTTTCTCACCGCAACCGGCAACATCCGCCACCACGACATCGTAACGCTGGCTGAACGCTGCTTCCCGGCATTCCCGGCGCCCAACAGACCGGCTCCGGCAAGAACCCCGTTCCTTCACGACCGCTGCAAGCCATTCAACCGGACAAAGAGGAAACGGATACACCAGGCCCAGATCGTGCTCGGCACCCTCATCGCCCGCCACGATCCGTCTTTCTATGCGCTCATGGTGTTCAACAGCCTGCTCGGCAACGGCATGAGCTCCATACTGAACCTTGAACTGCGCGAAAAACTCGCGCTTGTCTACAGCACCTACTCTTCGGTTGCGTTTTTCGACGATCTCACGGTCATGAACATCTACGCCGGAACCGACGGCAACAAAACCGCTCAGACACTCGATGTGCTCAACTCGGTGCTCAGGAGCCCGGAGCTTGCCGAACCCTCGGAAGCGGTGCTCCGTTCGGCAAAATCGAAACTGCTCGGTTCGCTCCTGATGGGCACGGAAAAAATGACCCGCCGCATGTCGCACCTGGCAACGGACCTCTCCTATTTCGGAAGGCATGTGCCGCTGGCGGAGAAAACCGCCGCTATCGAAGCCGTGAGCGCGGAGGATATCGCCGGTGCTGCCCGCATGCAGCTGCATGACGTTCCGCTCTCGACACTGGTATACCAGCCGACCCGGTAGAGGGCTCCGGAGTGCGCTGTTTTAAATACGGCGATTGTTTTGTATCTTATGGACTTTTATTTTTGACCATCATACTCATCAACAAACCGAGACAGCCTTGCAAAAGAACATTACGAAAATCAGTGATACCGAACAGGAACTGGAAATAATCCTTTCCTCGGAAGAATTCGGAACGGAATACGATCAGGAACTCGAAGAGGCAAAAAGAACGGTACAGATCAAGGGATTCAGAAAAGGCCATGTTCCGGCAGGCATGCTCAAAAAGCTTGTCGGTCCGGCAATCGAGGCATCGATTGCCGAAAAAATGGCATCGAAGCACTTTGCCGCCATTACCGGTGAAGAGAACATCAAACCGGCAAGCCGCGCTTCACTCGATCATTTCAGTTTCGAAGACGGCCGGCTTAAAATAAAGCTCTCCTACGAGATCCATCCTGAGTTCGAGCTGAAAAGCTTTGACGGCTACAGCTTCACCCAGCCGCGCTACACGATCACCGATGAGGATGTCCGGCGGGAGATCAATCTCATTCTCAAAGGCCACGGCTCGCTCGTTACGGTGGAGGGCGCCGCATCGGAAACCGATACGGTCATCGGAGATGTCACCAGACTGAACAGCGATGGTGAAGCCGAAGAGGGCTCCACCATGGAGAACCACCACTTCAACCTTGAATACCTGCCCGAAGACAACCCGTTCCGCAAAGCCCTTGTCGGGAAAAAAGCCGGAGAGATTGCCGCAGTCGCAACGGATCCGAAAGATGAGGAGACCCCCGAGCAGCACTACCGCATCGCCATCAGTGAGGTCAAGCGCCTCGAGCTTCCCGAGCTCACTGACGAACTGGTGAAGGAGATCACCGGCCAGCGGTTCGAAAATGCCGCCGACTTCACCGGCGACGTGCGCCTGCAGCTTGAGCAGCATTTCACCATGAAATCGGAAGACGAACTGCTCGAATCTATTTCAGCACGGCTTATCGAGGAAAATCCCGTGCCTGCACCGAAAGCCATGATCGCGTCCTTCTCGAACATGCTGGTCGAGAACGCGAAACGGCAGATGGGCGGTAACTTCCCCAAAGGATTCGACGTCAGCCAGTTCGCTCTGGCCATGGCGCCCAATGCCGAAAAGCATGCCCGCTGGCTTCTGATAAGCCAGAAAATCGCGGAAACGAACAACCTCATCGTAACCGACGAAGACATCAAGGCCTTTGCCGAAAAGGAAGCCGATAGAAACCCCTCGGCCGACCGCGAGCAGGTACTCGGCACCTACATGTCAACCGAGTTCAGGGACTACATTACCGACACGATCCTCAAGGACAAGGTGTACGACATCATCAAGAGCCAGGTCACCATCACCGAAGAGCCCACTCCGATCCCGGAGCACAAGGGCTGAGAGAGTACATGACAGGCAATGAGAAAAAGCGGAGGAACCCCTCCGCTTTTTTTGTCTCCGGAAAAAGGATGAAAAGGATCAAATGAAAGCCGCCCGGAAAATAAAAAACCCCATATTGAAGGATGCACCATTCTCCCGATTTTCCGTCCCAACGGGACTGGGGAACCCGCTCACTGCCCACCGCCCACAATCCCTAACTCCATTATCGCCACGGCTACCGCCGAATGCCGGTCGTGGGAGATCGATACCTTGAGCCTGCCGTTCAGATGCTCCAGATCCTCCCCGCAGATGCCGACAACCGGCTTTCCGCGGGTATCGTTGAGAATTTCGAAGCTTTTCCAGTGCACACGGCCTGAAATTCCCGTTCCGAGCGCCTTGACCAGAGCCTCTTTTGCGGCAAACCGCCCGGCGATGGACGGTACGGGATCTTTTTTGCCGAGGCAGTAGCCTGCCTCCGCACCGGTCAGAAATCGGTGCAGAAAAGCATCTCCATAACGTTCCCAGGCATTTCTGATCCGTTCGAGAGCAACGATGTCGACACCTATTTCCATACCCGCTCAGACAAACGCTATTGTCATGGAAAGATCGAGCGCCCTCACGCTGTGCGTGAGCTCTCCTATCGAAATGTAGTCCACGCCGGTTTCGGCAATCACCGCCACATTGTGCAGGCCCACATTGCCCGATGCCTCCAGCTTAACCAGAGGAGCCTGCCGGCGGGCAAGAACGACTGCCTGTTTGAGCAGTTCCTCGGAAAAATTGTCGAGCAGCACGATGTCCGGACCGCAGGGCAGTGCCTCTGAAAGCTCCCGGATCGAACGAACTTCGGTCTCGACCAGCACATTGAGCGCTTTCTGCCTTCTGTATGCGACGGCATTCCGTACGGCATTGCCCACCCCCCCCGACGCATCGATATGGTTATCCTTGATGAGGATCATGTCGAACAGGCCGAACCGGTGGTTTTTGCCTCCACCGATACGCACCGCCTCCTTGTCGAAGTAGCGGAGTCCGGGAGCGGTTTTCCGGGTATCGAGTATGGCCGCACCGGTATGGGCGACCTTTCCGACATAGAGGTTCGTTCGCGTTGCAATGCCCGACATGCGCTGCATGAAGTTCAGCACGGTACGCTCCGCAAGCAGCAGTGATGCGATACTGCCCGATACGTCGAGAATGGTGTCTCCCGACTCGACGGACTCACCGTCGTGAATGAAAAAACGCAGTGAGAGCTGCGGGTCACAGGCCATGAACACCTCTTCGGCAACAGCCGCTCCGGCAAGCACCCCGGAAGCCTTGGCCTTGATGACGGCATGTCCCTGCTTGCCCGGCTCTATGGTGGCCAGGGTGGTGATGTCTCCGGTATACCGGTCCTCCTCGAGCGCGAGAATGACCGCCCTCGAGCGGCATCCGGCATAAAAATCGGGTAATGAATGGCTCATGAGCGTCGGAAATAGCGGTTCATTGGTATCCCAGCGGGTTGTTTCCATATTCTCCTAAAAGTAACATTTTTCCCTGAATCCGTCCTCTGCACGACATCCGGCATAACCCGCATTTTGAGTTTCGCGGTTTGTTGCTGACATTACATGACTTGATCAACAGAACAACCGCCATGAACATCACTTCCCGCACCTCGGTACGGCTGGTCAATCTCGTGTTTTATGCGCATCACGGCGTGCTTGAGGAAGAGCATGCAGTCGGAGCGAAATACGAGGTCGATGCCGAAATGGTTTTCGATTTCACCAGGGCAGCAGCGCTGGACGACATCTCGAAAACCATTGACTACGGCGACGTGTACGGCAAGATAAAAACCGTCCTCACCCAGAAGCGCTATTATCTGATCGAGGCAGTAGCCGGCGACATCGTGCAGGAGCTCCTCGAGGACTTCCCGGTCCTCAGGGAGGTATCCATCAAGGTCAGAAAGCGGAATCCTCCCCTGAACGGAATTTGCGACTATGCGGAAGCGTGCTTCTCTGCAACACGAAACTGAAACCGTTCAACGGCAGACGGTGGTGTACCTCGGCATCGGCTCCAATATCGGCAACCGACTCGCGCACCTGCAGGAAGCGGTCGGACTGCTGAACCTGTTGCCCGAAACGGTGGTAACCGGGATATCGGCACTCTACATGACCGAGCCGGTCGGCGTCACTGAACAGGAACGGTTCTTCAACGGAGTCGTGAGGCTTGAAACCGCACTTTCACCCGGTGACCTGCGCTCGCACTGCAAGGCTATCGAACGCAATCTCGGCAGGCCGGAGCAGTATATCCGGTGGAGTCCCCGGGTTATCGACCTCGACATCCTGCTCTTCGGTGATCTGGTCTTGCACGACAGCGTGCTCACCATACCGCATCCTGAACTCGAACACCGGATGTTCGTGCTTGTCCCGCTGCTCGATCTTGCCGATCCGGTGCACCCCCTTCTGCACCGACCGGTCTCTTCACTGCTCGAAAGCTGTCCCGACCGCTCCGTTCTTGTGCGGCTGCGCGAGCGGATTGCGATATCCTGAACACCCTTCGGGGCTCTGCTCCGGCCATGCCGCAAGGGGTCTGTACAACCGGCATCAAGCCGTCGCTTCAAACCCCGGAAGGGCGACATGCCGCCAGCAACCAAAGAGAACCGGACGAGGCACAAAAAAAAGCAGCATCCCTCGACCGGATGCTGCCTGCTGCACGATGAACCCTTACGGTTCTTGCTGAAACCCCTCAGTTCGCGAAGGTGATGTTGAGATTTCCCGCTGCGAAATCAGCGCCCTCGGTCTTGCGGCCGACCAGCACGTTCGGCAGGATGATGCTCTTTCGGATATTGTTGATATCCACAAGCAGCTCATCGCCCTTGATGTTGACGTTCAGCTTCCTGACTTCGACGTTCGGCAGGTGAAGGCTCAGCACATACTTGCCGTCGATCTTATCGAGGGTCTGGGTCTTGTCGTTGCTGTAGAGCACTGCTGCAGGGTCCTTGGCGCCGAAAATCTCCTGGCTCAGCACATGCAGCCGGTCGGTATTGATCACCTCGCTGGTCTGCTGATGTGCGCGGAAGATCGGCAGCGGATAGAAGCAGTTGTCGATGACCCGCAGATACTTCTGCTGGATGTCGATCAGGCTCTGCAGATACTGGTCGGCAGAGCTTTCAGGCAGGATTTTGTTGACTACGGCAGCATCGAGCTTGTAGCCGAACAGGTTCAGGTAGGTCTGCACGCGGAGCGCCTCCTTGATCACCATGTTCTCGGGGTTCAGCACAACGCGGAAGGTGGTGATGCTCTTGTCCTGCAGCATGCCGTGCAGTTCCTTCATATGCTCGTTCACTTCGGGCATGAGCTTGAAGATGTTCTTTTTCGGCATGAACTTCGAAAGCAGCGGTGCGGCGAAACCGATAGCCTTGGAATGCCAGCCGCCGATCTTGTCGGAGTACCAGCCGTAGGATTCAGGCATGCCGAGCAGGCGCATGGTTTCGCCGGTCGGCGCGGCATCGACGATGATCACGTCGTAATTGCCCGATTTTGCCGCTTTCCAGATATGGCGGAGGCTGATCATCTCCTCCATGCCCGGCACGATGGCGAGCTCTTCAGCCACAACCTCGTTGGCGCCGTCGTGCATGAGAATCGACGAGAAGTAGGAATAGAGTTCGTTCCAGTTTTCCCGGATTTCAGTCAGAACGTTCACTTCCATGGCAAAAAGGTTCTTTTCCACCTCGATCGGAGTCTGGCTCAGTTCGACACTGAACGCATCGGCAAGACTGTGGGCCACATCGGTGCTCATAATAAGCACGCGCTCTCCACGACGGGCGATTGCCGTTGCCGTCGACGCCGAGACGGTGGTTTTTCCAACCCCGCCCTTACCCAGATAAAGAATGATTCTCATGTTTTTTACAGAACTATTGAGTAGACTTGACCTTGATTGTACGTTTCATGGACTGTTCTCCGTATTCCCCGGTTTTCTGGCCGGTACCGGAATTATCCGATTCTTCCGTTTTTTCCCCCGCAACGGATTGCTCACTGTCGGACTCGATGGTCGTATACACTCCGGCACTTCCGCCGCCGGCGCTCGCTTCACCGAGAGCCCCGGCAAGATCCTCTTCCGAAACGCCCATCTCCTCTTCGGCAGGAGCATCAGCTACAATTGCAATTATCTTGCGGCGCACCGGGCTTTCTCCCGCCTCTTCTGCAGGATGAAGAGGTTCCGATTCCGGCTCCTCCTGTGTCCTGCCCGGTTCGTCAGACGCATCGGCTGCGTCGGCAACAATTTTTATTTTCTTGTGGCGCACCTCCGTTGTGGCAACCGGTTTATCCGCTGCTGCCGGAGGCTCCTCCCTTACCGGCGCTGAAGCCGCATCTGCAGGGGACGTATCCATGGCCATCATGTCCCTGACAAGTGCCGAAGCCTCGCTTTCATCAGCCTTGATGCTTATTTTCTTGCGCTTTATGCCCCTATCCGCATCATCGTCGGCAAGATCGTCCTTGCGGCGACGCTCTCCAGGCAAGGGCAACCTCTCATCCTCAGGCATTTCTCCGGCAAACATGCCGGAACCATCCTGAAGAGAATCGTCCTTGATGCTGATTTTCTTTCTGCGGATTGTCGAAGCATCGTCATCGTCAAAAGAAGGACGTTTTGCGTGTAATGCATCATCATCACGGGAGTGACGGTCACTTCCCGAGGCATGTTTCGGAGCCTGCTTCCTGCCGCCGCCGGAACCAAACCCTGTCGTAAGCTTGAGCATCTTGCCGATAGAGCCGAGCACACCATCGTTCCTGACTGCCGTGGTAATGGCCGTCATGACGAATCGCTCTGCCTGCGGGTTCCCTGCAATGTTGGCCAGCAGTTCATTCAGTGCCGTCAGAACCGTGGCGACGTCTCCCGGAACATGCTGCAGATCTTTCATGACCTGATCACGCAGTTTGAAAGGAGCATCACCGACAATATCCTTTATTGAAGAAGCTATTCGCTTGAGTGCAGCGGGATCGGCAGGCAGAATATTCTCGAGCCCTCTCATGGCTTCTGCAGCAGGATTGTGGACATGCTGCGCGGGAGATGCCTGCTCTTCCTGGCCGTAGCCGATGGATGCCTTGTACTGCTCGAGCAGATCCTGGCCGTAGCCAATGGAACTGTCCTGGTGCACCGCCGGACCTTCGGGAATGGAAATGGAAAAAGGCTGGAAAGGGCAGATGTTGCGCGCTGCATGGAGAACCCGTGCCGCAACGGGATCAGGAATCTCCTTGCGGTAATTCACCCCGAGCACGTCTTCAATGGCAGACTCGATAACGGTATGCAGCCTCGTTATCAGCTCCGCCTCCTGTATTTCAACCATATCGAAAATCACGTACACCGGCTCCTTCTCCTCTCTCCGGATCTTGAGATTCAGGGTGGCGAAGTCGCTGTCCTTGTTGCGGCTGTTCACCGAAACCGAACCGAGGTTGAACCGGTCGAGATAATCCTTGTTCGCACCTCTTGCCCAGAGGTAAACCGCTTTATCGGTGTAGACCAGGTAATCCTGAAAAACAATATTGCCTACACGCTCCTGGTGAGATTCATAGAAAACCCCGTCAAAAAAAGCCACGGGATTTTCACGGGCATTCATGAGGTTTTTCTGAAAAAACTCGGTGACATCATTCAGCTCTGTCTGTCCGGATACATATAATGAAATAGTGGCCATCTCCCGTGTCCCGATCGCGTTACGCTTATGGAAACCTCTTTAAAAACAACCGGTTGCAACCGGTTTGCCAAGGCGCCCGTATTATCAATTGAATGTTAAATTTAATAAAATATGCAAAGAAAGTGAAACTCCGGGGCAAACAGATTGCCCGTCAGAAAATCTCCCCCCGAAGAAAAATCATCCCCCGGTTTTTTATCCGGCACCCGGAGAACTCCCGCAAAGAGAAAAATGGAATGCCGAAAAAGAAAAGAACAAAAAAAGGCAGTGAATGCCTGAGCATTTCACTGCCTTTCTGGTAAACAGCATCAAGTGTCTGCTTATTTTGCAAACTTTGAATCAACAGCCTTGGAGGGAACAGCATAACCTGATACCTCAGGTGATGAGCCGCGAAGGCTTCCACCGCCACCGCCCATATTGCCGTAAGCATTCTGGTTGATTCTCATTACACCTTTACCCAGAGAATCAAACAGCATCCCTACTGTAGCCCAATGCCCTTCGACCATGACTTCAAAAATACGGCCTGAAGCAGCAAGGATATCGGTAAAAACGCCACCACCACTCATAATTCCTCCTTTTGGAATTAAATTATTGAAAATTTACCTTTTTAGTAAAATAGAAATTATAACCTAATCTACACTATTTAACAAAAAACACAAAAAAAGAAATCACATCTCTGCCAAAGACAGCTGAAACCCACTTACTTTTTTTCACCGGTTTTCTGGAAAGAACCCGCAATATTCTTCACGGCCTCCGAAGCAGAAATTCCTGCATCGCCAACAGCAGCGGCTGCATTGTCTGTTACATTTTCCACAGCATCAACAGCGTTGACATACAGGTCACCTGCCGCCCGAGATACATCTTTTACCGTTATTGCGACCCTGTCAATTGTTTCACCCACAACACCGCCAGTTCGTCCCAGCATGTTCAAAACACCTGTAGCATCCAAAAAAGAACCCGCACTATTAATCAATGTATCAAAAACGGTTCCGGCAAGAGTCAAGCCCCCAACAACAGCGCCTTGACCTGTCAGCACCAAACTCTCTGCAACAAAGGTAAGACGGTCGGTAAAATCAAGATCTTTGAAATCCTTGCGAAGCTTCTGATAGGTTTCTGACATATTCTTTCTCCTGTTTAAGCGGGATAGCATTACTGCATATGCCCATTTCATGTTTTTTGGTAACCAGTTACTTTGACAAAAAGTAATAAAAAAACTTCCACCAAACAAACAGCATTTTGGCTGCCAAATCAGACTTTGTTGAACTCTTTCTGCCGCTGATGCTGACCCTGATGGTTCAGATCGAACGGGATGTGGAGCCATTTGTCCTTGAAAACCGCATCGCCCGGTTCCAGGCCGGTAAGGCTTATGGGCAGGGTGATGATCTTGCGCTGGTTGCCGATCTGCACATAAAGCTCGTCGCCGGTCACCCAGACATCGATATCGACGGGATTTGCGAACATGAGCTTCAGCTGCACCTCGTAAATATCTCCGTTGCGCACAAATTTGATGGGCGGTTCGTTGTACATGAGAGCCGAAGGATCGGTATCACCGTACATATCACGGGCAAACATCTCGAGCGACTTGAGTCCCACGATCTCCTGATCGTACATTTTCAGCTTCTTGACCGGCAGCGGAGAGAACCCTTCCTCGATTTCGCCGAGATATTTCTGCTGGATGCCCTTCCATTTCTCGAGGTACCCGCTGTTCTCGTTGGTATCGAGCAGTCTGTTCACCAGAACCATATCGACCTTGAAACCGTAGAGGTTCAGATAGGTCAGCGCCCTCATGGTCTCCTTGATCGACATCTTTTCGGCGTTCATGACAAGACGCACCGTCGATTTAACGTTGTCGGTAAGAATTTCCCGAATGTCTTCGAGCTCGTCGAACACCTGATCGACCGATTCGATAGCATCTTCCGGAGGAATAAAGTATGCAATTTTATCGGACATCCTGGACAGCGGCTTGCTGAGCGGACGCATGATATACTTATTAACGTTTTTGACGGCCTTCATACCCCATGAAAGTGTATCGGGAAGGGAAAGCAGCCTGAGGGTCTCGCCGGTCGGCGCGGTGTCGAGCACAAGCGCGTCGTAGAGACCTGCGGTCTTGTACCGTTTGATTCTCAGCAGGGAAAACAGTTCTTCCATACCAGGAAGAATGGTCATTTCGTCGGCCATGACGCCGGAAACGCCCTGGGCCATAAAAATTCTCGTATAGTATTTCTGTACCGACTGCCAGTTCTGCTTCAGATCGACGTAAGGATTGACCTCGATGGCATGCAGGTTCTCCTTGATCTTGGTTGGTTCGGCGCCGAGAGGCAGGTTAAATGAATCCGACAGGCTGTGGGCCGGGTCGGTTGAAAGCACAAGGGTACGATGACCCATCTCTGACAAACGTACAGCAGTTGCAGCTGACACGCTGGTTTTGCCTACTCCGCCTTTACCTGTAAATGTTAAGATACGCATGAACCGGAATTGGTTTTGTGAATACAATCGAAAGACAAAAGATATAACTCTCCTTGGACTCTACAAAAGATGAAACATACACACTTCCGAGAATGTTAAAAAATTCACACCGGAGTTTTTGCTTTCCGCTCAGGGATCTGCAAGGCATGCCGCTCCTGCCGGGTCTGCATTTGCCTTTCGGCTGCAAAGGGCAGTCGCCGTAATAGCCCATCCCCTTTCCTGCCCCGGTTGCCGGCAACAGGCTGTCTCCTGACTTCTTGCATATTCCCGCTCATGTTCCGTTATTACCTCTGAACTGTTTCATTTTTCTCTTGCAGCCCATTCTTCCGCTTACCGCCATGATTCCTGAAACCGCTCCGATAACCGATGCGACCGCCGCCATCACCGCCTCGCGCAAGATCAGCAGGGATGTTTCGGTCATTACCTTCGAGTGTCCTGAAATAGCCGCCCTGGCAAAACCGGGCAATTTCGTCAACATCAAGGTGAACGCATCGACGCAGCCGTTGCTCAGGCGGCCATTTTCCATACATGACATTCGCGGCACAGCCATCGACATCATGGCAAAAAACGTCGGCTGCGGCAGCGCCATTCTTGCCGGCTCTCCGTGCAGCACCACCATGCAGGTGCTCGGTCCACTCGGCAACAGCTTCAGCCTCGGCGATCCGTCGTTCGACACCGCACTCCTCGTATCGGGAGGTATTGGAGCCGCGCCGATGCTCTTCCTTGAAAAAACGCTTGCCGCTGAGGGAATAACCTGCATCAATTTCGTCGGCGGCAGGAGATCGTCCGACCTCCTCACGGAAAACCTTTCGGACTGCCGCACGGCAACCGAAGACGGATCGGCGGGATTCAGGGGCACGGTGGTGGACCTGCTGGAGCACGACATCGCGCCGCTCCGGAAAAACGGACGCCTCAAAATGTTCGCCTGCGGACCGAACCCGATGCTCAGGGCCGTGGCCGCATTCTCGCACAAACACGCCATCGCCTGCGAAGTATCGCTTGAATCGGTGATGGGCTGCGGCATCGGCATCTGTTACGGATGTTCCGTCGAAGTCCGGGATGCGAACGGCGGCACAAAAACCATTCTGCTGTGCAGGGAAGGACCGGTCATTGATGCCAGGCACCTTGTTTTGTGAGATTGTTCGATGTATTATCTGAAAAGAGCGGCAGCCGCATCTCCCGATTCCGTGCATGCGGCATGCCGGAACCATAACCTCAACAAACCGTACCATGGCCAAAGGACTTAATAAAGTAATGCTTATCGGGCACCTCGGAAACGACCCCGAACTCAGAACGACGGCATCGGGGCAGTCTGTCTCCAACTTCACGGTTGCAACCAGCGAGAACTTCAAGGATGCATCCGGCAACTGGCAGGACCGCACTGAATGGCACAGGATCGTTGCCTGGGGAAAACTCGCGGAAATCTGCAACCAGTATCTGAAGAAAGGGCGGCAGGTCTATATCGAGGGGCGCCTGCAGACCAGAAGCTGGGAAGACAGCAAGAGCGGCGAAAAACGCTTTGCCACCGAAATCGTCTGCACCGATATGCAGATGCTCGGCTCGGCAAAGGAGCAGGGCGGGGGGCACGGCGATACCGGACAGTCATTCGAGCGTCCGCAGTACAACCAGATGCAGCGCGAAAACCGGCAGGCACCCTCGGATTACACCTCCCCGCATGCAGGGCCTGCCATGGAGCAGGAGAAGGACGACCTGCCGTTCTGAACAGCCGCCGATAAAGCCGCGAAACCGTGTTTTAACGGCTCGCGGCTTCGGTTTTTCGCCTCTGGGACCTCCGATCGAAACCATGGAAGCACTGAAGAAAAAAATCCGCTCCGGAAACATCGAACCTGTCTATTTTTTCGCGGGACCTGAAAGCTACATCAAGGAAGAGCTGGTCGGACTCATCAAGGCCGCCCTGTTCCCTTCCGAAGAGGAAGCTGCATTCAACACCTCGGTGATCTACGGCCCCGACCTGAACCTCGGGGAACTGGCTTCGAAAGCCTCCGAATACCCCATGTTCACCGAAAAGAGACTCCTTGTCGTCCGGCAGTTCGAAAAAATCAGACGGACTGGATCGAAAGAACAGCAGAAGCACCACGACGAGAAATTCGCCGCTTATCTTGCCGACCCTGCCGGATTCACCGTACTCGTGCTCGATACCGATCTGGCCGATAAAAAAGAGCTCGACAAACCGCCCTTCAGGGAACTGAAACCGTGCAGAACCGACTTTCCGGCAATCCGCAACCCGGACCTCTTCGCAACCGAACGGGCAAGAGCCGCGGGCTGGGAGTTCGAACCCGAGGCGCTGAAGCTGCTCACCGCCTACGTGCAGCCCTCCGCAAGGGAAATAGCCCATGAAATCGAAAAGCTCATTCTTTACGCATCGTCGAAACAGCAGGACTCCATCATCACGGCCGCCGACATTTGCGAATGCGTGGGCATATCGAAAACCTACAATGTGTTCGAACTTGAAAAAGCCCTTGCCGACCGGAATCTGCGGCTTTCGAGCGGCATATCGCTCATGATCATGGACCGTGAGGGGCAGAAGGAAGGACTCGGCAGCATCGTGCGCTACCTGACAACCTTTTTCATGCGGCTGTGGAAGCTTTCGTCGCCGGGTGTGCAGCAGCTCCCTGCTGCCGAAATCGCAAGGATACTCGGCATGTTCGGAAAACAGGAGTACTTCGTCAGAAACTATCTGGGCTACACGAAAAAATTCACCCGCATGCAGACCGAATCGGCGATTCTCGCGCTCAGGGAAACCGACGCGGCGCTCAAGGGAGTGCTGCCGTACTCCGACGAACGGTTCCTGCTCCTGCGCCTGATGCAGAAGCTGCTCGGATGAGGCCGCTGCCCTGCCCCCCGGGAAAGCACCCCCAACCTCAGATCGGCACCCTCAACCCACCGGCAATCGTATATCCGAAAGAACTCCCCGTTTCGAGCCCGTACATCGCCCCCGCCCTCAGATAGTAATCCGGCCCGCCCGTCCGGCTCTTCCTGCCTATGCCTGCAGACAGCCCGAGAAAACACCACTCGCTTTCCGACTTGAGCGCGACATCGGTATCGAGGTAGCGTACCCGGTTTTTCGTATCGAAATCCCCTATCAGATCCATCCCGAAAAACCCGTTGAACCCGCCGCACTCGCTGAACGTCAAACCCGCACCCAGAAGAGCGCGAATACCCTGCAGCGTATCAACCCAGACCTCGCCCGTTGCCGCCGGCGAAAGAGAGAACCCTCCTGTGTGACGGTAGATAACCTGTGCTTTCGGTTCGAACGACAGGGCGCCGCCGAGAGGAATCCGGAGACCGGCCTCCATCGAAGCAAGCCAGCTCCAGGTTTCGGCGTCATCCCGTCCGCCCGATGCATACGACAGCGCAATATCATGAAAGCCGGCCTGCAGAATCCATTCGACGTAATACGATCCGGGCACGGCAAGGGTTGCGTAAGCTCCGGCATGCACGAAGGAGCCTTCGAGCCCGGCCGCCTTTCGGCCATCGGCCTCCGGCGCATCACCCTGCTGAAATCCGGCTCCGGCGTAAAGACCGGCAGCAGAAGAAACGTCACCGTTTTTTCCGGCATACAGATCGGCTCCCGCCTGCACGCCACCGCTGTATCCGCTCACATGTGACGCGACGTCGCCGGAAAACTCCGTACGGTAACGGCTGCCGAAAGCTCTCGACCAGAACGCGCCGCTTTCATGCGACGCACGGCAATATCCCGAACTGGCAAGACGTTCGCCGAAACGGGGAAGCGTTCCTGAAAGCGGCTGGCCGATAAACGGCATCAGCGCCTGCAGGGCAACCGCCTCAGGAAGGTATCCCCCGATACCGAGATACCAGTCGTAGCCGCCTGAAGGCGCAGCCTCCATCACCAGTTCCATCGAATACGGGCCATATCCCTCTGCAGACTGCATAACGAAAGCATTTTCCATCGACGTTCCGTCGACATGCGCCAGAAGAAGAGGGCCCCCGTCACGAAGCGAAGCGACACTGCCTTCGGCACGCAGGAGAAGAGCGGTGGAGCCTTCGGCGTCGCCGGCGATCAAGAACAGATCGGAACTTCCGGGTGCGATATCGAGACCAAGCGCACCAGTACCGGCGTAATCCCCCTCAATCCTGAAACGGTCAGAGGTACTGCCATTGCGAAGATCGAGCAGTCCATTGTTGACAAGGGTACCCCCGAGACTGTAGCGACCTCCTGCTGCAGAAACAGACACTGCCGAACCTCTTTCGATGTGCATATCTCCATCAAGGGCTTTCGGTGCGCCCAGTCCAACCGCCGACCCGCTCATTACAGTCGTCATTTCCCAGTTCACGACTGAGGCTCCGAGTTCTCCGCTCCAGGAGTCGAAATACAACTCGTCATAGCCCGCCCCGCCTGAGAGCACAGGCACACCGCTTATCAGCGAATTGTCCATTACCGTCATAAAATCGCTACCACCCCCGAGGTCAACACTGCCATGGAGTGATCCACCAGCGGCCAGAGTAACCCTGTCCGAAGGTGCAGAACCGTTATCGGTAAAGCCACCGGCGCCGTCAAAGCGTCCTGAACGAATTGCATACGCATTCGCTCCAGCAGCAGAAACAAGACCTAAAACATCAACAATTCATGGCATCCCATGACAGAATTCCAGCTGAAGCTCCGGTTGCAGTTGCAAGTACCGACCCGGTAACAACAAGTGGAGAAAAGGAAGATGCACCCCTAACAGAACCTTCCAGGGAATAGATGCCTGCAGCATCGCTCAAGCCCGCCGTTGCTGACACAACTCCTGAAACACCGCCTCCGATCGAGAGGTCCTGACGGGCATAAAGCCCGTACGCACGGTTACCGCCTGCTGCCGTAGCAGTCACTGTTCCCGATACGTCGCCGCCGATCACGAGATTCCTGTTCGTCCCCGTCGCAGCCATACCCGCTCCAATGCCGTATGCACCCGAACCGTTCAGCACATCGACATCGATCGTCCCCGACAGGGCGCCCAGCGTCATATGTAAGATGAGGAGAGCCCGTAGGCATCGAGCGTCCCGGCCGTTGCTTCAATCCGGCCCGACAGGTCTCCGCCGACCATCAGATCATTGCCCGCACTCAGAGCATATGCGCCGTAGGTTCCCGCTGTAGCTCCGACCGTTCCCGACAGATCGCCGGCAATGGCGATGTCGCGACCGGCATAAATGCCGTACGCGCCGCTGCCGCTCGCCGATGCGGTAACCCTCCCGGAGATATCGCCGCCGATCGTAAGGTTCCTGTTCGTCCCGGTAGTAACAATGCCTGCCCCGATGCCGTAAGCTTCCGACCCGTTGAGCACCGTTCCGCTTACCGTGCCGGACACGTCGCCGCCGATACCGAGATTGCGATAGGCATGAATGCCGAATGCCGTTCCGGTGCCGGCCGTGGAGCCTATGTCGCCCGAAACGTCGCCGCTGATCGTCATATTGTCGCTCGCGCTCACGCCGTAAGCTGCGGTAGTACCCGCCGACACCCGAATCAAGGCCGAAATATCACCGGTGATATTCATGTTGCCGCCTCCGGAACGCAAACCGTAGGCGTTAAAGGTGCCGGCATTCGCGGTAATGGTTCCGCTCACATCTCCACCGATGGTCGTTGAAAGACGTGAATACGTACCATATGCTCCGTTGCCGGTGGTCAACGAGCTGAGGTTGTACGGCAGGGAACCGGAAATCCACAGATTATCGCCACCCCTGATTGCCGAAACGTTCAGTGAACCCGAAGCGACGAGGGTTACCGGCCCGGTAAAGGAAACCGAGGGACTGCCCGAGGTTGTCAGCAATCCGTTTCCGTTCCCCATGCCGCTTCTCTGGATCGTGACGGCACCTCCGGGGGCCGAAAAATCCACATTTCGCGTTATTGCCGGCAGGGCCGTTGCAGGATTGATGGTTCCGCCTGTCATGAACCTGATGGAATTCGCAGCATCCGGGCTTGCGTTCAGCGACGTGATAGCGGTACGCAGGGAGCCTGCTCCGGTGTCGGCAAGAGAGGTGACCGTAAAATCCGCCGCCCCGGCAGGAATCGAGCGGAGCAGGGAAAAAAGCAGAACAAGCTGCAGCGTTTTTTTCTTCATGTGTCCCGTGTGTTGAGTTGACCTGGAGCAAACCGATACCGCACCACGAAACATGAACCCGACGAGCGGGCCCTCTCTATTGCAGAAAAAAGTGATCGGGGCGTACGGCAAGGGCCTGATTCCTGCCTTTACGGGGGAATTGTAACTGCCTGCCCGGCACGATGAGGGCGCCCGCAACAAAAAAAGCCCTGACATCGGGTTAGGCAATACAGCAAAAAAAACAGGGAGTCTGGTTGACCATTTAAAATGGTACCGATTTTATCACATTTAAAAAAGCGGAACAAGGAGCATATTTTCGACAAGACACCGCAACCACGCATCGCTTACGCCAGGAATAACGCACGAAAAAAAATAATCTTACATCCACCCTTTCTTCCTGTACCATGCGATGGTTTTTCCCACGCCTTCGGCAAGCTGCGTTGCCGCAATAAAACCAAGCTCCTCCGCAGCTTTTTCGGACGAACAGACCCAGTAGTCCTGTACAAGCTCGTTTGCCTTGTCTCGATTGATAAGCGGCGGTTTTCCGGAAAGCCGTCCAGCAAGCCCGCCGAAGGCCCCGAGCAGGTATACCAGCGGATTGGGCAACACGATGCGCCGCAATTTTCCGAACCCGAGCGAGGGACGCGCGGCGGCGATCACATCATCCCACGACCACGTCTGCCGGGATGTCAAATAATACAGATGGCCGGCAGCGTTTCCGGAATACGCAGCCTCCATGATGCCCCGCACCAGGTCATCGACGTAGATCATGCTGAAGCGCTGTACAAAAGGATTTCCCGCCGACACCAGCACTCCTTTCGAGAGCATCCGGAACACCTGCAGCACGTCGCGGTCGCCGGGTCCATACACGGCGGGAGGACGCACAATGGTGACCGGCACCGTTCCCGAAGCATCCATGCAAATCCGCTCGGCTCGCAGCTTGCTGCGCCCGTAAGCACTGACCGGACGAGGCTCGTCCGATTCCCGCACGCCGTGAACGCCTTCGGAGGCAGGGCCTGCAGCCGCGAGTGAGGATACCAGCACGAAGCGCTTCAGCCCCGGATTGTGCTCCCTCACGGCGGCCAGCAGGTTGCGCACCGGCATCACGTTGCCACGGTCGAACTCCTCCTCGTTGCGGGCCCTGGTGATGCCGGCAAGGTGCACGATACGCGCCACCCCAAGCACAGCCCGACCGAGAGCATCCGGATCGGAAAAATCCGCACGCACAGCATCAACCCCTTCGGGCAGGGATCGGGCGTTGCTTTCGGGACGGAGCAGCACTCGCACTGCAAAGTCCCGGCCTTCGAGACAGTGCAGCAGCCTCGCCCCGATAAAACCCGTCGAACCGGTAACCAGTATCGTTTCGCTCATATCCATCCTGTTTGCGTTCCGCCTCCACGGTGAGCCCCGCGCAGCCGGAACCGCTTTGGGGGATGTAAAAAAACGGGGAGCCGTTTTTACCGAAAAAAATAAAAATTTTAATACATTTCGGTTTTGGGGCAAGGCCCCGCACTGAAACCCGGTCACCGAAAGAATAACAAAAAGAGACGACCGTAAAAACGAGAAATTCCAGCTTCGACGAGCGAGGGCTGAAGTAAATTTTGCATGACTGTGGAGAAACCCAAAGACCTGTTCAGGAAATGTTTTGATTTCACCCTTGCCGACGAAGTGAAGGCGCAGGGCATATATCCCTTTTTTCATCCGATCGACGAAACGGAAGGGCCGGTAGTCTCCTTTGCGGGACGCAAGCTGGTCATGGCGGGCTCGAACAACTACCTCGGCCTCACCGCCGACCCCAGGGTGAAAACCGCTTCGATCAATGCCATCAACAAGTACGGCACGAGCTGCAGCGGATCGCGCTACATGACCGGCACCGTGAACCTGCACATCGAGCTCGAGGAAAAACTGGCCGACTATTTTGAAAAGGAACGGTGCCTGCTCTTCAGCACCGGATACCAGACCGGCCAGGGTATTATCCCTACCCTTGTGCAGAGAGGTGAATATATCGTATCCGACCGCGACAATCATGCGAGTCTCGTTGCCGCTTCGATCATGGCGCAGGGAGGTGGAGCAAATCTCGTACGCTATAATCATAACAACATGGAGGATCTGGAGCGCGTGCTCCGGAAAATTCCCGACAACGCCGGACGCCTTATTGTTTCCGACGGTGTTTTCTCGGTTTCAGGCGAAATCGTCGACCTTCCGAGGCTGGTGGAACTGGCAAAGAAATACAACGCCCGCATCGTCATCGATGACGCACATGCCGTGGGCGTTATCGGCAAGGGCGGCAGGGGCACGCCCTCGGAGTTCGGCCTCGTTGATGAGGTTGACCTCATCATGGGCACCTTCTCGAAAACCTTCGGTTCGCTGGGCGGCTATGTTGCCGGCGACCGCGCAGTCATCAACTACATCAAGCACAACGCATCCTCGCTGATCTTCAGCGCATCTCCCACACCGGCAAGCGTCGCCGCGGTGCTTGCCACTCTCGATATCCTGCGCACCGAACCGGGCCTCATGGAAAGACTCATCGCCAATACCGACTACGTCCGACAGGGCCTGCTCAAGGCAGGATTCACCCTCATGCCGTCGCGTACAGCAATCGTCACCGTGCTCATCAGCGACCAGATGAAAACACTTGTATTCTGGAAAAAGCTGTTCGATGCCGGCGTCTATGTGAACGCCTTCATCCGTCCAGGCGTCATGCCCGGCCATGAAGCGCTCCGGACCAGTTTCATGGCAACCCACAAAAAGCAGCACCTCGACAAGGTCATCACCGAATTCTGCACGATCGGCAGGGAACTCGGTGTTATCTGAACGCTCCCCGGCACGTCCCGTTCATATCCCCTCTTTGCGATCCCTGGCAGCCGCCGGGGATTTGCGTTGCAAAACTGCTCCGGCAGGCGAGACGGAACTTCGTGCTTACCCGGCATCAAACCCGGACGTGACCGATATGCCGGTCACTCTGAGCTGAAAAAAGATATGCTGCCTTTGGCAGTTCCTCCACCCCGAAGAGACTTGTTCCCCACGGCATGACTGCCTTGAACCGTAATAAGTTGCGCTTTTCTTTTTTTTTTGATAGATTTAGAGCATACGTGAAAAAGGAGTGGACGATTGTTTCTTGTTCCGGACCAGATTGCAAGAGTGTACCGTGTTGATGTTCAAGCAGAATGAACGGAGGTTTTAACCTTGTTCTTTAGCAGTTCGTATCATTGCAACCACACAACACACAACCATGAAAACAAAACATGCGCAAGCGTACCCCCTTGTCCGTTTTGTTCTTTCAGCATTCTGCCTGCTGGCGCTGTTGTTGCCGCTCCCGTCCTACGGAGCCGACACCGGCACGGTAAAAGGCAAGGTTACCGACAAAGCTGACGGCGAAGGCGTTTATGGCGCTTCGGTAACCGTTGCCGGAACAACCATCGGCACCGCCACCGACATGAACGGCAACTACACCCTCCAGGGAGTGCCGGCAAAACAGCAGAAAATAGCGGTCTCCATCGTGGGCTACTCACCCGCGAGTCAGACAGTCAGCGTCGGCGCAGGCCAGACCTCCGTGGTCAACCTTTCGCTCGGCCAGACCACCATCATGGCTTCCGAGGTGGTTGTCGGCGCGGCCCTCTACAAGCAGGACCGGCTTGAAGTGCCGGTAACGGCCAATGTTGTTTCGAAACAAAAGATTGAACAAAAGCCCAACCCAACACTTGACCAGGTTGTCGAGGATGTGCCTGGCGTGGTGGTCAGCCGTGCAGGAGGTGCATCCACATCTTCCATGCAAATTCGCGGTTCTAACACCTATCAAGGCGGAGGAATCGGCACTCGAGTACAAGGCCTGTATGACGGCTTCCCGATCAATAATCCTGAAAGCGGTGAAATCACTTGGCAGACCGTCAACATGAACGCAGCCGACAAGGTCGAAGTGCTCAAGGGTGCAGCTGCAACGCTATACGGCTCAGGCGCCATGGGTGGCGTGGTAAACGTCCAAGGCCACCTGCCTGACAAAATGGAAGTCAAAGCAGGAAGCAGTGTCGGTTTTTATGATGCTCCACCGTCCAGTGACCAGAGTATCTACAGACAGGAGAACAAATACCCAATGTTTTGGAGTTCTTACGTGGGTATCGGGAACAAGTCTGGAAAATGGACCTATAATCTACTGTATTCTCATAGCGACGACGATGGCTATCGGCAAAACGCATGGAATTACATGAACGATGTCAAGTTTAAAGCTCGGTACGACATCGATGCAAAACAGTACCTGCAGGTCAGCGCCTTCTATAATACAATGGTAGGCGGCTATGCCTATCAATGGGCATGGAATACAAACATCGTCGACGCAAATTACGGATCATTCCCACCTTCACCTTCTATAACAGCAACTCCAACCCCAATTACTAACAGAGCATACGATATTTATAGGACTTATTCCGGCCACTATGTGGGGACTGGATTTGGAACGATATACAACCCTGTATATGATGTCTATACAGATGACTTGATTGAAAGAAAAAATGCATTGATAGGGTTAAACTATGTAAATATGCTTAGCGATAACCTATCACTTGACACAAGGTTATACTACACCTATAACTCGACACGTTATGAGTACAACACGACTGATTACGATCAAGAATATCCCACTGGCGGCGGTGCTTTCTCAGGGTTTTCATCACCATTATACCCAAGCATCAAAAAACCTGGCCAGTTCAATGAATCCGATGACAATCGGTATGGTGCAGGAGTCAAGCTCGACTGGCGTGTAACCCCTGCCCACAGGTTCCTTTTCGGTGTGGACGGCAACATCGTTGATACCAAGACCACCCAAGTAGCTGCAGAGTATCCTGTGTCTGGCAAATTCAACGATATCATGGAAAGAAATTTTGCCGCGTTTGTGCAGGACGAGTGGAAAATCACCGAAAAGCTTACTTCCCTTGCTTCCCTGCGGTACGACTGGAGTGGCGTTGACGCAAAAGAGGTCCAACTTCGAAACGGAACATGGCAAGAACTCGAAAACGAAAGTGTCGATGCGTTGAGTCCACGTTTTGCCCTAAACTACAAGGCAACTGACGACATGGCTTTCCGTGGTTCGTGGGGTAAAAGCTTCCGTGCTCCAAGCTTGTATGAACGATTCGTACGAGAAGGAGGGATATTCTACATAACACCAAATCCTTCCCTCGACAAAGAAACCATGACCGCTTGGGAACTCGGCATGTACAAGCAATTCGGCGATAAGGTATCGTTCGATATCGCTGGATTCATTAATGACTATGATAACCTCATTGAGTCACGCCTTCAAACTGATGGGACCTACAAATACCTGAACATCACCAAGGCCCGCATTTGGGGCATCGAGACCAGCCTGAATTACAAGCCGACTTCCAACTGGAATCTGAGCGTTGGCTACACCTACATGAACGCAAAAAACAAGTCTTACAACCCAGCTACAGCCTCTACAACTGAAAAAAACAATCCAGATCCCGAATGGCTCGCCTATCGGCCAGAGCATACGGGTTCTGCGAGTGTCACTTGGAAACCCACTAAACAGTTGACTTTGAACGTGAACGGGCGCTATGTGAGCAAATACAAAGCGGTCAGCCTGTACAGTAATTCTGATGGCTACTACTACCCTGGTGACTTTGTTGTGTTCAATCTCGGTGC